>NZ_JAVLFP010000037.1:0-100712 GCF_046052825.1 Limnohabitans sp.
TACACTTCTAGCTTCGTCGGCAGCGTCAGATGTGTATAAGAGACAGCCCTACGCCAACGGCAAACTGCACATTGGCCATGCACTCAACAAAGTGCTCAAAGACATGATTGTCAAGTCCAAGCAGCTCGCAGGATTTGACGCACAGTACATCCCCGGCTGGGACTGCCATGGCCTGCCAATTGAAAACGCGATTGAAAAACTGCACGGACGCAAGCTCAGCCGCGATGACATGCAAGCCAAAAGCCGCGCCTTTGCCAGCGAACAAATTGACCAGCAGCGCGAGGACTTCAAACGCTTGGGCGTGCTGGGCGACTGGGAGCGCCCCTACCGCACCATGGACCCGGCCAACGAAGCAGGCCAACTGCGCGCCTTCAAACGCGTGATCGAGCGTGGCTTTGTCTACCGTGGCTTGAAACCCGTGTACTGGTGCTTTGACTGCGGCTCGTCCTTGGCCGAGTTTGAAATTGAATACGCCGACAAGAAAAGCGACACCCTGGATGTGGCCTTCCAATGCGCCGAGCCGGACAAACTCGCCACAGCCTTTGACTTGCCCAAGCTCGACAAAGACGCGTTTGCCGTGATCTGGACCACCACCGCGTGGACCATTCCGGCCAACCAGGCTTTGAACCTCAACCCAGAATTGACCTACGCCTTGGTCGACACCGAACGTGGCTTGTTGATGTGCGCCGAGTCCTTGGTGGAGAAATGCCTGGAACGCTGGCAGCTCAGCGGCAGTGTCGTTGCCACCACCTTGGGCAAAACACTCGACCACATCACTTTTCACCACCCGCTGTCGCACGTGGACGCAGGCTACCAACGCACCGCCCCGGTGTACCTGGCCGACTACGCCACCGCCGACGACGGCACTGGCATCGTGCACAGTGCCCCGGCGTATGGCGTGGATGACTTCAACTCCTGCATGGCGCACGGCATGAAGTACACCGACATCTTGAACCCGGTGCAAGGCAACGGCGCGTATGCCGCTGACTTCCCCTTGTTCGGTGGCCTGCACATTTGGAAAGCGGTGCCGGTTATTTTGGAAACCTTGCACAACGCTGGGCGTTTGCTGGCCACGCAAACCATCACCCACAGCTACCCGCATTGCTGGCGCCACAAAACGCCGGTCATTTACCGCGCGGCGGCCCAGTGGTTCATCCGCATGGACGAAGGCCTGGGTGTCTTCACCACCGACAAAGCGCCCAAAACCCTGCGCCAACTCGCACTTGATGCGATCGAGCACACCCAGTTCTACCCCGAAAACGGCCAAGCGCGTTTGCGCGACATGATTGCCAACCGCCCCGACTGGTGCATCTCGCGCCAGCGCAGCTGGGGCGTGCCAGTCCCGTTTTTCTTGCACAAAGACAGTGGCGAATTGCACCCACGCACCATGGCGATCTTGGACCAAGCGGCCGACATCGTGGAGCAAGGCGGCATCGAAGCTTGGAGCCGCGTGACGGTGGAAGACATCTTGAACCAAGCCGGCGACGACGCGGCCCACTACACCAAGAGCACCGACATCTTGGAGGTGTGGTTCGACTCGGGCTCGACCTTCCAACACGTGCTGCGCGGCAGCCACAAAGACGCCTATGACCGTGCGCCTTTCCATGCGCAAGGCCCCGAAGCCGACTTGTACCTCGAAGGCCACGACCAACACCGGGGCTGGTTCCACAGCTCGCTGTTGCTGGGCTGCGCCTTGTATGACCGCGCGCCCTACAAAGGCCTGTTGACGCACGGCTTTGCCACCGACGGCCAAGGCCGCAAGATGAGCAAAAGCCTGGGCAACACGGTTGCGCCGCAAGAGGTGACCGACAAGATGGGCGCCGAGATCGTGCGTTTGTGGGTGGCCTCCACCGACTACTCGGGCGACCTCAACATCGACGACAAAATCTTGGCCCGCGTGGTCGACGCCTACCGCCGCATCCGCAACACCTTGCGCTTTTTGCTGGCCAACGTGAGCGACTTTGACCCAGCCACAGACACCGTGGCCTTTGACGATTTGTTGGAAATCGACCAGTACGCCCTGTCTCGCGCCGCGCAGTTGCAAGCCGACATCCGTGCGCACTTTGATGTGTACGAGTTCCACCCCGTAGTGTCCAAATTGCAGGTCTATTGCTCAGAAGACCTGGGGGCGTTTTACCTGGACGTGCTCAAAGACCGCCTCTACACCTCAGCGCCCAAATCGCTGGCACGCCGCAGTGCACAAACCGCCTTGCACCAGATCACCCACGCCATGCTGCGCTGGATGGCACCGTTCCTGAGCTTCACCGCCGAAGAAGCCTGGGGCTTGTTTGGCCACTCCGAGTCCATCTTTTTGGAAACCTTTGTGGATTTGGGCCAGGCCGACACAACCTTGCTGGCCAAGTGGGCGCGCATTGGCGAAATTCGCAATGCAGTCAACAAGGACATCGAGACCGTGCGTGCCGAAGGCAAATTGGGCTCGTCCCTGCAAGCCAACATTGCCTTGCAAGCCAACGCAGAGGATTACGCCCTCTTGAGCAGTCTGGGTGAAGACTTGAAATTTGTCTTCATCACCTCCGCCCTGGCCCTCACGCAAGGCGAGGCCCTGGCCACCCAAGTGAGTGTGAGCCCCGACGCCAAATGCGAGCGCTGCTGGCACTACCGCGACGACGTGGGCCACGACGCAGCCCATCCCACCTTGTGTGGCCGCTGCACCAGCAACCTCTATGGCGAGGGCGAAGTGCGCCACTGCGCCTAACGCCCCAACGGGAACACCCATGGCACGCCACACCTTCATCCGCAGCAACACCTCCCACTGGGTGTGGCTGTGCATCGCCGCCCTGTTGGTGCTGGCCGACCAGTTCACCAAGGTGTTGATCGTGGGCCGCTACGGATTGGGTGAGGGCTTTGCCGTGACCGATTTTTTCAACATCGTGCGGGTCCACAACGAAGGCGCTGCGTTTTCGTTTTTGGCCAGCGCAGGCGGTTGGCAGCGTTGGTTCTTCACGGCATTGGGCGTGGCGGCTGCGGGTGTGATGGTGTGGCTGCTCAAAAAGCACCCCGGCCAAACACTGTTTGGTCTGGCCCTGGCCTTCATCTTGGGCGGCGCGGTGGGCAATGTGATCGACCGCGTGCTCTATGGCTACGTGGTTGACTTTCTGGACTTTCACCACGCAGGCATCCACTTTCCGGCCTTCAACTTGGCCGACAGCGCCATCACCTTTGGGGCCGCCTGTTTGGTGCTGGACGAGGTGTTGCGCGTGCGGCGCGGACATTGAACCCAACCATCCAAGCCCACACGTCAAAAAGCCCTGCGGTCACCCGCAGGGCTTTTTGCTGAAGGCATCTACCGTGGATTCAAATCACAAGGTGATGATGGTGCACCCGGTGGTCTTGCGTGCTTCCAAGTCGCGGTGCGCTTGGGCAATGTCAGCGAGCTTGTAGGTTTGGTCGATGTGGATCTTGACCTTGCCGCTGGTGACGGCTTCAAACAAATCGTCGGCCATTTCTTGCGTGCTCTCGCGGGTCACGATGTGGCTGAACAGGGTTTGACGGGTCACATAAATCGAGCCCTTGCCGCCCAAGATGCCAGGGGCAAAGGGTGGCACAGGGCCCGAGGCGTTGCCAAAACTGGCCATCAGACCAAACGGTGCGATGCAATCGAGTGATTTGTCCCAGGTGTCTTTGCCCACCGAGTCGTAGACCACTTTGACACCTGTGCCGCCGGTGATTTCTTTCACGCGGGCCAAGAAGTCTTCGTTCGAATAGTTGATCACGAAGGCGGCACCGTTGTCTTTGGCCAACTGGCATTTGGCGTCGCTGCCTGCGGTGCCAATCAACTGGTAGCCCAAAGCACGTGCCCATTGGCAAGCGATCAAGCCCACGCCGCCAGCGGCTGCGTGGAACAAGATGAAGTCACCGGCTTTCAAACCGCCTTGGGGCAAGGTGCGCTTGAGCAGGTACTGGGCCGTCAAGCCCTTGAGCATCATGGCGGCACCGGTTTCAAACGAAATGGCGTCGGGCAATTTACACACGCACTTGGCAGGCATGACACGCTCTTCGCAGTAGCTGCCCGAGGGGTGGCTGGCATAGGCTGCGCGGTCACCCACTTTCAAGTGGGTCACACCCTCGCCCACGGCTTCCACAATGCCTGAGGCTTCCATGCCCAAACGCACGGGCATGGGCGCGGGGTACAGACCAATGCGCTGGTACACGTCGATGAAGTTCAAGCCAATGGCTTTGTGGCGGATGCGAATTTCGCCGGGGCCGGGTTCGCCCACGGTCACATCGACCAATTTCATTTCTTCGGGACCGCCGTTTTTTTCAATGATGACTGCTTGGGTCATGGAAAGTTCTCCTGAGGGGGTGACACATAATTTTGCGAAGTGCAACATCCTGCCATGAAACGGCGCAACGCCCGTGTCACCTCGGTTCTTGAGGCTGGGTTAGAGTGCCTGCCATGCCTGTGACTGCCCATACCCTCACGCCGCGCGCTGCGGCACTGCTTTTGGTCCCCCCGCTGATGTGGGCCAGCAATGCCATTGTGGGTCGCTTGATTCACGAAATGATTCCACCGATGACGCTCAACTTGGTGCGCTGGATCTTGGCGGGTTTGCTGTTGTTGCCCTTCACCTACCCGATGTTGCGCCGCAGCAGCCCTCTGTGGTCCCACTGGAAGCGCTATGCCCTGCTGTCTTTGTTGGGGGTGGGCTTTTACAACAGCTTGCAGTATTTGGCGCTGCAAACCTCCACCCCCATCAACGTGACCCTGGTGGCGTCCAGCAACCCCGTGTTCATGCTGGGGATTGGCGCCATCTTCTTCAAACAAAGCATCCGCAAGCGGCAAATGTTGGGTGCCTTGCTGTCCATCTGCGGCGTCTTGTTGGTGCTCTCACGGGGCGACGTGCAAGCTCTGCTGCAAGTGCAATGGGTGATCGGCGATGTGTTTGTGCTGATGGCCACGGCCTCATGGTCGGGCTACAGCTGGCTGTTGTCTCAAACCACCGAACCCGGCGAAGTGCGCAACGACTGGGCCAACTTTTTGATGGCACAAATCGCCTTGGGGATGGTGTGGTCTGGCCTGTTCACGGCCGGCGAATGGACCCTCACCGACCCTCACATCGTGTGGGGCTGGCCGCTGGCCGCGGCCTTGGTGTTTGTGGCGGTTGGGCCAGCCATTCTGGCTTACCGCTGTTGGGGGCTGGGCGTGCAACAAGCCGGCCCCAATATAGCGGGCTTCTTTGCCAACCTCACCCCCTTGTTTGCCGCCTTGCTGTCTGTGTTGGCACTGGGCGAGCTGCCCGCGTGGTACCACCTGGCCGCCTTTGGCTTGATCGTGTCAGGCATTTGGGTGTCCTCGCGCCAATAAAAAAGCGCGTCTTGTTGGCCAAGACGCGCTGTGTCAACGGCACATCGTTCTGATCAGAACGTGCCCGCGTAGGCCCCGCCATCGGTCAAGATGTTTTGGCCCGTGATGTAGCTGGCTTGCGCCGAGCACAAAAACGCACAGGTGTCGCCAAACTCGGAGGGGTGTCCAAAGCGTCCGCTGGGGATGGTTTTTTTGCGGGCATCGGCCACTTCCTCGATCGACTTGCCCGTTTTCTCAGCCGCCCCCTTCAAGGTGGTGCGGATGCGGTCGGTGTCGTAGGCGCCTGGCAACAAGTTGTTGAGGGTGACGTTGCGTGAGGCCAATTTGGATTGACGTGCCACCCCCGCCACAAACCCGGTCAGGCCCGAACGTGCGCCATTGGACAAGCCCAACACGTCGATGGGCGCCTTCACCGCGCCAGAAGTGATGTTGACAATGCGGCCAAAGCCACGCTCGGCCATGCCGTCCACCGTGGCTTTGATCAGCTCAATCGGGGTCAACATGTTGGCGTCCAGGGCTTTGAGCCAATCGTCACGTTCCCAATGGCGAAAGTCGCCTGGGGGTGGACCGCCCGCGTTGGTCACCACAATGTCAAAGTTTTTGCCAGGGCCACCAGGCACCGACCAAATGGCTTCGCGCCCTTGTGGGGTGGTGATGTCCATCGCCACGGTCAGAACGGTGGTGCCGAATTTACGCAACTCAACAGCAGCTGCATTCAGCGCCTCTGCGCCTCGCGCCACGACCACCACATTCACGCCTTCACGCGCCAGCGATTGGGCGCAGCCCAGCCCCAAGCCCTTGCTCGCGCCCCCCACCAATGCCCACTTACCTTTGAGACCTAAATCCATCACTTTGCTCCATATTTAGAAACGATAAACACACCACTCAACACCAGCAAGGTGCCTAAACCAATCCACAGGTTGAGTGGTTCATCCAACACCATCACGCCCAAGGCGACGGTGGCCATGGGGCCAATCATGCCAGTTTGTGCCGTCAGTGCGGGGCCAATGCGCTCAATGGCCATCATCACCATCAACACCGGGGCCACCGTGCACACACAGGCATTCAAGGCGGCCAACCACAACACGTCCACCGGCACATCGGCGGCAGACCACGGGCGCAACACCACAAACTGCAAGATGCAACACACACACGCCACGCTGGTGGCCCAACCCACCAAACGCATGGCACCCATGCGCTGCACCCACTGACCGCTGTAAATCAAATACATCGCATACGTGAGCGCGCTGGCAAACACCAGCGCAGCGCCCAACAAGACGTCCGGGCCGGCAAACGACACCTCGTGCACGAACACCAGCAGCACACCGCTGTAACTCACCGCCATGGCCAGCATGCGAATGGGTTGGATGGTTTTTTTGTAGAGCACCCAACTGATCAACATCACCAAGGTGGGGTTGAGGTACAAGATCAAACGCTCCAAGCTGGCCGTGACGTATTGCAGCCCCAGAAAGTCCAAGTAACTCGACAAGTAGTAGCCCACAAAGCCCAAGGCCGCGATACGCCCAGCATCGGTGAGGGTCAGGGGGTTGGCACGGGCGTGGTCTTGACGCTCAGACCACCACCCCAGCAACAAGAAAAACGGCAAGGCAAACAGCATGCGGTACATGATCAGCGTGGCTGCATCCACCCCATGGCGGTAGGACAGTTTGACGATGATGGCTTTGCCGCTGAACGCAATGGCACCGGCAGATGCCAGCAAGAGCCCCGGCAAGCTCGGTTTGAGGGAGTGTGGCATGCCATTGATTTTAAATTGTGAGGCTGGGTAGACGCTGTCACCTCTGAACTCAGAGCGGTTGCTACCATTGACCGATGTCCTCCCTCGAACTCACCCTGCTTTACCTCTGCGCCGCAGTCGTCAGCGTGGTGGGCTGCCGTTTGCTGCATTTGCCGGCCATGTTGGGGTATCTGTTGGCGGGCTTGTTGATTGGCCCCAATGCTTTGGCTTTGGCCAAAGACTCCAGCGCGGTGGCACATTTGGCCGAGTTTGGCGTGGTGTTTTTGATGTTCGTGATCGGCTTGGAGTTCAACCTGCCCAAGCTCAAGCAGATGCGCCACGTGGTGTTTGGCCTAGGTCTGGGCCAAGTGGTGCTGACCTTGCTGGGCACTTGGCTGTTGAACTTGGGCATCGCGTGGGGCATGGCCCAACTCGCCCTGCCCTGGCAAGTGGGCTGGCAAACAGCCTTGGCCGTGGGCAGTGCCTTGGCCATGTCGAGCACCGCCATCGTGGTCAAGCTCATGGCAGACCGTGTGGAGCTGGAATCGCCCCACGGCCAACGCGTGATGGGCGTGTTGCTGTTCCAAGACTTGGCGGTGGTGCCACTGCTGGTGCTGATTCCGGCCCTGGCCGACATGGGCGAGCACAACCTGTGGCAGGCGCTGTCGGTGGCCATGCTCAAAGCCAGTGTGCTGGTGGGTGTGCTGCTGTGGGGCGGACCACGGGTGATGCGCCAATGGCTGTATTTGGTGGCGCGGCGCAAAAGCGACGAGCTGTTCATGCTCAATTTGTTGTTGATCACGCTGGGCCTGGCCTGGTTGACGGAGTGGGCTGGTTTGTCGCTGGCCATGGGCGCTTTTTTGGCGGGCATGCTGATTGCCGAAACCGATTTCAAACACAAGGTGGAAGCGGACATACGCCCCTTCCACGACGTGCTCTTGGGTTTGTTTTTCATCACCATCGGCATGAAGCTCGACTGGGAGGTGGTGGTCGACAAATGGTCCTGGGTGCTGGCACTCAGCGTGCTGCCCGTTCTGTTCAAGGCCGCGCTGGTGTTTGTGCTGGCGCGCCTGCAGGGTGGGGCCGCAGGCGTGAGCCTGCGCACCGGCATTTATTTGGCCCAAGCCGGTGAGTTTGGTTTTGTGCTGCTGTCTCTGGGGCAAACCCATGGTTTGGTGCCTGTGGCCTGGGTCAGCCCCATCTTGGCCTCGATGGTGCTGTCCATGATTGCCACACCGTTGTTGATCATGAACGCCGAGCGCATCGTCACCCGCTGGGTCAGCACCGACTGGCTGGAGCAATCACTGGCCCTCACGGGCATGGCCCAGCGCACCTTGCAAACCGACCACCACGTCATCGTCTGTGGGTATGGCCGCAGCGGCCACAACCTGGTGGACTTGCTGCGGCTAGAAGGCGTTGCCTACGTGGCCTTGGACAGCGACCCCGACAAGGTTCAAAGCGGACGTGATCAAGGACACCACGTGGAGTTTGGTGACGCCACCCAACTGACCAGTTTGATGTCGGCGGGTTTGGCGCGTGCCGCTGCGGTGGTGGTGACCTACCCGGACACGGCCTCGGCCCTCAAGGTGCTGGCTTGGGTGAAAGAACACGCACCCCAAGTGCCCGTGGTGGTGCGCACCCACGACGACAAAGATTTGGAACAACTGCGCGCAGCAGGCGCTGCCGAGGTGGTGCCTGAAGTGATCGAAGGCAGCCTGATGTTGGCCAGCCAAACCTTGGCGCTGATTGGCACCCCCCTCAAACGGGTGTTCCGTTTGGTGCAAGCGCAGCGCATGAGCCGCTACGCCTTGATGCGTGACACCCCCACACCGCAGGACAATGCGGCACCTTGACTGACACCCAGGTGTCGGCCACAAGCCAACACCCTCTGACGAATTTTTTCATGATTCAATTTTTCAAACGGCGCCTGCACCTGGCCCACCGCCGCACCCACCGCGCAGCTGGCAAGCTGCCTGTGGCCTTGCAAGGCATGCTTTGGATGGTGCTGGGGGGCATGATGTTTTCCATGCTCAACGTCGTCTCGCGCAAGATGACGCTCGAGCTCGATGCGTTTGAAACGCAGTTTCTGCGCTATCTGTGTGGGCTCTTCGTTCTGTTGCCAGTCGTGTTGCGCGCGGGTGCAGCGACTTTCTGGCCCCGTGACATCAAGGGCCAGTTTTGGCGCGGCGCAGTTCACACGGCAGGTCTGATGCTGTGGTTCATTGCTTTGCCCCACATTCCCATGGCCGACATGACGGCCATCAGCTTCACCGGCCCCATCTTCATCATGATCGGTGCCGCTTGGTTCCTGGGTGAGCGCATGCACCGAGACCGCTGGCTGGCCGCCTTGTTTGGCTTTGCAGGCGTGGTGGTGGTGCTGTTGCCCCATCTCTCCAGTGACGGCGGGGTGTACCACCTCATCATGCTGTCATCGGCGCCCGTGTTTGCCGCCTCGTTCTTGATCACCAAAGCCTTGACCCGCTACGAAAGCCCTGGCGTCATCGTGCTGTGGCAAGCCATCACGGTGGCTATTTTCAGTTTGCCGATGGCGGTGCTGCATTGGCAAAACCCGAGCGCCTGGCAATGGGCCAACTTTTTAGCGGCCGGCGTCTTGGGCACCGTGGCCCACTACTGCATGACACGGGCCTTGCATGTGGCCGACATCTCAGCCACCCAATCGATGCGATTTTTAGATTTGCTCTGGTCCTCGCTCATGGGCTGGTGGGTCTTCACCGAAGTGCCCAGCGAAACCACCTGGATCGGCGCTTCGGTGATCTTGCTGTCCACCGTGTGGATTGCCCGGCGCGAAGGCCAGCGCAAGGCTGTGGCGGTGCCCGAGCCCTGACCCCTTCACGGCCCCATCACAAGGCCTTCACGGCGTGGGTCACTGGCCCCCACCCACACCGCGCGGCCGTCTCGCACCTGCCGCACCAACACGCCAGCGCCACTGGTGAGGTCGCGCGTTTGCACCTCGCCGCCGCGCGTGCGCAAAGCCTCCACACTGGCCGCACTGAAGCGTTGTGTCTCCAACACCATGGGACCGCCAAGATTGCCAAAGTTGGGCAAGTCCACCGCTTGCTGGGGCGTGAGCCCCCACTGCAAAACGCCCAGCAAGACCTTGGCGGTGAAGTGAATGATCATCTCGCCCCCCGGACTGCCCAGGCTCATCAGCAATTCACCGCTGTCAGGGTCAAACACCAGCAGCGGGGACATGGATGAGCGCGGACGTTTGCCCGGCTCCACCCGGTTGGCCACGGCCTGGCCTTGGGCGTTGCGCGGCACAAAGCTGAAGTCGGTGAGCTCGTTGTTGAGCAAAAAACCGTGCACCATTTGGCGCGCCCCAAACGCACTCTCGATGGTGGTGGTCATGGCCACCGCATGGCCTTGGCCATCGACGATGCTCAGGTGCGAGGTGCCGTACTCCGGCTGAGGCAGGCTGGGCGCAAACTGGCTCAGTTCCCCCCGCACCGGCGTGCCATGCGTCACCTGCGGCCTGCGCGTGGGGCCAATCAAGCGCGATCGCTCGCGCAAGTAATCCGGGTTGAGCAACCGCTGCCAATCGCCACCGGGCGCCGACACAAAAGCAGGATCGCCCACGTACTGGGCACGGTCGGCATAGACCAAGCGCGATGCCTCGCTGTAGACGTGCAACCAATCCGGCGTGGGCACGCCATCGCGCAAGGCATCCGGGCCCGAAGCGCTGTGCTGCAACAACCCCAACAGTTGGCCAATCGCCAAAGTGCCCGAACTCGGCGGTGGGAACCCACACACCCGGTAGCGACGCTGTGCCAGTGCCTGCACAAAGCACAAGGGCTCACGCACCACCGGCTGGTAGCGCGCCAAATCAACCAAACTCAAGTGACCCGGGTTGCTGGGGTGTTGCTGCACCTTGTCCACCATGGCTTGTGCCACCTCACCGCTGTAAAACGCCGAGACACCTTCTTGGGCAATCCGCGTGAGCAACTTGGCCAAAGGCGGGTTGCGCAGCCGATGGCCCACCGGGTGCGCTTGGCCATCGGCTTGGTAAAAATAAGCCCGTGCCGTTGGGTCGAGCCGCAAGTAGGGGTCGGCCTTGAGCTGCGCATGCAACCTGGGGCTGATGGCAAAGCCCTGGGTGGCCAATCGGATGGCCGGATCAAACAAGCGGGCCCATGGCAATTGGCCGTGTTGTTGGTGTGCCAAGGCCAGCATGCGCAGCACACCGGGTGTGCCCACCGCACGGCCACCCACCACCGCTTGGTAAAAGGGCAAAGCTTGACCTTGGGCGTTCAGAAACAAGTTCTCGCGGGCAGCAGCAGGCGCGGTCTCGCGGCCATCAAAGGCCTGCACTTGCGTGCCCTGGCTGTGCAGCAACAGCGCTCCCCCGCCCAAGCCGCTGGACTGGGGTTCAACCAAGGTCAGCACCATTTGCACGGCCACTGCAGCATCCACCGCCGAGCCACCCGCTTGCAAGATGTCGTAGCCCGCTTGGGTGGCCAAAGGATGGGCCGCTACCACGGCCCAGTGCGGGCTCACCACCTCGCTTTGGGAGCGCCAACCCGTGGCCATTTCGGGCTGCAAGGGCGCAGCGCTGGGCGGTTCAAGCGTGGTGGCGGAGCTGGTCAACGCCAGCGCTTGCCCCCAGGTGCATGCCGCCCACAGCCACCCCCCGATCCAGTGCCCAAGTTGGCGACGGATCATGGGCGGCCAGGCTTAAAAACCAGCGGCCAGCCCGTCGCGACGGGCGTCGCTGGCCACCACATAGCCTTCGACCTTGGGATCACCGGCGCGCCAAATGAACTGACCAGCACCAAAGTCTTGGTAGCTGTCGTTGATCACCTCCACGCGGTGACCGCGTGACTGCAGCCCTGACACCGTGTCGTGGTTCAGGTTGGACTCGACGTTGATCTCCAACCCCGCGTTGTAGCGCCAGCGCGGCGCATCACACGCCGCTTGCGGGTTTTGTCCGTAGTCGAGCATGCGCACCAAGGTTTGCATGTGGCCTTGCGGCTGCATGTTGGCCCCCATCACGCCATAGCTCATCACCGGTTGACCGTCTTTGCTCAAGAAGGCCGGGATGATGGTGTGGAAAGGCCGCTTGCCGGGCGCCACCACGTTGGCGGGGTTGAGGCCTTGTGCATTCAGGCTGAAGCCGTGGCCACGGTTTTGCAAGCTGATGCCAAAGTTGGGTTCCACGCAGCCGGAGCCAAAGCCCATGTAGTTGCTTTGGATGAAGCTGACCATCATGCCGTTTTCGTCGGCGGTGCTGAGGTAAATGGTGCCGCCTTTGACCGGGTTACCGGCACCAAAGTCTTGCGCTTTCTTCATGTCGATCAAGCGCGCACGGCTCTTCAAATACGCCGGATCCAGCATTTGGGCGGGCGTGACCTCCATCTGACCGGGTTCGGCCACATAGCGGTACACATCGGCAAACGCGAGCTTGATGGCTTCGATTTGCAAATGCTGTGAGTCCACCCCGTCCACCGCCAAACTGGCCACGTCAAAGTGCTCCAAGATGCCCAGCGCAATCAAAGCCGCAATGCCCTGGCCGTTGGGTGGGATCTCGTGCAAGGTGTAGCCACGGTAGTTTTGCGCAATGGGCGTGACCCATTCGGCTTTGTAGTCGGCAA
This sequence comes from Limnohabitans sp., assembly GCF_046052825.1. Lineage (GTDB taxonomy): Bacteria > Pseudomonadota > Gammaproteobacteria > Burkholderiales > Burkholderiaceae_C > Limnohabitans. The sequence continues at coordinate 12,671 of NZ_JAVLFP010000037.1, forward strand.
AGTCACGCGCGGTGATGCTGCCGCCGTTGGCCGCGGCAAATTTTTCAATCGCCTGCGCAATCTCGCCGCCATAAAAAGCCGCACCCTTGCTTTGCGCAATGGCACGCAGGCCTTTGGCCGCTGCGGGAAACTTGAACAACTCGCCCACATGGGGCGCACGGCCCCAGGGCAAAAAGTTTTGGGCAAAGCCGGGCAAACCTTGCAGCTCGGGCGTGGCAGCGGCCCACTTTTGTTGCACCACCACGGGCAGCAAATAGCCACGTTCGGCAATCTCAATCGCAGGTTGCAGCAGGTCTTCGAAGGGAAGTTTGCCAAAGCGCTCGCTCATCGCCACCCAACTGGCCACGGCACCCGGCACCGTGACCGAGTCAAAGCCGCGTTTGGGCGGCGTTTGGGCGTCAAGGCCATATTTGCGCTGAAAGTACTCGGGCGTCCAGCTGTGTGGCGCGCGACCGGAGGCGTTCAAACCATGCAGTTCTTTGCCGTCCCACAGAATGCAAAACGCGTCCGAGCCCAAGCCGTTGCTCACGGGCTCGGTCAAGGTGATGGCCGCCGCTGCGGCAATGGCCGCGTCCACCGCATTGCCGCCTTGCCAGAGCATGCGCAAACCCGCCTGAGCGGCCAAGGGGTGCGAGGTAGACACCACGTTGCGGGCAAAGACCGGCAAGCGGGTGGAGGTGTAGGGGTTGTGGTAATTGAAGTTCATGGGTTCATTCCTATGCAAAACGGCACCCGAAGGTGCCGTTTCTAAACCAGGTGTCGAGCACCTGTGATCACTCTTCGACGAAGGCTTCTTCGCGCTTGGAGCGGATCGATGGCAGCAGCACAATGATGAGCAGCAACAGGGCTGCACCCAACAAGCCGCCCGACAGAGGACGGGTCACAAACACCGACCAGTCACCACGCGACAGCAACAGGGCACGGCGCAAGTTCTCTTCCATCATGGGGCCCAAGATGAAGCCCAGCAGCAAAGGCGCAGGCTCGCAACCCAACTTGACGAACAAGTAGCCGATGAAGCCAAAGGCCGCCACCAACCAGATGTCGAAGGTGTTGTTGTTGGTCGAGTACACACCGATGGCGCAGAACAGCACAATCGCCGGGAACAAGAAGCGGTAAGGCACCGACAACAGCTTGATCCACATGCCAATCAAGGGCAGGTTCAAGATCACCAGCATCAAGTTACCAATCCACATCGAGGCGATCAAACCCCAGAACAACTCAGGGTTGCTGGTCATCACCTGAGGACCTGGCTGGATGTTGTGGATCGTCATGGCGCCCACCATCAAAGCCATCACAGCGTTGGGTGGAATGCCCAAGGTCAGCAACGGAATGAAGGAAGTTTGTGCACCGGCGTTGTTGGCCGACTCAGGAGCGGCCACACCGCGGATGTTGCCTTGACCGAAAGGCACTTCACCCGGACGCAGCTTGGTTTTCTTTTCAATGGTGTAAGCCGCAAACGCAGCCAGCAAAGCACCGCCACCGGGCAACACGCCCAAAATAGAACCCAGCGCCGTGCCACGCAGCACCGCAGGAATCATGTTCTTGAAGTCTTCCTTGGTGGGGAACAGGCCCTCCACCTTGGCGGTGAACACCTCACGCTCGTCTTCGGGTTGCGACAGGTTCGAGATGATCTCGCCGTAACCAAACACGCCCATGGCCACAGCCACAAAGCCCACGCCGTCGGTCAATTCAGGAATGTCAAAGCTGAAACGCGCCACGCCAGAGTTCACGTCGGTGCCAATCAGGCCCATCAGCAAACCCAGCACGATCATGGCAATCGCTTTGAGCAAAGAACCCGAAGCCAACACCACAGCGCCTACCAAGCCCAAAATCATGAGCGAGTAATACTCGGCAGGACCGAACTTGAAGGCCAATTCGGTCAAAGGCGGCGCGAACGCAGCCAAGATCAAGGTGCCCACTGAACCGGCGAAGAACGAGCCCAAGCCAGCAGCAGCCAATGCAGGACCGGCACGGCCTTTGCGGGCCATTTGGTAACCGTCGATGGTGGTCACCACCGATGAGGACTCACCGGGCAAGTTGACCAAAATCGCGGTGGTGGAGCCACCGTATTGCGCACCGTAATAGATACCGGCCAACATGATCAGCGCCGACACAGGGGGCAGCGCGTAAGTGGCGGGCAACAACATGGCGATGGTCGCGACTGGGCCAATGCCAGGCAACACACCGATCAAGGTACCCAAGATACAACCGACCAAGGCGTACATCAGGTTGATGGGCGTGAAGGCCACGCCAAAACCCAAAGCAAGGTTTGAAAGCAAATCCATTGTTTATTCTCCGACTCAACCAGTGATGAAGGTAGGCCACACCGGCATCTGCAATTTCAGCAGAACGATGAACGCCAGGTAACTGCCGACCGACAGAATGGTGGCCAGCAGCAACACATCTTTGAGGACAAAGTTGTCACCCGCTTTGCTGGCAATGATGACCAAGGCGTAGATGGCCATGATCAAGCCCATGGCGGGTATGCCGATGCTGGGCAGACCGCCCAGCAAAATACCAAAGGCCAAGTTGGAACCCAAGATGTAAAAGATGGGGCGCCAAGCGAACTTGCCCACCTTGTCACCGTCTTCGGCATGCTCCACCAGCGAATAAAAGATGATGAAAGCACCCAACACTGCCAGCACGATGCCCAACAACAACGGGAAGTAACCAGGGCCCATGCGAGCACCGGTACCCACGGAGTAATTCAAAGCACCCACAGCAAAAGCACCACCGACCAATGTGAACATCAGGCCGGAGAAAAAGTCTTTTTGACTTTTGATCATTTCTTCTCCTCAAAGAACAGCGAACATGGCGCGAATTGTGAGGGTCGACTTATCCAGAACAGATGTGGGTTACACCTATGTGTTGTCGCCTTCGGAAACCGGGTAAACCCTGATTTGGCGCGGCTTGGCGCTCAGCGGCTCAAGGGCTTGAACACCCGCAACCACTTGGCGGCGGGCAGTGGCCAACGGGCCTGGATGGCTTCGGCTCGGGCCATCAGGTCCACCCTTTTGACGGCGCTGGGGGTGCGCTGGGCCAACACGATGGTGTTGCCCTCGCGGGTGGGTTTGAAAGCCCACAACGCATCCGCGCCAAAAGCTTGTGCCATTTTTTCCACGCTTTGCGCATAGCTGGAGCTGCGGCCAAACAAGTTCACCGTCATGCAGCCCTCGTCGGTGAGCAAGCGACGGCAGTCGGCGTAAAAGTCAGCGCTGTCGAGCACAGGCGACGCCGCTTCGTGGTCGTACAAATCCACCTGCAACGCATCGATTTGCCCTTGCCAATGCGCATGCTGAGCCACCTCAGCCGCATCGCCCAGCACCACGTTGAGCTTGGCCGTGTCGGCGGGCAGCTTGAACCACAAGCGGCAGGCCGCAATGACCTGTGGGTTGAGCTCAATGGCGGTGGTCTTCATGCGCAAGTGCTTGTGGCAAAACTTGGTCAACGCGGCCGACCCCAAGCCCAGTTGCATGGCATGCAGTTTGGCCACTCGGTCGGGCTCGACAAACAACAGCCAGGCCATCATGCGCTGCACATACTCCAGTTCAATGTCGAATGGCTTGTCGATCAGCATCGAGCCCTGAATCCATTCGGTGCCCAGGTGCAAATAACGCACCGGGCCGTACTCGGAAAAATTCACATCGGGAAGGCTTGTTTTTTTGCGCGTGGCCATGGGTCTGTTGGTGTTGTGGGGTTAGTCGGCCATGGCTTCAACGACAAAGCGCACGCGTTGTTTGCCTTGCCATTCGTCGGCTTCCAGACGGAAGGCCAAATGGGCCAGTGAGGGCAAGGGGTCCACCCGGCCAAACCAGATGCCGTCCACCAGTTGGCCTTGGTGGCGCAACTTCAAGGCCAAGTGCTTCTCGCCCACCAGCCGCTGACCCAAGACCTCCACTTCTTCGCTGAAGGTAGGCGCCGCAAAGCCTTGGCCCCAGACCTCGCGTGCCAAGGTGTCGGCCACGTCATGGCGGCAGTACTCGGGCAACAAGGGGCCATCGGTGTCCAGGCGGCGTTGCAGGGTGGCGGCATCGAGCCACTCTTGGGCCACTTGCTGCAAGGCTTCTTCGAAGGTGGCCAGGTGTTCCTCGTCCAGCGTGCAGCCTGCGGCCATGGCGTGGCCACCAAAACGCAGCAACACGCCGGGATGGCGCTTGGCCACAAGGTCTAGCGCATCGCGCAAATGGAAACCTGGAATGGAACGGCCCGAGCCTTTGAGCTCATGGCTTTTGCCATCGGCTTGGCTGGGGGCAAAGACAAAGGTGGGGCGATGGTGCAAGTCTTTGAGCTTGGACGCCACGATGCCCACCACGCCCTCGTGAAAGTCGGGGTCAAACACGCACAAGGCCGAGGGCGGTTCTTCCTCGGGGTCAAACATGTCTTGCGCCAAAGCCAGCGCTTGTTCACGCATGTCGCCTTCGATGTCACGGCGCTCGCGGTTGATGCGGTCGAGCTGGGTGGCGAGTTCGGTCGCGCGGGCCGCGTCGTCGGTGGCCAAGCACTCAATGCCCAAGGTCATGTCCGACAAACGGCCGGCCGCATTGATGCGCGGCCCCAGGGCAAAGCCAAAGTCTTGCGAGGTGCATTGCGCGCTCTGTCGGCCCGCGGCCACAAACAAAGCCGTCATGCCAAGGGGCATGTGGCCTTTGCGCACACGCGCCAAACCTTGCGCCACCAAACGGCGGTTGTTGGCGTCGAGCTTGACCACATCGGCCACCGTGCCCAGCGCCACCAAGGGCAGCAGGCTGTCAAGCTTGGGCTGTGCCAGTGGCGCGCCCGCAGCGTCTGCCGTGAACAGGCCACGCGCGCGCAGTTCTGCACGCAGTGCCAACAGCACATAAAACATCACGCCCACCCCGGCCAGGGATTTGCTGGCAAAGGTGCAGCCGGGTTGGTTGGGGTTGACGATGGCGTCGGCTTGCGGCAACACCGCGGCAGGCAGGTGGTGGTCGGTGACCACCACTTGCAGGCCCAGGGCTTTGGCGGTGGCCACACCCTCCACGCTGGCAATGCCGTTGTCCACGGTGATCAAGACATCCGCGCCACTGGCCTTGACGCGCTCGGCAATCGGCGGCGTCAGGCCATAGCCGTCCACCACGCGATCGGGCACGATGTACGACACATGACGTGCACCCAACATGCGCAGCCCGCGCAGGGCGACCGCACAGGCGGTGGCGCCATCGCAGTCGTAGTCGGCCACGATGCACAGACGCTGGTCGGCCGCCATGGCATCGGCCAGCAGCACCGCCGCCGCGCCAATGCCTTTGAGCCCTTCGGGTGGCAGCAAATGCGCCAGCGACACGTCCATGCTGAGCGGATCGCTCACGCCGCGCGCAGCATACAAACGCGCGAGCAGTGGATGCAGCCCCGCTTGCTCCAAGGCCCAGACACTGCGGGGCGGCATATCGCGCGGAATCAATTGCATGGGTTCATTCTTTCGGGGCGGTCACCGCCAACACGGTGTCTAAGGTGAGAGGCTTGAAGTGCCCCCGCAAGCGCTGCCACAAACCTGGCTTGGCGCTGTCGAACACATGGTGCTCATGCTCGCCGCACAGCACCACCCGCTGGGCCTGGCCCTGGGCCGCCGCAGCCAGCACAGGGGCCATGACTTCTGAGTCCACCACTTTCCAAACGTCGAGCCAGGCCATCAGGTCTTGTTGCAAGGCGCTGTCGCGCAAATGGTTCACCACGTTCACAGGCACGGGGTCATGCGCCAGCGAGACAGGCAAAGCGCCCGTGCCGTGCAACCAAAACGAGTTGATGCTGAGTGCGCGGTGCGCGTTGACCGCATGGGTGTAGAGCAGCATTTGCATCTCGTTTTGCAAACGCCGCAGCAATTTGGCGGTGCCATTGGGCGCGTCACCCCCGACCAGCCAGGGGTCAATGTTGCGACCGATCACGCGCTCAAGCGAGGCCGTTGGCACGTCCACCAACACAGGCGAGTGCACCAGCCAACGCCCGGGCACGTCGCGGTGGAGCGTGAAGCCATCCTCGGCAAAGAACGGTGCCATGGCGTTGAACAAGGCCAGGTCTGTGGCGTCGTCCACCGCCAGTTGAGCGGGGTGGCCCAAGGTGACTTGGCCGTTGCTCACCTGCCAGTTGCACACGCTGATGAAGCCCCAAGCGGCAGGTGCTCCCGGTTCAGACAAGGCCGCCTTCAGGCCGAGTTCAGCGGCGCGCTGCGCGGCCCAAGGCAAACAGCCATCGACCACGGGCCAGCCCAGGGCTTGGGCCTGAAGGCACTCGTGCGGCAGCGACAAGGCAGCGGGTGCCCACCCTGTGGGCGTCTCTTGCGCCACGACACGGCGTTGCGACTGCCCAGCCCAAGCGCACAGATTGGGCAGTGCGGCGTTGTTGAAAACTTGCGTCAAGGCAGAGGGCCTGGGTTCTTGCGCAGTCCACAAGGCATAAGGCAAGACCGTGAGGGCGGGGTTCGACGCAGGCAATACAAAAGGCATGGGCGTGATTGTCTGTGATGTGGTGACACAATCGCGCCTGTCATGACGTCCCACCTGCGAATTCCCTACGAACTGCTGATCGGTTGGCGCTACACCCGCGCGGGCCGATCCAGCGGACGCAATGGCTTCATCTCGTTCATCTCAGGCGTGTCCATGCTCGGCATTGCCTTGGGCGTGGCGGCGCTGATCATTGTGTTGAGTGTGATGAACGGCTTTCAAAAAGAAGTGCGCGACCGCATGCTGGCCGTGGTGGCCCACATTGAACTGTTGGCCCCGGGCGGCGAAGGCTTTGCCGATGTGACGGGGTTGATGGCCCAAGCGCGCCAACACCCCTCGGTGCTGGCAGCCGCGCCTTTTGTGGCACAACAAGCGCTGATGGGGCGTGGCGACGAGATGCGCGGCGCCATGGTGCGCGGCATTGCGCCCGAGCTCGAAACCCAGGTCACCGACTTCACCTTGCAATTGCCCCCCGCTGTGCGTGCTGCCCTGCAAGCCGACCGTTTCAACGTGGTGCTGGGCGGCGAGCTGGCTCGCGCGCTCGGCGTGCAAGTGGGCGACCGGGTGACGCTGGTGGCACCCGGCGGACAAGTCACCCCTGCGGGCGTGATGCCGCGCTTGAAGCAACTCACCGTGGCTGGGCTGTTTGACTCGGGCCACTACGAATACGACGCCACCTTGGTGCTGCTGCACATCGACGACGCACAGCGGATCTTTCGATTGACTTCACCCAGCGGCGTGCGCCTGAAACTCAAAGACACCCAACAAGCACGCAGCGTGGCGTCTGACCTGGCGGCCCAATTGGGGCCAGACGTGATCGTGCGCGACTGGACCCGGCAAAACCGCAACTGGTTTGCCGCTGTGCAGGTCGAGAAACGCATGATGTTCATCATCCTCACCCTGATCGTGGCGGTGGCGGCCTTCAACCTGGTCACCACCCTGGTGATGACGGTGACCGACAAGCGGGCGGACATTGCCATCTTGCGCACCCTGGGCGCCAGCCCACGCAGCATCATGGCCATCTTTGTGGTGCAAGGTGCCACCGTGGGCGTGCTCGGCACCTTGGCGGGCTTGCTGCTGGGTTTGGGCGTGGCGTTCAACATTGACGTCATCGTGCCCGCCATCGAAAACGCGCTGGGGGCGAGCTTTTTGCCACGCGACATTTACCTCATCAGCCGCATGCCCAGCGACCCCCAATCGGCCGACATTTGGCCCATTGTGTTGCTGTCTTTGGCCATGGCCTTGGTGGCCACGCTCTACCCAAGTTGCCGTGCCAGCCGCATCAACCCTGCCGAGGCACTGCGCTATGAGTGAGCACAGCCCCATCCCCCAAACGCCACCCGTGCTGAGGGCGCGCGACCTGGGCCGACGCTTTCGTGAAGGCCCCTTGGACGTCACCGTGCTGCAAGGCGTCAACTTGGACGTCCACAGCGGTGAGACGGTGGCCATCGTGGGTGCCTCAGGTTCTGGCAAAAGCACCTTGTTGCATGTGCTCGGTGGTTTGGATGCGCCCACCACCGGCCAGGTGTCTTGGCTGGGTCAGCCCTTGAAAGGGCTGAGCGTGAGCCAGTTGGGCGCGCTGCGCAACCAACACCTGGGCTTTGTGTACCAGTTCCACCACCTGCTGCCCGAATTCAGCGCCGCCGACAACGTGGCCATGCCGCTGTGGATTCGACGCATGGACCGCGTGGCAGCCAGCGCGCAGGCCCAAGCCATCTTGCACGCCGTGGGCTTGGGCCAGCGCATGCACCACCGCCCTGGCGAACTGTCGGGCGGCGAACGCCAGCGCGTGGCCATTGCCCGTGCGCTGGTGACGCGCCCGGCCTGCGTGCTGGCCGACGAACCCACCGGCAACCTCGACCGAGGCACCGCCGACCAAGTGTTTGCGCTGATGCTCCAATTGGCCCGCGAGCAAGGCACGGCCTTTGTGCTGGTGACCCACGACACCACATTGGCCGCACGGTGCGATCGCCAACTGAGCCTCCAACAAGGCCAATTACAAGGGAATGGCAGGTGAAGGGCAACGCCCGTAAGTAACCATTAAATAACTTATTTTTAATATTTTTAATACTTTTTGTTGATTTTATGTAGAATCCGCCACATGGACGGATTCAAAGACCATTACGCATTGCTCGGCGTGGCCCCCACGGCGGAGCCCGATGTCATCCGCGCCGCTTACCGCGCTTTGGCCAAGCGTTACCACCCGGACCACACCACCGCCACACGCCCTGGCGCGGGCGAGCACATGGCCCAACTCAATGCGGCTTATGCCATCTTGTCTTGCCCCGAACAGCGCTACGCCTATGACCAGTGGCTGCGCCAGCGCCTCGCGCCAGCCACCCGCCTGCGTACCGATGTGCAGGCCAACACACCGCACAGGCACACAGCCTACGTCGGCGTGCTGACCACCTACGACCGACGCGGTCGCTTGCACGCCTACCTCTGAGGCGGCCTCGGCCCGCCCTGGGTGAGCGGGATAATTCAAGCACCATGTTTTGGATCGACACCCACTGCCACCTCGACGCGGCTGAATTTGACACAGACCGCACGCCTGTGCGAGAGCAAGCGCGGGCCCAAGGGGTGGGCTGTTGTGTTGTACCTGCGGTGCAAGTGGCCAACTTTGATGCCGTGCGCCAGCTGGCGCATGCCCACCACGATGCCTATGCCTTGGGCATCCACCCGCTGTACACGCCCCAAGCTTCGCTGAAAGATCTAGAGCAACTCGACCTCGCCTTGCAGGCGCACCGCGCAGACACGCGCTTGGTCGCCGTGGGCGAAGTGGGCTTGGATGGTTTTGTGCCGGCACTCAACACGCCGTCTGCATGGGCCACACAAGAACACTTCTACCGCGCGCAGCTCCGCTTGGCGCAGCTTCACCAACTGCCGGTCATCTTGCATGTGCGTCGATCGGCGGACAAGCTGCTCAAGGGCCTGCGTGACATTCCGGTGCAAGGTGGCATTGCGCACGCCTTCAACGGCAGCCTGCAACAAGCCCATGCGTTCATCGCCCTGGGGTTCAAATTGGGCTTTGGCGGCGCGCTCACCTTTGAGCGCGCCTTGCAACTGCGCCGCTTGGCCACCGAATTGCCGTTGTCGGCCATCGTGCTCGAAACAGACGCGCCCGACATTGCGCCCGACTGGCTTTACACCACCGCCGAGCAACGAAGTGCCGGGCAGCCCCAAGGCCGCAACAGCCCGGGCGAGTTGCCTCGCATCGCGCAGGTGCTGGCCGACTTGCGTGGCATCCCTTTGGCGGAGTTGGCCCAGGCCTCGCGCGCCAATGCCTTGGCGGCCCTGCCCCGCCTACAATTGAACCTGTGAGCACCTCCATCTTGAACGCCGATTTGCACTGCCACTCCGTGGTGTCGGACGGCACACTCACACCCGAAGCCCTGGCGGCACGGGCACATGCCAACGGCGTCGAGTTGTGGGCCTTGACCGACCACGACGAGGTCGGGGGACAACAGCGTGCGGCGGCTTCCGCCAAAGCGCACGGCATGAAGTACCTCACGGGCACCGAAATTTCTGTGACCTTTGCAGGTCAAACCGTGCACATCGTGGGGCTGGGGTTTGATGCCCAAGACCCACGCATCGTCGAGGGACTGCGCCGCACCCGTGGCGGTCGCAGCGAACGTGCGCAAGAAATGTCGCAAGGCTTGGCCCGGGTGGGCATCCACGGCGCCTTCGAAGGCGCGCTCAAATACGTGGGCAACCCAGAACTGATTTCTCGCACCCACTTTGCCCGCCACTTGGTGGAGTCGGGCGTCTGCCAAGACACCTCCGAGGTGTTCCGCCATTACTTGACCGACGGCAAACCCGGTTTTGTGCCGCACCGCTGGGCCAGCCTCAAAGAAGCGGTGCAATGGATCACCGAGGGCCAAGGCGTGGCCGTGATTGCCCACCCGGGACGCTACAACTTCACGGCCAACGAAGAGTTTGCTTTGTTCAGCGAGTTCAAAGCCCACGGCGGACAAGGTGTCGAAGTCGTCACTGGCAGCCACACCCCGCCCGAGTATGTGAAATACGCCGACATGGCGCGCGAGTTCAATTTGGTGGCCTCGCGAGGCAGCGACTTTCACAGCCCCGACGAAAGCCGCATCGACCTCGGCACCTTGCCTTGGTTGCCCGGCCAACTCACCCCTGTGTGGGAGTTGTTGGCCCACCGCATTCAATGAGTTCGACCGCGCGGCAACCGCTGCCACTCGCGGGTATCGCTTATGCCGTCTTGGCCATGGCCTGCTTTGCCGTGCTGGACACCACCAACAAGTTTTTGATCGCCAGCGTGCCCTTGCTGATGGTGCTGTGGTTTCGCTATGCCTTCCAAGCCGTGGCCAGCACCGCCGTGATGTGGCCACGCCATGGCATGACCCTGTTTCAAACCCACAACATTCGGCTCCAAATGCTGCGCGGCTTGTTGCTGCTGATGTGCAGCGTGCTGGGATTTACCAGTTTGCGCTACATGCCGGTGGCCGAGTTCACCGCCTTTGTCATGCTCACGCCCTTGGTGGTGACCGCCTTGGCGCGTTTCGTGATGAAAGAACAGGTGTCATGGCTGCGTTGGTTGTTTGTGAGTGGCGGTTTGGTGGGGGCCTTGTTGATCGTGCGCCCGGGAGGCAGCCTAGACACCAGCCACGCGTGGTTGCCACTGAGCTTGGTGGTCTCGAATGCGGTCTTCCAAATTTTGACCAGCCACATGGCCAAAACCGAGAGCCCTGTCACCATGCACCTGTACACCGGGTGGGTCGGTGCCATCATCGCCTCGGTCTTGGTGCTGTGGGGCGCGTGGACCACCGATCTCACCCAGTTTGAATGGGAGCTGATGGTGCTGGTGGGCTGTGCTGGCACTTTGGGCCATTACCTTTTGATCTTGGCTTTTTCGCGTGCGCCCGCTGCCAGCGTGAGCCCCTTTCTATACAGTGGCATCGCCTTCGCCACGTTCGCAGGCTGGCTGGTGTTTGCCCATGTGCCAGACCTGTGGGCCCGCATGGGCATGCTGCTGATCGCCCTGTGTGGCATTGGCGCTGCCGTGCTCAGCCACCACGAACACCGCACCCCTTGAGATGGCACAGTTCCTCCAAGTTCACCCCGACAACCCACAACCACGCTTGCTCAAACAAGCGGTGGCCCTGCTGGCCCGCGGCGGTGTGGTGGCCGTGCCCACCGACTCGAGTTACGCCTTGGTCTGCCACCTCGACGACAAAGCCGCGGTTGAACACATGCGGCGCATGCGTCAAGTCGACGACAAACACCACCTGACCCTGATGTGCCGTGACCTGTCCGAATTGGCCAACTATGCCCGGGTCGACAACCGCCAGTACCGCTTGCTCAAAGCGGCCACGCCCGGGGCCTACACCTTCATCTTGGAAGCCACCAAAGAGGTACCGCGTCGGGTCAGCCATCCGCAACGCAAAACCATTGGCCTGCGGGTGCCGCAAAACCGCTGCCTGCTCGACTTGCTGGAGCTCCATGGCGCCCCTTTGTTGGCCACCACCTTGATTGCGCCGGGCGAGACCGATCCAATGAACGACCCGCAAGCCATCCGCGAGCGTTTTGAACACGACTTGGCCGCTGTGATCGATGCCGGCGCGTGCCCCTTGGAACCCACCACCGTGGTCGACCTCACCCCCATGGACGGCGGCGGTGACCCTGCCTTGATTCGCCAGGGCCGCGGGCCCTTGAATGCCTTGGGCATGGGTTAACACGCAAGTATTCGATGCGACAATGGTTGTGTGAATTTTCCTGACCTGATTCAAACCGTCCTGATCTACGCCTTGCCGGTGATTTTTGCCATCACCTTGCATGAAGCAGCCCATGGCTATGTGGCCCACCGCTTGGGTGACAACACCGCCTGGATGATGGGCCGGGTCACCTTGAACCCCATGCCGCACATCGACCCGATGGGCACGATCGTGATTCCGGCCGTGCTCTACGTCGTCACTGGCGGCACTTTTTTGTTTGGCTACGCGCGTCCCGTGCCGGTGAATTTTGGCCGCCTTTACCACCCCAAGCGCGACATGATCTGGGTCTCGCTGGCTGGCCCCGCCATCAACTTCATCCAGGCCTTCGTCTGGCTGCTGGCGTTTTACCTGCTCAACATCTTGGGCGTGACCGAAGCCTATTTCGTCAAAATGGCCTTGGCAGGCGTGGTGGTCAATGTCTCGATGTTTGTCTTCAACCTGTTCCCCCTGCCCCCGCTCGACGGCGGTCGGGTGCTGGTGGGCTTGCTGCCATGGCGGCAGGCCGTGTGGCTCTCCAAGGTAGAGCCTTACGGCATGTACATCGTGCTGGCCTTGGTGGCCTTTCACGCACTCAACGATTACTGGATGGGGCCCTTGATGAAGTGGACCCTGTTTGCCTTGTCGCTCCTGTTGAGTCCTCTTGAATTTTTACTGAAGCCTTGATCTCATGAAAGAACGCGTTCTCTCCGGCATGCGCCCCACGGGTGCTTTGCATTTGGGCCACTACCACGGCGCCTTGAAAAACTGGGTCCGTCTGCAGTCGCAGATGGATTGTTATTTTTTCGTCGCCGATTGGCACGCCTTGACCACGCACTACGCCAGCCGTGAGGTGATCGAGAAAAACGTCTACGAGATGGTGATCGATTGGTTGGCCACCGGCCTCGACCCGAACCAGTGCACCTTGTTTTTGCAAAGCCGTATTCCCGAACATGCCGAGTTGTTCACGCTCTTGGCCATGGGCACACCGCTGGGCTGGTTGGAACGTGTGCCCACCTACAAAGACCAACAAGAAAAGCTCAAAGACAAAGACCTGACCACCTACGGCTTCTTGGGTTACCCCTTGCTGCAAGCGGCGGACATCTTGATCTACAAAGCCAAGTACGTGCCGGTCGGAGAAGACCAAGCCAGCCACGTGGAGTTGACCCGCGAAGCAGCACGCCGTTTCAACCATTTGTACGGACGCGAAATCAACGCCGAGGACAAAATCCAAACCAGCCTGGCCAAACTGCCCAAAGACAGCGTCAAACGCTTGGAAAAGTCCCGCAAGGCCTACCAAGAAAGCGGCGATGCCAAAGCCATGGAAGGCGCCTTGGGCTACCTCGCCAGCGCGCCTGAGTTGTTGGCCGAGGACCGCGAGCGCCTAGAGGGCTACTTCAAGGGCACCGGCAAGATCGTGCTGCCTGAGCCGCAAATCTTGCTCACCGAAGCCAGCAAACTGCCGGGCCTGGATGGCGCCAAGATGAGCAAGAGCTACAACAACGCCATTGCCATTCGCGAAGACCGAGCCAGCATTGAGCACAAAGTCAAACGCATGCCCACCGACCCGGCGCGCATGAAACGCACCGACGTGGGTAACCCTGAGAAATGTCCGGTGTGGCAATTTCACTTGGTTTACAGCAACGAAGGGCAACGCCAATGGGTGTCCCAGGGCTGCACCAGCGCGGGCATTGGCTGCTTGGAATGCAAGCAACCCATCATCGACGCCATCTTGCTAGAACAGCAACCCATGCTCGAACGCGCAGAGCCTTACGTGACTCACCCTAAAATAGTTCGTGATATCGTGGACGCAGGTACTGAAAAAGCACGTATCACCGCGAGAGAAACCATGCGCGACGTGCGCGAAGCCATCGGGCTGAACTACTGAAAGCAGGAGAGAAAAAAATGAGTTTGTACATCATCGATGACCACCCCCTGGTGCGCCAAGCCATCGCCATGCTGCTGCGGCGCATGAAGCCAGCCGCCAAAGTGGTGGAGCTGGAAAAGTTCAGCGAGCTGCAAGCCGCCATCATCAAAAACGGAGCTCCCGAGTTGTTTGTGCTGGACTTGTTGCTGCCCGGCGTCAAGGGCACCACCGCCGTGAGCGAAGTCAAAGGCATGTATGGCGATGTGCCCTTGGTGGTGATCTCGTCCATGCCCGCCGGTGAAGCCGAAGAAACCTGCATCGAAGCGGGTGCCGATCTGTACATCGAGAAATCCACACCTGCCAATGACATCTCTGCGGCCATCCAAGGTCTGTTTGCTGCAGCGGACGGCACCCCCGACGAAGACATCGTGGTCGCAGGCGACACCAAGCTGTCCAAGCGTCAAAAACAATTGATCATCATGCTCGACCGGGGCTTGAGCAACCGCGACATTGCCACCGAACTCGACATCAGCGAGCACACGGTCAAAGTTCACCTCTGGCGTTTGTTCCGTCGCTTGAATGTCAAGAGTCGCACCCAGACGCTGCACTTTGCACGCATGAACGGTTTGCTGTAAGCCACAACCCTCACCCCAACACAAAGCCGCTCCATGGAGCGGCTTTTGTTTTGACGGTTTCAAGCAACGATCAACGCAAGGCGTCGCGCACCATCAAATTCAGCCCTGTGCTGCCCGGCTTGACAGGGCTCACACTCACGCCCAAATCTCCGGCCTGCTGGGTGGCTTGGCCGCTCTTGGAAATGCGCACCCGCACCGTCACCTCCTGCGCATCTGACAGCTTGGCGGCTGGATTCATCGCCGTGCTGTCGTCGAGCACAAAGTCAAAAGGCAACTTGGCCGCGGTGGTGCGCACAATGGCCAGCGGCATGCGCGACCCCGTCACGGGTGTGGCGTACACAAACACGGTGTCGGTGGGGGCCACCTTGCCCGCCAACTCGCTCACCAAACTCACCCGGCCACTGATGCTCGAGGCCTGAATGGCCGCATCGCGCTCGCTCACGCTGTCGGCACGTGGCAGCGCCGGCGGCAAGCCCAACTTGCTGCGGGCCTCGGCAATGGCGCGGTCGAGTTCAGGCGCATCGGGTGAATCGGGCGACACTTCTTCACGGGCACGCTCCCAAAAACGCAGCGCAGATCGGAAGTTGTCTTCGGCATACGAGGCACTGCCAGCCAGCAAAAGGGCGTTGAGTTGGTGCGGGTCAGCGGTCAAAACGCGTTGGATGATGGCCCAGGGCTCACCGGCAAAGTTGCCGCCATTTTTTTGCGCCAAGACTTCGGCACGCTCGATCCACACGTTGTCGTCTTGGCTGAGCGCCAGTGCACGGCGCAAGGCTTCATCGGCCTCACCATAGCGGCCCAGAGCGCGCTGGACCCGCCCCAGCATGACCCAGCCATCGACTTGGTTGGGCTCATCTTGCAAACGCCGGGTCAAGGCGGTGGCCATGGCCACCAGCTTCTCTGGGGTGACGTCACCCTCGTTGCCCATGCCTTGCTGAGCCGCCAATGGGTCGAGGGCTTGGGGCTCACCCAAGACGCTGTACATGCCCATCGACAAAACCGGCACGCAGAAGATCACGCTCAACATCAGCCACCACGGCTTGCGCAGGCGGGTCTCGTGTGAGGAGGCCATGCCATCCACGCCTGTGTTGTCGGCCGGCATCACCGGCACGGGGCCCACGTCTTCCAGCAAACGTTGGGTCAGCTCATCTCGGCCAACTTGCAGCTCTTCATCGCTCAGGCGACCCAAGGCATGTTCGCGTTCCAAATCCAACAACTGGTCACGGTAGACCGCGGCATTGGCCTGGGTCGGCAGGTCTTGCTGGTCCGCAGGTGTGCCCCCCCTGTTTGCGCGAGCGCCAGCCAAAGCACCGCGCCACAGCGCCACGCACAACACCGCCACAACCAGCAAGGTCAAGCCGGTGGCAGCCAAGATGAAAACAAGAGCGGGCGTCACATCAGCCTTTCAACAGTTGTTCAGCACGGGCGCGTTCTTCGTCGCTGAGGGTCTGGGGTTTGATCTGCAGTCGGCGTTCTTGCACATAGCGACCGAGCAGGACCAGCGCCACCAGCAACAACACAAATGGGCCAAACCACAGCACCCAGGTCAAGGGTTTGACCTCGGGGCGGTAGAGCACAAAGTCGCCATAGCGGGACACCAAAAAATCTTTCACCTCTGGGTCGGACTTGCCTTGTCGAATCAGATCGCGCACTTCGCGACGCAAGTCATCGGCCAACTCGGCCTGTGACGACGCCAAGGATTCGTTTTGACACACCAAGCAGCGCAGTTCTTGCGACAAAACCACCAACCGGGCCTCGACCACCGGGTCTTGGGCCAGCGGCGCGGCCTCAGGCCCGGTTTGGGCATGCGCACTCAAGGCGGCCACACCACAGGCCAAGCCAAGCCAACAACGTTGCAGCAAGTTCATGATTTGTTCAGGGTCTCGATCAGCGGCATGATTTTTTCAGCCAGCAAAGCAGGGGTCACCGCGCCCACATGCTTGAAGCGAATCACACCTTCTTTGTCGATGATGTAGGTCTCGGGCACGCCATACACGCCGTAGTGAATGCCCACACGGCCATCCAAGTCCATCACCGAGTTGACGTAGGGGTTGCCATGACGTTTGAGCCACACCTGGCTGCGCTCGCGCGCGACTTGCAGTTTGATGTCGAGGCTCTGTTTGGCGGCCTCGTCTTGCGGCTGGATTTCTTTGTAGCTCAAACCCACGATGGGCACGCTGTACTTTTGGGCAAAGGCCACCAGCACCGGATGCTCTTCGCGACACGCCACACACCATGTGGCCCAGACGTTGAACATCCACACCTTGCCGCGCATGTCGGCAGGAGAAAACGGCGTGTCACCGTTCAAGGTGGGCAAGCTGAATTCTGGCGCGGGCTTGTTGATCAAAGGCGATGGGATTTCGCGCGGGTCACGGTTCAAACCGATGGCTAAAAAAATCACCAGGCCAAGAAACAACCCCAAAGGAATCAGGAATTTTTTCATGCTTGGACCTTGCGGTATCTGCGGTCCAAGGCGGCCAACACGCCGCCCAACACCATCAACAACACCCCGCCCCACAGCCACGGCACAAAGGGTTTGTAGTACACGCGCATGCTCCACTCGGTGCGTGCATCGTCCAGCGCGTCACCCAAGGACACATACAAATCACGCATGAAACCCGAGTCAATGGCTGCTTCGGTCATCGGCATGGCCGAGGAGAAATAGCGGCGCTTCTCGGGCTGCATCACCTCCACCACCTGGCCATCGCGCAGCACTTGCACATCGGCGCGCACAGCCTTGTAGTTGGGCCCCAGCACTTCGTTGAGTTGGGCCAAACGGAAGGTGTAGGGCGCAATCGTCACCACATCGCCCACGTGCATGCGCACATCGCGCTCCACCTCGTACGACTTGACGCCGGTGACGCCCATCACCAACACCGCCATGCCAAAGTGGGCCACTTGCTGCCCCCAAAAAGACAGCCCGATGCGCCCCGGTTTGCGCACGCGTTCGATCACTTGTTGCGCGGTCCCTAAGGCCACCCACGCGCCCAAGAAAAACCCCAACACGGTGCCCGCCGACCAGTCGCCCAAAAAGTAAGGCCAGACCAAGGCCACCGCCAAGGCACCGGCAGCGGTGAAGCGCAGCTGATGCGCCAGCTCGGCCACATGCGCCTCACGCCAACGTGAGATCGAACCCGGAATCATCAAGAACACCACCGGCACCAACAGCGGCGCAAACACGGCATTGAAATACGGCGGGCCCACCGACAACTTGCCCAAGTTCAAGGCGTCAATGATCAAGGGGTACAGCGTGCCCAACAGCACGGCTGCTGTGGCCACCACCAACAACACACTGTTGGCCAGCAAGAACGACTCGCGCGAGACCAAGTTCATGCGGCCACCCAAGGTCACACGCGGTGCGCGCCAGGCAAACAAGGTCAGCGAAGAACCCACCACCACCGCCAAGAAGATCAGCACAAAAACACCGCGCTTGGGGTCTGACGCAAAGGCGTGCACCGAAGTCAGCACCCCAGAGCGAACCAAGAACGTGCCCAGCAGCGAGAGCGAAAACGCGGCAATCGCCAGCAACACCGTCCAGGCTTTGAAGCTGCCGCGCTTCTCCGTCACCATGAGGGAATGGATCAAAGCAGTGGCCACCAACCAAGGCATCAGCGAGGCGTTTTCGACCGGGTCCCAAAACCACCACCCGCCCCAGCCCAGTTCGTAATACGCCCACCACGAACCCAGGCCAATGCCAAAGGTCAGAAAAGTCCAGGCAATCACGGTCCAGGGACGCGACCAGCGCGCCCATGCGGCGTCGAGTCGCCCACTGAGCAAGGCCGCCACGGCAAAGGCAAATGCCACCGACATGCCCACATAGCCCATGTAGAGCATGGGCGGGTGGATCACCAAACCGGGGTCTTGCAGCAAGGGGTTGAGGTCACGGCCATCCAAGGCGGCAGGCAACAAGCGCTCAAACGGGTTGGAGGTGGTCAAGATGAACAGCAAAAAGCCTACCGAAATCAACCCCAACACGCTCAGCACCCGGGCCACCATGTCCAGCGGCAAACTGCGCGAGAACATCGCCACGGCCACCGACCACAACGCCAGCAGCAACACCCACAACAACAGCGAGCCTTCATGGCCGCCCCAGACCGCAGCCAACTGGTAGGGCTTGGGCAACAACGAGTTGGAGTGTTGTGCCACGTACTGCACCGAAAAATCGTTGTTCAAAAAACACGCCGCCAAGGCACCAAAAGCCAGCGCCACCAACACGAACTGCAAGGTCGCCGTGGGGCGCGCCAAGCTTTGCAAGGTGATTTGCATCTGCGTGCCGCGCACATACGTGCCCAGCAAAGGCAGCACACCTTGCAGCAGGGCCACCACCGCCGCCAGAATCAAGGCGAAATGTCCAAACTCAGCGTTCATGGGGTCACTTTCACCGATTGCGCAGCCTTCGCCGCAGCCGCTTGGTCCAAGGCGTGCTTGGCTTCGGGCGGCATGTAGTTTTCGTCGTGCTTGGCCAACACCTCGCTGGCCACAAACACACCGTCCTCACCCAGCTTGCCTTGCGCCACCACGCCGCGGCCCTCTTTGAACAGGTCGGGCAACAGACCGACATAGGTCACGGTCATGTCTTGCGCGGTGTCGGTGATGACAAACTGCACCGTGTTGCCATCGCGTTGCAAACTGCCGTCTTTCACCATGCCACCGGCACGGAACATACGGCCCTTGGGGGCTTCACCTTGGCTGACTTGGGTCGGCGTGAAAAAGAACACCAAGTTGCTTTGAAAAGCATTCAACACAAAAGCAGCAGCCGCGGCGAGCACCACGATGCCTGCGGCAATCAGGGCAAAGCGTTGGGTTCTGGGTTTCATCAAAGCACATCCTCTGCGGGTAATTCGGCCAAGACACGTTCGGCGCGCAACTGCGCCAGAACTTGGGCCCGCGCCCAACGCGCTTGCAACACTTCCAGGGCCAACAAGCCAAAGGTCATGCCCATGCTGCCCCAGACATACACCGCATAGCCACCCATGGCCCAAAAATCAGCCCAACTGTTCCAGGTCATGGCTGCACCTCCGCCAAGTCTTGCACCCACGCGGCGTGGCGTTCACGCTGCAAGATCAAGGTGCGCACGCGGTACAGCACCAGCGCCAAGGTGTACAACCAAAAAGCCAAAGCCATCAGCAACATGGCCCACAGCATGACCGCGGCCATGGTGGGCGATTTGGTCAAGGACACCGACGCGCCTTGGTGCAAGGTGTTCCACCATTTCACCGAGAAATAAATGATCGGCACATTGATCGCCCCCACGATGGCCACCAGCGCGCCAGCGCGGTCGCCCCGACGGGTGTCGTCGATGGCCGAGGTCAAGGCGATGTAGCCGAGGTACAAAAAGAAAAGAATCAGCTCTGAGGTCAAGCGCGCATCCCACACCCACCAAGCGCCCCACATCGGCTTGCCCCACAGCGCACCGGTCCACAAGGACAGAAACGCGAACAAGGCCCCAGTGGGCGCCAAGGCGCGGGTCATCATGCCCGACAAGCGGGTGTTGAAGGTCAGCCCCAGCACGCTCCAAAACGCCATGGCCAGGTAAATCACCATCGACATCCACGATGCGGGGACATGGACAAAGATGATGCGGTAGCCCTCGCCTTGCTGGAAATCGGTGGGCGCCACCATGAAGCCCAGCCAGAGGCCTGCCGCCAACAAGGCGCTGGCCAAGACGGCGCACCCAGGCCACAGGCGAGCTGCCAAGCCATAAAAAGTCTGCGGAGCAGCGTAATAAAACCAGTGGATGCCGGTTCGCGTGGGATGTATCACCGATGTGTCTTTGCGCGCTGTGAACGCTGTGTCAGTGAACCGATTTTACGCACTTGCCACCTGTCCATCACGAGACAAAGGGATGACCCTGCCAAGACATCTGTTGACTTGGATCAACTCGGAATGCTTGGGTCCGTGCGATTCTGAAATCACCGCCCAAAAGACACCAGGAGACACCCCCATGAACCACCCCAGTATTCGAATCATCCGCGAAGAACACGCCGCCTTGTCTGCCATGCTGCAGTCTTTGCGCATGATGCTCAAGCGAGGCCCCAAAGACCAGCCTGAAATGTTTTTCGATGTGCTGCGCGCCATGCTGTTCTACATCGACGAGTTTCCAGAGCGCTTGCACCACACCAAAGAGTCTGCGCTCTTGTTTCCTCCAGTCGCCAAACGTTCACCCCACTGCCAAGTGGTGATCCAGCAACTGGAAAAAGACCATGCCAAGGGTGAGTCCCATGTGCGAGAACTCCAGCACCTGTTGCTGGCTTGGGAATTGCTGGGGGAATCCAGACGCCCAGCCCTCGAACACGCCACAAACACATTTTTAGACTTCTATGTGCAGCACATGCAAGTGGAAGAAACCGTGGTGATCCCGGAAGCCCTCAAGGTCTTGACCGACGAAGACTGGGCGGCCTTGGATGCTGCGTTTGAAACCAACGCCGACCCGCTCACCGGCAAATACCCCCATGAGCCCTTGTACGACCGATTGTTCACACGCATCACCATGAATGCACCCGAACCCATCGGACTGGGGCGCCATTGACATCCACCACACCACGCCCGTTTTGAAGAGCGAGCGTTTTTACCCTTGGCGCATCGCATCCTGAGTCGCCACCCGAACCACATGGAGGCCCGGGATTTGTCCTTGCACATGATGCACCGTCTCAGGTAACTGGCCGCCCACATCTGACCAGGTCCACTCAGCGCGACGGGCGCTGACACGTCAAGGACGAACCGCGTCCAGGCGCAAGTTCAACTTGGACTTGGCCGACGTGACCGTCGGTGTGGTGGCTGAATACAAGTCCCCCGATTGGGGTTTGGCTTGGCCTGACTTGGAGACACGCGCCTCCAATTCGATCTTCGGATGGGCCGACAAGCTCGCGCCTTCACCCATGCGCAGGCTGTCATCGATCACAAAGGCTTGCGGAAAGTCCGCCACCTTGGAGCGAAACACCGCCAGCGGCATGCGCTCACCAGGTCGACGGGCAATGACCATCAACACATCCGTGGGCAGCACCTTGCCCTGCAGCCCTCGGCCCAACTCCACCACACCCTCGATCTTGACGGCGGATTTGAGCGCCAGCGCCGCGACGGGCGCTGTCCAGGTGCCGCCGCTGTCGCGCGCCTCTTGGATCGCGTCGACCAAGGTTTGCGCGTCGTCCGAATCTGGCGGCAACAGCGCCTGCAAGCGGGTCCAGGTTTGAATCGCCTCGGTGTAACGCTCGGCACGAAAGGCCGCCGTGCCAGCCAGCCACAGCGCCATTGGATGGTTGGGGTCAGCCGCCAATGCCTGCTGAATCAAGGCCGCGGGCTTGCCTGCGAAATTGCCATTGGCATTGGTGGCCGCCACATCGGCATAGTCCGCCAACATCTGGGCATCCAAGGGCATCACCTGCGCTGCACGTGCATAGGCTTTTTCAGCATCCAGCGGGCGACCCATCACTTTGTAGGAGCGCGCCAACATGGCCCATCCTTTGGGGTTGTTGGGGTCAAGCTTGAGCTTTTGAACCAAGCCAGCCACCATCTGCTCGACCTCTTGGGCCGCTGCAGAATTGGCTGCGGCAGGCCCCTCGATGGCCTCGGGCGTTCCCAGCCACAGGTACAAACACAGGGCCGTCACAGGCAACCACAAGCCAACAGCCACCAGCGTGCGTGTGGGCGTGGGGCAAGAGGCCTGGGCAGCCGAGGGGTCACCGTGCGATTCGTCGAGCACGCGCTGGGCCAACTCGCGCTGGGCCTGCGCATGGTCGTGTGGCGACAACGAACCCTCTGCCAAATCCATGTCCAGGCGACGCCTGTGTTCTTGGTATGCCAGCGCATTGACGTGTGCATGGCTCACGCCCAACGATGTGCGCTTGCCCATGAAAGGGCGGCACAACAGCAGCAGCACCACAGCGAACAAGGCCAACGCGGCAACAACAAAAACAATCATGGCGCATCTTTCTGCATCAATTCCTGCACCCGCTGCTGCTCTTGGGCAGACAACTCGCGGGGCGTTTCAAGGGGCTTGAGCGTGCGCAGGTGGCGCAACAGCATCACCAAGGCCCACAGCAGCAATGCAAAGGGTCCCAGCCAAAGCAGCCAAGTTCGTTGGCTCACAGGCGGGCGGTACAAAACAAAGTCGCCATACCGCGCCACCATGAATGCTTTGATGTCCGCATCACTTTTGCCTTGCTGGATCAACACGCGCAGCTCACGCCTGAGGTCTTGCGCCAACTCGGCGCGCGAGCCAGCCAAAGACTCGTTTTGACACACCAAACAGCGCATCTCTTCAGAGATCACGATCAAACGCAGCTCCACCAACGGGTCTTCGGCCAATGGCACGGCCTCTTTGGCCCAAGCCGAGGCCATGGTGCAAAGACACCACACCACCACCACCAGGGTCTTCATGTGCATCTCAGACCTCATGCGTCACGCGGGCTGTGTGGCGACGGTAGCGGCGGTCCAGGGTCGCCAACAAGCCCCCCAAGGCCATCAGCAAGCAGCCGCCCCAAATCCAATCGACAAAGGGTTTGACAAACACGCGCACCGACCAGGCCGAACCATCCAGCAACTCGCCCAGCGACACATACAGGTCGCGCGTCACACCGGTATCAATCGCGGCCTCGGTCATGGGCATGGCCGATGAAAAGTAACGCCGTTTTTCAGGGAACAAAGTCAAGCGCGCTGCCCCGTTGTGGCTGACCTCAAAGGTCGCACGCGAGGCCTGGTAATTGGGGCCGTCGACTGGCGCAACGCCCAGCAGTTTGAATTGGTAAGCCCCCAAGGTGGCGGTGTCGCCCGGCTCCATCCGCACATCTTTTTCTTGCTGGTAGCCCCCCACCAAAGTGACGCCGACCACAAACACGGCCATGCCCGCATGCGCCAACTGCATGCCCCAATACGCCACGGGCGGCAGGCCCACACGCACACGCTGCACCACTTGCATGAGCACCGAGCTGGCCACCCAAGCAGCCACCGTGATGCCCACATAGGTCATCACCGTGGCCTCACCGAGGGACAACCTCACCCACAGGGGGGCGATCACAGCCGCCACAGCCGCCACGCGCAGGTGCTTGAGTAACACAAGCGCCGAGGCATTCTTCCAGGGGGCCAACGGGCCGACCGCCATCAAGACCAGAACCGGCAACATGATGGGCACAAAGACGGTGTTGAAGTAAGGCGGGCCGACCGACAACTTGCCCAGGTTGAGCGCGTCCATCACCAAGGGGTACACCGTGCCCAGCAACACGGCGCAAGCGGCCACCACAAAAAACACATTGCCCACCAGCAACAGCGCTTCGCGCGACAACAGTGCAAACGATCCCCCACGGCTGTGCTGGTGCGCCCGCGCGGCAAACAAGGTGAGCGATGCACCGACCACCAAGGCCAGCAAAATCAAAATGAACACCCCACGGCGCGGGTCAGAGGCGAAGGCATGCACCGAGGTCAGCACACCCGAGCGCACCAAGAATGTCCCCAACAGCGACAAAGAAAAAGCGCTGATGGCCAACAACACCGTCCAGTTTTTGAAACTGCCGCGCTTGTCTGTCACAGCCAACGAATGCAGCAAGGCCGTTCCCACCAACCATGGCATGAAGGAGGCGTTTTCGACCGGATCCCAAAACCACCAGCCACCCCAGCCCAACTCGTCATACGCCCACCACGAACCCAGGGCAATGCCCGCAGTCAAAAAAGACCAGGCCACGGTGGTCCAAGGGCGTGACCACCGAGCCCAGGCCGCGTCCAACTGTCCCGACAACAAGGCGGCGATGGCAAAAGCAAAGGCCACCGAAAAACCCACATAGCCCATGTAGAGCATGGGCGGGTGAAACACCAAGCCAGGGTCTTGCAACAGCGGGTTGAGATCGCGCCCGTTGCCAGGTGCGGGCCACAAACGCTCAAACGGGTTCGAGGTGAACAGCACAAACAACAGCAAGCCGGTGGTCACCAAGCCAAGCACGCCCAACACGCGCGCCACCGTCACATCGTCCAAGTGACGCGACAACTGCGCCACCGCCAAGGTCCAACACGCCAGCATGTAGACCCACAGCAGCAGAGAGCCTTCGTGGCCACCCCAGACAGCACCGATGCGATAGATCACGGGCAACTGGGCATTGGAATGCTCGGCCACATACTGGACCGAAAAATCGTTGCTGTAAAAGGACCAGACCAACACACCAAATGCCACCGACATGGCGACAAACAGGGCTTGGGCGGCTGGGCGAGCCAACGCCACCCAGCCAGGTCGAGCCTGCTGCGCACCGACCAAGGGCAGCGTGCCTTGAATGAAAGCCACACACAGCGCCACCACCAGGGCCAATTGCCCCATTTCAGGCACCATCATTCGTCAGGGTCTTCGTATTCTTTGGGCAATTGATGGGCAATGCCTTTGTGACAGTCGATGCATGTTTTGCCTTCTTCTTTGGCTTTCATGTGCTTTCTGTAAGGCGTTTGTTTTTGCAATTCAGCGCTCATCGCATCAAAGTTGTGGCAATTGCGGCATTCACGTGAATTGCTTTCTTTCATGCGCTCCCATTCGTGACCCGCCAACTCCATGCGCTTGGCTTCGAATTTTTCTTTGGTGTCGATGCTGCCGGTGATCTTGCCCCAGACCTCAAAACTGGCCTTGGACTTGCGGATCATTTTGTGCACCCAATCTTTGGGCACATGGCAATCAGAACAGATGGCACGCACACCGGTGCGGTTGCTGTAGTGGATGGTCTCTTTGTACTCTTGGTACACCGTGTCACGCATTTCGTGACAGGTGGTGCAAAACTCCAAGGTGTTGGTCATCTCCATGGCGGTGTTGAACCCACCCCAAAAAATAATGCCCGCCACAAACGATGTGCTGGCGATCGCGATCAGCGAATATTTGGCACTTGGTTTCTTCAAGATGACCCACACGCGTTTGAAAAACCCGGGTTGTTCGTTGTCCATGAGGTTGTACTCCGCTCAGTTCAATTAAAAAGTGAGGGTCTCGAAGGACCCTCCAAACGCATCACACGCAAATGCTTGGACTGTGTCGGTCAAAAACTGTGAATGAAACTGGCCCCAAACGCATTGACAGAGTAACTGCCGGAGGTCTGGTACGTGGGCAACAAGGTGTTGGGGTTGTTACCTTGGGTCGTGGCATTGGCCGGGCCTTGGTAGCCGTTGTAGTAGTAGTCGCTGCTGGTCAAGCGTTGCTGCAAATACATCAGCACCACTTTGGAAGATTTGTCGACTTGGTAGGTGCCCGTGAGCTTGAAGCGCGTGGTGGTCGAACGGATGTCTGGCAACTGACCACATGACAAAATTTGCGCACTTCTGCAGGTCAAGATATTGCTGCCCGTGGGCACGCCCAAGGTGGCACCAGCGTAGCTCAACTGTGTGTTGTAGCCTGCGTTGCCCAAGGAATAACTCATGTCCCCGGCCAACTCAAACTTGCCGGCCATCAAGCCGCCTTGTTTGAAGCCCAAGCCCAAGGTCAAGTCTTCGTCGGTCAACTTGTTGGTCCAACTGGCCACGGCAGGAACATTGAGGGCAGTGGCAGTGGCCGCCTTGTTACCGACCGTTGAGCTCTGCAAATTGGTCATGTCCCGTTGACGCGACTGCTGCGTGACAAAGGCATTCAACGAACCGTTGTCAGCGTAGTTGTAGGTGGCATCCAGGTTCAAGCTCCAGCTCTTGCCATTTTGCACGCCGTAGGTGCTGTCTGGGTATTTGTCATCGCTGTAGCGGCCACTGACGCTCAACTCCAACAACTCGTTGGCCTGCCAGTTGACACTGGCCTTGACATACTGCTGCTGACGAGAAGCCGAGAAAACAGGGTAGAAGCCGTAGTAGTCACCCGCGTTTTGTCCTTTGGGCGTGGTGTTTCCTGTTGCAGGCACTGGGCCAGGTACAGCACCGTTTTGTCCCAAAAAGTCTTGCAAGGCGTAGGGATCAGAAATGGTTTTTCGGTCGCTGTAGCCCATGCCCACGCGCACATGCGTGTCCTCGTTGGTTTTGATGCGGTAGGTAGCGTCCAATTTGTCATCGGCGCTGGATTTGGCCACCACGCAATTGGTGGTGGCCGTGTAAGCCGTCCCACCGCCAGAGGCATAGCTGTTGCACCACCGCTCGTAGTTTTCATGGCTGACCGACATGCGCAGGTACTGGTCCTGTGTCAACCGATAGTCACCAGCCACTTCCAACTGCTCTTTGCGTGTACTCAACGGCGTGTTGGGATAATTGACAGCGTGAGAAGCACTGTTGCTGATGGCTGTGAAGTTGTACAAATTCGACGTCGTCTGGTTGTTGCGCTGGTCGTATTTGTAGGCCACCGACATCAGCAACTCACGGCTGGCTTGGTGGGTCAACTTCGCATCGGCATGCGTGTTGATGATCGAACCGTTCAATGAGCTGGGAATGTTGTTGTTCAATAACAAGCCATTGGTCGACACAAAGGGCACGTTTTGCGAGCCGCCGCCATAAGAAAAATTGGCTGCCAGCTTGGTCTGCGGTGCGAGCTTGTAGCCGCCCGACAGATTGACCTGGTTGAACGCGTTGTTCGGCGCTGTGGGCATCAACTGCATGCCACTGGCGCCTGCCCAACTTTGAAACTGCACGCTGTCAAAGCCGTCTCTGAACACTGAGCCCACGATCGACAGGGTGGCGTAGGCGTCGTCTTGACGCCAATTCATGGCCACGTTGTAGTTGTCCGTTCTGTAGTTGGTAGGCATGGGCAAGATGGACACGGCCTCGCCGGTAGCTCCATTGACGCCAGCGATACCAAAGCCCATCAACTTGGCACCCGACTGGTCGAGGTGGTTGTAGTCAAAGGTGTAGTTGAGGTGGGAATCGATCACCACGCCGCCACTCAGGGTGGTGTTTTTACGCGTGGTGCCAATGTCCATCGTTCTGAACGCGGCCAGCTGAGCGGCCGAGATACCGCCGGTGAGCGTGGGATTGTTGGCGTTGGTCACCAACCCAAACCCGGGCAGTGTGAAGGCATTGCCGCCCATCGCCCCAGAGTAAGGGGTTTGGTAACTGTCGGTGAGGTTGTGCCGAAGCTCATCGTATTGAAGCCCCAGATTCCAAGAGCCTTGGTCGCTGATCGTGGCCTGCGCATCACGCGAACTCAGCCCCAAGTTGCTGCCCCGGATGGACCAGCGCTGGGTGCCACCGGTTTCGTTCTCATCGTACGCACTGCCTCCGCGCACATCGAGGTTGCCGATGCCGTAAGCGCCACTCTTGTTGAGCCCAGAGTATTCGCCGAACTTGGCCGAACTCTGGGATACGCCGAGCACACCCAATTCAATCGTGTTCTCGGGTTTCTTCAAGGCTGCAGCTTCGTCGTCGTCGGCGCGGGCCGACAGGGCGGTCAGGGCCGTGAGCACAGCCAAGGCCATGACACTGCGGTTCAGATTGGTTTTATGCGAGCTCATCATGATCTCCAATTTCATCCATCAGCGCTGAAGGTAGCCACCAGCAGGACTGTTCGATCCGTGCACTTGGCTGTGGCAATTCATACAGGCGCGTCCCACGATGTTTTTGCTGGGGTACTGCGCCACACCGCTGGCGTTGTTTTTGGTCAAGCCACCTTGGTAGCCTGCCGCATTGGGGCCAACGGGGGTGCCACTGGCGTGTGTTCCGTCATGGCACTCTTGGCACATGAACGGTGGGCGCGATTTCAGCAAGGGCGCAATGTTCGAACCGTGGGGGCTGTGGCAATTGGCACAGTCTTCAGACACAGGTTGGTGTTCGAACAAAAACGGACCGCGTTTTTCAGCATGGCACTGGTAGCAGGTTTCGGTCACCGTGTTTTTCTTCAACAGCTTGGGGCCTGTTGAACCATGTGGGTTGTGGCAGTCTGAGCACACCACTTTGCCCTCTTCAATGGGGTGGTGCGAGATTTTTTTGCTGTCAGCGCGTTGCTCTTTGTGGCAGGTGAAGCACACCTCGGTTTGTGTTTTTTTGTTCAGCACCTTGTCGGTGGGCTTGTGCACTTGGTGGCAGCTGTTGCAAGCCACGCCATTGTTTTGGTGTTGGGCACCGTCCCAGTTGCTGCGCTTGGCGCCTTTGTGGCAGGTCAAGCACTGCTCGGAACGTTCTTTGTCACCCGACTGAGCAAACGCGCCTTTTTTGAACACCACATCAGGCGCAGCACGTCCCTTGACGTTGGGGTCGCCTTTGACGTGCTTGTCGCTGGCACCGTGGCAAGACTGGCAAGTGGGTGTGCGTATGTCGCCGCGCACGCCGTGCTTGGTTTGGTAGAGCGACAACACCGGCGCTGTTTCACTTTCGTCATGGCATCCGGTACACACCGCATCTTTTGTCAACGCCGCTTTGGCTATGGCCGCTTTGTTGTTTTCTTGCCCTAAGTTGGGCAAGTTGCTGTCTGCGGCCCAGGACAAGACCCCAGCCCCCATGCCTGCGACCAGCAGGCAAGACGTCAAGAGTTTTCTAAGTGTTGTCATCTCTGTTCCCTATGTCTTTACTGAGCCAAGATCCACTGCACCAAGTTCTTGATCTGCTCCATGTCTTTGGGGGGCGAGGTCTTGACAATCTTGTGTTCTTCTTCGTGGCCATCAGCGAACTTGGCTTTTTCACCGGAGGTGATGTGCTCGATCAAACGGGCCTCTGCATTGGCCTTGCCTTTGTATTTCTCGGCCACCTTGTGGTAGGCCGGACCGTCTTTTTCTTTGTCAATCGCGTGGCATTTCAAGCAGTTGTTTTGCTTGGCCAAGGCCTTGGCGGCCTCGACATCCAAGGCCTGAGCAGCGGGAGCGAGAAACAAGCAAGCAGCGCCAATCAAGCTGGCTGCGATCGCTGAACGTGTTTTGTGTGCCATCTGGTCACCTCATCAAAAGGTTGAAAAACCCACACAGGCTTTGGATTGCAAAGTCTGTGTGCTTGGATGAAATTTTGGTTTTTCAGCCCTCTGGCGGCTATAGGCGGGGGATGAAGTTGGGCATCAGACAACTCCTAGGCCAAGGCGTTGTTTGGTATTACTCGCGCACAGGATCGAACAGTTTGTGGTCGATGGCGTAGCGCACCAACTCGACTTGGTGGCCCATGTTCATCTTGAGCAAGATGTGTGACTTGTGGGTGCTGACGGTCTTCACACTCAAAGACAGTTCGTGGGCCATCTCGGTCAAACTCACACCGCGCACCAAGCGGCTGAACACCTCAAACTCGCGGTCGGTCAACAAGGTGTGCGATGGGTTGCTGGTGTGCAGCAAAGTGTCTTCGGCCAGCAACTCGGCCACTTTGGGACTGATGAACCGCCCGCCCTGGGCCACCTTGCGAATGGCGGGCACGATCAGGTCGCTGTCGCCTTCTTTGGACAAATAACCTGAGGCGCCAGCGCGGATTGCCCGCACTGCGTATTGCTCCTCTTGGTGCATGCTGAAGATCAACACGGGCAGTTTGGGCTTGTCCGTCTTGATGAGTTTGAGCAACTCCAAGCCGTGGCGCCCAGGCATGGACAGATCCAACACCACCGCATCCCAATCTCGGCTGCGCACCATCTCCAAGGCCATGTGGCCGTTGGACGCCTCACCCGCCACGCACAGGTCGGGGGTGTCGGCCAAGATTTTTTTCAAGCCATCTCGGATGATGGCGTGGTCATCGGCCACCAAAATTTCCAGAGTCATGCCGTGTCTCCCAATGCATCAAGCACCTGCCAAGGCACCACCACCTTCACCATCAAGCCGTGCTCGTTGTTGTTGGCAATCGAAAAAACGCCGCCAAGCGCCACCACGCGTTCACGCATGCTGACCAAGCCAATGCCGCCGCCTTTGAGGGGCGTGGGCAAGCCTACGCCGTTGTCCGTGACCGTCAGCACCAAGTCCGCCTCGGCATGGACCAATCGAACCAGCACACGGCTGGCATGGGCATGGCGGATCACATTGGTCAAGGACTCTTGAACTATCCGAAACAAGGCGGTCGCCAGGGCATCATCTTTCACCCAAGGGGCGGCAGGCAGGTCGAGCTGCACCTTCAAGCCGCTGCGTTTTTCAATTTCTGCGACTTGCCAGGTCACGGCTTCGCCAAAGCCCAAATCATCCAAGATCAAGGGGCGCAGTTCCGTCGAGATGCGGCGTACCGCCGTGATGGCTGCGTCCAAGGACTGGCGCATCTCCAGCACCTTGTCTGGGCTGGCTTCTCGGCCGTCTTTGAGGCGATTGGCCAGCCACGACAGGTCCAATTTCAGACCGGTCAACTGCTGACCCAATTCGTCATGCAGTTCTCGGGCAATGCGTGCGCGCTCTTGTTCACGCACATCTTCCAGTTTGGCCGACAGCTCGCGCAATTGCTGGTTGGTTTGGTGCAAATCGGCCTCGGTGCGTCGCCGCTGTGTCACGTCGCGCAGCACCGCCGTGAGTTGCTTGTGGTGACCGATCCAGGTTTGTGAAATCGTCGACTCGATCGGAAACTCGCTGCCATCGCGGCGCAGCCCGGTGATCTCCAACTGGGGCGCCAAACTCATGGTGCGCGAGGACACCTGTGACTGCATGAAGCGGGACACATGCACATCGTGCTGAGCGCGCGAACGCTTGGGGATCAGCACCGAGAGCTGCTGCCCCAGAATGTCTGGGGCCGCATACCCAAACATCAACTCAGCGGCTGGATTGAACAAGCGGATGGAGAGTGTCTCGTCTACCGCGACCACCGCGTCCATGACCGAGTCAATCGTGTGGTGGTAGCGGTCCGTGGCATCGCGCAGCTTGTCGCTCAACACCGCTTCTCGTTTCAATTCATGCACCAAAACCGCAGCGACGATGCCAATGAAGACACACACGAACAAGGCCCCCAAACCGATGGGCACGGCGGTTTCACGCCACGACGCCAACGATTGCTCCTCGTCGTTGCTGACACTCACCAGCAAGGGGAATTTCTGCACCCGTCCCAAGGCAAAGTCATACACCGCGCCGTCGCCGCTGCGGTGCTGAACCATGGTCACGTCGGCACCCACACTCTGAATGTCAGCCTCACTGAGCTCGGGTGTTTTTTCGCCCATCATGTTCTCTCGATGGGGCAAACTCGCCACCAAGGTGCCGTCGCTCAAATAGATCGCGATGGGGCGCAAATAATCAAGCTTCATGAAGTTGTAGAGCTGCTCAAAACGCGGGATATCCACCGCCGCCACCAACACGCCTTTGAACACACCGTTTGAACCCGAAATGCTTCGGGCCATGTACAACGTCCAGCTGTTGTCGATTCGGTTGCGCAGCGGATTGCCAATGAAAAGGCCTTGCTGGTGGTTTTCAGCAAACGCTTTGAAATACGCACGGTCACGGACCGACATGGCAGGTGCAGCAATTTCTCGCGACGAGTTGATGACCTGACCCTGCGCATCCACCACAAACAAAGACTTGACCTGCCGCACCCCAGAAGCTCGGGTGTTGAGCAACAAATGAATCGGCAAACTGTCCAGCGAGAATTGGCTGCCGTAGTTGTTTTGCATGCGTTCTTGCACGCCCACCAGCAAGGTGTCTAGGCCACTGAAACTTTGTTCGGTTTGCTCCATGAACATGCGCGCAATGCTGATGGTTTCGACCCGCGAATGTTCCAACTCACGTTTGCGCAAATCCCACAGCAAAGCAGCGGCCGACATCGCAATTGCCAGCAAGGTGATGAGCACAAAAAACCCTATCGCCTGCGAGGGCTGGGCTTGAAGCTTGAACCGACGTAGATCGACCTTCATGACTCAACCACATGCCCCCACATGGCCGCACTGGGTGCAAAACTCGCAACCGTCTTTGCGGATCACGGCATGGGCGCCGCATTCGGTGCATTTTTTGCCGGCCATCACCATGGGGCTGGGCACATTCAAACTGGCCTGCTCCTCTGTATCAGCCCCAGGCGATGACAACTTGCCCCGTGTCTCAATGATGTTTTGCACCGCATAGGCCACCGCAGCCACTTCGGAGTCGTGCCACAAAGGCACTTGGGTGCCGTCGGATTTGGCATAGGTCCCCAAGCGCACGGGGCCCCGGTCCCAGGCCACTTTGCGCATGTCACTCAGGGCACGCTCCAAAAATCCGCCGCGCGCCGCCAAGGACAACAGGCGCATGCTTGAGGTCACCCATTGCTGCGACTCACCGCTTTGGCCAACCGGCATGAAGAATTCAATGGCACGCTCCAAGCTGGCGCTGCCATCCTTGCTTGGAATTTGCAAGAACGAGACCAACAGGTACAAGGTTTTTTGGCCTTCGTAGGTCCAGTAGTCCACCTTTTCAGCCACTGCGGGCAAGGCCCCCTTGGGGCGGCTTTCAATCACGGTGCGCATTGGATCGGTGGTCGCTTGTACCGGAACCGATGTGCCCCCCTCTGCCAAGGCCGGCACATCCAACACCGACCCCAGGATGCTGTTGGGCCGGTAGGTGGCCAAGCCTTTGAGCTTGGCTTGCCAGGCTTGTTGGTACAAGTCTTTGAAGTCTGCGTAGGGGTAGTCCGCTGGCACGTTGACGGTTTTTGAAATCGCCGTATCCACAAAAGGCTGGACCGCTTGCATCATGGCAAGGTGGTCAGACGCCGCCATCTCCAAGGCCGACACAAAGTAGCTGGGCAAGTGATCGACGTCACCACCGAGTTCTCGGTACACCCGCCATGCGTGGTCTTCCACCGCGTACGCGCTGGTGCTGCCATCGGATTCGCGTTTCTTGCGTCGGTAAACCCAAGAAAAAGCAGGCTCAATGCCGTTCGATGCGTTGTCGGCAAAGGCCAGGCTCACCGTGCCTGTGGGCGCGATCGACAGCAAGTGGCTGTTGCGCAAGCCGTGCTGGCGAATTTGCGCTTTCAAGGCCTCTGGCAAGCGGCTGGCAAAAGTGCCCGGCGTCAAATAGGCCTGCGCATCGAACTTCGCAAAAGCGCCTTTTTCTTGCGCCAACGCCACCGAGGCACTGTAGGCCGCGTCGCGCATCGAGCGCGCAATTTGCGTGGCCATGTCGCGGCCTTCGGCTTGGTTGTAATGCAGTCCCAGCATGACCAAGGTGTCGCCCAAGCCGGTGAAGCCCACGCCGATGCGGCGTTTGTCCATGGCCTCTTGCCGTTGCTGGGGCAGCGGCCAAAACGTCAGGTCGAGCACGTTGTCCAAGGCACGCACCTGCACAGCCACGACACGCTTAAAAGCCTCAAAGTCAAAGCTTGCGGCCCCCTGCAGGCCAAACGGATGGCGCACAAAACGCGGCAAGATCACGGGCCCCAAGTCACAGCACCCATAAGGCGGCAAAGGCTGCTCACCACACGGGTTGGTGGCATCGATCGACTCGCAAGCGCGCAAATTGTTGTCTTGGTTGATGTGGTCCAAAAACAAAATGCCTGGCTCGGCAAAGTCATAGGCCGACTGCATCAGCTGGTCCCACACCGCTTGGGCGGGCAAGGTTTGGTACACCCACCAACCATCGTCGCGCTGGCGTGCCCCCGCCGCCAAACTGACGGTTGCGGGCTTGGCGCGGTGCACCAAGTCCCAGTCTCGGTGCTCGGCCAAGGCCTGCATGAAGGCATCCGGTACGCCGACCGAGACATTGAAGTTGTTCCATCGTCCCGGCGTTCGTTTGGCATGGATGAACTCCAGCACATCGGGATGGTCGATGCGCAACACCCCCATTTGCGCGCCGCGGCGCGCCCCGGCGCTCTCGACCGTGGCGCACGATTGGTCAAATACATTGATGTAACTGCACGGCCCCGACGCCACCGAAGCGGTGCCTTGCACATAGGCGCCACGCGGGCGGATGCGTGAAAAATCGTAACCCACACCCCCACCTCGGCGCATGGTCTCGGCCGCTTCACGCAAGGCCTCGTAAATGCCGGGATAGCCTTGCTCGTCCACGCCCTGAATGCAGTCACCTACAGGCTGCACAAAGCAGTTGATGAGGGTGGCTTGGATCGAGGTGCCCGCCGCACTCATGATGCGGCCCGCGCCAATGGCGCCCGCCTCTAAGTTGGCCAAAAACAAAGCTTCGTAGTGGCTGCGCTGGTTCTCTGGCTCCACCGATGCCAAGGCCTTGGCCACGCGCAAAAAGACCGCTTGCGCATCGACCTCGTCCGCTTTGAGGTATTTTTCTTTCAGCACATCAAGGCTGATGGCCTGCACCGAGGCCATGTTCGAGGGGTCGCGCTTCATCTGTGGGGGTCCTTGCCAACGGTCTGGCCACAGGCTACCCAAGCTGCCCTGCACAAAGTTTGTGATGCATCAAACCCAGGCGGGTTAAAGACAAAAATCTCAACCCCAAGCGTGAGGCTGGCGTCTCACTCGAGTGCGATGCGCAAAGCAGCAGCGCAGGCCCAAGGACTGAAGAAAATAGCCGGCCACAACATGGCCATCAAAATCGAGAAATGGGCTTGGCTGCCCAAACCGCTGGCCTGGGCTTCCACCGCACCGGCACCAAACACCAACACCGGAATGAACAAGGGCAGCACCAGCAAAGACAGCAACACGCCGCCCCCACGCACCCCCAGCGTCAAGGCCGCGCCGATACCGCCCACCAAGGACAAGATGGGTGTGCCCACCAACAAAGCCAAGGTGAGCGTGAGCAAGGCGTCGCTGGACAAATCAAATTGCAAGCCCAGCACCGGCGCCAACAGCACCAAGGGCAAGCCCGAGACCAACCAATGCGCCAACATCTTGGCACCGACCAGCACCGGCAAGGGCGCAGGCGACAAGGCCATTTGCTCCAGTGAGCCATCGCGGTAGTCGGCTTCGAACAAACGCTGCAAGGCCAGCATGCTGGACAACAAAGCACCCACCCACAGCACACCCGGCGCCACCAAACGCAAGGTATTGAGCTCGGGGCCAATGCCCAGCGGAAACAACGCAGCCACCACGACGAAAAAGAACACCGCCGTCAGCACCTCGCTTTTGCGCCGCATGGCCAACAGCAGATCACGCCTCAGCACCGCCCCAAAAGCCGCCATCGTGTGGGAACTCATGGGGCGACCTCCAGCCGATGACGCTGCACCGCCACGGGCGTGCCGTCGGCGCGGGCCAAACTCACAGCTTGGTGGCTGGTGAACAGCACCATGCCACCTTGCGCCACGTGATCGGCCATCAACACGCGCAAGGCGTCAACGGCTTTGACGTCCAAGGCCACAAAAGGTTCATCCAGCACCCACAGGGGCGATTGGCTGGCCCACAGTCGCGCCAAGGCGGTGCGCCGCTTTTGCCCCTGCGACATGACGCGCAAGGGCAAGTGCTCGCGTCCGCGCAAGCCCATGCGGGCCAAAGCGGCCAGCGCTTGGGGCTGGGTCAGGGCACGCCCAGCCACCGCCGCATCCGACCACAGGTTTTCCAAGGCGGTGAGTTCTTCTTTGAGCGAGAGCGCATGGCCCAAATAAAACAAGGCTGCGCGAAAGGCAGCGGGGTCGTCTCGCGTCGGGTGGCCCATCCAGCGCACCTCGCCGGTATCGGCTGGCGACAAACCGCAGACGATGCGCAGCAAACTGGTTTTGCCCACCCCGTTGTCCCCCTCCAAGTGCAGGGCTTGGCCGGCGTGCAGGTCCAAGTTCACCTCGGCAAACAAAGGCTTGTGGCCACGGGTGCAAGAAATGTGGGACAGCGTCAACATGTGCGTGCGCTCAGATGAAGGTGCCAGCATAGGTGACCACGCGCCCACCGGTGCTCATCTTGAAACGCGCAATGCCCGCGCTGCGGATGGTGTTGACGCCACCCAGGTCCAGCACCCGCACGCCGCGCTCACGCAAGGCTTCGATGCCGCGCCACAAAATCAGGTTGTGGGCGTGCAAGTCACGCCCCGCGTCGCTGTTCCAACCCACGTGGTAAGTCGCGGCTTCCCCATGGATCAAAAACATCATGCCTGCCACCCGGTCGCGTCCCACATCGGCGCGCAAGGTCAACATGTTTTGGCCGGGTTGCTGACGCGACGGCACATACACATCAAAAAACTGCAATGGCAAACCATGCAAGCCCCGCTGCTCGCGCTGCTGCATTTCTGCGTCCAACAACCAGCGGTACTGGCCGGGGTTGGTGCCCACGCGGTGCACCGTCAAGGCCGAGGCCTCAGCCCCACCCAAGCGGTGGCGCCAGCGTTTGTCGAGTTGCGCACGCAAGGTGTCCAGCGACGCGGTCAAGTCCAGCAGCACCGTGCTGTGCCCGGTCATCACGCGCCGCCATTTGGACAGACCCAACTCAGCGCCAGCGGGCTCTTCTGGGGTGGTGGCCACCCAGCGCAAACGACCCAGAGGCAAGGTGCGGCGCAAGGCTTGATAAGCCCTTGCTTTGTCATCACCCGACAGCACCTGCAACCACACCGGACCGCGCGAGCACAAGACAAAGTTCAGGCTGTCACCCACAAAACGACGCACCATGAATTGCGCCAGGGCCACCGGTGTGCCGTCTTGGCTGACACAAGCGCGCAGCACATGCACGCCCAAGGCTTTCATGGTCGAGCCATAGGCCCAGTCTTGTTGCAAAGGTGCCGCAGCCGCCGCGTGCTGCGCATCCCAAAAGGCCAGGTCGACCTGATCCCAGTCCACTTTCATGCGCCTAGAATCCCTGAAAAATTGACATCCCTACCCCTATGCTGAAGTTTCTGAGCGAGCGACGCAAACAACAAACCGTGATGGGCCATCGCTTGGAAGAACCGCGCCCCACCTTGCTGGTGGTCTGGTGGGTACTGGTGTATGTGGGTCTGCCGCTGTTGGTCTTGGGTGCGGTGATCGATCTGCTGATACAAGCCACCACCGGCCACTGCACGGGCTTTTGGTGTGGTCTGTGAGTGGGGCTGGGCCCACGTTCGGGCAATGAATGGCACGGTGTGTTGACGGAGTCTTAAAAACAGCGGGAATGATCGCACACCGGGCCCCTTCACTGGGCAGGCAGGGTGCACGGACCTTCAAATTGCAGCCGCACGTTTTTGCCACGGTAAACAATGTCGTGGTAGGCATACAGCGTGACGGTTTCGCGCTCGATGCGAACCTCCGACACAAAGCCCGTCAGTTGGTGTTTGCGCACCGCCCCCAACTGCTTGGACGAGGTTAAGTTCTTGCCCGCAAAGTCATCGGTGGTCAGGCTGCTGGCCTGCACTTGGTACAGCTTAGAGCCGTTGACTTTGAGAAAAATGTTTTTCCCCATGGACTGAATTTCCACCTCGATTTTTTCGGGTGGAATCTTGCGGTCGTCCAGCGCTGGAATCACGCCTTCGACCTGGCAAGGCATTTTGAAGGTCTGTGCGCCAGCACCTTGCCAAGCCACGAGGCCAAAACTCAGCCCCATCAACCAACGCACGCCATGGGTAGAAAGAGAGGTTCGGTTCATAAATGCTTCTTGTGGTCCATGCGCTGCGCGCGGTAAATGCCTGGGTGGCCAGAAAACAGATAGCTGCTCACACAGGCGATGGCTGCAAAAACACCGACCTCTGCACCAAACAACTCCATCGCCATGAGGGTGGAGGCAATCGGTGTGTTGGCAGCGCCCGCAAAGACAGCCACAAAGCCCACGGCGGCCAGCAACCCAAATGGCACTTGGAGCAAGGGCGCCAAGGCATTGCCCAAGGTGGCGCCGATGTAAAACAAGGGCGTGACTTCGCCGCCTTTGAAACCCGTGCCCAACGACGCGATGGTCAAGACCACCTTGCCCAACCAGTCCCAAGGCGCCAGGGGTTGTTCAAAAGCCTGCACGATCACAGGAATGCCCAAACCGATGTAGCGGTCCAAGTCACCCAGCAACACCGCCGCCGCCACCACCGCCCCTCCGAGCATGGCGCGCAGCGGCGCGTAGGCCACCCGCTGTTTCATGAAGTGCCCCAGCGCATGGGTGCTGCGGGCAAAACCTTGGCCAGTCCACCCAAACACAGCCCCCGCCAACACCATGGCCAGCAAACCCCAGGCCGTGACCGCGGGCACCGAGGTCAAGGGATAGACGGTGTGGTGCACGCCCCACCACAAGCCCACTTGGTCGGCCACCACCGCCGCCACCACACACGGCAGCAAGGCGTCGTAACGCAAACGTCCAATGGCCAACACTTCCAAACCGAACACCGCTGCAGCCAGTGGCGTGCCAAAGACCGACGCAAAACCAGCGCTGATGCCCGCCATCAACAGCAAGCGACGGTCGGCATGCGTGAGTCGCCACACGCGCGCCCATTGATCGGCCAAGGCACCGCCCATTTGCACGGCCGTGCCTTCGCGCCCCACCGAGGCGCCAAACAAATGAGACACCAAGGTGCCGCCCAACACCAAGGGCACCATGCGCAAGGGCACTGTTTTATTCGGGTCGTGAATTTCGTCAATCAACAAGTTGTTGCCGGCATCCACCGACTGGCCCCACGTGAGGTAACACCAAGCCACCACAAAACCTGCCAAGGGCAGAGCTGCCATCAGCCAGCGGTGGGCCTCACGGGTGGCAGTGGCCCAGTCCAGTGCCCACAAAAAGAAGGCCGAGGCGCTGCCCGCCAAGACGGCCACGCCGCTTGAGAGCAACAACCATTTCGCAACACCCGCCCCCACCTGCCATGCCAGGGGACGTTTGACCTCCTCCATCCTCACTCCTTCAACGCCAACGCGCAGCCAGAAACTCAACCACGCCGCTGAGCATACCTTGCTGTGCCTGCCAAGGACTTGGTGCGCCAGGGGACAGACGCAAAGCCCACAGCAGCTGAGACTCCAGGACATGCCAAGGCCTTGCAACGCCATTCTTTGCAAACCCCGCCTCAACACCGCTGTTGATCGGATCAGGCATCATTCGTCACCGGTGCTTTTTTTATCAGGTGGATGGTGTGTATTTGGCTCGTTGAGCCTAAAACCTTGAGCCACCAATTTCTGAAATGCGAAACCTCTATGACTTTACGAACATGCTCAGCCTTGCTTTTTGTATGCGCACTTTCATGGATGCAACCCACGATGGCCACTGAAGAACCCAAGTACGACGTCATCTCCTCAGACAACGGCTTTGAGGTGCGACGCTACGCCCCGGTCTTGATCGCAGAGACCGTGGTTGAAGGCGATATGGATGAAGCGTCTAGCCAAGGTTTTCGACGAATTGCCGACTTCATTTTTGGCAACAACCAAAGGCCAGACATGGCGCAGTCGTCAAAAATTGCCATGACCGCCCCGGTGACGGTCGAGCCACTGTCTTCCAAAATTGCAATGACCGCACCCGTGAGCATCGAGCCTGCGTCCACCGACACGCACATAGAGACCGCCCGCACCTGGCGTGTTCAGTTTGTAATGCCCAGCCACTACACGATGGCCACCATTCCAAAACCGAATAACTCAGCGGTCACCTTGCGTGAACTGCCCAGCAAGCAATTTGTGGTGCTGCGTTACTCGGGCTTGAACACCTTGGCCAAAGTGCAAGACAAGACGCGTGAGACCTTGGCGTGGGCCCATCACAAGTCGTGGAAGGTCATTGGCACACCCCAACTGTCCCGGTACGACCCACCCTGGACGCTGCCGATGTTCAGACGCAATGAAATCATGGTCGAGATTGCGGCGCCATGAAGAGTGGTGTGAACGCCCTGCTCAGGGTCCGCCACAAGCTCTTCATCTGTGGCCCTCAGAGGCTCCCCAGCGCATTCACCATGCAAAGACATCGCGACCGTCATCTTGCGTACGATGACTCATGCTTTATTGGAAGATTGGGCAGGACCAGGTGGCAATGCACTCAGATCGTCGACAGCCGCGTGTGATTGGGTCACGCGTTTTCAGGCAGCATTGACTTGTTCATGTCGAAGTCCATCGGTTGCGACTTCATCGAGCGTCAGGCGAACGCCCAGCGATCCACTGCCCGATCGCACGGGTGACTTTTTCAGGCAAATCTCCATCCGCTGGATGGCCGAGTGTGCTGCGCAAGCACTTGCGATTCGCGTGATGAGCCGCTCTTGCGTTTCATAGTGACCGTCCGCGGCGAGACGCTCAATTTCCATGATCAGTGGGTCGTAGTCGAATACCTGCGCCATGCCATCGTGGGAAATGACGACTTGATTGACCAAAATCCCAAGCGTTAAATCAAGCAGATGAACGTCTGGCTGGGTGTCGCCAGGACCATAAGTTCCGATGTCTGTTTTGAGCTGTAGATCCCGCAACTCAATGACTGCTGAGCTGGCTTGCTTCATGTCTGTCCCTTCCAAGAATGCGCGTTTGTCCCAATCCACCGTCAAAAGCTAATCAACGTGTTCAAAGTCACTGTCAACCACTGGCCTGGCCCTCCCATGGGACATCTCACAGCCTCATCAGATGTTGAACCTGCTCTTTTTAGACGCGGCGTGCCAACACCACTGCCGCGGCAGAACCGCAGCCAACAGTCCAACACCAAGCTCGCAATAGCAAGTTGGATTTCTCCCCGGCTAGCGCTGCTGACTCATCTCGATGGTGCTGCTCATCGGCTTGGCATCGCAACAAAAGCGGCAGCAAACCGTCTGGCCCGCCAAACTCTTTGAGGTGATCTATTTGCTGCTGATAGTGCTGGTCGACAAAGGTTTCTACTGCAGCAATCGTTCTATAAACGGCATGCCTGCCAAACAGCGCAGGCAAAGCGCCAGTCAACCATCCCGCCAAGCGCCACGGCCCCAATAGCCAGCTTCTTTGTTTGGGTGGCAACCAATGCTCGATTTGCTTCAAGTGATCGGCTTCGGTGACGCCATGCGTCTTGGCAAATGAAAGCATCTCCTCGTCCCTGCGCCAAGTGGCCACAGCCACAATGCCTTTGTAAATGTAAACAGCGCCCGTCTCACCTGCATGATCTGAGCGCAACTCTCTTTGAAGGTGAATGGACAAGCTTGGCGTCATGAGGTGTTGAACAAACGGCGCAAAGAGGCGCCAAAGGGCAAAAAAGCCAACCGGTTAAGGTTGGCTTTTAAGGTATTGGCGGCCCAGAACATACCTCATCACAAACCGCCTAAGTTTTTGATGGACAAGCAAATCAAGCACTTGGGGTCCGGTTCATCTTTCTAAATGTTGGGGCAGTGCTACTACCCATGACTCAAAACCGAGAGATTCGCTGAAGCCCCTACTAACGGTTAAACAGCCTTAGCAAGCACTCGGCCAGGATGCCAATCGCGAGAAAGGCGATGAATTCGTCCTTGATGAATTGGTGCGATGTCGTACAATATAGTCCCTTATCGAACCAAATGGATTGTCTATGTCAATTTCGCGCCGAAAAATTCTTGCGCTAGTGGGTGGCGGGGTCATTGTGGCCGCTGGCGGTGGTCTGGGGTACGCCGTGACGCGCCTGCCGAGAACGGCAAGCCTTCCGTGGCAAATGGCAGGCAAATACCAAGACCCGCGGAAGCATGCGCTGTCATGGGCCCTGCTTGCGCCCAACCCGCATAACCGGCAACCCTGGATGGCCAATCTGGCGGAGCCGGGTGTCGTGACGCTTTATGCCGACCCTGACCGACTGTTGCCCAAAACTGATCCGTTCAACCGGCAGATCACCATCGGCCTTGGCTGCTTTCTGGAACTGTTGCGAATGGCGGCGGCTGAAAATGGACACAGGCTAGAAACGACCATCTTTCCTCAAGGCAGCAGTCCGGCCGGTCTGGACCGGCGGCCCATTGCGAGGGTGGTCTTTACACCGGACGAAACCGTAGCGCGCGATCCGCTTTTCGCGCACGTGCAACTACGGCGCTCAAACAAAGAGCCTTTCGACATGTCCCGCACCGTCGATCCGGCAGCCCTCGCACGCATCGGTGCAGTGGTCGCGAATGGCTCGCGTTTTGGCGGTACGGTCGATGCCACCGAGGTTGCGTCATGGCGAGAACTGACCCATAGCGCACTGCAAATAGAGATTGAGACCCCGCACACTTTTCAGGAGAGCATCGACCTGTTCCGGATCGGTCACCGCGAGGTTGACGCGAACCCGGACGGCATTGCTTTCACCGGGCCACTTTTCGAAGCCCTCCACGTCACGGGCCAATTCACCCGCGCCGCAGCGGCAGACCCCACCTCCAGCGCCTATAAGGCAGGGCTGGATGCGGTTTTTGCCAACACCGACACAGCGATGGGACACGTCTGGCTGGTCACCGCCGGTAACAGCCGCGCCGACCAGATCGCGACAGGGGCAGACTGGCTGCGCGTGAACCTTGCAGTAACATCAGAGGGCCTTGGATTTCAACCACTGAGCCAAGCGCTGCAGGAGTTCCCAGAAATGGCCGATCACTACGCAACAGTGCACAAACGGCTCGCGCAGACAGGCGGAACCGTTCAGATGTTGTCGCGTATCGGCTTTGGCCCCACAACCACAGCCAGCCCGCGCTGGCCGCTTGAGACAAGAATTGCCTGATCCAGCACTCGCTCTCTATTTCCGGCTGCTCAACGAGATAGGGATCATCGCGCAGTTGTCGCGCACCCTGCTCGAAGCCCGCCTTCCGTCGGGCTTTGTTTTGGCGCAGTTTTCGGTGCTCAACCATCTGGTTCGGGTCAGTGATGGACAGACACCGCTGACGCTGGCCCGAGCGTTTCAGGTGCCCAAGACCTCGATGACACACTCGCTCGCGGTGCTGGAACGGGCTGGGCTGATCGCTCTTCAGGCAAATCCCGAAGATGGGCGCTCCAAGCTGGTTCATATCACTGACGCCGGTCGCGCCTTCCGGCAGTCGACAATTGAAGCGCTTGCCCCTGATCTTGGCCGCATCGCCACATACATGCCACCGGATCAGGCTGCAAAAATGCTGCCCGACTTGGAAAGCTTGCGCCAATTTCTTGATGCTGAACGCCCCCCTCTTGACAAGTCTTAAGGCACAGGTTGTCTGATGCTTCAAATGACAGACCGCGTTTGTTGACTGACTGAAATCAGCCTATCTTGGGCTCAGGTCAAGATTCGCTGTTGACCGCTCCTGGCAGTGAGCAGCACTCCCCTAGCGTCCGCCAAAACACTGATTCCATGACCCAGGGAGGTTCCCCGGCACATGAACCATGGATTGGAAATCCGAAACTTCGCCACAAGTAAATGCTTGCCCGTGTCATGCACTAACCCGAGATGTCAGATCGACTTGATAGGTCTTCGGGATCGAAGCAACCATGCGACTCCATGAAACCACCGGAGTCCGCAGCATGCAATCCCAGCCACAAGCACAAATCGATTCAAGACCCGAACCAAGCCCCATGGCCATCATTGGTGCCATCCTCGCCCAAGGCGTAATTCGATGTCTTGATCGGCAGAAAAGGGAACACCGAGTTGCTCAAAAAAGTAGCGAAACTTCCGCCTCGCGCCTTAGCACCAACCCCGGCAGTACTCTGCCGCCACCGTAAACCCACCGACGTAACTCCTGCCCCGCACCTGGCCAGTCCCGCTGATTGACCCGCCGCCGAAGCGTTGAGGCCTGTAACCGACCGGCTCCAAGGTTGAACGTGAAGTCAACGATAGCCGCAAGCCGTCCCTCCGGCTCAATTGCCAGCACCGGACAGTAGCCCAGCGTGGCCTTCAGCGCGTCGGCCATGTCAGCAGCAAGATAGGCCTCGCCCTCTTCAATAGTGATCGGCAGATGCTTGGCATCGCAAAGATGGCCGTAACCGATGGTCCAAAACCCTGCCGGACAGACATACGGATAAGCACGATCAGGGTCTGACTTGGGCACCCGGCAGA
The DNA here is from genome assembly GCF_046052825.1 of Limnohabitans sp. GTDB lineage: Bacteria > Pseudomonadota > Gammaproteobacteria > Burkholderiales > Burkholderiaceae_C > Limnohabitans. The sequence continues at coordinate 56,821 of NZ_JAVLFP010000037.1, forward strand.
ACCCCTCGAACCGCTTGGCCAAGTCGATAGCTGCTTGAGGAACCTCAATCACGGCCGAACTTTGTCAAACACGCGACCCAAAAACCAGAAGTTAAGCACCCCGGCCCAGAGCGCCTGGTCGGCTTCAGTCCAGGCGTGCAGAACTGCCGTACCCCAGTCAGCACCGGCAGACAAAGCCGCAGCAAAGGCCGCAGTCTTAGCTGCGCAGTACAGCGCCATGAACCAGTAGGTGATCACTGGGCGCACAGTGCTGGAGAGCGCATCGGCCCAGGCCACCCCAGTTTTCTCGCCCTGAGTGCGCACGGCATCGCGCAGGGTTTCGATTGCGCCGGTGTTCCATGCGCCGTCGGCAGCCGCACCGATCTCGGACATGCGCTGGGCACCACGCAGTTTCTCAAACTCCAACGCTTTGTCCTGCATAGCCAATTCATGGCCACGCTCGCCTTGGCGGTCGAACCATTTCAGGACCTCGGGAGCCAGGCGGAACGCGCCGCCCAGCAATCCACCCAATAGTGTCTCGATCATTGGGGACCCCCCATCAGGCGCAACTTGATGGCAACACCGACCAGAAGCGCGGCCAGCACACCGGTGGTTAGAACCTTGATCGTGGTCTGCCAGGCCGTTCGGCGCGCTTCCCGCCACGCATCGATGAGACCCCGCAGGTCGCGGATGTCGGCGGCGGCGTGGCCGTTTTCAAGGCCAAGGCAGGCCAGTGCGCGCTCGGCTCCGCGTTCGGCAGCGCGGGTGAGCAACTCATCGAGGTCCTCGGGGCGCAGGTTCAGGATGTCAGCGCTGTGGTTGCTGGTGGATTCTTCTGTCATGGGCATCTCCAAAAAGAAAAAGCCCGCACTGGTGTGAACCAGGCGGGCGATTGATGAAACGATTTATTGGCTGACTTAGACTGTTTGCTGCGCTGCAATGATCGGAATCACGCGCCTTACTGGCGGCGACTCCACAGTACTTTTGGCCAGGCCAAAGATGTCTTTGCGCTCCGGAGGCAGATCGCCGTCGATAAAGACCGGCATGCAACCCGTCAGAAACTCAATGGCCGCCGCAAAGAACACCAGGTTGTCCGAATAAGCAGCGTCGCACCCAGCATCCCAAAGCGGTCCTTCCAAAAACATGCAGGAGCCTTTGCACATTTGAAGGACTGGGCAAGACGAGCAGCCTTGGCGCTGGCTCCAGTGAGTGGCGCTTTTCATGCGCACAGCGGACAGGTCTGACAGCTGGCCAATCAGATGGCTTTGGCCATTGGGAGCCAAGGCAGCAGCGCTCACGTTCTGGCAGGTCACGACATTGCCCTTGAGATCCACAGCCAGGTTGTGGCTGCGGTCCATGCCGCACTTTTGTCCCAGCGCAGACGCCGGGCGCTGGTATCGAATCGAATCGATGAAGTCTTGAATCTTCTGGTGGGTGATGTCAAAGCGACTGGCAAGGCCAGTGCGAAGCTCGCCAAATCCTTGCCTGCGAAACTGTGCGTGCTCACCGGTGGTCTTGAAGGTGGCTGCCAGCCCACCTTCATCGTAGGGGTCGATGAAAGCTCCTTCGCCAATCTGAACATCGGCCCCAAAGCGTTCTTGCAGCCACAGTTGCACCGCCGCCCTGCTGGGGTTTTGGCTGCTGATCATCGCGTTGATGCTGATGCGACCCTGCGGATGGAGGCACGCATACAGATCCATGATGGCGGCACGCTGCTCTGGATCATCCAGCGGGTCTGCGCCGCGTGCATGGTAGCCAGGCCCATCGTGGGAGATGCCGACAAAGAAACCCATGCGGTCAAGCCATTCATTGATCTGCGTATTGAGCAGTGAACCATTGGTGATGATGTGAAAACTGGCGGATGGATACAAGTTGCGCAGACGCTCAGCCAAGGGCATCAGCGTCTTGATGTAGACCAGTGGCTCCCCGCCCCAGAACTCAACTTGCTCGGGCGCATGGGTGAGGTTCGCCATAAGTTGGGCGACGAATGCATCCACATCTTGGGGGTTTGATTGCTCCGCATGGGGCACAAATCGCTGACTACAGTAGTTGCACTCGTAGTTGCATGACAAGCCAAGACTGATTTTGAGAGTTTTGATCAGGCCCTTGCGCCCAGGCTGACCCACGCTCACGACAGTGGCGTCCTGGAAGGTCTTCGGCTTGACTTCCAATACCGGGGAGAAATCTCCCCAGGTCAGGCTGCTGGTCTGGTTGTCGTAGCGCAGTTCGCGCTCAGTGTTGTCCGGCGCGATGAGTTTGATCTGAAACTGCGACATCAGAGGTCCTCACTGCGCTGCGCGAAGTATGCCGACTGCAAAGTGCGCATCCGGGTCTTGTGGGCGTGGATGTCGGCGACCGATACAACCTCTCCCATGAACTGGGTAGATGTGTCTTGTGACAGGTTGGTTTGAAATGAATCGAGCCACGTTGGACGTTGATCAGATGGCAGGCTTTGTGCCATCGCCATAACCAGTTGCGACAAGAGGTCGACTTGTTTTTCCAAAGCGGCTAGTGAGTCTTCCGCTTTGACCTGGGATAAGAGTCGCCGCTTGGCTTTGTTTTTGACGCTCAGTGACAAAAGTGCTGATCTTTGCGCGGCCACCCATTGCCGAGGACGCATGAACTCAAGCCCGTCACGAACGATGGGCGTGTGGCTTGCACCCTCGGGAGGAGCCACTATTTGATGGCGCGTGATGAAGAAAATATCCTCGCCATCAAAGGCCACGATGAAAAGGTAGCGTGTGAGATCGGTAACGCCCTTGCGCTCCGCGACACTGGACGCTGCGTCCCTGGCGCTGAACCGCTCAGAATCCCATACCAGTTCGATCTGGTCTTCCAGGCCAAGGTAGCCAACGGCCATATCGGGCTGAGCATAGAGAAGGCGGGCATCCAGCGTGATTGACTGCCCTTTGGAAGAAACCTTCAGACAAACCTCGCTTACGACCTCAAGCGTCAGCGCCTCTGCAAGGGACACTTGGTACTGGGTCGCTTCGAAATCCCCATCGGTTTGAGGCTGCGTAACAACTTGCGCTGCAATATGAATCATAAATTCCCCCTGAAATATTCAGTGGGCCAAGGCATGCGAACCTGGGCCACGATGTGAATGAAGGGCTTTTCGCCCCGGTACGGATGCATGTTGTGCGGAAGGTGCGCCGGAAATATCGCCATCAACCCAGGCCGGGGACACACGTCAAAGGAGTGGCGCATTTCCATCGGCAAGCGCAAGTCCGAGAGATGGCGTGAAGGGTCTTCCATCGTAAAAATCGGGGCAGTGAGGCCATCAGCGTTTTGATTGATGGCTTGCCCGACCAGGCTGGGATTTCCGCTTGGCCAATAGGCCACACCCAGGTCACTCTCACGTGCCTCGGTGTGGGTGTTGATGTGATCAAAGGCGCGCAGCACTACCCCACGCAAGCCCACCTCAATGCCATCTGGCGAGGAGAACCCGCAATAGACCGCTGCAGACTCTTTGATGCGTTGGGTCAGCCACGCAACCGACTCTGATCGGGCTTGATGAAGGTCGTAGAGCCGGAGCTCATGGATCGAACCGGCTTGGGTGTTGCATCCGCTGATGACCACACGTTCAAGTTCAGTGTTGTGGTGATTGACGTCGTCGCCCATGAATTCGGCGAACATCACTGGCGTTGGCCACAGCCATTGCATTGAGCGAGTAGGCCCGCTCATGTCAGCATCCGCAGTTGCAATTGCAATTGCAATTGGTATTTCTGTAAACACGCAGCGTGTTATCCGTGGCTACTTGGATTAGGGCAGTCGTTGTCGTGTATCCAGCAACGCCGTCTCCGATGTTTCCGTTGTACTGAAACGCACTCAAATCTCCAGGTCTGCCACTAACCCCTGCCCACGGAACCCCGCCAGCGCTTGCTGCGTAATTGACGGAGAAATTCGACGGGTTGTAGACGTAGAAATTTGTCCCGTCGTTACCACCCCAAACCCAGGTTGGCTGACCGGATTGCCCCGACCAGTTGTAGGTGCCAGCGCCCGCCGTCGAATTGAGCTTGGATGCGGTAGCTGCGTTACCGGTCACGCTAATCGGCCAGGTGCCCGATGCCCCAGTGCCACCGGGTTGCGGAGGCGTAAAACCGAGTGCGGCAATCACCTGCGCATAGGTTGGCGCTGTGGCATTGATCACGCCCAATGCTGTTCGCGCTGTTGCGGCTGTACCGTCTGAGCCCAGCAAACCAGTGAGATAGTCGTTTAAAGAATCAAGGGCAGTTTTGAACTGCCCTTGAGTTACGGTAGTGCCAGTGAAACTGGCCTTGGATGGAATAGCTGCCATGAATGCCTCCGGTTACTTCCACATGGGCGCGGAGTCTCCTTGGCCCGGCACATAGCCCGGCACAAAGGTGACGATCACGCCGTCTGCGCGTTTGAGATAAATTTTTCCGTCCGCCACGTTGAGTACCAACTCACCCAGCGTGACTTGCGCAGCGGCGGGCACGGCGGCTGCCGTACTGCTGCGCTTGTGCAGGATGGTGTTGGCCATGGTTAGAACGAACCTCCGTCAATCGTGGCGCTGGTGGACAAGGCGTCCGTGATGCCAAAGCCAGAGAGGGTTGTGGGTTTGCCGCTGACGCTGGTCCATGCAGGCGTGACAGTGACAGCCGCACCTATCGCCGTGACCCTGCCTTTTGCATCAACGGTGAAAGGCGACACAGCGGTCGCACTGTTGTTGTACGTGCCAGCGGCCACGCCACTGGCTGCCAAGGTCAGCGCCATGGAAGTTGTGCCTGAGCCGGTGACATCTCCCGAAACGGTGATGTTTTGGTTGGCTGTGATGTAGCCTGGGTTGGTTCCCGCAGTGACTCGTCCGGTGGTATCCACAGTCATGCTGGAATAGGTGCCAGCTGTGACGCCGCTGGCCGTGATCGACAGTGTGCTGCCAGTCTTGGTCAGACCCGTACCGGCAGTGAGTTGGCCCAATCCGTTGAACTGTTGGAACGACAAGTTCGTGGTGCCCAGCGTGATCGGATTCGCTGTGGCAAGCACCCAACCAGATGAGGCGTAGGTCGTACCCTCTTCGATGAAGGAATACATGCCCGCTGTGACCTCACCAGCAGGAGAGTTGTCCGCGTCGCTGGCGCGCGACCAACTGCCAGCGGCCACAACATAAATGCCGTTTTGATTGGCCGTGGTTTGGTCTTTGACCAACACGCGGTCTCCGGCAATCAGGGCAACACCGTCAATAGTCTGCGTACCTGACAAGGTGATGTTGGCCGTGGTGGTCGCACGCACAGACTGTTTGAAGTCCAATCCAGTGATTGCGTTGTCGACATACTGCTTGGTGGCCGCTTGCAAGGCCGCTGTGGGGTCTGCCGCAAGTGTCAATGCGCCAGTGAGCGTGCCACCAGTGAGCGCCAATGCATCGGTAATTCCATAGCCGGACAGCGTAGTCGGTTTGCCGGTCACACTGGTCCAGGCAGGCGTGACTGTGACAGCCGTACCCGTGGCCGTGACCCTACCCTTAGCATCCACGGTGAAAGGCGTGTGGGCAGTGGCGGCATTGTTGTATGTGCCTGCCGTGACTCCACTGCTGGCCAGAGTCAGCGCAATCGCCGTCGTGCCTGAACCTGTGGCATCGCCAGAAACAGTGATATTTTGATTAGCTGTGAGGTAACCTGGATTTGAGCCGCCGGTCACCCGACCCTTGGCGTCCACAGTGACATTTGAGTAACTGCCTGCGCTGACACCACTTGCAGCCAGCGCCAGAATCACTCCGCCAGACAACGTGCCTGTGCCTGTTGCGTCACCGCTGACCGCAAAACTGTCGGCTTTTCTGGCAAAAACGCCCGACCCAGCAGCGGCGGTTACTACGCTGCCGGACTCGCCAATGAACAGCGTCTTGGTCAGTTCTGACCAGGCCAGTTCACCGGTGGCCAGCGTGGGTGGTGTGGCCGTGGTGGCTGATCGTTTGATTTGAATGAGGTTGGGCATAAGGTTCTCCGTTGGTGTTTAGAAATAGCCCGCGTCTAGGGCCAAAGTGGTGGTGTTGGGCAAAGGTCCCGGAGGACCTACAGCGCCTTGGTCTCCCTTGGGGCCTTGAGGTCCAGGAACGGTCAGCGTCACTTCGATTGATGTGCTGACCCATTGCGGCTCCAGGCTCAGGCTGACTTCTGTGGTGGCTGTAATCGTTGTGGTCATGGATCGGCCCCCATTTACTGGCTCACATCGGGCACGACTGGCACGATGAATGTTTCGGTCGATCGCACCGTCCCGCCGCCATGTACTTCCACATCGCAGTACAGATTGGCGGGTGCCGGGAATGTGGCCGACTGCGCCGGATCAACAAGCGAAAGGTAAAAGCGGCCAGGGTTCACGGTCTGGTCAGGGTCAATCGCCGCCGACAGATTGGCAACCAAGCCTCCAACGCTGGTGCGCAGTTGGGATCGAATGGTTTGGTTGGTCAACTGGCTCGGCACACCGTTGATGCGGTAAACGCCAGACAAAGCGAAGGTATCGCCCCGCTTGAACGGGGGCGTTGTTTGTGCAGTCATCTCAATATCCTTGAACGTAGGCGTCCACAGTCCCAGCGGTTGCAGCGCCACTGGCGTTGAAACACTGGATCAGCGGACCCGTGATTGATTTGTCGACCACGCGGGCCGTGGTGGCAGAGCCACCGTCTGAATGCAAAGTGAGACTCACGATCACCACGCTTCGCCAGCCGGTGCCAATCGACAGGCGCGAACCGCCCGAGGCAATCACCACATCGGGCAGGCGAATCGTTTTATCGGGCACATCGATTTGCGCAACCACCGAACCAATCAGGCCCTGCAGATTGCTCTGGTCGACATCGATACGGAATTGGTAGGTCGTTCCTGCGTCAGCCCAAGCCCGACCAGGAAATGGCACATAGGCCACGTCCGAGGACTTCTTCCAAGTGATCTTCCAGGCATACCCACTGACGGTGGCCGCGATAGTCAGACTTCCACTCTCAGTAAATGTGACGCTTCCCGTCCAGAAAATGGCCTGGTACTGAGGTATCAGAAACACGGCTGTGGTGTTGGTCCACAACTGTGCCGTGTCGTTACTCCACATGCGGGATGAATCGGGTGCCACCACCGGCGTCGTGTTGAGCGTGTAGCTTGCAAACACGTTCTCCACCGGCGCGTCACCCAAGTTGCAGGCAATGGCTGTGACGTTCAGGCTTTCATTGCCTGTGGTGTCGACCGCTTTGATCAGAATCTGACCGGCTCCATAGGGAATGGTGACCAGATCCCAGGGCGAAACCGCCAGCAGGCCGGTGTGCAATTCGAGCGCGTCCGACCAGGAACGGCTGCCACCCGGCTGCCAACGCACCCGGTAACCGGCAAGATCGATATCTGAGACTGGCCCCCAGGTGAGGCGCTCGCCGTCCAGGCGCAGCCATGGGACATCTGATGGGGGTGCTGTTTTACCCACCACTTGCACTGTCCCCTGGCTCCATGCTCCGCGTACGCCAATCGAATTGATCGCCCGAATGCGCACGTTGTAACTGGCTCCGTCTTGCACCGGCGACACCCAAGCCACACCCAGTTCGGCAGCAACAATGTCCACCGGCGACCATCCCAAATCGGTCGTAGCTTGGGTCTGTACTTCGACCTGCCCCTTCTGAGCGTAGACCTCGGTAGGTGCGTTCCAGCCCACGCGGATGCGCGAAATGACAGAGCCATCAGCCAGTCGCAGTAATTCAGATGTGCCGGAGGCCAGCGTAAGACCCGACACGGCAGGCACGCTGAACGGGTCCGGCAAATTGGACTGAGCGATGACGGCGGCAGGCAACAAGACCGCTTGCGTGTAAACACTGGCGCTGTATTCGCGGGCCACGACATAGACCTCGTCGTTGTCCTTGATCTCGATCTGCATGATCCGGAACAACTTGGCGCTCCAGCCCGGCGTTGAATGCGTGATCGGCACCACATCCCCCACCTCGCAGCGCAAGCCTTCCTGGAATGCGGAGAACTTCACCACCAAGCCATAGCGGCTTTGGTTCAGGGTCAGCTGACCGATGTTTTGAGCGCGGTAGCTGTTAGCAGTGAACGGCAGGTCGATCTTGGCCTCCAGAATGAGGCCGTTATCGGTGGCACGCAAAGCTGTGGACTCGACCATCGCCAGATCAGGCTGCCACTTCTTGGCTGGGTTATAAAAACCAGCGGTGACCCGGTTGTACTTGGCGCGTTTACCGGCTTGGCTGATGACCCAAGAGCCGGTGATGTTGCTCTCGGTGAACCCAAAGCTCGAGGCTGTGGTGGCCACATCAAGTACCAGCCGGTACTTGCCGCCGCTAAACACCAGCATGCCCCGGCACGCGGTGAGCAAAGCGCGCACATTGTCATACGCGGTCTGGTTCGTGTCGATCGTTCCGTCGCAGGCGTAAGCCGCGTAGTTCACCTGGGCGAGCGTGTGCTGCCCAGACCCTGCTGATGTCAGATCGATGGCCACCCCTGCATGGGCATTGGCCAGCGTGGTGGCGAGTTGGTAGCTGGTGTCAGTTGCCTTGATCGCGTAATAGGTTAATCCCGCTACCAGCGGACTGGGCAAGGTGGCGGTGCTGCTCACTTTGACACCGTCACCGGTGTCGATCGGAATCGGTTGGGAGAAAGTCAGCGCTTCGGTCGTGGTGCTGACCGTGAAAATGTCAGAAAAACTGGGGGCCGTAATCCGCACATCGCAGGCGTTCGCAGCTGCTGCAATGCTCGTGTCATCGATCGCGCTGCTGGCGATGCCTCGCCCGTAGATCGTGTTACTCAGGTAGTCCCGAAGGACGAGTGCTGGGTTGTTGGAATAGCGGGTCTGACCGTCTCGTGGGTCGAACAAGGTTCTGCCGCGCACATCGGCGGTGATCGTGGGCAGGCCAGAGAAAGCGTTGCGGTCGTACTTGAGCTTGACGTACAAGTAGGCGCAGTTGGAAAGTTTGCAGGCACTGGTCCATTTGGGTACATCAGCGGTCAGCGCTGCATCGGCTGCTTCACCCGGCGTACCCAGGTGCTTGGTAACAGTGATCAGGCCATTGAATTTGGCGTCACTTGAAAGCACGTCGTCCAGATACACGTTGTCGATCGCGGTAACTGGTCCTTCTGAGAGCACCAGCACCAGGTGCAGGTATTCGTTGCTGCTTCCGGAGACCTCAATGAACACCCGCGTGCCACCCACCCGGCGGCGACCGTAGATCACTGGGATGGGGTCGACATTGCTCTGGGAGTTGATCAGGATGCCCTGCGCCTGGGCCGAAGACAGCGCAGACTGGGCGCTTGAGGGCGAGTTCGAGCCGATCAGTGACTGCACCGCAAGATTGGCAACACCCCCGGCGACCAGACCGGTTGCACCCCCGATGAAACTGGCGGTGGCAAGCGATGCGCCAAGAACGTCAGCCGCTGCAGCCGTGATGCCCGACTCAATGACCATGCCAAGTACGGCATCGGCCACAACCGCACCCACGGCCTCCGACACCACCGATCCAACGATGGCTCCAATAACGATGCCTGCCATTACCCGAGTTCCCTGTCCCGAACTACCTTGGCGTACATGCGCTCGACGTCCTGGTAGCCCAGGTGTCCAAGCAGGCGACCGAAGTCTTTGGTCTGTTTGACGTGGTAATAAATCTTTTGCACACCCTGGGCTTTGAGGCCCATCTCGGCAAAGCGAAGCAGTTTCAGAACGACACGCCCGGCTCTTACCTCGGGCACGGCATACACGGCGCTGTTGGCGGCGACCAGTGCGTCCTGGTAATGGATGTGGGTCTGCACGATGAATGCGGCGTAGCCCACGATCACGCCATTGCGTTTGGCGATGAAGGTAGCAAGTTTCCCGGCAGCATCGAGTTCGCCGTAGCGAGCCCAGTCGACGTTCAGACGATCGAGATCCTTCTGGCCGACTTCCTCGTACTCGCGTTCGGCCAATGCTTGAAGTTCTTTCGTAGCCATGCCGATTGGGATGCGCGCATACGTGTAGCTCAAAGAGACCCCCACTTGATTTCACGGTTGATGTTGGTCACGAACTGAAACCCCCGGTCACCCGGAAACCAGATCTGCTCTTCCGGGTCGTTGGTGTGTCTGCCCGGCGTGCGTTGGAAATCCACCCATTGCGAGCTGGCTGTCACTGCGATAGTGCAGGTGCCGTTGTTGGGGTCGTCAGAGATCTCCATGCTGTCAATCCGACCATCGAACACCAGCAAGGGGTTGCTGATGATGGCCAAGCGGTAATCCAGAAAACCTTTGTAGATGGCGATGCGCCGGTCGATATAAGGCTTGGACAGTGCAATCGAAATCCAGGTCTGGTCTACTGCCGAGACTTGCACCGTGACATTTGGGATGCTCATGTCACTGGTCTCTGACAGACCGGAGAAACCGAGAAAGTGACCGTTGGCCGTATAGGTATTGGTGCTCCACAACACGTTGATCCAGGCGTCTGTCATGCGGATGGTGCCGTCGTCGAACCAGGTCTCAACCAAGTAGACGGGCTGGTTGCTGGACTTGAGGATCTCGGCGATGAATTCTGAGCTTGCGCCGCGATCCATTAAAAAGCCTCCACCAACTGCAAGCTGAAGTTGTAAATCGACCCCGGAGCTACGGCAGACTCTATCGTGTCGGTGCCCAAAGCCAGCGTAAACGGTACGTTGCGCACGGCAATCACTGCGCCGTCGGCAGGCACTGCCATCAAGGCAGGCTCAATCGCCACGGTTGCTAGGCCAAAGGCATCGGCATTCACATCAGCGGTGACCATGTAGACCTTGGTCTGGCCCGTAACGCCAATGAAGTCACCGGCTTTGAGGGCACCAGTAAGTCCTGCCGTCCAGCCACGCGTAGAAAGACTTCTGCCTTGTTGGTTGGCTCCGTTGATCTGCGGTGTGCCGGTAGCTGCCCCTTGAGGCAGTTTGTGCGCGGGCAGCACAGCGGTGAAGCTGTCCCATTGGCCGCGTTGGGCGACAACAAAGGCCTGAATCGGTGCGAATTGCGCACGGGTCAAACCCACCCAGTCGGCAGTGATCACCCAGCGCTGAGCGCCGTTGGTACGAACACTGCGGCGCAGGTTGTGTGAGATCGACACGCGCGTGGGCTGATAGGACTGAATCTTGATGGCGCTGGGCGCTGGGGTCAGAGGAAAGGTGCCGCTCATGACTTATCCCGTGATCCCATAGCGTCCGCGCATGTTGAGCGCCTGGTTCACGATGCCCACCACCACGGCCTTGTTTTGCACCATGGCGGACTGGAAGCTGCGTGCATCCATGGCACGCACCGAGAAATTGATGTTGATTGGCGCTTGAGCTGTGGCCGTACTGCTGTCGCTGCTGCCGGGCGATGATGTTGTGCCAGCCGCCTTCCCGTTGGGGACGATCGTTCCCGCGCCGTTGGGCACGAACCACTCGGGGCCTTGCTCGCCCACGATGTAGGGCTGGCCACCGGCGACCGGACCGCCATCGGCCTTGAACAAACCCGACAGGAAGTTTCCCGCACTGCTGAACATCCCTGAGAGCGACATGCCGCTGGTCGCTTGCGCCAGTGGTTTCATGATGCTGTTTTGAATTTGTATGCGAATCAGGTCCGCGATGATGGAATTCGCCAGGCTCTTGAAGTCGAGCTTGCCGGTCTGCACAAAGCTCACCAGAGCGTCCTCCATGCCCTTGAACGCATTGGTAAAGAGCCGCTCGGACTGGGCTGCAGCGTTGGATACAGTGTCAATGTAGTTGTTCAGCGCCTTGGTAACGCCCATCTCCCACGAGCGCTCAGCATCCCACCGGGCTTCAATCGCTTTGATCATGACCGCCGTGGATTTGATGGCCTCATCACGCAGGCGCTGCTGGGAATCTGCCGTCAGTTTGGTGCCGCTTTGCTCGGCATCCCAGATCTGCTGCTCGACCGCGAGGAAGTTCTTGCGCTTAACGTTGGCAATCTCCTGCGCCTGAGCGTTCAAGCCAATCAGCTTGGTCTGGAAGATGTACTGATCGTTGGCCTGCTCCAAACTGTAGGTGAAGGCATTGATGCGCTTGGTCTCATCAAACTTTTGCTGGGCATCAAAACGATCATTCACCGCCTGCACCAAAGTGGAAGTCGACTTGATAGCCTCAGAACGAAGACGTTGCTGAGCCTCAGCGGACAGTTTGGTACCGCTCTTTTCTGCATCCCAGATTTGCTGTTCAACAGCCAGGAGATTTTTACGGCCCTCGGTGGCCAGTGCCTGATCGCGGGCATTGAGACCAATCAGCGTGTTCTGAAATTGGTACTGTTCGTTGGCCTGCTCCAGGCTGCGGGTGAAGGTATTGATCTGCTTGGACTCATCGAACTTCTGCTGCGCATCGAAACGCTCATTAACGGCCTGCACCAAGGCGGCTGTGGACTTGGTAGCCTCGTTGCGCAATCTCTGCTGGGCCTCTGAAGACAGCTTGGAGCCGTTCTTTTCTGCATCCCAGATTTGCTGCTCAACGGCCAGGAAGTTCTTGCGACCCTCGGTAGCCAGCGCTTGGTCGCGGGCGTTCAGACCAATGAGGGTATTTTGGAATTCGTATTGCTGGTTGGCCACATCCAGGCTGTGGGCAAAAGCATCGATGCGCTTGCCTTCGTCAATGGACTGGATGCTTGAGACAGTGGCCGTCACCTTGGCCATGTCACCCAGACGGCCTTCCTTGACCGCCAGCAGGCGGCCTTTTTCGATCATGGCCTCGTACTTGCCCAGTTTGTCTTTGATGGATTCGACATTGAGCGAGTCCAGGTACGAATCGAACGGGCTGGTTTTTTCAGGCCGCTGGTCCGGAATGGCAAATGAGCGCTTGGGTGACTCGACGGGCTTTTTCAGACCCGCATCACGCTGGGCAAACTGCTCGTCGAGTTTGGTGAGGAACAGCGGCGCGGTCCAAATCTTGACCATGTCCTCGTTGAAGGACTCGGCGTGGCTCTTGAGGTCTGAGGTCAGCGTTGCAAAGCGGCGCTTGACCGGATCAAGCGACTTCTCACTGATCATCTCTGCACCAATGCCGTCCATGAAAGCCAGCACCGAGACAACGTCCGCTCCAGTGGCTGCGATGGCGTTACCGGCAATTCGCACAATCCGAACGCAAGCGTCGAAGATGTCTATGAAGGCAGCCACAGCACGCAAGCCTTCGCGCGCCCAGGTCTCAATCACATTGTCTTGCTTGAGTTGCTTGGCAGTGTCATTGAGGCGCTCGGTCATGCTGCCTGAAGCCAGCAAGGCATCTGTGAAGTCACGCATCACCGGCAGCAAGGCCGAGGCAATGGTGTTGTAGAGCGACTTTTTTCTGCCCTCCAATCGCACGAGGTTTTTCTCGTACATGTCTGCTTCGGCTGCCATCTCGGACGTGACCTTGGCGTTGAGTTCGCCGATCTCAGCCAAGTCCTGCATGAAGGGGAGCAGTTCAGCGCCTCGCTTGCCCAGCAACATTTGGGCTGTGGCCACCGCCTGGGTGCTGCTGTCCATGGAGTCGAGCTTCTTGGCCAGGTCCAGCATGACTTCGCCTGAGTCGCGCAACTTCCCCGATGAGTCGGTGACCTCAACACCCAAAGCTTTGAACAAGTCCGACTGCTTTTGGCTGCCGCCTGCCGCCTCGAACATGGCTTTGGAGAGCTTTTGCAAGCCTCCGCCGACTTCCTCCAAACTGGTACCGGAGAGTTTGGCCGCCGACTTCAAGCCTGAGAGAGCTTCCACCGTTGCACCGGTCTTCTTAGCCATCTGGTCGAGTTCACCAGCCGACGCAATCGCCCCCTTGATGCCATCGGCAAAGGCGTCAAAGGTATATGCCGCCGCCATTGCCACTACTGCGCCCTTGACCGCCTTCATGGCGGTTTCCGACACATTACCGATGGTGTCCATGGCTTTTTTGGCCATGAACTCCGCCTTATTCAGGTCGGATTCAAAGCGAGCGACATTGGCCTCGAGGCTGACCACGAGACTGGCGAGGGTTGCCATGGGGGATTTATTCCTTTTTACCCAAGAGGGCTGAGATCAAACGGCTGTGCGCCTCAACATCAAAGTGTTCGTCTGCCGCTGCATCGGCATCTTTGGTGGCTGCTGGCTCGGCTGTACGCAGTCCTGGCATGAAGTCATCGGCCTGGTACGGGTCCTGACCTTCGCGGCGGTGCACGTTGGCCAGCGTGGCGCAGACCTGACCAAAACCAAAGTCAGCGCGCATGTCCGGCAGGCCTTCCAGAGAGGCAAACGCCATCCACTCCGCCACCTGCTGCGAACTCAGGCTTGCGAGGAGATGGTCAGGGTGTTGGAATCCAAGGGCAAGGCAAAGTCGGAAGTAGAAACGGCGCTCGGGACGCCGCTGGAGTTTTTTGTGAGTTCCTCCACATCTGCGCCGGACAGGCCATTGAGCTTTTGCGCAATGGCAAACACCCGGTCCAGTGCCGCGCCAGATTTGGCACCGAGCAGATCCACCTCATCGTCGGTGAACAGACGCTGGCCATCTTCATCAATCACAGTCAGCCCCACCAGACGCGCACGCATATTGGTGAGATCAACCTTGCGGTCCTTGCCCTCGCCACGGACCATGCTGGCTTCAAAGGCATCACGCTCGCGACCGGTGAAACTGCGAACACGCACGGAGCCACCCCATTCGGGAACATCGACGTCCTCTGTTTGAAGGTCGTTGGCGCAAAGGATGGCGGTTTTGGAAAGAAGTGTCATAGGAGTCCTTGGAAAAATTAAGCCCAGGTGATCGAGCCGGAAATACGCAGTTCAGCCGAGCGCCGGATCGCCTGGTCCACCGCGCCCTGGCTGTTGAATTTCTTCACGTAGGCGGTGAAGGTTGCCGTGTTGCCGTTGGGCAAAATCAACTTGAAGCTCTTGGCCACACCGGTCACCAGCGCAGTCATCAGAGCCAATTGGCCTGCATCGCTGTTGTCCTGGTCGACCTCGATGGCAAACGCACCCGGATCAAAGAGGCCCAGAATGAATTCCTTGGCCGTCGAGTCAAAGTTGGTTCGCTCAATCTCTGATGCCGAGCCGTCAAAGCCGCTGTAGCTCTTAACGTTGGAAATCTTGGTCCACTGCACAGGGGTTGCCGTGCCGCCGCTGGTGTATGTCGTATAGCCAGTCGCATCCAGTCCAGCGAGGGTCACGATCTTGGTCGTAGGTTCGATGTACTGCACCACGAAGCTGTTGCCGTTGAGTTGCGTGGTGCCAACGACACCAGCGATGGTGATCACATCACCCTTGTTCAATGCGGTGACCGCTGAGAGCGTGACCCGACACGGATTGGTGAGCGAGACGGCGGTGATGGTGAGCGCCGACCCGGTGGTCGTGCCGATACTGACGGTGGAGCCTTGGGCTGAGATGGCGGTGCTGGGCATAGAGTTCTCCTAAAAGTTAGTGCCAGATCGAAAAATCCAAAATCACCCGGTGCAGCAATGCCTCGGGCTCGAATTGGTCTTGCTCAAGGAGCAAGACGTGGGTGATGGGGCTGCTTTTGATGGCTGTTTTGACCGCTTCGGCCAAAGCCAGGGCAGCGGCGTAGGTGGTGTCAAAGCAGTCCACCTGCAGTCGGGTGTTTTCAATGGGCGCGCCGTCGGCCAGGGTGTTTTCTGGTGCGCTGGATACGCGGGCATAGACCACGTAGGGCTTTGACACGTTGTTGGGCGCAACGTTCGGAAACACCCTTCCCCCGGCCACACCTGCGAGGGCCGCGAAAAGGTCTTGCTGAATCATTTTTTGAGTTCGCGTGCGGCTTGCTCGATGCGCTCAGCAAGCCGTGTCTTGATGGCCGTTAGCGCATCGTTTTTCTTCATGTCAAAAGCAGGCCGCAGAAATGGGCGCGCGGACATCTTTACGGTTCCAAATTCAACAAAGCGCCAGTACCAAGCGTCTTGCGAAAGGTTTCCCTTTTTGCCTTGCTTGCGGTACTTCTTGCCATGCCGGACAGTTACGAAGAAGGTCTGCTTGTTCTTGTTTGACAACTCAGGGATTTGTTTCAAAATCACCGAGCGCTTCAAAGTGCCGGGCGGTGACTGGTTGGGTCCCAGATCGCCCGTGGCAACAGGAGCTTGCAACTTGGCTTCATCCCGAATCACTTTGGCACCGGCATAGACCGCTGCACGCAGTCCGTTCTTGGCCACGCGGTCAGGCAATTCTTTCAATGCCTTGGCCAGTGCATCTAGGCCTTCTATCTGAACGCTTTCGTACTTAGCCATCGTCTAGACCCTCAGAGGCCAGTAGCGTGACCACCACGTTTCGCTCTTCATCATTGAGAGATGCGTGGATGTTGAAAACCCGCGATCGGTACAGAGCCCGGTAACCAGCGACCTGACGTGTGTCAGCAAAGATGGCTTGGTAGCGCACAACGATTTGGTGTGAGACCTCGCTTGCCATGCGCTGCGCGCTTTCAAGTTCCCGGCCACTCAAGGGTTGAATCTCAGCCCAAAAGGTGCCTAAGTCAGTCCATGTGCGAACAGGCCCGCCGTAACTGTCCTGCGCCGTGCTTTGGCGCTGCAAAGTAATACGCCGATTCAACTGACCAGAGCGAACCGGATTCATACCGTCACAACCTTGTACGGATCGAGCAGCCCGTCAATGAATGGCAATGGTTCGATGCGTCCGCGCGATAGCGCAGCCACCTCTTCGCGGTGCGCATACAGGCTGCCCACGCGCAGCTTGATCCAACTCTTGATGCCTTCTGGAACTTGCGAAGCAGTACCGTACCCGGCATCAAAGGTGACCGACACCGCGCCGATCTGCGGCAAGCAAATCGGCCATATCTGCCCGAACACCGGGGTGATGCGCGCAGGCTCACAGGCGGCATCTACGGTGTAGGTCAGAGCGGGCATGGTCTGATTTACAGACCCCATGTCCAGGTAATTGATCGACACCACCGATTGCACCGGTGCCTTGGCCAACAAAATCGCATGGCCTGGCAAGGTGAAAGCCTGACCCGCAGGCACACCCATCAGCGACGGTCCGGGGAAGCAGTCGAGCACTTGTCTCCAGCGGGCAGTGGTGAACTGCCTGCCGGTCAGTGTCTCGGCTGCTTGCCGGGCCGCCGTGATGAGTGAGGCGATCAGCATGTCATCCTCGTCAAAGTCCACCCGCAGATGCAGCTTTGCCTCAAGCAGCGACACCGGCTCCTCTGTGGGTGGCGTGACGAGTTGGATGGGCATTTATATGACCTGCACCACAGCCGCTTGGTTGGAAGCATCCGCAGGCGCAAAGCGCGGATTGAGGCCAATCACCTGAGCGGAGGTCTGGCTTGCTGCCACTCCCACCGTCACTGACAGGCGAACAAAGCCAAAGCCGTTCACCGTGTCGAGTTCCTCGGGCTTAACGTTGATCAAGGCCTGCTTGTTGTCACCAGTGGCTTTAACGATCTGAGTGATCGCTTTACCGGTGATGTCCTTTGCACTGGTGCCAGAGCTGTCCAGGGCCTGCTGCAACTTCGCATCCACTGTGGCGCTGGTGCCCAGCACTCCGGTCTGGACCAGAGAGAGAAACCCGTGGTGGTTGGCCACAGAAATCCAGCCCGTGCTGACTGTTCCCGCCGCTTGCGCGGCAGGGTCGATGGTGGCGAGAACGGACAGCAGTTCGCTGCCTTTTGCGTTGGGAAACATAGTTTTCTCCTAAGGTCGGGGGCTGCTTAGCGCGCGCCCAGTTGGATGAAGGGCGACATCGTTGCGCTGCCTTTGGCAGGCGTGATGGGGCTGTTGAGCTTGGACTGGCCGTCCATGCGGAAGGTCGTGCGAAACGCCGTCAGGTCCGCGTCGAAGTACAAGTGCATCGATGTGGCGGTCTGCATGCCACCCGCCTTGGTGATGGTCTGGTAGTACTTGAGGTCCACCAGCAAGATGTCGCCTTGGGCCGAGAAGGTGTTGGCGTGTTGAGAAACAAACACCGGGCGACCAAGCAAGGTTCCGTAGGGCGAGACCTGCAAGCCACCGACGGGCAGGCCCGTGGGGATGTAGATCGGGTAGTTGCCCAAAGTCAGCGTGAACAGCGCTGGCAGTACATCGTTATTCACGATCCATACTGCGTTGGCAAAGCTGCCTGAAGGCAGACGCGCAATCATCTTGGCCAGGTTCTGAGGAACCAGCGTTTGCGTTGCTTGACCAGACTCCTTGGACACGGTGACCGTTGCGCCAGAGCTGAGCGCTCCCACGGGCACACCGTTGCCAGCACCAAAGAGGATGGACTCGTTGGTTTTCCAGCGAATGGACAGGGCAACCTTTTCGGGCAGATAGGTGGTCAGCGCATTGGCGTCGTCCAGCAGTTCGTCCGTGGTGGGGACCAGCGCCATCAGCTTTTTGAGGCGCAAGGTGGCCAGGCCAAGCACCGGCTTGGATGCCACAGCCGAGGCTGCTTCTCCCTGCCAGTAGGCGCGGATTCCGTTGGTGCCCCAGGGCGTGGTCTCGTCCTTGGGGAACGCCATGCTGTTGCCGCTGATCTCGACGTTGTCGGTCATGGGCAGCAAGGAGTCCTCGCCCAAAGAGAGCTTGAAGATTTGCTGGGAGAACTGAGGTGGCACCAAAAAGCCGCCGTCTTGGCCCGAAGCCTCGTTGGCAAAGCTGCCGGGCGCTGCTGCACCACGGCCACCACCAATGAGCAACCGTTCATCGAGCGATTTGCCGGGCTTTTCTGCCTGGTAGACCGCTTGCATAAACTCGCCCGCAGTGCGAAAACCATGCAAAGGATCAGCCTCGCGGTTGTCGGTGACGGTGATGAAAGCGCCAGAGCTTGCCGGGGCGTGGGCCATTTGCGCTTCTTCAGCGATCAGGCTTGCTTCACGGTCGATGGCGTTGCTCGCGGCTTCGATTCGGGTCTTGAGTGCGTCGAAGGTTGTCACCTCCTCATCGCTCAAGTCACGGTTATCCGATGCGGCGCGGTCAGTGAGCGCGCGCGCTTCTTTGACCAGGGTAGATTTGCGAGCCTGCAGCTCGCGCAATTGCTTACTCATTTGGGGTTCTCCAAAATCAATGGACGTAAAAAAACCACCGGGTCTCAATTGACGAGGTGGTTGCTTGGGGTGCGGCCAACGGGCCGCTTCACTTTGCTGGCAGCCCTCTACGGAGTTCTGCCCAGAAAATACTCACATCAGGGCCAGCGAATTCCTCGCCTGGTTGAGCCGTGATGCATTGGGTTTAATTTGCGCGCGCGCATCGCGGCGCATCTTTTTGACGACATCCTCAAAGGTGGCAATGCCGTCGACCATGCTGCTGGCAAGGGCCGCGTCGGCTCCGAGGACCCGACCCTGACCCATGCCATCTCGCACCTGGGAGATAGGCACACCGCGTCCCTTGGCCACAGCCTTGGTGAAAGCGGCGTAGTAGTCATCAACGCGGGATTGCATAAAGCCCTGCGCTTCTTCGTTCAGCGGCGCATATGGATTGCCCTCAACCTTGAACTTGCCCGCCGAGATGAGTGTGGTTTTGACACCGGCCTCATCCATGGCTTTGCTGTAGTCCTGGTGCGCCTGCCACACACCGATGGATCCCACTTCGCCGCCAGGGGTGACATAAAACTCAGATGCCGAACAACCAATCCAGTAGGCAGCCGAGGCAGCCAGGCTATTGGCGATGGCCACGACAGGTTTTTGGGCTCGAGCGCTGACGATCTCATCGGCCAGTTCAGCAACGCCATAAACGCTGCCGCCAGGGCTGTCGATGTCGATCAGGATTTGAGAGACCGTTTCGTCCTGGAGAGCAGCGCGCAGTATGTTTGAAAACTGCTGAGTGCTGGCAGTACCAGGACCGGATACGTCGTCTACCATGTTGCCGCGCTGCGTCACGATGCCGTACAGCGGCAGGACCGCAATGCCGCCGCCAGAGTTGGACACGCTGGATTGGCGACGCGCATCTCTTGCGTTTCGGTCGGCTGCAACGCTATGCATCACCTCATCACTGGCGCGGGCATCTCCCGACCAGCGGGTAATGACCGCAGTGACGGCACTGAGCCGCTCGGGCATCAATGCCCAGGGGGTTGCCAAGTATTCAGCAACCAGCAATTGGTGGTTCATGGTGTCATTCCCAGTGATTTAAGTGATTGGCACAGCTGCGCCTCTTCAACTGATGTACTCGTCTTCGCCCAGGCGTTGACTTGCTCCAATGGCACTGCCAGGGATTGCGCAATCAAGGCAAGATCTTTTTCTTCAACTCGACCGGCCCGAGCGATGCGCCTGGCCCAGCGCTCGGCGCTTGAATCGATCAGTGCACGCAAGCGGGCAGCGGCTTCATCGGAGGGCTCCGTTGCTTCTTGCGCCGGGTCTTCCGCCTGTTCGGTATCAAGCGCCACATCCTCTGCGGTGCTTTCCTCGACCATGTTGAGCGGGCGAAGTGGTTCGTCCAGGCCCTCAAGTGGATTGAGGTTCTCCGCAATGCGTGCTTCGTTGCGGGTGAGCCAGCCGTTCTGAATGCCACTTTGGTAATACGACGCACGGCTTGCGGCATCCCCGCGCATCAGGTTCGCGAAATCAAACTCGACTTCGATGTCGTCACCTTCGAGCAGCAACTCGGACTCGATGCTGGCTTCCCAGCGCTCAGCCCATGGCGTCATGGTGTGCATGACGAACTCCAGACTTTGCTGCTCGATGTTGGAAAAAGTCGCCCGGTCCAGGTCGCCAATCATGTGCGGAGGCACACGAAAGAGTCTGGCCACATCCGTGATCTGAAACTTGCGCAGTTCCAGGAACTGGGCGTCTTTGTTGGTGACGCCCACTTCGTGAAACTTCATGCCGTTTTCCAGCACCAGGACCTTGCCCCGGTTGGCACCGGACTGGGCCTGTTGGTAGGACTCACGAAACACTTTCTTGGCCTCGGAGTCCTTGAAGGAGCCCGGAAACTCAATCCAGCCGCCGGTAGGTTTGGCATCGTTGGCAAAGAAGCGCGCGCCGTAGTCCTGTGCGGCCAGTGCCATCCCGAGGTTTTCTCGGGCAAGCTCAATCGGGCTCATGCCCATCAAGCCATCGGAGGACAGGCCGCGCAGGTGCCAGACCTCGCCACGCGGCAAGATTGACTCAGTGCCAAAGCGATCGGTAAACCGGTATCGGTATTCACCTGATGGCAGCAACTCCAGCCGGATGCGGTCCGGATGCAGCGGCATCAACTCCACCACCTCGCCTTTGGCGTTGGTGATGATCTGGTTGTAGGCGTTGCCACGAAGCGCCAGATGGCCTTGCAGCATCTCGCGCCACTCAAACGGGTTCTGAAAACGGTTGGGTCGCTTGGCAAGTAAACGGTACAGCCAGTGGTCGGTCACCTTGTCTTTGCCACCATCGGCGCGCCGTTGGTAGATGACTAGCGGCAGCGAGGCCAAGGACTCCGACAAAACCCGAACGCAGGCATAGACCGCTGCAAGCCTAAGCGCGCTGTCGGGTGAGACGCGCATGCCGCTGCCAGTGCGAGCGGAGACCGGCTCAAAAAAGAAGTCTCCCCACGGCGAGCGATCGCCCCCGGAGGCGTTGGGACCACGGAAGCGATCAAAGAAGCTTAAAAATCCCATCAGTTCAGAGCAACACCAATTCGTAGTCGGATCCCAGCACCACCGAGTCACCCGGTTTGATCGCGCGCGAAAGCGCCATGATCAGTGCAACGATGCCGTCGATCTTGTTTTCTGCTCGCTCCTTGCGTGGGTAAATGTTGTCTTTGGCGTCCAGGTGGGCCACCACGTTGCTGACCATCCAGCCCAGCACCGGGTCGCCGTCGTGAACCAATTTCTTTTGAAGCACCAGAGCTTCGAGCGTCTTCATCGGCTCTGAGAAATTCAGCACCGTGGGACGCACTTCAATCATGGGCAGACCCTCACTCATCATTCGGGTCGAGAGTTGCGTCGCCTGAAACGGATCAAACGCGACTGCCTGCACCGCAAAGCGCGAGGACAGATCATTCAGATCTGCTTCGATCCAACTGAAATCAATCACATTGCCCGGCGTCACCGTTAGCCGTCCGGTGTGCATCCAACCCGGGTACTGGCTGTTGCCGTTGGCATTGACCGTGTCCTCTGGCAGGTAGTACTTGCCAAAGACAGCGAATGCGTCAGCAATCTCGGGATGGGCAAACACAATTACCAGGGCGGCAATGTCCGTCTTGCTGGCCAGGTCCAGGCCCACCCAGCAGGGCTGGCCCGCAAAGGACTCGATGTCCAGGTCCTGATCAGCGCAGGCGTCCCAGGAGCGCATGTCCATCCATGCGGTGTCGGCATTGACCCACTCGTTCAAGTGTTTGGTCTTGAAGTTGTTCATCGCACTGGGCAACTGCATGGCCTTGGCCTGCAGCGGTCCCAGAATTTCCGGGCGCACCGATATGCCCCAGTTGGGGTTTGCCTTCATCAGCGAGTCTTCGCTGGTCCAGTCGTCCCCATCGTCCAGCCCGTAGACGATGCCAAACTGGCTGTCGTCTTCGAACACGCCATCAAGCAGCCGGGTCACAAAAGTACGCACCTCGTAGCAAATACCTGAGCGGTTGCTGCCTGCAGTGGTGATCACCCACAAAAGCGAGTTGTCTCGCTTGCCGGTACCGGTCTCCACCACGTCATAGACAGTGCGGGTCTTGTGGGCATGCAATTCATCGATACAACCGAAGTGAATGTTCAGGCCGTCAAGCGTTGAACCCTCGGCTGAGAGCGCTTCAAACTTGGAGCCGGTCTGCAGCACGTTCATGTTGTGCGCACCGACGTTGACAGAAAACCTGCTGCGAAAGCCCTGTGACCTGCGCGCCATGGTCTGCGCATCACCAAAAACAATGCGAGCCTGGTCGCGGGTGGTGGCCAAGGAGTAAACCTCGGCACCGCCTTCACCGTCGGCGGCCAGCA
Source organism: Limnohabitans sp. (assembly GCF_046052825.1). GTDB lineage: Bacteria > Pseudomonadota > Gammaproteobacteria > Burkholderiales > Burkholderiaceae_C > Limnohabitans. Next base: position 79,534 of record NZ_JAVLFP010000037.1, read on the forward strand.
TGTACAGCGCAAGCGCAGACGACAGGGTCGACTTGGCGTTGCCACGCGGCACCTCGATGTACGAGCGCCGAAAACGGCGATTGCCGTCGGGCTTGACCCAGCCGAACACAGTGGTCAGGATGAACACCTGCCAGGGTTCCAACTTGATCGTCTCACCTGCCAGCGGCCCTTTGACGTGGGGCAGGCGTTCAATGAACGCGCACAGGTTGTCGGCGGGATGGAACTCCCGCCCGTCCTTGTCGGTGAGTTTCGGGTTGAACTGGTAGGGACTTGCCTTGCCCTTGAACTTTGCCAGATCGTTCAACTGCCGTTGGCAGGCCCGCTGGACCCATTTGCAGGTCAGGATGTCACCGGCAACGACTGCTTGCGCATACTTGCGGGCAACGGCGGCGTAGTTATCTGCTGCCAAAGTTCAGTCTCAGCCTGCTATATCTGCCCAAGGATCTAGGTCGATATGGGTGTCTGTGGGTTGTGTGATGCGCGAACGTGAAGCAGGCGTAAATCCCATCTCAACTGCAGCCTTGGTCATGATCTGAGCCTGCTTGTTCGCAATGGCCAGGTAAGGCGACTGCATTGGCACACCAGTGTTCGGAGCTTTGATCAGCAAACCTGTCTTGGTGATTCCGATCTGCGCCTTGCGGTACAGGTCCGCAGCGCAAGACCAGACTTCCAGCACCGACATATCGAGCTTGCGCAGCAAGTGCTCGGGCGCGCTGTCAATGGCATAGCGCCAGGCTTGCTTGGCACCATCTGACATGTACTCGGGCGGCGCAACCAGATCCCCTTGGGGCTGTGGCTCATGCGGGTTGGTCCTGCACTTTTGCAGGGTTCCCCTGAGCTTTTTGATCTCAGTGGGGAGCGGCTTTCTTCCGGCCATTAATCATCCGTTCTGGGGTATCCCCCTAGGTTTCAATTTGCACGCGCAAAAATCTTGGCAGGCGCACGCATCTTTGGCCGCCGTCTGTAGAGATTCAGCCCCCCCCCGGGGGGGTAGTCAGCCGCGCCTGGCGGTCTCACGCGCCGTCTTTCGGTTGTGACATGAGACGCACAGGCCTTGCAGATTGACCCAGTCAAAGCGCTCACCGCCGTCCTTGAGCGGCCTGATGTGGTCAGCAACCTTGGCAGCCACCACCAGACCCGTGCCCTTGCACGCCACACACAACGGGTGTTCACGCAGGAAGGCCGCACGCACCTCACGCCAGCGCACCGACTGGTAGAAGCCCACCTCGGCATCAAAGCCACGCCTGGCACGCCCGTAGTCCCGGTGCACCTGGGTACGGTGTTGATCGCAATAGCCCGGCTTGTCCAGCACCAACGCACAGGCGGGATGTCGGCATGGAGTTGGGGCACTGCGGGGCATAGCGGCTTATTCCCCACTCATTCAAAAAACTAATCGGATTTGATGCGGGTATTGCTTGGCTTCACTTGGGTTCAGAGCGTTCATAGGAACGTCATCAACAACCCAAGGAGCTTTGCAAATGACCTACACCACACAGTTCACCGTCGACGAGGTCGGGTTCATCCAGATCGCGCTCACCAAGGTGCTGGCAGCCGCCGCACGCGGTGAGCTTGACCTCAACCTGCTGGCCCGCGAGGAACTGGCCTCACGCGGCCTTGACACCCAAGGCGAGTGGGTCGGCTTTGACCGCGCCCGCCAGATCCACCAAGTGCGGGGAGCCAAGTGATGGACGCCAAAACATTTGAGCGTCTGCTCAACCAAATCGCCGCAGAGCATCTGCACATCGACACGCTGGCCACCCGCAACAGCGACCGCCTGGACTTTCATGAAGTCAGCGTCTGGGGCCTCAAAGAAGCCCTGCAAGCCGCCTTCACGGCTGGCCAGCAATCTAAACAAACAACCCAACCAAACTGATACCGGAGATCAACATGAAACTCACACCCAGCCAAACCTTGCTTCTCAACGCCGCAGCCCTCCATCCTCAGCATGTGCTGACCGACTTCCCGCCCAAGCTCAAAGGTGGCGCGTTGATCAAGGTGCTGACCAGCCTTGGCAACGAAGGTCTGATCCGGCCCCACAGCAAAGGCGCTTCGGGCTCGACCCGCTTTGCCATCACCGTCGCAGGGTTGCAGGCGATCGGCATTGAGCCACCCGCCAAATCCAAACGCGAAGGTAGCAAGCAGTCGGTGCTCATCGATTTGATGAAACGCCCGGAAGGTGCAACGCTTGCGCAAATGGTGGAGGCCACAGGCTGGCAGGCGCACACCGTGCGCGGCTGCATGGCCGGGGCCTTGAAAAAGAAACTGGGACTGACCATCGACTCTGTCAAGGAGAGCGGTGGTGAGCGGGTCTACAGGGTCTCACCCTCCAGCTCGCTCCCCACAGCATCATCTAAAACCGACTGACCTTGCGGCGCAAGATCCGCAAATGCTGAGCCATCCGATTCACGGGTGGCTTTCTGTCCTGTGAAGTCCTCCCAGCGCTTGACGATCACGTCCACGTACTTGGGGTCCATCTCCATGAGGCGCGCCTGGCGATTGGTTTTCTCGCAGGCAATGAGCGTGGTTCCAGAGCCGCCAAACAAGTCGATCACGATGTCACGCGTCTTGGATGAGTTCTTAATGGCCCGCTCGACCAACTCCACCGGCTTCATCGTCGGATGCAGGTCGTTAACGTGAGGCTTTTTGTAGTTCCAGATATCCGACTGGTCGCGGTCACCGCACCAGAAGTGTTTTGCGCCTTCCTTCCATCCGTAGAGGATGGGCTCGTACTGGCGCTGGTAGTCGGCGCGACCGAGCGTGAAAGTGTTCTTGGCCCAGATCACAAACGTGGACCACTTGCCACCGGCATCAAGCCAGGCCTTTTGCAAGGTGTGCAACTCGGATGAGCTCATACACACGTAGCAGGCACCTTTGGTGACCACCAGCAAGTTGACGCAGGCGTCATACAGGAACTTGTAGAACCCGTCACCGAGCGCATCGTTCATGATGCGACGGTCCTTGCCGCGCATCTTGTCTTTGGCGTTGTTGCCGTAGTCCACGTTGTAGGGTGGATCAGTGAACGCCATGTCGGCGAGCTGACCGTTCATCAGGCGCTCGACATCGGAGAGCACAGTGGAGTCGCCGCACAGCAAACGGTGCTGACCCAGGACCCACACATCGCCTGTTTTGGAGACAGGGTCAACTGGCACATCGGGTACTGCATCGTCTTCCGTCAGACCTGTGGTGTCGCCGTCGCCGTTGAGCAAACGCTCGAGTTCTTCGTCACCAAAGCCCATCAGATCCAGATTGAAGTCAGCCTCATCGAGTTCGGCAATCTCAAGCTTGAGCAACTCTTCGTCCCAGCCAGCGTTGGCAGCGATGCGGTTGTCGGCCAGGATGTAGGCTTTCTTTTGAATTGCGGTAAGGTGACCCAGTTCAATCACGGGCACTTGCGTCAGTGCAAGTTTGCGCGCGGCAGCCAGGCGTCCATGCCCTGCGATCACGCCTTTGTCGCCGTCGGTGAGGATCGGATTGGTGAAGCCAAACTCAGCAATGGAGGCGGCAATCTGTGCCACCTGGTCTTCGCTGTGGGTGCGGGCGTTTCGCGCATACGGGATGAGCGAATCCACCGCGACCATTCGGATCTCGGGTGTCATAGGGAAGCTTTCGGGTTGGTGCGCGGCGTGCAGGTCAACCAGCAAGGGCTGCTTGCAAGCGCGATAAATGCGGGGAAGTGAAGACCCAAACAAAACGCCCACAAGACGGTAACCGTGTGGGCGTAATTTGAGTGATTAGCAGAATGCTACCTCTTCGATATATACGCGTCAATAGGTTATTTGATAATTTAACGCGAGTACCCGTAATGCACCGCCAGCACCCCTAAAGCGCCAACCAAAATGCCCTTGGCCTCGTACTGATTGAGGGTGCGTCCGTTCCACCCCTCCTGGGCAGACCACTCCCTCACGCTCTGACCCAAACCCGCCACATGCCAGACCGCGCAGCCGCCGGGGCTGCCAATTCCACCCACCGCATCAAGCGCCTCGCCCAGGCGCTTTCTGGCCCAGGCACAGCGCTCGGTCATCGTGTCCTGCCAATGACCGCCGGGGATGCGGTCAAGCGGCGGTGAGCCCGCTGAACTTAGCTGCGCAAAGACAAAGGTGCGAGAGAAGTCCTGACCCGCGTCGTGCATCTGCGCCGTGATAGCGCCGTTGCGCATCAAGAGCCCGAGCGAGTCCACGGTCCGGAAATGCTCGGTGCGGTAGCTGGTGCCTTCCTCTGCTTCGCTGACCCACTCACCAACCCGACCGCCGGGCAGACTCACCAGAGCGCCATGGGTCAGTGGCTGTGCGACTTGCTTTTTAGCCATGGCGCACCTCCTTGCCCAAGGCGGGATCCGCACCCTGCGCCAGCGCCCAGTGCAACAGTGCCAGCGCATCCGCTTCGTTGTCGTCGGTAACCGGGTGGCCCAACGCCTTCATGGCAGCAATCACCTCAGCCTTGCCTGCATTGCCTTTGCCGGTGGCATGGCGTTTGATGGTTCCCACCGGAACGCCCTGGTACGGGATCTGGTGGTGCTCGCACCAGGCGGTCAGCGTGGCCAGCAGGCCGCCGTAGACGTGCGCGGCGTCCACACCTAGATGACGGCGCACCTCTTCAAAGTAAACGGCTCCAATGCCCGTTAAATTGGTCTGTGAGCCAGTCTGCGAACCACTCTGTTGGCCACTCAAGGCCAGCATGTCAGCGAGCCACCGGCCAAAGCGCAGGTAGCGCATGCCACCGCCCTCAAAGCGCTGGGACTTGAAGCTCACAAAGCCATGCGCCACGGGGCCGTTGGCCGAGCGCAGCGCCCAGCCGGTGGTGGTGCCCAGGTCCAAGGCGAGGATGACAAGGCGCGGGGTGGATTCGGTATTCATCAGGGATGTCCTCCAAGGGTTCGTACAAGGGTTCTTGTGCGACCTGGAGGAGCGCTGGCACCAAAGCCGTGTCAGGGCGGGTGCGGCTCCCTCATGTCTGTCATTGCCGATTTGTTCAATCGGTTGCGGTTATCAGGGCTGGCAAAAAGTCGTCAACAGGTGACGGGGCTTTCTTCAATACTTCATCTTTCAAAGGTGGAGTCCGGGTCTGGGAGGTACTTATTTCAATACTTCTTCTTTCAATATATATACCTATGTCTCTCTCTACCCACTCTGACCCCACCAGAGCGCACTTTTCGCGCGCGCGAGGGATTTTTTGTGTGTATAGGGCCCCCGAATATTTATTTGTATATAGAGGCACCCCCATTGAAAGAAGGTCGTAATTGAAAGAAGTCGCCGGGAGGGCTTCTTTCAATACTTCATCTTTCAAACGTGGAGTCTGATTAGGCCGTCTACTCATCTGCACCCGCCAACTTGATCCATTGGCTGGGCCTGCCGCCCGTTGGCTTGGCGAACACCTCAACCAGATGGGCGTCCGTCAAGGTGCGCAGCACGCCGTCCCGCTGGCGGTGGTCCATAAACTGGGTGCGCCGGGTGAACTCGCTCTTGGACATGCCAGCAGTTTCCCCGTCGCGCAAGATTTGCAAAGCGCGCTTGTGGTTGGACTCGACCTGGTTTTCTGAGACGCGCGCGCTTGCTTCTCGAATTGTCAGTTCGGCGCAGTGGCGCGAGAGCGCAATCCCCCAGTGCGCATCATGGTCCTCGATCTGCGGCGTCACCGCGTCCCGCGACACAGCGCGGATGAGCGCCAATTTGGTGGCGTTCTCCTCAATGCGCGCCAGGATCGATGAAAAACCGGTGCCTCTCGACAAGCGAAGCTTTATCAGCAACTCGTGGTCAAGTACGCGAAAAGCGTCACGCGCCTGAGCGGTCATCGGGACCACGCGCGGATCGACCAGCACTTCATCAATCGCGCCCACATCCGTGAGGTTGCCGCTCAACTGCCCGCCGCCCTGGTGGATCAGCAGCAGCCGGTCGATCAGGTCTTTCGGTGGATCGATCGTGCCAAAGAGTTCGTTGCTGTCGGGGAAATCGTCCTCGCTCTCCAGAATCAGAAAGCGCGCCAAAGAGCCGTCGGCCACATTGGAAGCTTGCAGCGCTTGCCAGAAGTGAATCGGCGTGGTGGTGCCGTAGATGCAGGCGCAGGGCTGGTGAATGGCACGGTGCGCGTTGTTGAGTTGGTTGCTTGCGTACTCAATGCCAAAGTAAGTCGTGCCTGATGTGGTGTACAGCTCGGTCATCAGGTCCAGGATTTCACACACGTAGCGCGGAGAGCGTTTACGGTCAGCGGCTGCCGACAAAAACATACCGAACTCATCTAGCTGAAAAAGAATGGCGGGCTGACGCTGGATTGCGGTCAAGAGGCCCGAGCCTGATGCGATCTTGTTGCCGCCCAGGTATTGGAGCAACCCGGCCTTGCGAAACAACTCATTGATCACCACGCGGCTGTGGTTCTTGCCTGCGCCGCTCTCGGCGATGCCAACGACGTAGAGGTTCGAGCGCGTGTTGCTCTCGGTGCGGTACTTGCGCCCCATCAGCGCGCCGATGGCACACAGACTTGCTCCCAGCGCCAGCACGGGCTGTGGACGCTTGGCAGTCACGGCCATGAGCGACATCATGTCGGCAATCACGCCGCCCACTTGGTCCCAGCCCGTCGGCAGTGGTTTGGGCGGCGGCAACACCGGAGGCACTCCTGACCCATCAATCGTGATGGGGTTTTGTGTTTGCAGCGTTTGCAACATCTCCTTGGCCGGGTGGTGTCCGTTCATCACAATCTCACCGTTGAGCTGCAGGTCAGCATCCGGAATCCAGCCGTTGTCCAGCGCCAGCTTGTAAATGGTGCCCGCCCCAATGCGCTGAGGCGCAAAACTGGCCCAGCTTTTGGCGGTGGTCTTGACATCGTTTTTGGTGGACGCCGCAGACCAGGACTCAAAGAGAGGCCAGCCTTTCTCAGCGAGTGCCCCTTTGATGGCCATGCCAATGCGCACCCAGCTGTCGTAGTCCAGGTCCTGGTTGGGGATGAACTGAAGCGCGTCTTGCACTGCTTCAAACGTGCCGCGCTGCTCGGGCAAATTGGCAAACGCCACGGGTGACTTCAAACCCACGGCCAAACTTTTGGGGCGCATGGATTCGGGCACCATCTCATACGCCTGGCGCGCAAACTCTCGTGCCTGCGCCTCGGTGATGACTGGCAGTTCCTCAATTTTCAGGTCGGCCAGAGTCTGTACCGGCCACTCGTAGGGTCTGCCCGTATCCGGGTGAATGCCATAGGCAATGAACTGCTGCCCCACACCCAGCACCTCAATCGGCGGGTACTTGAAACCGCTGAAGGGTTGGGCCGCGCGGTACACCAGCAAGCGCTTAGGAGCGTTGCCAATACGAACTGCGGGTGTGTCGCCCAGCAGCCGCTTGGCCAAGCCTTCAATTTGGACTGCGATGTCTTTGGACTGCAGCACATCGATGTCGATGCCAATCACCTTGCCTGCGGCGATACCAATGCCTGCCTCGGGCCAGTCGCCCCAGATGTCGACTTCGTTTTCGGTGGTGTCGCGCTCACAGTGACGGCTCCACTTGGGGTAGTCCTGCCATGCACCCAGGCGAAACATGCCCGGCTTTTTGGTGCTGGGCTGGATCGGCAAGATGGCATAGCCGCGATCTACGAGTGTGGCCCCAAGTTGGGCCATGTAATTGTTTGGATTCATGCGTTCCTTCAAAATGGTGGATCGTCTGCATAGGCAGTGCGAAGTGAGTCTTGAAACGCGGTCACGACCACATCAATCAAGGTTGACCACTCCACTGCGGTGAAACTGGCCAAGTCTGTTTTGGCGAGTGACTCGACGTACTCGCCCCCTGTCTGGCAGGCCGTCGCCAGCGCGTTGGTTTCGTGTTGATTTGGATCTATCATTCCCTTTAGCCTTGCTGCAATGTTTTGACAGCGCCTGGAGCACAACTTCACGCTGGGCGCATCAATACGGATCAAACATGGCGCGAACCCATACCCTCGGGCATCGCGCCTGCAAATGGCGCACATCATTTATGCGCTCGACATCAAAAACGCGCGCCGACGATTTCTGTGTAACGCCCACTTGGGCGCACCGCAATCTGTGAAGGGCACTTAAGCCGCTGCGATACCGCCAGCGCCTCGTCAACACCTCGAGGAAGCGGTAGGCCCGGCGCGCGGTTGGCCCACCAACTGGCTGCCTTCTGGCGCGCATAACCCTGGTGCTCAATGCACACCCACTCGCTGTGGGAACTCAGACCACTCCAGTAATCGACCCGAAGTGACGGCGGTTTGCCCGTCTTGTCGTGCCGGGCATAGCTCACCCGTGTCACCGGCACCCACTCGGGTGGACCGCCAGACAAGATGTCCAAAGTGCTGGCTTTGGCGTCAATCTTGATTTGGGGCTCCGGGAACATATGGCCACAGTCCGGACACTGACGTACCGCCGCATGCACAATGCTGTCGCACTCTGGGCAGGCTTTGGTGGGCGCATCGCCGTCTTCACCCGCTTTGGGCGTCTTGGGCTTGATGGCGTCAATGGGTCCGTGGCGAGCAATGTTTCCCGCAAAGTCCAGTACCAGGCAGTCGGTCTTGCCCTGTGCAAGGCGGCAACCCCGGCCCACGATTTGCACATACAAACCCGCCGACTTGGTCGGGCGCAGCATGGCAATCAGATCTACCGCAGGAGCATTAAAGCCTGTCGTCAGTACATTGGCATTGGTCAGACACTGAATACGCCCGGCCTTGAAATCGTTGATGATGGCCTCGCGCTGGGAACTGGGCGTATCGCCCACAATCGTTTCGCAAGTCACCCCTCTGCTGCGCACCGCATCACGCACGTGGTACGCGTGGTCCACGCCAGCACAAAAGATCAGCCAGCTTTTGCGGTTAGTTGAGTACGAGAAGATTTCATTGACTGCACTTTGTGTGATGGCGTCCTGGTCAATGGCAGCTTCCAAGTCCTTCGGGATGAACTCACCACCGCGCGTGCCCACCGCCGAGAGGTCGATTTGCGTTGCCATGCGCTTGGAGATCAGCGGCGAGAGGTAGTGGTCGTCGATCAACTCACGCACCGAAACTTCATAGGCGATGTCAGTGAAGATCGCTTCATCACCTTCATGCAGCCGTCCAGAGTCCAGGCGGTAGGGCGTGGCCGTCAGGCCAATCACTTTGAGCATCGGGTTCAGGCGCTTTAAACCATCAAGAAATTTGCGGTACATCGTGTTCGAAGAGCGCGGGATCAGGTGCGCTTCATCAATCAGCACCAGATCGCATTGCTGAACGTCGTACACGCGCTTGTGAATGGACTGGATGCCAGCAAACAGAATCTGTGCGCGGATCTCACGCTTTTTAAGGCCAGCGGAATAGATGCCAGCCGGTGCTTGCGGCCAGAGCTTTTTGAGTTCAGCAAAGTTCTGCTCAATCAGCTCACGCACATGCGTCACGATCAGGATGCGCTGATCTGGAAAGGCTTTGAGCACACCTTCGACAAAGGTGGCCATGACCAGTGACTTGCCACCAGCGGTTGGAATCACCACCAGCGGGTTGCCGCTCTCATCTTGGAAGTAGTTGTAGATGCCTTGGATGGCAGCGCTTTGGTAGGGGCGAAGGGAAAAGCTCATGATGGGGATTCCTTTTTCAATTGCGTTTAGGTTTGCGGTTGGGGATTCAGTTGGCGGCGTGCTTGTTCAAACCAGCATCGCGCCAGCGCACTCCGTTGGTAAATTCGTAGTCAACCCAGTCGTCACCCGCATCGACTTGCGATGCAGGAACAAGTGGCGGCAGGTAAAGGTGTTGCTCACAGCCTGTGCGCTGATCAACTTCGGTCAGGCGTTTTTGATGCCGGTCGCAATGCCAACCACCATCCACGGGTGTTGAGTGCAGGCAAGTACGGCAATTGATCGCAGGTGCCACCACGCTGTTGCCGCTTGCGTGGCAAACCGGCGCGTGGTCACACATTCGGCACTGATACCAACTGGGGTCCTCGCTGATGCGCGGCAGTGGGGTTTGGGCGAAGATGATTCGCCGGGCTTTTTCCAGAAGAAGTTCCGCATAGGTGACATCTGCCTCCACACGTTCGACATACAGGTCATCGGTGTCTTTGTTCACAGCCAAGTACATCGCTCGGGTAATGCCCATCAGGTGCATGTAGATCTGCATCTGGGCAAAGTGCTGCGGCTTGGACTCGCGCACCTTCTTGGCCACCAGATCGCCAAAGCTCTTGTTGGAGTGCGTCTTGAACTCCAGCACGTGCCAGGATTTGGGTGCTTCAAGCAAATTGATGGCAAGACCGTCAAGTGAGCCCCCGAAGTGGCCGCCATGGGCCTGCACCCGAAACTGACGCCCGGTCTCGGGATCAACTTCGAGCACAGTTGCACCGGTGCGCCGCAGGTTCAGCACCATTCGGGCTTCCTCCAGTTGACCGGTTTCAAACAAGCGCAACAACCGTCCTGGGTGCTTGCTGCGCGTGACCCACCTAAAGTCGTACCAAAGCGCACGCTCGCATTCCTTGCCAATCAAGGACGCGCCAAGGTGGCTGCGAAACCCGTCACTGGCATCCGCTTCATAACCAGAGAAGATGGCCTCGCGAGTGAGGCTCGTGATGGCGGGTAGTTCAGCCATGGTTTCCCCCTTGGCTGGCGTGCAAGTCACGCGCGCGTTGCACCAGGCCCGCCCACTCCTGGTCATTGCAGTTTTCACGCACCACTTCAATTAATGTGTCTTTGAAGGCATCACGGTGCTTGGGCGCTGCGCGTTTATCAAAGGTCGCAAGATGCGCAGCCACCTGCGCCAGTTCCTGCTGCTTTAAGCGCAGCGCGGTTTTGGCACGGTGGAACCAGGCAGCATCAAGCGTCTTCTTCTCCGACTGCCGCCGGATGTCAGTCGTGGCGATCTGAATACGGATAGAAGCAATCTCGCCTTGCAGCGCCGCCATCCGCTCACGACAGCTCTGCGCCGAGTCCGGCAGGTGCACCGGCTCGGGCGCAGCTTGATGCAATGTGAAGTGTTCGTGCATTGGGACCTCAGGCTTGGCGCTTCCAGGGCAGTCCGTTGGCAGCGGGCGTTGCCGTAGCCACAGTAGGACGCACTGGCGGATTGGCAGGGCCGGTGCTGAAAGTCGGTGCGTTGGCAGCCTGGCCGCCGCGTGGCAGGTAGCGAACTGAGTTGCTCTCGCCGTACATGCCCTTCGGGGGACGCACACGCACATCTGCGATCAAGGGTATGAGGTGCAATTGCTCGGAATTGCTGACCTGCAACTTGCCAACGGCGCGGCAGATGGATGACAGCGTGCGCTGTGCGATTTGCACGGCATCTGCATTGGCGTTGATGAGGTTCAGGCGGTCAAAAAGTTTGCGCCCTGCGTACTGCCCCTCAATGACATCCACCTCAAGGTAGAGGTACTGACCCAGACCGTCCTTGGTTGCGCGCATTTCGCTGGCAACGATTTGGGCCAGGTATTTGCCGGGTGGCAGAACGTCGTAGCCGCTGCTGGGCTCGATTGAGGATGCGTCGAAAGTTTGTCCGAATGAAGCCATGGTGATTTCTCCTATTTCAATTTCAGGTGGTGAGGTTGGTGGGGGTGACTGGGTTGGCGATCAACATGGGCTTGATCACATCGGGCATGGCCTGGGCAAATGACTGCCAGTCCAGTGGCAAGGTCTCTGGCAGGCCATAGCGGTTCTTGGCCAAAAAGGCGGGGCGCTCGGCGGTATGAATCACGCGTTCGCCCGAGCCCATGGCGCGGTTTACTTTTTTGTTGAAGCCGACATCGGCCTTCACGGTGGAGATGCGGTAGTTGGCAAAAAGCACGATGTCCGAGTGCTCCTGCATCAACGCCGCTGCGCGGGTGTGCAACTTGATGACGTACCGGTCGTAAGGGTCGTGCTCCGGCGAGTCAAAACGCTTGATGTCGGTGTGCGCGATTTGCACCACGGTCATGCCACGGTCGTCACGCAGGGCGTTGAGGCCGTCGATGTACTGACGCCACAGGCTCAATGCGGCGACGTAGCCTTTGCCGTACCCGGCGTCTTCGATGGATCCCCAGCCGTTGTCGCGGCACGCCTTGCCCCAAACCAGAGGTTCAAGCCAGTCCACGCTATCGATCACCACGGTTTTGAAGTCATGGTCTTCGGTGTAAAGCGAAGCCAGTGACTCGAGGACTTCTTCAAACGTGCGGGCCAGCGGGAAGTTGGCTGCCGGAATTGTTCCCAGGCCGTCTTCCGTTTGGACGAACACCGGGTTGTTGGCTTCTGCGGCGAAGGTGGTTTTACCAACGCCAGCAACACCATGAATCAGGATGCGGGGTGGCTTGGGCGCATTGGCGCGGGTGAGTTGTGCGAGTGAGATGGCCATCACACCCCCCCACCAAAGTGACTGTCGTTGGCAGCGTCGGGAATGACGCCGGACTTGATTTGCTCGAGCTTGTAGCTGGGCTTGCCCGTTTTGAGCGTGCGTGCAGGCTCAAACAGATCGCGGATGCCGGGTGGCCAGGCGGTGTACTTGGACTCGGCAACTTTGATCTCGATGCCGACGTAGTTCTCTGGGTCCTCGCCCCACTTGCGCAGGGCTTCCACTGCTTCTTTGAGCTTGACCTGGTTGTATTCAGGGCGCTTGGGCAAATCGGCGACGACCAAGTAGCCGTCGACCTCAAAGCGCACCGTACCGGTTGACTTGCCAGCCTCTTGGCGAAGCTGCTGGGCTTGCCCGCCCAATCGGTTGTGCAAGGTTAATTGCAATGCGTTGAGGTACAACGCAGCAGTGTCTTTGGCAGCGGTGACCTGCTTGATCATCCGGTCAAGGTCTGGCAGCGGGAGCTTGTCGAGCTCATTCATGTAAAGCTGGCCTATTTCATCCAGCACGTCGGGTTCGGCAGTCATGGGTTCTCTTTCTTTCAGTGGGGCTTGCGGTTACTGGTGGCCATCTGCGCAATACGCAGTTGGGTACGGATTTCGGGTGGCTTCAGTGGGGAGCTAGATCTCATGGCCAGGTAGCGGTAGTGGTCCTCGCCGACCTTTTGGCTAAACAGGTGCACCAAGCCAAGCTCACAGGCGATCCAGGCGCGGCGGGCCACGGAGTGGATACGGGCGCGGTCTTTGGTGGTCAAGTCGCTGTTGGTCTCTGAGCGGTCCCGCAGCAGCAGGCCCTCGTGGTACTGAATGCAATGACCAACCAGTGCGCTGGCGACCCAGTCACACAGGTTGGTCTCGGACAGTTTTTCAATGGGGATGTAAACAGGCTGCAGCGCTGCGCGGCCAATATCAACACCCAGACCCAAGTGGCTGCGTGAGGTTTCAATCAGGTCGTTTTTGTAAATCATCAAATCTCCGGGCGTGAGTTGGCCTACCACCGCTGCCCAAGGGGGCGCGGAGTTTGCAGGTGTTAAAGGTTTTTACTGAGCGAGGTGACTGTTTTTCTCAGCCACCCCGCGATCGGTCAGGCAGCAGTCCTGATGCCGAACATGCGAAGGTGCATTTCCAGTTCGGTCACACGGCGATAAAAGGTGGCGGTGGACATACCGCAGGCTTTGGATGCCGTCGGGAGGTCCTGGTGCGAAGCAAGCAAGTCCAAAAGTTCAACTTGTTGTTCGCTCATGTGCGCCATCGCTGTCTCCAGGTCGTGGAGAGTGTTGGAGTTTGAAAAGAGATCGTCGTCACCATCAAACCATTGAGATCTGTAATGGGCTTCGCTTGAACCGATCGGCGCGGCATCGTCGTCATTGGCCGCGTCCTGCGTCTCGTTCATACCTTGGCGTGCTCGGCTTATGTTGACTATCTCCAGCGTGTCGACGTCTTCACCCGAGGCAAAGGTCAGGCGCTCTCTGTCTGTCTTGCGCGCTTTGAGAAATTCGGCGGTACGGTGCTCGGACACAAAACCGGTAAACGTTCCGGGGCTGCCCTTATCAGGACAAAATTGAGCTTCACGTTCCAGCAGGTCAAGCAAAATGTCCTGATACAGGTCTTCCCGCTCCGAGGTGCTCAGCTGGGCAGAAACCGCTGCCCTGTATGTGCGGGTCTTGGCTGCATTGATAGCAGCGCGAAAGTACGGGTCGTTGGCCGCGTCACGGGTGAAGCGGGGATCGCGCACACCGGTCGCGCTTGAAGTATTTTTTTGTCCGTCATCGCTTGGCAACATGTCATTTCCTTTTTCGTTTTCGAGTACATGAAGCCATTGGACCGGGGTTACTTCATGAAAGCACCGCAACTGCGGGAACCGCGACCGCAACTGCGGTAGCAGGTTATGTATTTGGATTACTGGTCAAGGCTCTTTTTGGCAGCTGCAAATTTTTCTTGCAGAGTCCGCTCTGTAATTCCCGGTTTCTTGAAATTGGCGAGCATCTGATCGATCAATGACGATTGACTGCTGAAAACCGAATGTGGCTTTCCGGCGGGGGTTTTCATCATGAACAAAGCCAGCATTCCGCCAATGATGTTCAGGTAGGTCGTCTCAGCTCTTAGCCCAAGGTCTTTGGCGGGCTTAGTCTTCTCAGTGAGCTTTGCTTTTTCAAGGACCAGCTCGTCCCGCTCGCTTCTTAACTTACGGTACTCATCTGCCGCTTTTTCAAGTCGCGCCCGCAAACCATCACGCTCAGCCTGCAATGCTTGGTAGGCATCTTTATTGATGGCTGTATGGGTGTTGCGCTCGATCTCGTCAAACAAAAATGCAGGCTTGTCAGACGGGAACTGCGCCGCAATCCAGTCCTTGAGGTGTTGCCGGGAAATGTGACGTCGCTCGGCGGCAACGTGCTCTTCTTTCGGCACGACTTTCCCGTTTTCCCTGCTGCACGGCAGAAGCCCGGTCACGATCGCGTCGTGAATCGCCCGGCACCTCGGCTCCAGACAGTTGATGTAAGGGTGCTTTAGAACGCCCCTTGCGACTTCCGTGGACAGCGCAAGGTGTTCTTCCACTTCTCCTGGCTCGATGCCACACCACAAAGCAGCAGCAACCGGCACGCGGTACACCGTGAAGTAGGACTGGACCGCTTCACAACTGTCGTTTTCCCATGTTTTTTTCATATTTGTCTCTTTTCATTTATGTGCCTGTGGTGGCGCTACGGTTATGTTGACTTGCTGTCCTCGGCGGGCTTTGCGGGTTCCATGTCGCTTGCGCCAATAGCGATGGCACGAGTCTGCAGTTCCCTAAACATGCCCGCCTGAATGCGATCCTTCAGGTTCCATACCACCTTGTGTGGGTTGAAGAGCAATACATAGTGGTGCGCTCCTGTGGGGCCTTCCTTGGCATCAATGAAGCCCAGCTCAACCAGGGAGCGCATGCGGTCTTTCCACGTGCTCAGTGCCCGCTCGCCGGTAAACCCGGACTCAAACGCCAGGGTCATCGGGTTGTCGATGGCCAGCAGCGATTCGTCAAAAGTGCGGCACCACAACACGAAAAAGACCATGCCTGCCGGTTTGTTCTTGGTCAGCGAGTCGATGATGTTCATGATCAAGGGCATCGTGCGGGGGATGGTGGTGAAGCCCTTGACCAGTTTTCGGTTCCAGAGCTTGTCATCGTCCAGGTCAGGCCAGCAGCTATCGCGCAGCGCTTTGGCCTTCTCTTGGCCCTTGGATATCTTTTTGGCGGTTGATAAAGCTGACATTGGGTTTCCTTTGGGTTTTCGATTGCAATGCCCAAATTTTAGGCCAAAATCCTTCAACTCGCTATGATTAAAGCTGCGCTTTTGACACCAAGTGCTCGTCTAATGTTGGCAACTCAGACATTGAGTTAACTTCTTTTGACGCCTCCCGAATCATTAAGATGTGCTAAAAAATGGTTTAAAAATACGGTTTATTCATATAAATCAATGACTTAAAAGAATTTTGCTGTGCTCTACGTACTCCGTGGTCCTGTGATTCTGTGCTCCTTAGTTATCCTGTGCCCGCCCGGGGCGGGCACAGGATGCAGCCCGATCACCCTAATGCGCCCGCAAATCACCCCCGAAACAGCTCAATAGCGCGCGTTTGTGGGCAAAAGCGCCGTCCCCTGAGAAAAACACACCCCTGCGGCGGTATGAACCTACATGACCGCCCCAAAACGCACCCCACCACCAACCACGCCCGCCGAGCCCAGCCCGATGGCCGTCATCGGCGCAATCCTGGCCCAGGGCGCTATTCGCCTTCTGGACCGCCAAAAGCGCGAAGCTCAACTTGCTAACCGTACCGAAGAGAGCGTTCATGCAGGTGTTTTGACTACCAAGGACAACACCCATGAATGACTCACTTGTTGCACGCGTTGCAGCCCTCAAGACCTCGCCCACCCCGGATCTCAAGCAGATGTGGCGGGAAATGTTTCTGACGGAACCACCGCCGTTTAACCGGCGCTTTCTTGAAACGCGTCTGGCTTACCGGATCCAGGAGTTGGCCCTTGGCGGCCTGCGGCGCGAGACCATCAAGCGCCTGGAGAAACTGGGCGAACAACTCGACGGCGGCAAACCGGATGTGCGCCGCCGCCGGACTGACGGCAGGCCCCTTGCCGGAACCCGACTGATTCGCGAGTGGGACGGCCAGCGCCACGAGGTGGTGGTGCACGTCGACGACTTTGAATACGCGGGCCAGCGCTACAAGTCCATCTCGCGCATTGCCATGGTGATCACCGGCACCAACCGAAACGGCTGGACCTTCTTTGGCATGTCTGCTGGAAGGAGCATCTGATGACCGCCACCCCTAAAGTCCTGTGCGCGATCTACACACGCAAGTCCACCGAAGAAGGCTTGGACCAAAACTTCAACTCGCTGGATGCCCAGCACGACGCCTGCGCCAATTACATTGCCAGCCAAAAGTCTGAGGGCTGGATGATGCTCAAGGACCGGTACGACGACGGCGGCTTCTCCGGCGGCACGCTTGAGCGCCCGGCCATTAAGCGCCTGCTCGAAGACGTCCGTAAGGGCCTGGTGAACACCATCGTGGTCTACAAGATCGACCGGCTGTCACGTTCGCTTGCCGACTTTGCCAAGCTAGTCGAACTGTTTGATCAGTACAAGGTGACCTTTGTGTCGGTCACCCAGTCCTTCAACACCACCACCTCCATGGGGCGGTTGACGCTCAACATCCTGCTGTCCTTTGCACAGTTTGAACGTGAACTGTCCGGGGAGCGGGTACGCGACAAGATCGCAGCCTCCCGCAAGCGAGGCATCTGGATGGGCGGTATGCCCGCCTTGGGCTACGACGTGGTGGAGCGCAAGTTGGTGGCCAACCCGCAGGAGTCGGCCATCATCCAAGAGATGTTCTCCCGCTTTGCCGCGACGCCATCAATGTCCACCATCGTCAAAGACCTGCGCAAACGGGGTGTCACCTCTAAGTCGTGGACAACGTCCAAGGGCGTCGAACGCCAAGGCAAGCTGATCACCAAGGGCGCGGTCTACAAGATCTTCAACAACCCGGTCTACATTGGCATTGCGGCCTACAAGGGACAGCACTTCCCCGGCGAGCACGACGGCATCATCACCCAGGAGCTTTGGGACACGGTGCAAACGCACCTTAAAAACGGCACACCCATAAACAAGGGCAGGCTGGCCGGACGTGGCAGCGCGCCGTCCCTACTGCGAGGGTTGCTGTTTTCTGAGCAAGGACGGGCCTTTACGCCTGGCTGGACGCGCAAGCAGCACAAAACCTACCGCTATTACATCAACACCGACTCGATCAAGATCGGCAAGGAAAGCTGCGACATCTGCCGCATCCCCGCCGGTGAGATAGAACAGGTGGTGGTTGAAAAGATGCGCGGCATCTTACGCTCACCCGAGGTGCTGGCCCATGCGGTGCGAGAGGTCAATACGCAGCGCCCCACAGTGGAAGAACGGCATGCCGTTGGCGCATTGCAGTCCATCGACGCGATCTGGGAGGAGTTATTTCCAGCTGAGCAGGCCAAGGTCCTGCACACCCTGGTTGAACGCATCACGGTGCGCAAGGACGGCATCACAATCAAGTGGCACGACAAGGGCTTGAATAACTTGCTGCGCGACACACTTGAACCACAAAAAGAACTGGAGGCGGCATGAGCAACGTGACCGAGGCGGGTTTCACGACCGAGATACCGATGACTTTTCGCAGACGAGGTGGCAAAGCCGTGATCGTGATGCCCGACGGTTCTCGGGCGATCGAGCGGCGTGAGGCCTTGATTGACAACGCCATGGTCAAACTGCTGGCACGTGGCCACCGCTGGCATCGCAAACTATTTGACGGCACCCACGCTTCAATTGAGGACATGGCCAAGTCCGAGAACATCAGCCCATCGTTTGTGAGCCGAATCCTGCGTCTGGCCTACTTGTCACCCACCGTCGTCGAAGCCATCTTGGACGGAAAATACCCAGCGCAACTAACGATGAAAGATCTGATGGAGCCGTTTCCCATGGATTGGGATCGGCAGGCTGAACATTTCCTAAAAGGAATGGACACAATATGAGCAGGCCCTTCAGACTGACTGACTATTTCGTCAAAATTAAAGCATGTCTAGATGCACTCTTTTTCCGCAGTGGGGGCACTTTATTTTTTTTGAGGCCTGCAACTTTAAGAATTGCCTAGCAAGCTTCGCATTGTTTGCATTAACTCTTTTGGTGTTCTCAGCACGAATTATTTTTAGCTCATGGTACAAAATCTTGCTTTCATCGTCACCAATGGATTTATACGACTCATGCTGATTCTTAACGTAATCGAGGTGCTCTTTCAGCTCGTGATCGTTCATCATCGAAATCTCTTCGCGCACGCGCTCTTTGGTCTCACCAATTAAAGATTGAGCTTTGCTGGACCGAACGAATTTAAATGGCATAAAGAGCTTCCTTTAGCTGCTCGCTCCTTGGTTCAATCCAAATAGGACGCAACGCGGCAAGAGCAAAATTTCTGAAAAGAAAGTTTCACTAATTTACAGATTATCTTTTCTCTTTTTACTACCGGACGTCTTAGATGAGCGTTGCGCCTTTAATTGTCCTTCTTGCACAGGGGTGTCCGAAAACAAAGCGCCACTGAATGCATCATGCGAACTCATTTGATCGCCAATAGTGGCCGAAGTTATCAAAGGTTCTATATCAAGATCTGGATTAGCACTGACTTCAACGACACCTTTGGGGTCAATGATTATGGCCGGTTCCGTAGCATTGATGTTCATTTGTTGACCATCAGACTCAGAGTTGGAAATTAACTCGCTCGCCTGTGTATTGATCAGGTTTTCAACAAGAGGCTCCGCCGGAGAGTTGACATCAGACAAAATATTTGTAATAGATTCCTGTTCAAGTGATTCATCCATCGCAGCAGCGGCAGAAGTAGCTGCTGCGGCTGCGGCTGCGGCTGCTATGGCTGCGGCTGCGGCATCAGCTTGAGCTTGAGCTTGAGCTTGAGCCTTGAGCGTATTGGCATGCTGTTCAGCTAGTTCTTGTTGACGCTCAACAACATAATTTCCAACATCAATTGAACATGGTAGTTTTCCGGGTACCAACGAAGAAAATGTGAGAGGTGTACTGGCGTAGGCCAAGGTGGTGACCGCAATGTCATCCATAGCTCGGCCAATCATGTAAGCAGTGTTTGCACCAGCGATCGGCCCACACTCCATGACCACCTCGCCAATGTCCTTGACTAAAGAATGAAGAACCACATCCTTGCCCGAAGCAATTACATCAGCGTAATGGAAAACAACGACTAGTTGAAGAATGGAAACATCAATGCCCAAGCGAGATTTGATAACATCAGAAAGCTTTTGCCCAATGTCGCGGAGCAGCCTATCCTTTAAAACCGGCTCCTTTACTGAGAAATCTTGACGCAACTTTCGAATGACCTCACCCAAACCAAGTTCTTGAGTCCGTGCTTTCTTCTCTTCCTCGCCGACCAGGACGCCAAATACTGAGAAACTGGCTGCCCAGGCAAAAGCATTTGTGGCCCTTAGTTCTGATGCCTTCTCTGCGTTCGGCAAAGATACCTTGCCACTCAAATAATTAGAAATTTGACTAGGTATTAAAGACAAATTTGGTTCGCCAAGGCCCGTAACTTTAACAAGTGTTCGCCCACGGCAGTCTGCCCGTACGTCTTTCTGTATAGACGTCCAAGATTGCCACGCATTCTGAAATATTGCCGGACCAATCTTTGCCTTGGCACGTTGCGCATCCGCTTCTATCAGGCGTGCTCCCCGATCAGAAACAGGTATGAACTCATCTACGGCTTCAATCAACAACCATGTTAGTTCTTGGGAATTTGAAGAAGCTACATCCTGCTGGAAACTCCGAAAGTTTGGCTTAAGCTTTGCCAGAATAAACGCCTGGTCATCATCAATGCTTATATCTGGCGCTCGGTCCATCAACAATGCAAAGCCGTCTATATCCTCACTATCCCTCACGCGAGATACACGACCATTGCAGCGAATCCGACCGACTGCAATCCAATTCAGCCACTCGGGATATGTGGCGACAAACATCCATGCTGAGTGGTCCATATTTAAAAGAAATCCTCTTTATCTGAATTAGATTTTTTCGTCACTTTGACTTCCGTTACCACTGACTTTGGCAAATTAGCCACATGGGGATGGGGCTTATTGCTGTTAAAGGACAAAAACAGATTTTCTCTACTTCTGGTTACGGCAACAAAAAGAACACGCCGATCCAAATCAGGATCATTTTCAAGCGCTCGCTTCCCAACAATCACTGTGTCTGAGTTAAGACTTGGAATAAATACATTCCTAAAATCCAACCCTTTCGAACTGTGAAATGTCATCAGGTAAACGAGAGGCTTCGTGTCACTCTCAGCAAGTGAACCAAAACTATTTCCTAAATATACAAGCGGCGTATCATTTTCGGACCAGTGCTCATTAAATGGTGTGTAATCACGTTTCCCTTTGGAAAATTTAACTCTCGGCGGCGCGTCGGTCTTCAGATGATCTGCGAGTTTCCAAGAAAAGTCTGCGATCGCATCATGCGTGGGGAATAGAATTACGCTTGGATCGCCAGGCCGGGACCGGCGAAGAGCCTCATCCCAAACCCACTCAACCTCGTTGCTCTCTTTTTCAAATGGGATCAGTCGAATTGTCACGTTCGCTGTTTTGACAGCATCGCTTCCCTCTACGATTCTGGCCTTAGGTAGGATAGATAAAGCGACATCTCGAAGTAACTTGGTAAGCCGAAATATTTCCAATAGCTTCCATGCAACGGGTTGAACCGTCCGAACGATATCCTCTTCTTTTGCACCTTCCTCGTATATTCTTTGATCGGAGTCTCCAGCAACGTACATATGCTCAGAAAGAGCTCTTATTCTTGTTAAGTCACCAGGCTTTATATCTTGGACCTCGTCGAGGAAAAC
>NZ_JAVLFP010000038.1:0-2682 GCF_046052825.1 Limnohabitans sp.
GCCATGTTCAGGCCGCGAATTTGCGACGTCATGCGGTTGCTGATGGACAAACCTGCCGCATCATCTTTGGCTGAGTTGATGCGCTTGCCAGTTGACAAACGCTCCATGGCGGTAGACAGATCACGACCGACTTTCATGATCGCGTCTTGAGCCACCAGGGACTTCACATTGGTATTCACAACAGTCATCACATTCTCCTAGAGAGATTTAAAAGGGAGGTGCTTGATGCGCCTTACCTTGTGATTCGGACTGTCTTGGTCTTACTTTAGAGAAAAGCGGCAAATATTTGCCACTTTTTAAAAAAAGCGGCAAATCGTTGCCACTGAAAAGTCGAAATTAAAGTTTTCCGTCGAAGAGCAAGCCCTTCATTTTCTCAATCGAGTGGGCCACACGTACCACCACTTCGTCAGGAATTTGCCGAATGACTTGACCCGTTTCTAAGTTAGAAACCGTCACGATTGCGCCACTGACAGCTGGATCAATTCGAAAACCCAGGGCTCTGCCCGCGTTGTCGGAGGTGCGTTTGAGTTCTTGAACCGCCAGCTCCAACTGCCTGCGACTGCTGTCGAGTTGGTCAGACGACTTTTGAACCACCTGGCGAAAGTCATTGAATCGGTTGGCCACATCGGATGGCCGCGCCGACGGTTCTGCCACCACGGCAGGTGCGGCCGCATTGGGCGCAGCATGCGTGCTCGGCAATACCGTCGCCCCACTCAAGTTGTTGATTGAACTCATGAACTCCCCTCAAGCACCCTTCAAAGTGCGAATTTAAAACTAGGCAATCGAGTCATCGGAACGAGATCAGAGAACTTGAGCGAAATATTTAAATATATTGAATGGTTTTCTCAACAGCGGATTTCATATTACTTTTCTCCTCACCCACGACCAACTGCATGCTGGGCTGGAAAGGATAACCCTGGGTGCCAAAAGAAGTCCAGTTGTAGGAGTCTGCACACAACAATGTTCTGGTTCCAACAGCCCCACTGATTTGAGCCACCGCAGTTCCAACAGAACACACCACATCCAGGTTGGCAATGATGGCGGCCACCGCCTCCAAATCTTTTTGCAAATCGGTGTCTGGCCAGCGGATGATTTGGATGCCCAATGCGGACTCGACCTCCAACAATTCCTTTTCACAGGGACCATATTGCAGGTTCACCACACAGACATCGTCTCGCTGCAAGAGTTCAGCCCAATCCATCAACATGGTGTAAGAAGTGCTTCGCGTGGGAGAAACGACCGCACTGCGCCAGCACAAGCCCACACGTTTTTTTTGACCACACGCCGCTTGCAATCGCTGCTCGTATTCTGCGCGGAGAGTCGGCTCAGGCACCCAATAGGGTTTGGAACGGTCAAAGTCCTCAATTTTTCGACGGTACAAACTGGCCAAGCTTCCCAAGGGAATTTGTACATCGAAGTCTTTGTGTGGACTGTCAAAAGGAAAAATAGACCGGTAGAGTTCTGCGCGAACTTCAAATTCAGGGAAAGAACGCTGAAACACGGAGACCAAGCGTGGCTCGCACTCCAAAATAACTTTGCCATCCAGTGCACGCAGTTCATTGAGCATGGAGGCGAACATGATTTCATCGCCCAAGCCTTGTTCACGCCAGACCAAAAGGGATTTGCCCATCAAAGGCTGCCCTGTCCAGCGAGGTTCGGTGAAGTTACGCTGCGGACGGCGACCACGGTTAGAGTCAATCAAAGGACTGAAACCATGCTCCAAACGTTCCCACCCTTTTTCTAAATTTCCCAAGCGCAAATAGGGAAATGCGGTGTTGTGCAGGGCACCTACCAAGGCTCTTTCACTCAAAACGCCTTTGGCTTCTCGCACCACGTATTCAATCTCTTGGATGATTTTGGCATCGTCCCCAGAAATTGCATTGGCCAAATTCAACCTCGCGGTGTAGTGCTTTGGGTTGAGATCAACCGCGGTTTGGAAAGCAATCACTGCATCTGACTGCCGTGCACAAGCATGAAGACTGGCACCCAAATTGTTGTAGGCATCGGCATTGGTGGGCACCAATTGAATGGCCCTCATGGCCACTTCAAGTGCTTTCTGGTTCAAGCCCAGGGCAGCATAAGCGGAATGCAAATTGAACAACAAGGCCGGCACGCTGGGTGTTCGGCTGATCTGTTCTTCAAGCACATGAACGGCCAACTCATCTTGGCTGGTGTTCATCAAAGCCACAGAGGCGATCATGGCGCCGTTGACGTTGTTGGGCTCAGCATCTGTGAGTTTTCGTGCGGCGTCAAAAGCCTCGGCAAAGTGCTTGGTCTCCAAGGCGCACAGCGCCAAAGTTTCAACCGCACCCATCTCCTGTTGGTTGATTCGCAAAATGGCTTCGCACAGGCGCTTGCACTCTGGAAAATTGGCCGATTTTCTGGCCTTTTCGGCCTTGAGTAACAAATGATGCAATTGAGGCTTGGACATAAAAAGAGGGCTGAGTCGACAGACACAGCCCTCATGCTAACACCTCGGTTTCAGACTTATTTCAGCAGCGACATCACCATTTGTGACGACTGGTTCGCTTGCGCCAACATGGCCGTGGCAGCTTGCTGAATGATCTGGCTCTTGGCCAAAGCCGTGGTCTCTTTCGAGTAGTCCGTATCCATGATGCGGCTTCTGGACGCCTCGGTGTTGGTCACCACGTTGCTCAGGTTGTTGACCGTGGCATTCAGGCG
>NZ_JAVLFP010000039.1:0-7822 GCF_046052825.1 Limnohabitans sp.
CGCCTGAATGCCACGGTCAACAACCTGAGCAACGTGGTGACCAACACCGAGGCGTCCAGAAGCCGCATCATGGATACGGACTACTCGAAAGAGACCACGGCTTTGGCCAAGAGCCAGATCATTCAGCAAGCCGCCACGGCCATGTTGGCGCAAGCGAACCAGTCGCCACAGATGGTGCTGTCGCTGTTGAAATAAATCTCAACAAGTGAAATGAAGATGGCAGTTTAGGGCTGGGTGCTCAGGCACTCAGCCCTTTTTTGCGTTCAAACAAGGTCTTGCCACCGGACTGGAGAATTCACAGCAATGGGTCTAATGACCTGTCGGCCGACAACCTCATCCATGTGTTTGGGTGCCAGACCAAACCCCGGTCGCACACTGCGCACCATGTCCTGTGTGATCACATCGCCCGCTTGCAGGGCTTTGACAAAATACAGCGAACGTCTGAATTGCGCATTGGCTTGTTCGCTGGGTTTGCGTCCGTAGTCAATCTGCCCCATCGCTTCCCATGCCGTTTGCGTGCCACGACACAGTTGGGCCAGCTCTGTGGGCTCCAGTGAAAAACTATCGTCCGGCCCACCGCCTTGGCGATTAAGGGTGAAGTGCTTTTCGATGATGCAAGCACCCAGCGCCACACTGGCAATCGCGGTGGTGTTGTCCAAGGTGTGATCAGACAAACCCGTGACAACGCGAAAGCGATCTTTCATATCTTGCAAAGTGCGCAAGTTGTAATCGGCAGGCGGGGCGGGATAACCACTGACGCAATGCAGCAAGGCCAGTTCTTTGCAGCCGGCTGATTGAGCCGCTTCGACAGCTTCTTGGATTTCTGTATCGTCCGCCATGCCGGTAGAAATGATCATCGGCTTTCCGGTACGAGCGACATAGCGGATGAGTGGGAGATCGATGGCTTCGAAGGAGGCAATTTTGTAAGCCGGTGCACCGAGGCTTTCTAGCAAGTCAACGGCTGTGTGGTCAAACGGGGAGCTGAAAATCGTGATGCCTAATTGACGCGCATGCTCAAACAAAGGTTGATGCCAATCCCAAGGCATGTGCGCTTCTTGGTAAAGGTCATACAACGTTCGACCGTTCCACAAGCCGCCCTGGATGCGAAAGTCTTCGCTGGTGGCATTCAGTGTGATGGTGTCAGGGGTGTAAGTCTGTAATTTAACGGCATGTGCTCCTGCTGCCTTGGCTGCTTCGATGATGCGAAAGGCGTTCTCAAGGCTACCGTTGTGGTTGGCCGACATTTCCGCAATGACATAGGGCGCTGTGTCCGCGCCAATGCTGCGGCCGTCGATATGGATGGGATCAGGATTCGACATGGCTGTCCTTGGAGGGTTGGCGGTTAGACCATTCGGTGTGTAGCAATCCGAAACACAAGAGGTCGCGGTGAGAGGATTGAATGCACACTTGCTGCCGCAAACGCCCTTCTAGTGAAAACCCCTGGCGTTCGTGGAAACGAATCGAAGCGGCATTGGTGTCCAGCACTTGCCCGCAGAGCTTGTGGATGTGCAAGGTTTCAAATGCAAACGCAAGTGCGCTTTGCCCTAAAAGAACACCGCTTCCCTTCGGTGCATCAGGGGCTAAATAAAAGCCCCAATCCACGCTCGCGTTCGCTTGAACGCCTGTGAAATGGACCAACCCAAATGGTTGACCTTGGTGTTCCAGCACCATGATTTTTCGAAGCGGATCATGCGTCGAACGTTCAAACCAATGTCGATGTTCTTCTGCGGTGATCACATGTTGCGTGAGCATGTGTTGGCGAATCTTCGGGTGATTGCGCCATGACAAGACCCTCTGTAAGTCATCCACACACATGGGTCTGATGTCACCAGAAGGTAGCTCAGACATGCCAGATCTCCTGTGTCACGCGATCGGTGCCCCGACCATCGGTGACCCGTGTACAAGCCTCTTGCATGGCTTGGCGCAGATCGGGTTTCAACAATTCGTGAAGTTGTTGATGCAAAGATTTTTCCCAGTCTTGGTTCAATTCAAGCAACCCTGCTGCGTGAACTTCTCTCAGTGCATGGGCACCGTTTTTTTGATTGGGCGCCAACACAAAATTGATGGAAGGCAAGCCCAGATAACAGCGCTCAAGGGCAGAGGTACCGGCGGCACCAATGGCCACATCGTGTGTGCACATCCATTCAACGAAGTGGCTGGGATTTTGTGCCACGCGCGTTGGCCAACGCATGGATCGAGAGAGCGCCATCACTGCATCTACCCAAGGGGCAAAAGGGCCCGCGACAACTTGGATGGTCAGGGGGACTTCGGATTCGAAATCATCAAGTGCGGTGAGTACGTCGCAGGTGATGTTGTCTTTGTCGACACCGCCTAACGTCACCAGGATTTTGAGCTTGGTTTCTGAAATTATTGGAGCGGGTAGACCTGTCCGACATCTGCGTATTTCTTCGCGAATCAAGGCATAGTGGGGCCCCGCCAAAATACGGCACGAGTCAGGAGTCAAGTCTATGTAGTCTTCAGCTCTACGCCCAGGATTGGCGTCTAGCAGCAACTCGCAGTGGTGTTTTCGATTGGCCAAATCATCGATCACCAGCAGGCGAGGCACATGGTGAGACACCAAACTTTCCCACCGCTGGTCGAGACCGTAGTGATCGACGATCAGCCAATCGAATCGCTCATGTGCCATGGCTTTCAACGTGGCGTGTGCATCATCTTGCCAATTCGACATGAGACTTTCGGCGCTTTCGCGCGCATCAGTGTGTTCGCTTCCTAGGCTACGCACTTCAAACTCTTGTGCTTGAAGATAACCATTCAAATGGCCAGGGGCATTCGAACAAAGAAAAATACATTGCGCACCTTGGGTTCGAAGCACTTGAGCCAAGCTGACGCATCGCATCACATGACCATTGCCAATGGCCAGGCTTGAATCAGCGCGAAATGCGATACGCATACCCATGGACTTATGTCTTTTCCAGCAAAAACCAAGTGATGTCGTCTTGTGGAAAGTTAGGGTCACGTCGGTAGGCGAATCCGTAATCGACCAATGTCATCTGGGGATGTCGGTCCATGATTTCCCCTGCGAAATCCCTCTTGAACAAACGGTCGTTATGTCCACGGTAAGGGATGGCCATCGGCGAAGGGTTGTAATACTCGGCCACCAGTAAATAGCGACCACATGACCGGACCAGTTTGTCGTAAACCTTGGGCAAGACATCCGGGTTGAGGTGTATCAGCACCCCTTTGATGAGCGTCAAATCCCATGTGCGTGTGGGCTCGAAGTTCAGCAACGAGGTGGGGTACACATGGGCTGCGGGGATCGTGTTTGCCAACTCAGCAGCCGCACTTGGGTTGATCTCAATGCCGTGCGCTTCTAAATCCGGAAAAAGCAGCTGCAGCGCCTTCAAATTCATGCCGATGTTGGCACCAAATTCAATGCAACTGTGGAGGCTGCGCGCTTGCTTCAACGCTTTGACAAAGAAGTCTAAATTGGACGCCAGCAAAGCGGCCCCTTGGTTGCGGTGAATGTAGGCGTTGCCAAATTCACCGGCCCAAAATTTTTCTTGTTCTGTTTCAAATGCTTGGTTAGGCATGTGTGGATCCTTGGTTTAATTCGCGCAGGGATACTGGGTCCTGGCACATGCGTTCGGCCCTGTCCCAGTCCTCCGGTGTGTCTATGTCTTGTACGCGGTGTCTTGGCAGCAGATGTGCCATGGCATTGGAAGAGAAAATGGGTGTTTGGTTCAGCCATGCCTGAGCTTGGCCCCAGTAAAACTGGCCGGCGTCATGGTAGGCGTGAGGCAGGTCTTGCGACCGGGTACCAAAGTGCTCTGGATAGAACATCTCGACACGGTGTTGTGCGCTCAACTGGAACGCACGTTGGATAGGAAACGCGTAACTCGTGGCTGTGAACACATAGTCACACGCATTCAATTCCAAAGTGTTCAAGCTTTGGTGCAGATCCTCGATGGTGATCATGGGCGCCGTGGCATATATGCAGCAAACCGCTTGCGGCTTGACGCCCTGGGATTGCAGCCAATCGATGGCATGTGCCACCACAGGAATCGTGGGTGTGTGGTGATCACTCAACGTCGCGGGTCGGACAAAGGGGACTTCCGCGCCCCAAGTTTGCGCCACCTGGGCAATTTCAGCATCGTCTGTTGAGACGATCACGCGGTCAAAACAGCCACTTTGAAGCGCGGCTTCGATGGACCAGGCGATCATGGGTTTGCCGCAAAAAACTTTGATATTTTTACGCGGTATGCGCTGACTGCCACCGCGCGCTGGAATGATGGCGATTCTCATGCGGCGATGGCCTTTTCCAATGCAGCAACAACCTGCTGTTGTTGGTCGTCTGTCATGGATGAATACAAAGGGATACTGATCGACTTGGCGTAGTAATTTTGAGCATTCTTAAAGTCACTGTCGCTGAATCCCATCTGTGCGTAATGCGGTTGCGTGTGCACAGGGATGTAATGCAAATTCACGCCGATGTTTTGTTCTCTCAAAGATTCAAACACTGTTCTGTGCAGATGCGCCATGTTGGCGTTGAGTTGAACCACATACAAATGAAAACTGGAATGGGTGTCTGGATGCTGCCAAGGCAGCGTGATAGGCAGCGCATGGAGCAAGGCCGCGTATTGACTGGCCAAGGTGTGCCGGCGTGCAATGGCGCTGTCAAGTTGGCTCATTTGGCTCAAGCCCAATGCCCCTTGTAGCTCGGTCATGCGGTAGTTAAAGCCCAACGCGATTTGTTGGTAATACCAAGGCCCCTCGGAGGCGTGGGTCATCTGTTGCGAGTCCCGTGTGATGCCGTGGCTCCTGAGCAGTGCCATGCGGTTGGCCAGGGCTGGGTCGTTGGTCAACGCCATGCCACCTTCTGCGGTGGTGATGATCTTGACCGGATGGAAGCTGAACACAGTGATGTCGCTGTAGCGGCAGTTGCCGACGGCTGCGCCTTGGTATTTGGCGCCAATCGCATGCGACGCATCCTCAATGATTTTGAAACCATATTGGATTGACAGTGCATGAATGGCTGCCATATCACAAGACTGCCCACACAGATGAACAGGGACCACCACTTTGGGCAGTTTGCCAAGCTGCTTGGCCAACGCCAATTTTTTCTCGAGCTCAACGGGGCACAAATTGAATGTGCGTGGGTCAATGTCCACAAAGTCCACTTGGGCGCCGCAATACAAGCCGCAGTTGGCCGACGCTACAAAGGTGATGGGGCTGGTCCATAGCCAGTCGCCGGGCCCCAAACCCAAGGCCAAGCAGGCAATGTGCAGGGCAGAGGTGGCGCTGTTGACGGCAATGCCATGCTGGGCTTGGCAATAACTTGCCACGGCCTCTTCAAATGCAGGCACTGCTGGGCCTTGGGTCAAGAAGTCAGAGCGCAAGACATCCACCACCGCTTGAATATCGGCATCTGTGACCGTGTGGCGGCCATATGGAATGTGGTCTGTTGAGGACATGCTTGGGTGTCAAAGGTTTGACAGTTGAGAGGAAGTGCTTTGATGAAGCAAGTAACAGACCAACTTTTGATTTGGCACGACTCCTGCTTTGAGAGTACATCTTTCATCACAGGGCGTCGATTTGTCGACGTGCGCCATGAACTCTTCCATCGATATTTGCGACCAATCTATTCTCATCACAGGCGGTACCGGCTCGTTTGGCAAAGCCTTTGTGCGATCGGTCTTGGACCATTGCCCCAAGGTCAAGCGCCTGGTGGTGTTCAGTCGCGACGAGCTCAAGCAGTTTGAAATGCAACAAGAGTTCCCTGAGTCCAAATACCCAGCGTTGCGTTTTTTCATTGGCGATGTCAGGGACCAGAACCGTTTGCGTCGCGCATTGGAAGGCATTGACACCGTGGTGCATGCGGCCGCCTTAAAACAAGTGCCTGCCGCTGAATACAACCCCTTTGAATTTATCCAAACCAATATCATGGGGGCGCAAAACCTCATTGAGGCTTGCTTGGACACCCAAGTCAAGCGCGTGGTCGCTTTGTCGACAGACAAAGCGGCAGCTCCGATCAATTTGTACGGTGCCACCAAACTCTGCAGTGACAAGCTGTTCATTGCCGCCAATAACTTCAAAGGCCCTCGGGACTTGCGTTTCTCTGTGGTTCGTTATGGCAATGTGATGGGTTCGCGTGGCTCCGTCATTCCGTTCTTCTTAGAAAGAGCGAAGACCGGTGTCTTACCCATCACCGACCCCGACATGACGCGCTTCAACATTTCCCTGGACGAAGGGGTCGAGATGGTCCTGTGGGCTCTGGAGCGCGGATTGGGCGGTGAAATTCTGGTTCCTAAAATCGCCTCTTACCGCATCGTTGATGTGGCAAATGCGATCGCCCCCAATTGCCGTCAAGACATCGTGGGCATCAGGCCAGGAGAAAAATTGCACGAAGAAATGATCACGCAAAGTGACAGCCCCAACACCATCGATTTGGGCGCTTACTATGCCATTTTGAGTGCATCAAGCAAGGCGCGTTATCTGGCTTCAAACTTGAAAGCGGCGCCAGTTGCGACAAGTTTTGCCTATGAGTCTGGCACCAATCCAGACTTTTTATCGGTCGAACAAATTCGTGCCTTGATTCGAAACCACTTGAATCCAGAATTTCAACCGATTTGATTTGTAGCGTTTTAGATCTAATTTTTCGCGATTCATTCTTATTTATCGATTCAAT
This sequence comes from Limnohabitans sp., assembly GCF_046052825.1. Lineage (GTDB taxonomy): Bacteria > Pseudomonadota > Gammaproteobacteria > Burkholderiales > Burkholderiaceae_C > Limnohabitans. Next base: position 6,647 of record NZ_JAVLFP010000039.1, read on the forward strand.
TTAAATAATTAAAAAAAATTCTAAAGTCTGACCGACTGCTGTCGATCCAAAGACACGATCTGGAATGTCTCCGGATGAATTGGGTGTTCCTATGGCGTCAGCAATCACTGGTATTTCGAGCAAATCTCTCACAGAGATCAAGGCTTTAGCTCCTGCAGACATTGCTGTCACCACAACGGCAGAAATCAGTGCCCTGACAAGCGCACAGGTGGCAGTTTTGACGACAGCACAGGTGGTGGCCATCACTTCGTCGGGCATCGGCAGCCTGTCCACATCCGCCATCAGTGCTTTTTCTGTTGACCAAATTTATTCGCTGATCACCTCTCAGATCGCGGCTGTTGATCCGAGCTTCCAAGTTCCCTACCTCACCACGACCGAAGTTGCTGCTCTGAGCAGCACACAGGCCAAAGCGTTGACGACAGCACAGGTTGCTGCGCTGACGACCGCACAAATTGCTGCGGTGGTGACAGCAGGTGTGTCCGCCTTGACCACCGCTCAAGTGGTGGCCTTGACCACGGCCCAAGCCAAGAGCTTGACCACGGCGCAAGTGGCAGCGTTGAAGACGGCGCAAGTTGCGGCCCTGGAGACGGCAGATTTGGCGGCCATGACCACCGCGCAGGTGTCTGCGATGACAACAGCGCAAGCCGCGGCGTTGACGACCGACCAGGTGGTGGCCTTGACCTCGGCCCAAGCCAAGAGCTTGAGTGCAACGCAAGTCGCGGCACTTAAGACTGCGCAAGTTGCAGCGCTAGAGACGGCTGATTTGGCGGTGATGACCACGGCGCAGGTGACTGCGTTGACCACAGCGCAAACTGCGGCGATGACCACCGACCAAGTGGCGGCCTTGACAACGGCACAAGTAGCATCGATGACCACCGCACAAGTGAGTGCCTTGAAGACGGCACAAGTGGCCGCCTTGACGACAGCCCAAGCCAAGAGCTTGACGACAGACCAAGTGGCGGCGTTGAAGACGGCACAAGTTGCAGCCTTGGAGACGGCTGATTTGGCGGCCATGACCACGGCGCAGGTGGCTGCCATGACGACCGCGCAAGCCGCGGCGTTGACGACCGACCAGGTGGTGGCCTTGACCTCGGCCCAAGCCAAGAGCTTGACCACCGCACAAGTGGCGGCCCTCAAGACGGCGCAATTCGTCGCTCTGGAAACGGCAGATGTGGC
>NZ_JAVLFP010000040.1:0-22931 GCF_046052825.1 Limnohabitans sp.
CGCCAAAGCCTGGGGCGTGGACTTCGAGTGGCTCAAAGGCCGCTTTGCCACTCCCGCCATGATGAGCAAGCCTGGCATCACTGTCTCGCGTTGGATCGACGGTGTGTTGGAGAAAAACGAACTCATCGACCAAGACAGCAACCTGCGTGGCGTTTTCTACTGGGGCCATGCGCCGAACTCGCAGACCCGTGGCTTGGACATGAAACGCGCGATGGACAAGCTCGACTTGTTGGTGGTGGTCGATCCTTATCCTTCTGCCACCGCCGCCATGGCCGCCATGCCTGGCAAGGCCGAAGACCTCAACCCCAACCGTGCGGTGTACCTGCTGCCTGCGGCGACGCAGTTTGAAACCAGTGGGTCTTGCACCGCATCGAACCGTTCCATTCAATGGCGTGAGAAAGTCATTGAGCCCTTGTGGGAGAGCCGCTCCGACCACATGATCATGTACCAATTTGCCGAAAAACTCGGCTTTGGCAAAGAGCTGGTCAAGAACTACAAACTGCAAACAGTCAATGGCATGGACGAACCCATGGTCGAAGACATCTTGCGCGAAATCAACAAGTCGGTGTGGACCATTGGCTACACAGGTCAAAGCCCTGAGCGCTTGAAAGCGCACATGCGCAATATGCACTTGTTTGACGTCAAGACCTTGAAGGCCAAGGGCGGCAAAGACAAAGAAACCGGTTACGACTTTGGCGGCGACTACTTCGGCTTGCCTTGGCCCTGCTGGGGCACGGCAGAGCTCAAGCACCCCGGTTCGCCTAACCTGTACGACACCTCCAAACACGTCATGGACGGTGGCGGTAACTTCCGCGCCAACTTTGGCGTGGAGCGCGAAGGCAAAAACCTGTTGGCCGAAGATGGCTCGCACTCGCTGGGTGCTGACATCACCACCGGCTACCCTGAGCTCGACCATGTGCTGCTGAAGAAGCTCGGCTGGTGGGATGAACTCACCGATGCTGAGAAAGCGTTGGCCGAAGGCAAAAACTGGAAGACCGACAACTCGGGCGGCATGATCCGCGTCTTCATGCAAAACCATGGCTGCCACCCATTTGGCAACGCCAAGGCCCGTGCTGTGGTGTGGAACTTTCCAGACCCCATTCCGCAACACCGCGAGCCTTTGTATGGCACGCGTCCCGACCTGGTGGCCAAGTACCCCACGCACGACGACAAAAAAGCCTTCTGGCGTCTGCCCACCTTGTACAAAACCGTACAAGACAAAAACGTGGCTGACAAGGTCCACGAGAAGTTTCCGCTCATCCTCACCTCGGGCCGTCTGGTCGAGTACGAGGGCGGTGGCGAAGAAACCCGCTCCAACCCCTGGCTGGCTGAGTTGCAGCAAGAGGCCTATGTTGAGGTACATCCCAAGACGGCGGCAGATCGCGGCATTCGCAACGGCGAACGTGTGTGGCTGCATAGCCCCACAGGTGCTCGCTTGAATGTGCAAGCCCTGGTGACCGAGCGCGTCGACACCGGCACGGTGTGGATGCCGTTCCACTTCTCGGGCCGTTGGCAAGGTGCCGACATGCTGGCGCATTACCCCAAAGGTGCGGCGCCAATCGTGCGAGGCGAGGCTGTCAACACCGCCACCACCTACGGTTACGACAGCGTGACCATGATGCAAGAGACCAAGACCACGGTCTGCAACCTCGAACGCGCTTAAAGGAAATAACCATGGCCCGCATGAAATTCATCTGTGACGCAGAGCGTTGCATCGAGTGCAACGGTTGCGTGACCGCTTGCAAGAACGAACACGAAGTCCCTTGGGGTGTGAACCGCCGCCGCGTGGTGACCTTGAACGACGGTGTGCCTGGCGAGAAGTCCATCTCGGTGGCCTGCATGCATTGCTCGGATGCACCGTGCATGGCGGTGTGTCCCGTCAACTGTTTTTACAAAACCGACGAAGGTGTGGTGTTGCACGACAAAGACGTCTGCATCGGCTGCGGCTACTGCTCGTACGCTTGCCCATTTGGCGCACCTCAGTTCCCGGCGCAAGGCACCTTCGGTGTGCGCGGCAAGATGGACAAGTGCACCTTCTGTGCGGGTGGTCCAGAAGCCAACGGCAGCCAAGCCGAATTTGAAAAATACGGTCGCAACCGTTTGGCCGAAGGCAAGCTGCCTGCGTGCGCTGAAATGTGCTCGACCAAAGCTCTGCTTGCCGGTGACGGCGACGTGGTGGCCGACATCTTCCGCAACCGCGTGGTCAAGCGCAACAAGGGCGCCGAAGTCTGGGGTTGGGGCACCGCCTATGGTTCCAAACAAGCAGGTCAACCACCCGCTGCTGAAGGAGCCAAAAAATGATGTCGCGTACTTCGCTGTTGACCGTGCTGGCTGTGGCCAGCGTGGCGGGCTTGAGCGCCTGTGGTGAAAAACCGCAAACCCTCGGCACCCAAAATGACGCCACCGCCTACAGCGGTGTGACCAACGCGTTCGCCGCACCCGGCTGGAAAGCCGGTGACAAGAACAGCTGGGAGCAGCACCTGCGGACCCGTGGGGAATACGGCATGAACGACCACACACGCGCACCGTGAACCAGGGGCACACCATGTCACGTTCTATTCCATCGGTGTTGTGTGCGGTGTTGACGGTGCTTGCACTGTCAGCCAGCGCGCAAGACAAAGCCGCCGTGCCAGTCGCAGCCGCAACGCCTGCTGTGCAGAGCGTCAACATCCAAGATGTCAAACCGGATGCCAGCGATGCACCGGGCTACGCGGATCAAACCAACGCCGAGCGTGCCAAGGTGCAGCCCGGCAACAACGCACCCGTGTGGCGTGATGTGGGCAAAGGTGTGGCGGGCTACAGCAGCTTGCCCAAAGACACCGCGCCTGAAGCGGGTGTGTTGATTCAGCCCTTTGTGCAGTACCCCGGCTCACGTGTGACCAACGCGGGTGAGGCTTGGCGCCAAGTGCGCAACCAGTGGCTCATTCCTTACGGTGGTGCGCTGCTGTTGATCGTGGCCGGTGCCATTGCCGTTTTCTTTTGGCGCAAGGGCGCGATTGCCATGCACGGCAAGCCCACGGGTCGCGAGATCGAGCGCTTCACGCCATTCGAGCGCTCTGCCCACTGGGCCAATGCGATTGCGTTTGTGGTGTTGGCCATCTCAGGGTTGACCATGGCCTTTGGCAAGTTTGTGTTGCAGCCCATCATCGGTGACACCTTGTTTGGCTGGCTCACCTACCTGCTCAAGAACGCGCACAACTTTGCGGGGCCTTTGTTTGCGGTCTCGCTGGTGGTGGTGTTCATCACCTTCTTGAAAGACAACATGCCGCGCCAAGGCGACCTGAACTGGTTGCTCAAAGGCGGTGGAATTTTGAGTGGCCACGAAGTGCCCTCGCACCGCTTCAACGCCGGTGAAAAGCTCGTGTTTTGGGGCGGCGTGTTCTTCTTGGGCGCGGTGGTGGTGGCGTCGGGTTTTGTGCTCGACAAGATCGTCCCGGGCTTGATTTACGAGCGCGGCACCATGCAAGTCGCGCACATGGTCCACGCTGTGGCCACGGTGTTGATGATGGCCATGTTCATGGGCCACATCTACATCGGCACCATCGGTATGGACGGGGCTTACAAAGCCATGAAGACCGGCTATGTGGACGAAACCTGGGCCAAAGAGCACCACGAGCTTTGGTACGACGACATCCAAGCGGGCAAAATTCCCGCGCACCGCAGCCCCGAAGCACCTGGCGCAACAGCGCAGGCCTGATTTCAGGAGAATTTCTATGAACAAAATCCTCATCGCACTCTTGATGTCTGGCCTGAGCGCCGGCGCATTCGCCAAGTTACCGGCTCCCAGCGACGAAGCCAAGGCCAAGGCCGCAGAAGCCGCCGCCAAAACCGCGCACGCAGGCAAGATGGACGGCTACTTGCTCTGCAAATCGCAAGACAAAGTGGCAGCGCACGTGCAAAAAACCAACAAAGCCAAAGCTGGCAAGCCTGTCGCCACCGCGCCTTGTGCCGACCCTGGCAAGTTCGTCTACACCCCGCCCGAGGCTGCCCCTGTGGCGGCTGCGCCAGGTGCAGCGCCTGTGGCTGCCCCGGCTGCTGCGCCTGCAACAGTTCCCGCCAAAAAATCTTAAATCCACCACAGCTTGGCTGTGCATCGGGCCGCACCTGTGGGTGGCGGCCCGTTTTGTTGTAGCCTGCTCCCATGTCAGTTGTTTTGAATCTTCCCCACCTCACCCAAGCCCGAGCCCCTTTGACCCGCGAGGTCAGCGTGCTCAATGAGCATGGCGAACGCAGCACAGTGTCCATTCCTGCCGAGCGTGCGCTCACGGTCTATGTGGACACCCGTGAAATCGTCACCCTCATGACCTTGGGCGCGCACCCCGAGTTGCTGGTGCTGGGCTATTTGCGCAACCAACGCTTGGTGGGTGCTGCACAAGACGTCGCATCCATCACGGTCGACTGGGACGCGGGCGAGAGTGGGGCCGGTGTGGCGGCTGTCAAAACGCACGCGGGCATTGCCGACATCCAGGCGCGCACCGCACACCGCGTGGTCACCACCGGCTGCGGCCAAGGCAGTGTGTTTGGTGACTTGATGGACGAGATCGACACCTTGGTGCTGCCCGAGGCGCAGTTGAGCCAAGCCCGTCTGTATGCCATCTTGAACGCCATTCGCGTGCAAGAGAGCACCTACAAATCGGCTGGCTCGGTGCACGGTTGTGCCTTGTTCGACGGCGAAGCCTTGCAGGTGTTTGTCGAAGACGTTGGCCGCCACAACGCCATCGACACCATTGCGGGTTGGATGTGGATGAACGGGGTCGTCTCGGGGGCAGCGTCGAGTTTTTACACCACCGGTCGCCTGACCAGCGAGATGGTGATGAAGTCGGCCCAGATGGGGGTGCCAGTGGTCATCTCGCGCAGCGGCATCACGCAAATGGGCTACGACTTGGCCGAGCGCTTGGGCCTGTGTACCTTGGGCCGCGCCACCAACAAACATTTCTTGGTCTACACCGCTGCACAGCGGGTTCAGCTCGACCCCAGCTTGGCACAGCGCCGGGAGGCGCCATGACGTCTACCAGCACCACCCACAGCGGCGCATGGTGGTCCATCGCGTGGCGCAACCTCTGGCGTGACGCCCGGGCTGGCGAACTGCGTTTGCTGTTGGTGGCGGTGGCTTTGGGGGTCGCGGCCTTGAGCTCGGTCAGCTTCTTGGCCGACCGCATGAACGCGGGCTTGCAACGCGATGCGGGCCAGTTGCTCGGTGGCGATGCGGTGGTGGTCAGTGACAACCCAACGCCCTCACACATCGTCACCTATGCCCGTGCCCTGGGTTTGCAAGGTGTCACGACCCTGAGTTTTCCCACCATGGCGCGGGCCGAACAAGCCCAAGGCGGCGAGAGCCGTTTGGTGGCCCTCAAGGCGGTTGAGTCCGGTTACCCCTTGCGCGGCCAACTCAAGCTCAGCGCCAACCTGGCCCAAGCGCAAACAGCCTTGGCGCAAGGGGCAGGGGCGGGCAACGCAGCTGGCCAGTCTGGCGTGAGCGTCGCCACGGGCATTCCTGCCGCAGGCGAGGTCTGGGTAGAGCTCGGCGTACTGGAAGCCTTGGGTTTGAACACCCAAGACCGCTTGATGCTGGGCAACAGCAGCCTGCGCATCACCCAGGTGTTGCTGCAAGAGCCCGACCGAGGCGCGGGCTTCATGAGCTTTGCGCCGCGCGTGTTGATGAACAGCGCGGACCTGGCGGCCACGGCCCTGGTGCAGCCCGCCAGCCGTATCACCTGGCGCTACGCCGTGGTGGGGCCCGCAGCGGCGGTGCAGCGCTTCAAAGACTGGGCCGCGCTTGAGTCCAAAAAGCCCGAGGTGCGCGGTGTGCGGGTCGAGTCGCTGGAGGCGGGGCGGCCCGAAATGCGCCAAACCTTGGACCGAGCCGGCAAGTTTTTGAACTTGGTGGCCTTGCTGGCGGCCTTGCTCAGTGCTGTGGCGGTGGCCTTGGCCGCGCGTGCGTTTGCGGCGCGCCACTTGGACGACTGCGCCATGCTGCGCGTGCTGGGACTGAGCCAACGCAAGATGGCCTGGGCCTACAGCCTGGAGTTCGTGCTGGTGGGCGGCGTGGCCAGCGTGTTGGGCTTGGCGCTGGGCTATGGCGTGCACCTGTTGTTTGTGCAGTTGCTGGCGGGCTTGGTGGAAACCCATCTGCCGCCAGCCAGTCTGTGGCCTGTGGTCTACGGCCTGGGTACCGGCTTGACCTTGTTGCTGGCCTTTGGCCTGCCGCCCGTGTTGCAACTGGCCAGCGTGCCGGCGCTGCGGGTGATGCGTCGCGATGTGGGGCAACTCAAGGCCACCACCGTGTCGGTGTGGGCCTTGGGGTTGGTGGGCTTTGGGGTGTTGTTGGTGGCGGTCAGCCGCGATCTCAAGCTCGGTCTGATGGTGGTGGGCGGTTTTGCGGGAGCCGTGCTGGTGTTTGCCGGCATGGCGTGGCTGGCGGTGTGGTTGTTGCGGCGCTCGGTGCGCGAAGGGTCCGCCCCACCGTGGTTGATGCTGGCCACACGGCAAATCAGTGCCCGACCGGTCTATGCCATGGTGCAGGTGAGCGCTTTGGCGGTGGGCTTGCTGGCCTTGGCCTTGTTGGTGTTGCTGCGCACAGACTTGGTCAGCAGCTGGCGCAACGCCACACCCGCCCATGCGCCGAACCGTTTTGTCCTCAACATCCAGCCCACCCAAGCGGATGCGTTCATGCAGACCTTGCGTGAGGCAGGCGTGCGCCAATTTGACTGGTACCCGATGGTCCGAGGTCGGCTGGTGACCCTCAACCAACAAGGCGTTTTGCCCGAACAGTACAAAGACGAACGCGCCCAGCGTTTGGTGGACCGCGAGTTCAACCTGTCCTACAGCGCCCAAGCGCCCACCCACAACACCATCGTGGCCGGCACGTGGGTGCCCGAAGAAGCCAACGCCATGAGCGTGGAAGAAGGCATTGCCAAAACGCTGGGCCTCAAACTTGGCGATGTGCTGAGTTTTGACATCGCAGGTGTGTCGCACGCAGCGCGCATCACCTCCATCCGGCGGGTCGACTGGACCTCGATGCGCGCCAACTTCTTTGTCATGTTTCCGGTCAGTCGCATGAACGATGTGCCCTTGAGTTACGTCGCGGCCTTCCGCGCGCCGACACCCGCACGGCTGCCCAACGCCAACCCTCGCGACAACTTCGACAACCAGTTGGTGCAGCGTTTCCCCAACTTGACCAATGTCGACATGGGCGCCACCTTGAACCAAGTGCAACAGGTGCTGGCCCAAGTGGTCCGTGCGGTCGAGTTTTTGTTTTTGTTCACCTTGGCGGCAGGCTTGGTGGTGTTGTTTGCGGCTGTCACCGCCACGCGTGAAGAGCGGGCCCGTGAATACGCCGTGCTGCGTGCGCTGGGTGCGTCCAACCACTTGCTGGCGCGGGTGCAACGCGCCGAGTTGGCCGGGGTGGGCGCCTTGGCAGGCTTTTTGGCATCGTGTGTCGCCATGGCTTTGGGCTGGGGCTTGGCACGTTTCACCTTTGAGTTCAACTGGAACCCCAGCCCTTGGGTGCCCTTGATCGGGGCAGCCACTGGCGCTGGACTGGCCTTGGCCGCCGGCTGGTGGGGCTTGCGCGATGTGTTGCGCCGTCCGGTGGTGCAGACCTTGCGTCAAGCCAGCTTGTGATGACTCACGGTGGATGGCGTCGACAATCAGCCCCATGACCATCGACGACGACATCCCTACAGACCCAAGTCACACACCGTTCGCATGGATCGGCGGCAAAGAACGCGTCCATGCCTTGACCGAGCGTTTTTACGACCTGATGGACCTGGAGCCCGGCTACACCGCCTTGCGTGCGGCGCACGGCCCCGATCTGTCCAACGCGCGTCAGCGCTTGTTCATGTTCTTGTGCGGCTGGTTGGGCGGGCCCAACGACTACATCGAGCAACATGGCCATCCCCGTTTGCGCATGCGCCACATGCCGTTTGCCATTGGCATCCTGGAGCGCGACCAGTGGCTGGCGTGCATGGACCAGGCCATGGGCGAAACCGGTGTGCCGCTTGAGTTGCGTGAGCGCTTGAAAACCAGTTTCTTTCAAACCGCCGACTGGATGCGCAACCAAGGCGTGTGATGTGCCGCTGGCCTGGGGCCCATGGCCCATGGGCCATGGTCATCCCGGCGCGACCTCTGTCTCCTTAAATGTTGCCTGGTGCCAGCAACACCACCAAGGCGCCTGCACCGCCGTCTGAAGGCTTGGCCTGCACAAAGGCCAGCACCTCGTTTTTTTGCACCAGCCAGCGCTGCACTTTGGACTTGAGCACCGGCTCTTTGCCGGGCGAACCCAAGCCCTTGCCGTGCACCACACGCACGCAACGCCAACCCATGCGCTTGGCGTCCCGAATGAATTGGCCCAAGGCGGTACGTGCTTCGTCGCTGCGCAAGCCGTGCAGGTCGAGCTGGCCTTGCATGCTCCATTCACCCTTGCGCAGTTTGCGGGTGACGTCGGTGCCAATGCCGGGACGTCTGAAACTCAGTTGGTCATCCACGTCAAGCAAGGTGCTCACGTCAAACTCGTCGCTCATGCTCTCGACCAAGGCGGCTTGGTCGTCGAGGTCTTGTTGCAAAGGCCAAGGGGCGCTGCGCTGGGGTGGCAGATGGACCCGCTCTTTCACAGGCAAGGGCTGCACCGCACCGACAGCGCGGACAAACAGGTGGCGCTCTGCCTCGGCGCGCCGCTCGGCTTCGCGGCGGGCCAGTTCAGCGGCTGCAGCGGCTTGGGCCGCGTCGCTCAGTTGTTGTCGAATCGCCCCCAAGTCTTGCAAAGATTTGGATTTCACAACAAGCCTTCTTCTGCCATCGACAGATACTGCCCCTGCGCCACGATGATGTGGTCGCGCACCGCCACATCCACCAAGGCCAAGGCTTCGCGCAGGGTGCGCGTGAGGTGCAAGTCGGCTTGCGAGGGCTTGACCGTGCCGCCGGGATGGTTGTGGGCCAGCACCACGCCATCGGCACCCAAGGCCAAGGCGGTCTTGGCCACCTCGCGTGGGTAGACCATGGTTTGGGACAAAGAGCCTCGGAACATGGGCTGGTAAGACAACAAGCGGTTGTGCGCATCTAAAAACAACACAGCGAACACCTCGTGTTTGAGTTGGGCCAATTCAAGCTGGAGGTATTGTTTCACTGCTTGGGGTGAACTCATGACCGTGGTTTCGCGTAATTGTTGGGTCAAGGCACGCCGGGCAATTTCAAGCACCGCCACCAACTGGGCGCGCTTGGCCGTGCCGCCCATGCCTTTGCAGGTTTTCAAATCGGCGGCGCTGGCGTGGATCAGCCCTGCAAAGCCATGGAAGCGGTCCAGCAACTCTTGTGACAAGGCCAGCACGTTCTTGCCCGCCACCCCGGTGCGCAACAGCAAAGCCAACAACTCGGCATCGGTCAAGGCGGCCGCGCCATGTGTGATGAGCTTTTCCCTCGGACGCATCTCGGGGGGCAGGTCTTGCAGGCGCATGGGCTCGGTCATGGCGGGTCCTCCGTGGGGGGCTGAGAGCTTTCTACAATGGAGCCATGTCTGCACCCCATTCCAGTGACCACCCTACCATCGGCCCCGGCTCGTTTTTAACCTTGCACTATCGGCTTTCGGGACCGCAGGGCGACATCATCAACACCTTCACCGAAAAACCTGCCACCCTCTCGTTGGGCTCGGGCGAGTTGTCGCCAGCGGTGGAGCAGCGCCTCATGGGTTTGGCCGAAGGCGTGCGCACCACGTTTGAGTTGGCTGCCGGTGAAGCGTTTGGCGAGCGCAACCTGGACATGCAGCAATGGGTGGGCAAAGGCTTGCTCAAAGAACTGGGCGATCCGCTGGAGCAATACGCTGTGGGCGATGTGGTGCAGTTCCCTGCGCCCAATGGCCAGGGCTCGTTCGCGGGGGCTGTGCAACAAGTCAGCGAAGACGCGGTGTTGTTTGACTTCAACCATCCGCTGGCAGGCCAGCCGGTGACGTTTGAAGTACAGGTCATTGGCATCCTATGAGCCGCCTGCAAGACATCGTGCTGGCCGAGCCGCGTGGCTTTTGTGCGGGCGTCGACCGCGCGATTGAAATCGTTGACCGAGCCCTGCAAAAATTTGGCAAACCCGTCTATGTGCGTCACGAAATCGTGCACAACACCTATGTGGTGGAAGACCTCAAGCAGCGCGGTGCCATCTTCATCGAAGACTTGAACGATGTGCCCGCTGGCGCCACCTTGGTGTTCAGTGCCCATGGCGTGCCCAAGTCGGTCGAGCATGAGGCCCAGCGGCGTGGCTTTCGGGTCTTTGATGCCACCTGCCCACTGGTGACCAAAGTGCATGTGGAAGTGGCCAAGCTGCACAAAGAAGGTTACGAGTTCATCATGATTGGCCACAAAGGCCACCCCGAGGTCGAAGGCACCATGGGCCAGTTGAGCAGTGGCATTTATTTGGTGGAGGACGTGGCCGACGTCGCACGCATTCAACCCAAGCAGACCGAGCGCTTGGCCGTGGTGACCCAAACCACCTTGAGCGTGGACGACGCGGCTGACATCTCCCGCGCGGTGACGGCACGTTTTCCCCAGGTGCGCCAACCCAAGCAGCAAGACATTTGCTATGCCACGCAAAACCGTCAAGATGCAGTCAAGCTTTTGAGTAAGCACGTCGATTTGGTCATTGTGGTGGGCAGCCCCACCAGTTCCAACAGCAACCGTTTGCGCGACGTGGCCCAGCGCTACGGCGCCGAAAGCTACATGGTTGACAACGCCGAAGAACTCCAAGAGTCCTGGTTTGAAGGCAAAACCCACATCGGCTTGACTGCTGGTGCTTCTGCACCCGACATCTTGGTGCAGCAAGTCATTGCCCGCATCCGCGCCTTGGGCGCACTGTCGGTGCGCACCTTGGACGGTGTGCAAGAAACCATCAAGTTCCCATTGCCCAAGGGGCTCAAGTAGGGCTCATTACAATGCAGGGATGCTAGACATCACCCTGCTTCGCCGCGATTTACCCCACGTCATCGCCCGGCTCGAAACCCGCAAAACCCCACAAACTTTTTTGAATGTGGCGGCCTACCAAGCGCTTGAAAACGAGCGCAAAACACTGCAAACCCGCACTGAAGAGTTGCAATCCAGCCGCAACAGCTTGTCCAAACACATTGGTCAGCTCAAAGCCAAAGGCGAAAACGCCGACGCGGTGATGGCGCAAGTGGCCGATCTCAAAGCCGAACTCGACAGCTCGGCCGTGCGCTTAGACGCCTTGCAAGCCGAACTGCAAACCCAGCTGTTGGCAGTGCCCAATCTGCCGCACGACAGCGTGCCCCTGGGGGCCGACGAACATGGCAATGTGGAACTGCGCCGTTGGAGCCCTGCGGGCACCGACCCCGCGCCCTTGGGCTTTGCGCCCAAAGACCATGCCGACTTGGGTGAACCGCTGGGCCTGGACTTTGAAATGGGCGTCAAGCTCACGGGCTCGCGCTTCACGGTGATGAAGGGTCCGATTGCCCGTTTGCACCGCGCGCTGGCGCAGTTCATGTTGGATGTACAAACCCAAGAACACGGCTACACCGAGTGCTACACGCCTTACATCGTCAACGCCGAAAGCCTCAAAGGCACGGGCCAGTTGCCCAAGTTTGAAGAAGACTTGTTTGCTGCCAAAAAGGGCGGCCAAGACGGCGAGGCCAGTGGTGAGAACACCGCGCTGTATTTGATCCCGACCAGCGAAGTGCCCTTGACCAACTTTGTGCGCGACGTCATCGTGGCCGAGAGCGAGTTGCCCATCAAGTTGACGGCACACACCCCGTGCTTTCGTTCCGAAGCGGGCAGTGCAGGGCGCGACACCCGTGGCCTGATTCGCCAACACCAGTTCGACAAAGTGGAGATGGTGCAAATCGTTCACCCCGAGCAAAGTTACGCAGCCCTTGAAGACATGACGCGCCATGCCGAAGCCATTTTGCAAAAGCTCGGCTTGCCCTACCGCGTGATGGCCTTGTGCACCGGCGACATGGGCTTTGGTGCCAGCAAAACCCACGACCTGGAAGTGTGGTTGCCCGCGCAAAACACCTACCGCGAAATCAGCTCGGTGTCGAACTGCGAAACCTTCCAGTCCAGACGCTTGCAAGCGCGGTTCAAAAATGCCCAAGGCAAAAACGAGTTGGTGCACACCTTGAACGGTTCGGGCTTGGCCGTGGGCCGCACCTTGGTGGCGGTGTTAGAAAACCACCAGCAAGCCGACGGCAGCATCCGTGTGCCTGAGGTGCTGCGCCCCTACCTGGGTGGCATCGCGGAGTTGCGCGCATGAAACACCTGTTCGTGGCCATCTTGGCCTTGACCTTGGTGGCGTGCAGCTCCACCGCACCCTCGGTGAGCTTGGAGAACGGCCCCACCAGCACCACCGCGCGTTTGGGGGTGGACCAACTGGGCAACACGCCCTTGCCCGTAGGCAGCAAGATGCGTGGGCCCGAGTCTTTGGTGTTTGGCGTGGGTGACAACTGGATGGGCCGCGCCGTGGTGGAGTTGCCTACCGATGCGTCAGCCAGTTACAACTTCTTTGCCGATCAATTTCCGCGTCAAGGATGGAGCTTGGTCGCGGCTGTGCGTGGCAAGAAAAACCTGTTGGTGTTCACGCGTGCAGACCGTTCGGCCACGGTGGAGTTGGACGAAGGAGGCTTGTTCAGCAACGTGGTGGCTTACATCACCATCAGCCCAACAGGCACTGCGCCCACACCCGCGTCTGCTGTGCGTCGCCCCTGAGATAGAATAGATGACTCGAACACAGGAGCGATGGCAGAGTGGTCGAATGCGCCGGACTCGAAATCCGGTATACGGTTATGCCGTATCGAGGGTTCGAATCCCTCTTGCTCCGCCAGTACAAAGACCTCAAACCTGCTCAGCAGGCCTTGAGGCAGCCTCAGGCCCCGCACCATGCGGGGCTTTTTGCTTTGGGCTCCTGACTGCGACCTGCAGCAGCGACCCCGGAAGGTCGTCTCAAACCCTGTTTGTCTCAAAACCTCATGACTTTTTCCGACTTGGTTCCGAGCCGTGAATTTACGGGTGAAGGCAAAACAGGCTTTGAACCAAGCCGAACGAAATTTCGTTGTTCAGAGTGCTATGGCCTTCAGCCGGTGATGAACACGTTGAGCCTGGTTGCGATTCGTTCACGACGCACTTCAAGGAACTTCTTGTAGGCGGGGGTGTCGAGCAGCTCTGGATCAAGCGGTATCTCTTGGACGCTGAACCCCTCTTCGCCGCTCTTTGCTGCAAAAAAGGCAAGGTACTCTTTTGGTGGCTTGTCGCTGATGACTCGATTGGTCTTGCCACCAATGAAGGCCAAGTTGGCTATATCGTCGGCCTCTCGCGAAATCACGCCCGCCTTGGTGAGCACAGCCTTTGGGAAAATATGGTGGAACTGAAGGCGATGTTGAACGCCATTGTGGTCAAGTGCAATCGTCAGATTGGAATGCCAGTCTTTTGCGCCAGCCGACCGGAAGGCCAAGAACATGGTTTTAAACAATGCACTACGCTGGTTTCTACCAGATAGCTCCTCAGGGGAAATTTCGAGCCTGCCAACCTGTGAGCGCAGGCGGTCTATCAGGTCCTGGATGGTGCCCCCATCTCGAATCGAAGCAATGTCCTGGTCGAGCAACGTCTCACTAGAACCGCGCGAGAACCTGCCTTTGGCATTTGCTGCCAGCACCCAATACCGCAGTAACTTGGACTCATCCGCTGAAATTTGGTAGTTGCGCTTGTGACCGAAATACGAAATGGCCACCACCATGAACGGCGAAGACAGCAAGGCTGGGCTGTCAATACCGACGTTGTTCTTGAGAAAATTCATGGCGAAGTTCATGCCTTCGCATGCTTCACTCCACGCTTTTTGAAGCCGGGTGATGTCAAGCGAGCTCACCGTCTTGAAGCGAGATTGTCCAGTGGCCATTGCCACCATATTCTTCAAGTGGATACCCAATTCAAGGTCAAATCCGACTTCTTTGCATTTGCCTTGGAAGGCTTGAAAGGTATGAAGTGAGTTTTTCCACTTTGCCGTTATTTGGGCCAGCGCAAGATCCGAGCTTCGAAGCTTTGCGCCAAGTGAGTTGACGCGCACAAAGATCTCAGTCACCTCGTCATACGAAAGCGTCCGCTCGAGAACGTCCATGCGGTAAACATATTTTTTCACGGCCCTAAGACGATCAAGCCGCTGCCCATAAAGGTCTGCACGAGGGTCATCAAAAGAGGTCACTCCAGCCCGTTTGAGGAATTCGGTGTTGCTGGTGCTCTTGAAAACTTCTGATACTTTGACCCAGCGCGGACTACTTTCCAACTTGCGGGTCGACACAACGAAGGTCATTTGGTTAAAACGCTGCTGGAGTTCATCCTCAGAAGCGTCCTCCTGATCGGGCTCGGTGTCATCAACGTCACTTTCCTCATTAATTTCCATGAAGCCCTGAAGCTCGTTGGGGTGCTCAAGGTTGAAAAGAATTTCAATCGGGCGCTTTCTGCCGCGAACATTCACAGGCTCACCCCGAATCACAGCCGAAAGTGATGTGAGCCGCTGCTGCCCGTCTAAAAGCAGTCGAGTTGTTTTGTAGGGGTTGCTTTGTTGGCCAACCGCCATCGCCTGCAATGGCACGTCTTCATCGGTTTCCCAAAGCAAGATCGCCCCAGAGGGGTAACCACGATAGAGGGAATCAAGCAAATCACGAACCCTGGTTGATCGCCAAACATACTGGCGCTGCATCTCAGGCAGGCGTAGTTCACCGCGTTCAATCATTCCGACAAGTTCTTCAACTGATGCTTCTGCTTTGGCCATATAAATTCCTCGAAATTTCGTAAATCAATGAAACTATTCGTGGACTTGAATCATCCAATCGGCCCAAAGTGCCTACTCTTGAAGTAAATATGTTTGAATAGTTTCAAGATTAAATATTCCAAATTAGATATGACTTGAGCTCAGAATATGCTTCGCCGCCTCTGCATTTGTCAGTATTTTCCAGCTCCATCGATAGGATGAGTATAAAAATGAGGTGCCATATGCTTCGGTGAGTTTTGCCTCAATTAAAAATTTTGTCCCAATGGGATGGTTTCGTCGCATTGAGCCAGAGCATTCCACTTTCAAGTTTGTATCCAAGCCCTGTCCTGGTAGCGGTCGGGCAGGCGGTGCGCCAGTTGAACCTTCCCTGGCACCGCTGTAGGTTTCTATTACGATTTTTCTGTAATTACTCATAAAAACCCTTCTATGAAACATTTTGTACAAGCACGTCAAGCCTATTCGAGATTTAAGCTTTGTGCTTGGCAAGTAACTCATCCAAGGGACTGCCTTTAGAAATAAAAGGGGTCACAACTTCCGTAGATAGAGCGATGACCAATTCATTTCGTTTGATTGCAGACACACGGGTAACTCGTGGTGTATCAGCACCAAACGCGCTGATGATGAGTAAGCGCCCATTCGCGAACGCATCTTGTTCTTCTTTGGCTAAGCGATAGCCGCTAGCAGAAAAACAGCGGGCCAGCACCTTTACTGCGTGACCATTGCGGCGAAGCAGTGAGCGGAGCACTTGCTGTTCGAGCGGTGAGTGGAAGCCACTGACGATTACGCGACCGGCCTTGACCCACTGCGGGACGCGTTCGAGGGTTGCAAGCAAGACATTGCCGGGGCATTCGCGGGAGGCTATTAGGCCAAGCAACGGCTTGCCTATCAGCAAAGTCTCGCCAACGCCGACTACTCGCGCGGCGAGTTCAGTGCCGACACGTGGAACGCAAAGGACTGGCAGGGTGATGGCCGCAGGCTTCATTCTTCTTCATCAGTCGCGCCCATGCGGTACTTGATTTCAAAGTTAAGGAAAAAGTCCTGCTGTTCTTTCGTTAGCCCCAGTTCATTACCTAGCACCTGATCGATCTTATCCAGAATATCTTTTGACATTCTTGGGTAGAACTCCTCGTACACGACATTTCCAGTAGTTTTTGAGGTCTTTTCTTTTGTGGCCTTATGAGTTCGATAGCTCTTCATCAACTGATCTGACAAATCTACAAGTTGTTGTTTTCCACCAGTCGATATCTTTTTGGGAGAAATTGGGAATGCGCGAAGATCCGATGGATTCAAATCTCTACCATTCGTAGTCAGCATGAAGTGCCAATAAAAAAGAGTGCTGCTGAGTAAACTAACCGCTATGTCACGATCCGCCTTTGAAGCAAAATATAAATAACTCTCCCGACTCGAAACGGAAGGAACGCCGTTTAACAAGAACTGAGGCTGAAAAGTTGTGAAAATTTTCCAATATCTACCGCCGCCAATTCTGTAAAAAATCTTGTGTTCGGAATTTCGTACAAAGGCTTCTGCTAAGGTTCCAAGTTTGGACATAACGCTTGATATTGCATTTGCTTCTATCTCTGCTGATATCTTGGGAATTGCATATCCTCTGATGCGATTACCTGCAGAGAAATACACTGTTGTATCGAACAACGAAGCTCTGAATTCGGTGGGCCATTTCCTCAGAGGGGTTGTAAATGTGCCGATACGCTGTATTGATGACTTTCTACTTAGCGCGATGGTGAGTAATACCTCTGCCCCACTGAAAAGCTTTGCTGGCCTCTCCGCGTAGTTGCTTAACCAACTAACAGAAGATTGATTGTCGATTACATCCTGTACATCACTCATCCGTTGAGTGCAAACAAGGCTAACAGGCACGATCATTCCAAAGCGAGACGATTTTGACAACAATCCAAATGATCTTTCGATACAAAATGCCCACAGGTTGCCACAGGCCAGGGTTTTCATTTGACCAATCGAATAGTCATTTCTGACTTTGCTGTATTCAATGTACGGAGGATTCCCAATAACCACATCAAATCCGCCGTCGCGCATCACTCCATAGAACTCTGCGAACCAGTGAAAAGGCTGATGGCTGACTCGCCAAGCAGCGAACTCATCCTTCTTTTTTGGGTTGATGCCATAGTCCTGCGCTAGATAGCGATCCAGTTCCAAGCTCAGGCCATTTAACTTGTCGCGCAGCTTACGCTTGTCGTCGGCCGTAATCTTGCCGCCGTGCACGGTCTGCTGCTGGCGGAAGAAATCAAAAGCATCTGCGAGATCAGCGGTACTAGCCCTGATTTCGTCACGGTGCGACTGGTCGCTGGCGAGTGTGTTCCCCGCGTCAAACTGTCCCTCGGTAGCGTAGCCGACCAACGTATTACCAGCCCGGATGTTGAAGTCGATGTCTGGCAGCGGCTCAAGTTCGCGCCCTGCTGCTACTTGGGATACCAGTTTGAGGAAAAGGCGCAGCTTACAGATTTCAACCGCTTCGGCCATGATGTCCACGCCGAATAGGTTGTGCAAGATGATGTTTTTGTAGATGAAGTAGCTGCGCGAATGATGGTGCCCGACTTCCTCCAATACTTTTATGAAATCGGACTCCCCCGGTTTGCCGAGCTTTTTCGCATCCTCGACAAAGCCCTCCATTCTGTCTAGGCAAGCTTCGTAGAGCGGTTCGAGAACGTTGAGCGCGGCGAACAGAAAGGCGCCCGAGCCGCACGTAGGGTCAAGGATGGCGATGCCGTGGCGGAATTTTTCGTTGGCTCGCTCCGGCACGCGCCCAACAATGGCCTGCCAAATAGCGCGTAAGAGATCAGGGCTAGTGCAGTTGTCGATCACGTCCTGCATGAACTGACGGATGTCGAGATTAAGCGTGACGAGGTCGTCTGCGCTTTTTACCTCTCCATTCGTTAGCTTGTCGCGAACGTCTATACAGCGGCTGCGGCGATCCACATACTCGCGCCAAGTTTCTGTGGGCAGCGTGCCTCGCTGTGTTTGGCCATTAGAGGATGTAATGTGGAAGACGGCCTCCCCCAAGTTATAGCGGCGCTCGAACATACGCGCCTTGGGATCATTCATGCCCGTTTGCACGAAATCGGGCAACAAAGCGACTGGCACCAGTTGGCCGTTAGGGTCTATTACACCGGTTTTCATCGCGGGGTATATGTAGCGGTCTGGGTCGTTTTTAAGCAGCGACCAGACGGATAAATCGCCCTCGAAGGCTACTTTGCAGCGCTCCCGTGCCTGATCAAGCAGGTGAGGGATGACGGTGTTTTTGCTGATGTACTCGGTGATATCCTCTTTGGTGTAGTACGCCCCCATCTGCTTCTGGTTGATGTACTTCTCAAAGATGTAGCCCAGCACATCTGGATTGATCTCGCTGCCCGAAGACAGCGGCCGGTCGTCAAGGTGCCAGTCGTAGGCGTCAAAAAACTTAAAAAGGCGCTGAAAGGCTTCGTCTGGGATTTCGATGTCGGGGTTGGCAACCTCGAGTTCATGCACGTCGAAAAGTCCGCCGTTAAGGTAGGGCACGTCACCGATCAGCTTTGACAGATCAGTGACACGAGTCCTTTTGTGTTGCCCCAGTCCTTCATGGAAAAGGCGACGAAGGAACTGGCGATAAAAGGTATGAAACTTGCCTTTACCTGCCTGCTGTCGCACTGCTTCCATTCGGTCCGAAAGATAGTTTGGGTTGCCATCCAGAAAGCCTTTTTGCTGGATGAAATACACAAACATTAGGCGGTTAAGCATCAGCGAGGCGTACCAAGCCTGGTCCGTCTCGGCATCTATACCTTCAATGAAATCTGAAAAAGCTTGGTGCTCGGTCTTGAAGTGGTCATAGAAGCGCTTCGAAACACGGTCACGATCAAAGGCACTACGCAAGCCCTTGATGACGTCGGTCAGAGTAATAGCCTCTTCCTCTTCAAGGGACCAGACGATTTGATTTAGCTTTTGACGCAGTGCCTCGCCGCTGGTGCCTTTGTGCCACGTGTGTGTTCTGGTGGCTGCTGGTTGGCCAGGGACGCGAGCTACCCATAGCCAGGTCATTACTTTCTGCGTAGCATCTGCAAAAATTAGCAAATGCTCATAAGACAGCTTCGTGGCCTCTTTTTCTATTTTTAGAAGCGTGGCTCTAGGTGGAACAGACCCCAAGGCATCGGGTGAGCACATAAACACAGCGACACCGCGTTTATTTGCCACGTGCGTTAGCGTAAATGTATAACCATTGACCGGCACAGACTGTGGCCGTAGGCTGGGGTTGTCCCAGCCGAGCTCGTTAACAAACAAGCGGCTAAGTTGAAACTCGTTTAAGAGTTTTTGAAATTGGGCGGCGTCAATGGTCATTTTGTCTTCTTTGTTTTTATGCTCGTGATCAAGCCAAACCCATGCTGCAGATCAGCTTAGATTCACGATTGGCGTCTTGTTCATCTATCAAGCACAGGCGACCGTCCTCTCGCAATGACAGGACGAGTTCAACCAACTCCGGGTCCGCAAGGCCTATTTTAATTTGGCGATTCAGTGTGTCAGTCGCTGTCTGGTACAGGGGGAATCTGTAAATATCCTCCAACGTTCGTTCGATTCGCCTTACATGCTCATCCGTAATAAAAAGATCCCGAGCATTTCCTAATTTATCGCGGTAACGCTTGATTCGTTCGTAGGTCTTGAAACGGGCTCCAGACGGACGCCCCAAAGCACCGCCAAATGATTTTTCTTCTTGAATAATGTGCGCCAAGCCCTTTTGTGTAAGGGAATGGTGATGTTCAGTGCGTGGCAGTGCTTCGGTATTGGGAGCACATGCTGCTGCACGCAAGATGGTCAGTTGTGACTGCGTGACTGACTCGCCAGCTCCATTAATCCAAGCCAGCGCATCATTGCCCTGCGCAGTACGCATGTAGACCAAGGCTCCCTTCGGGGCCTTTGGCGTTTCGACGTGAGCCTTGGTGGCGTATGCGACATCAGGCATGGCTTCGATGGTCGAGGCAATAGCGGGATCTGCATCTATAGCGTTTTTCCAGATTTGGTAGGCATAAGAAGCCAAGTCCACTTCGTTATCCCCATCGTCATCAAGAATTCCGCTCTTTTCGGTATACAGATCTCGTATGGATTGCTCGTTTGTTTCGTCATCAAAGAAGGTCTCATCAGATCCAACAACTTCGCCTTGCTCTTTGAGGCGTTTGCGAACACGGGCTCGCAATTGAAGTAGGGTCTCAACGCCATCTGCCGGAACAAATGAGTAGCAGAAAATTTCATCTGCCTTTTGACCAATTCGGTCTACACGACCAGCGCGTTGAATAAGTCTGATGATGGCCCAAGGCAAATCGTAGTTAACGACTATGTGCGCATCTTGAAGGTTCTGGCCTTCGGAGAGCACGTCAGTGGCTATCAATACGCGTAGCGCATCGCCTGATTTGATGGTGTCCAGCTTCTTATTTGATTCTGGTGAGAATCGCCAGGCAAGGCTGGTAGGGTCACCTGTGTTTCCAGTTGCGTCTTCGATTTGCTTAACGCCCATTGCAGCCAATTGAGTCTTTACATAGCGCGCGGTATCGGCGAATTGTGTGAAGACTAAAATTTTCTCCTTGCTATGTGTGGTGCGAACCAATTTTGCTAGCTCGGCGAGTTTTGAATCTCTGGCTGGATCCCAGTCGCCACAATGCTGCAATACAGCCATGAGGCTTAGTGCATCTGCCTGCAAGTCCTTAAATAGATCGTCCATGAACAAAGAGCTAGGCAGCCATTTAAAGCGCTTCTTAAAAGGCCCCGAGTAAGCCTGATACGCTTTGGCGGCACGGGCACGGAAGGCATCCTCTGTGCGCAGGGACGTTGTTATGTTGGTGACGACCTCTTGATCGCCTGATTCTTCTTCATCGTCCGCTCCAGCCAAAATATCGTCTGGATCCTCATCGTGTGTTTGGGTGTCCAGGAGTTCGGCCCCCTGTGTGCCCAATGGGATATCCAGACCATTTTCAATCGCATGCATTACGATAAAGTTTCGCAAGACATGTCTCTCAATTGAGAGTAAAAAGGCGGGGCCTGCGCTTTCGAGTCGTTTGAATAAATTCGTACGGCAAAATCCCATCAATCGTGTGCCTGCACGCGAAAGGCCCTCAATGACATGCGCTTGATTTGGTGTTGGGGGTGATTTTGGTTTGTTTGCGACGTAATTACCCAGCCCATATCGGGGCAATGCCAAGGCGTTGATAGCGTCGACCACTGTCGTTGAGTAAAAGCGCGCGTAAGGATCTGACTTGTCTGCCCCTTTGATAGAGAACTTCAAATTTTTAGGGATTCGCTTCGGAAAATACGATTTAGTTCCATCTGGGAACAGCAGGTACTTCCCGCGTTCATCGCTTTTCGCATAGTGCTGCATGATGAAGCCTCGTGTACGGCGTACCATGTATAGGCGCATCAAGTCGCGCCAATCGTCTGCATCATCACTCTTTTCAAAAGCTGCAAGCGATCGCACGGCACACTGATGCCGTCGAATGAATTCATGCTCTCCGCCGAGGTGGCTAATCAACTTCTCTGGGCGAATACCAATGTCGGCATCTTCTCTGAGAAACAAAGAGAGTTGCGATGAGAGATCGATGTATGTTTTGTTGTAAGGGGTGGCAGATAGAAGAATGCATAGGCTGTCGTTCCGCTCTATGTATTCCCGGATTGCCTTGTAGCGCTTGCCTTCTTTGTTGCGCAAGTTGTGCGATTCATCAACCAACACGACCCGGTAGCGACGTGTCTTTTCTGGCAGCTCTGCCATGGCTTTAGATAGCGAAAGAACTTTGGCTTGAAGTCTGTAGCGAAAGACGTAGTCTTCCCACATTGGAACAAGGTTTTTAGGACAAAGGATCAGCGTCTCGGTTTGATGGTCTTCTTCAAAAACCTTGGCAAGCGCAGTTGCCATCATTGACTTGCCTAAACCGACGACGTCGCCAATGAGCACTCCGCCCCTTTTATTCAAATGGTGGGCAGCAATCTTTACCGCCGCAACCTGGAAATCAAAAAGCTCTTTGCCGAATATTTTTGGAATCGTGAATTCGGAGAGTCCAGCGCGCGCCTCTTGCGCCAAGTGATAAGCGATCTTTAAATAGACATGGTATGGAGGAATAAGTCGCTCACCAGCCCAACTTTCGTCAATGATGTCGGCCAACTCCTTTGAAATATCGACGCACCATCGATCTTTCCACCGGTCTTCAAACCAATCGACTAGCTTGTTGCATGCATCGTGCTCTAAGACGTCGACATTGAGTTCGCCCTGCTTAGCCAAGCCAGCCAGCGTTAAATTCGAACTTCCTAAAAATCCTGTGACCGGATTGTTGGCATCGTTGCGGTGAAGTAAATAGAGTTTTGCGTGCAGGGGATGACGCAGGTAGACCTTGACAACCAGCTTCTTGCTTCTGATTTGATGGGACAGTTGCCGAAGTGAAGCTTCGTCATCGTTAGTCGGCACACCGAACGTCAATTGCTGCTTGAACTCTTCTGCAATGCGGCGTTTTTCACGAACTGCCGTCTGATTGTCTAGGCCATCATCGTCCTCACGTTGGCGAAGCGAATGCCTTAGCTCATCGCTTGGCGACACATGCATTCCAACCAGCAATCTGCAGCAATTGCCATCGCCACCGTCCCATTTTTCAACATGCGGCGACAGATGCCTCCAACCCCTCAAATTGAAGTAGCCCACACAGAAGTCGGCGCGTTCCGCAACCTTCATGGTCTCCTTAAGCGCGGGGAGGAGTTGCTTTTCAATGTTGTCAAATATTCTTGGCATAGTTTTTCCTGTAGCTTGGCTTTGCAAGTTAAGTTCGTTTGCCGCTTGATACCTGTTCTTTGCGCTCTGCAATCCAGGCCTCTAGGTCTGGTCGCTGAAAGCGCCAAGACCCAGAAACCTTGAAGCCCGGAACAATTAGGTCATACCTGATACCAAGCAATTTGGCTAATTCAAAATTTAAGTTCATTTTTCACCTACTTCAATAGTGCCGAAAATCCTGGATTGCTTAGATACAAATGATATGACCGTGGATCAAGCGCATGGTTAGGTGTGCAATCAACTGCCCATTTTCTTAGCGCATAGCCTACCAACGTCGCTCGCATATCCAACACATGCGCCGATGGAGAGCTTCTTTGGTACATTCAAAACGGAAAGCCTGCATCACCACTGCTTTACCACCCGTGAGCAGGCTCGG
>NZ_JAVLFP010000041.1:0-19301 GCF_046052825.1 Limnohabitans sp.
GCAACGTCTGGGTCTGGGTTTGCATTTTTTCGCGCAATGCCAGACGTTGCGCCACACCAAAGCGATGCTGCTCATCGATGATGGCCAAGGCCAAGTTCTTGAATACCACCAGCTCTTGAATCACCGCATGCGTGCCCACCACCAGCGCCGCTTCACCGCTGGCGATCAGGCCCAGCATTTCGGTGCGCTCTTTTTTCTTTTGACTGCCCGTCAACCACGCCACACGTTTGCCAAGCGGGGTCAGCAAAGGCTCCAACCAACCAATGAGTTTGCGAAAGTGTTGCTCGGCCAAAATTTCTGTGGGTGCCATCAAGGCGCATTGCCAGCCACTGTCCATGGCCACCGCAGCGGCCAAGGCCGCCACGACCGTTTTGCCCGAACCCACATCGCCCTGCAACAAACGGTGCATGGGCACTTGGCGCATCAAGTCGCGGGCAATTTCTTCGCCCACGCGCCGTTGCGCGCCAGTCAACCCAAAGGGCAGCGCCCCCAGCAATCGCTCTTGCAAGCCGCCGGCTTTGAGCGTCAAGGCCGGTGCCCGTAATTCATCGCGCTCGCGCTTGGCCTGCAATTGCGACAGT
Source organism: Limnohabitans sp. (assembly GCF_046052825.1). Taxonomy (GTDB): domain Bacteria; phylum Pseudomonadota; class Gammaproteobacteria; order Burkholderiales; family Burkholderiaceae_C; genus Limnohabitans. Next base: position 582 of record NZ_JAVLFP010000041.1, read on the forward strand.
TGCTGCGCCAGCAACTCTTCGGCCTTGAGCCTTTGCCAGGCTGGGTGCGTGCGGTCTTCCAGTTGCGTCAACGACACATTGGGCGCGGGGTGATGCAAAAAATGCAGCGACGCCTCCAGCCCCCAGCTGTGCGGGGGCAGGTGTTGGTCAGGAATGGTTTCTGAAAACGCCCCCTTGCGCCCTGCGTGCACCAAGCCACTGTGCACCGCACGGCGCAAATACGCCTGCGCCAAACCCGCCGAGGTGGGATAGACCGGCGTCAAGGCTTGCGGCAACGGCGTGCCTGCGGCTTGGAAGTGCGGATGCATCATGGTGCGGCCCATGAAGCCCCCGCCTCGCACCTCCCCGCGCACACGCACACGGTTGCCAACCGCCAAGGCTTTTTGCTGCACCGGGTAAAAACTGAAGAAACGCAAGGTGCAGGTGTCAGACCCATCGTCCACCACCACCAGCAATTGACGCCGCGGCTTGTAAGTGATCTCGCACGAGACCACCGTGGCTTCCACTTGCACCGAGTCGCCATCGCGGGTGTCGGCCAGCCGTCCCAAGCGGGTCTCGTCTTCGTAGCGCAACGGCAGGTGCAGAGCCAAATCGATGTCGCGGTCCAGCCCGAGTTTGCGCAACGCTTTTTGAGGTGCGGAAAGAGGGGTAGAAGCCGTCTTGGCTTGCGGCGCAACGGCAGACTTGGAAGCGGGTGGCATGGCGCCAGATTGTGCCCGCGCGCAGCCCGAGCACGCACGCATTACAATTGCATCACACGCTTTTTGGAGTGTCACTTTGAAAACTTCCACGCTACCAGCGCTACGCGTTAAACCTGAGCTGCGCGAAGCCGCGGAGCGCGCTTTGCGTCCCAACGAGACCTTGTCCAAACTCATGGAGTCGTCACTAGAGAGTTTCATTGCACACCGCGCCGCAGAAGATGACTTCATTGCGCGTGGCCTGCGTGCCGCAGACACGGCACGCCAAACCAACCGCTATGTCAGCGCCTCCGATGTGCTGGCCAAACTCGACGAACGCATCGCCACGGCCAAACGCAAATGACGCGTTATGCCCTGCGCTTCACCGAAGAGGCGCAAGAAGACTTGCTTCGGTTGTTCGACTTTTTGCTGCAATTCGACCTCGATGTGGCCTTGCGTGCTCGCCAAGCCATCGAAGACAGCCTCCAACTCTTAGAACAGTTCCCGTTCACCTGCCGCAAAGCCGCCAACGGCGCGCACGGCCCCAGGCTGCGAGAGCTGGTCATTTCATTTGGGGCGACGGGCTATGTGGCCTTGTTTGAAATTGACGATGCCACCACCGTCACCGTGTTGGCCATCCGGCACCAGCGCGAAGAGGACTTTCACTGAATCGGCTTGCATCAAAGAGCCGTGCCAAAATCACGGCTCTTTTCACTTGGAACGGGCCCGTCCGGCCCTCAAGCACATGCCCCAGACCTACACGCTCAGCGACTTCGACTTTCACCTCCCCGAAGCCCTGATTGCCCAGCACCCCGCCCCTGAACGCAGCGCCTCACGCTTGCTCGATGGCCGCAGCAGCCCCTTCGTTGACCGCACCTTCAAAGATTTGCCCAGCCTGCTGCGTGCCGGCGACTTGCTGGTCTTCAACGACACCCAGGTGGTGAAAGCCCGCTTGTTTGGCGAAAAGCCCACCGGCGGCAAACTGGAGCTGCTGGTCGAGCGCGTGCTCACCCACCACGAGGTGGTGGCCCACATGAAAGTGAGCAAAAAGCCGCCTGTGGGCACCGTGCTGCACATGGCTGGCGGCTTTCAGGCCACCCTGCTGGGTCGTTGGCCCGATGAACACGGTCCCCTGTTTCGCTTCCAGTTCAGCGACGAGCCGCACACGCTGATGCAGCAACACGGCCACATGCCGCTGCCGCCCTACATTGAGCGGCACCAAAACACCGCCGATGCGCAACACGAAACTGAAGCGGACAAAGCCGAAGACGAAGCGCGCTACCAAACCGTGTTTGCCAAGCACCCAGGCGCTGCCGCTGCACCCACCGCCGCCCTGCACTTTGACCAAGGCGTGCTCGACGGCTTGGCAGCTCGCGGCGTCGCCACCGCCAGCGTCACGCTGCATGTGGGGGCGGGCACCTTCCAGCCGGTCAAAACAGAGAACCTGGCGGAACACCGCATGCACAGCGAGTGGTACAACATCCCAGCCGCCACCTTGCAAGCTCTGGCCGACTGCCGCGCCCGTGGCGGGCGGGTGGTGGCCGTGGGCACGACCAGTGTGCGCACGCTCGAGAGCTGGGCGCTCAGCGGCCAAACCGAGGGTGACACACAGATCTTCATCACCCCCGGATTTGCGTTCCAAGTGGTGGACGTGCTCATCACCAACTTCCATTTGCCCAAAAGCACGCTGCTGATGCTGGTCAGCGCCTTGGTTGGCTTTGACCCCATGCATGCGCTATACCGCCATGCCATAGCGCAGCGCTACCGTTTTTTCAGCTACGGCGACGCCATGCTGCTTGAGAAAAAACCCTCCTGAAAGCCCCACCATGTTGAACTTTGAAGTCCTCACCACCGACGCCCCTTCTGCCGACGGGTCTTACCTAGGCACCCACGCCCGCCGAGGCCAACTCACGCTCAACCACGGTGTGGTGCAAACCCCCATCTTCATGCCCGTGGGCACCTACGGCACGGTCAAAGGCGTGATGCCGCGCAGCCTCGAAGAGATGGGCGCGCAAATCATTTTGGGCAACACCTTCCATTTGTGGATGCGTCCCGGTCTGGACGTGATGCAAAGCTTTGGCGGCTTGCACGGCTTTGAGCGCTGGAACAAACCCATCCTGACCGACAGCGGTGGTTTTCAGGTGTGGTCGCTGGGTGCCATGCGCAAGATCACCGAAGAAGGGGTGACGTTCGCGTCCCCGGTGAACGGCGACAAGCTGTTCATGTCGCCCGAGGTGAGCATGCAAATTCAAACCACCCTCAACAGCGACATCGTGATGCAGCTCGATGAGTGCACCCCGTATGAAACCAAAGGCCACCTCACAACGCAAGCCGAAGCCCGCAAATCCATGGAGATGAGCCGCCGCTGGGCGGTGCGCAGCAAGGATGAATTTGCGCGCCTGGAAAATCCCAACGCCTTGTTTGGCATCGTGCAAGGCGGCATGTTCCCTGATCTGCGCCAAGAGTCACTCGATGCGTTGGTGGCGATGAATTTTCCCGGCTATGCCATTGGCGGCGTGAGCGTGGGTGAGCCCAAAGAACAGATGCTGGAGATCATGGCCCACACCCCGCACCGCCTGCCCGCCCACAAGCCGCGTTACCTGATGGGTGTGGGCACGCCCGAAGACTTGGTGCAAGGCGTGGCCGACGGCGTGGACATGTTTGACTGCGTCATGCCCACCCGCAACGCCCGCAACGGCACGATGTTCACCCGCTTTGGGGATTTGAAAATTCGCAACGCCCGCCACAAGGCCGACCACGGCCCGCTCGACAGCACCTGCACCTGCTACACCTGCCATGGCCACACCCGCGCAGACGGCAGCGTGAGTGGTGGCTTCAGCCGCGCTTACTTGCACCACCTCGACCGTTGCGGCGAAATGCTCGGGCCCATGCTCACCACCATCCACAACTTGCACTACTACTTGAACCTGATGCGAGAAATGCGTGAGGCCTTGGATGCAGGTCAGTTTGGCTCGTTTCGCCAAACCTTTGCTCAGGACCGTGCGCGCGGGGTATGAACAAGCAATGGTTGGCGTAAACCCTATAACTCTTTTTCATTATCGGAGGGTAAATTTCTACCGCATTCACAACCCTATTTTTTACATTTCACACCATGTCCAAACAGCCCATTTACAAGTCTCTTTACGCCCAAGTGCTGTTCGCCGTTGCGGTGGGCATTTTGTTGGGTCACTTTTACCCAGAGGTCGGCGCCGACATGAAGCCGCTGGGGGATGGGTTCATTAAACTTATCAAGATGATCATCGCCCCCATCATCTTTTGCACCGTGGTGGTTGGCATTGCTGGCATGGAAGACATGAAGAAGGTCGGCAAAACAGGGGGGCTTGCACTGCTTTACTTTGAAGTCGTGAGTACAGTTGCCTTGATCGTCGGCTTGCTGATCGTGAACTTTGTGCAGCCCGGTGTCGGCATGAACGTGGATGCATCCACCCTCGACACCAAAAGCATCGCGGCCTACACCGGCCCCGGCAAGATGCAGGGCACGGTGGACTTCTTGCTCAACATCATCCCGACCTCGGTGGTCGATGCATTCGCCAAAGGTGAAATTTTGCAAGTGCTGTTGTTCTCTGTTCTGTTTGGTTTTGCGCTGCACAAGTTCGGAGGGCGCGGCACCTTGGTGTTCGACATGATCGAGAAAATCTCCCACGTGCTGTTTGACATCGTGGGCATCATCATGAAAGTCGCGCCCATTGGTGCTTTTGGTGCCATGGCGTTCACCATCGGCAAATACGGCATCAGCTCACTGTTCTCTCTGGGTAAGTTGATGGGCACTTTTTACTTCACCTGTTTGATTTTTGTATTTGTGTTGCTCGGCATCATCAGCAAGCTGCATGGCTTTAGCGTGTGGAAGTTCGTCAAATACATCAAAGAAGAGTTGCTCATCGTGCTGGGTACCTCGTCCTCTGAATCGGTCTTGCCACGCATGATGGAGAAACTGGAAAAAGCAGGTGCTCGTAAATCTGTGGTGGGCTTGGTGATCCCCACCGGCTACTCCTTCAACTTAGACGGCACCTCCATTTACCTGACCATGGCGGCTGTGTTCATCGCTCAGGCCACGGACACCCCCATGACCTTGATGCAACAACTTACGCTGCTGGCCGTTTTGCTGTTGACGTCCAAAGGCGCTGCGGGCATCACGGGCAGTGGCTTCATTGTGTTGGCAGCCACCTTGTCAGCGGTGGGTGGTGTGCCGGTGGCGGGCTTGGCGCTCATTTTGGGCATTGACCGCTTCATGTCCGAAGCACGTGCCTTGACCAACTTGGTCGGCAACGGCGTAGCCACTTTGGTAGTGGCCAAATGGACCGGCGACTTGGACATGGCACAACTGCACACCGCCTTGAACCCAGAACAGCACTGAGCTGCACCCACTGCGTCACAAGGGCCTGTATCGCCACCCAGCGGTCTAGGCTTTTGTTGCCTCAAACCTCGGTGGTGAACACGGTCAAGACGCCGGTGTAGCCATACAGGTTTTGGTGGGCAATTTCGCCGCCGGCAAAAAACCCAACCAGCGGCACATCGCCCAAGGCACGCCGCACGATGTGCAGTTCGGCACTGGGGGCTCCAAAGTGTGGACCGCCACGTCCGGCACAGCTGACATAAATGGCCCCCGCCATGCGGCGCGCAGGGTGTGGCGCGGCGAAGGTGTCGGCGCTCAAAACACCAGCCAGCTCAGCCGTCATTTCTTCGGGCTCAAGTGCTTCACGAATCTCAGCGCCGATGCGCATCAAGTCGGCGCGAGCAGCGGCCACGTTGCGTTCGCAAAACGTCAGGCGCATGCCCACTTCCACCGGCTGGGCCACGGCCACGGCACGCTGGGCAGGATCCAAGCCGATGATGTGGCGCACCAACACCGCATCGTCAAACTCGCCCGTGCGCTTGATGGCTGCATCGTGTGCAGAGGTCAAGCCCACCAAGGTGGCGCGCACTTTGGTCAGGGCGTGCTGGCGTTGCTCGAGGTCGATGTTCAGGTCACGCACCAGCACATCCAGTGCCGCCTCGTCATCTAAGGTCAACACCACATGGTGGTCGACCGCCGTGATGGTGTGCACCGGGCCAATCGGCACACACCCCTGCGTCACACGGGACACCATGGCCACGTCAGCATCGAATGCAACGCCACTCAAGCCGCCCGAAAACACCCCAGCGGCCTTGCCTTGACCTGCCATGTTGCCGTCGCCTCGGCGAGCGAACTGCACCACCTGCTGACGGCTCGATGCCAAGCCGCCAAACACATGGCCACTCACGGTGCGTTGGGCCAACTCGGCGATGAGATCTGGCACATCCGGCGTTTGGGCGTCGGCATGCAACAGCGCCGTGTGCGGCACAAAACTGCTGCCACCTTGTCCGCCTTGCGTCAGCGGCGCCACACCACTGAACACGCGGTAGTGCTCAGGCGAGATGTCACACAGCATGACGCTCAGCGCGGGTTCGTCAAAGTACTCCACATTGTTGGCCGCCACGCCCACGCCCACCGTGCCAGCCCAGTCGGTGACTTCGGGCAACTCGGCACTCACATAGTCCAACAACTCCTGGGCGTGCGGCGCGTAATGGTCAGTGATGTAGAGCAATCCAAGAGGTGGCGCACTGGCGTACTCAGGCAAGGCCATGTGGGCGCGCAGTTGCGCCAGCACCAAACCCGCAGCCATGCGCCATTGCGGGTGGGTGGCATGGCCGTAGGGAAACAACTTCATCGCTTGGGCTTGGCAGAGGGCTTGGCAGCGGCTGTCTTGCGCGCAGCCGAGGGACGGCTTCGAGGCGCGCTGGTTTTTTTGGCTGCAGGCTTGGTCGGCTTGCTTGGCGTTGCAGCGGCAGTCGCCGGCGCTTGCGTGTGCGCGTTGGCCCGATGCGCCATGTCGTGCATGGCATGGGTGGCGATGTGTTGGAACTGGTCGGTCAATGCGCCCCACCAATGGGCAGGGTCTACGCCGGCTGTGGCTTTGGGGGCCTTGTTTTTGCCTGCCTGGGTGGCCTTGGCCTTGGCCTTGGGCTGGTCGCTGGGCGCGGGGGCCTCGGCCTGTGGCTCTGGCTCAGGCTCAGGGGGCGTGAATGTGTACTTGGGCTCAGGCTTGGCCTCCTCTTGGGGCTTGACCTTGAGTGACTCGGCCAAGTCTTGGAAGCTCATGTTCATGCCCTTCAACGTGGCCAAGGTCATGCGTTGCACCTCCAAGGCTTGGATGGTGGCGCCCACCGCCTTGGCGTTTTGTTCGAGCCAAAAGTGCACGGTTTTCAGCTCTTGAATGCGCTTGTCCAACTCCTCGGGGTCTAGCGTAGGAGCCACCCAGCCCGGCGCAGCATGGGCACCGCTGCCGCCGCCTGGCGTGAGATTTTTCAAAAAATCAAAGCCCGGAACGAACTTGGTGAAGTCAAAACCACTGGGGTTGCTCATGCGTCTCTCCTTGGGTAAGTGTGTGCATGGATTAAACCAAACCCCAGCGGACACCAAACTGACAGGTCAGTGCTTGTGTTCGCCGTGGCCAGCGCCCATGCTTTGGCCCGTTGTGGGCATTTGCGTGTTCACCGGGACCTTGACCTCAAGATTTGTTTTGACGCCTTTGGCATCTTGGAACACCAAGGTCAGGGGCACGCTGCTGTCTTTGGTCAACGGGGCTTTGAGGTCCATCAACATCACGTGAAAGCTGCCCGGCTTGAGCTCCACCGCTTTGCCCGCGGGCAAGTCCAAGCCTTGGGGCAAGGCGGCCATCTTCATCACATCTTTGTCCATCTTCATTTCATGGATCTCGGCCACGCCGGCAGCAGGGCTGCTCACGCCCACCAACTTGACGCTGTCTTTGGCGGTGAGCTTCATGAAAGCACCGGTGGCTTTTTGACCGGGCACGGTGGCACGGGCCCAAGCCTCGGTGACCGTGACGTTTTGTGCGAAGGCACTGCCGGCACACGCGGTGATGAGTGCGGCGGCGATGAGGTGTTTAGAAAGCTTCATGCAAACTCCTGAGGTTTAGTGTTGATGTTCTTGTGCAGCTGGGGCTTTGACAACCAGCAAAGCCGCTGGCCACTTCATGCCGCGGGTGGAGGTGCCAGTGACGGGAATCTCTGACCAATCATTCTGACCGTTCTCACAGGTCTGCAAGACCTTGACCCACAAAGGCCCGGCCTGGTCTGGCAAACGGCCCATGAAAGCGAACTCGTCAAAGTGCGCATCGGGCAATGCCGCTTCTTTGTTGGCCACACGCCAGCGCAACTCCACCACATCCTCGGTGATGGTTTTGCCATGGCTGTTGTAGGGCTGTGCCAACAGGGACTTGCGCAGGGAAAGCGTCCAGCCCACTTTGGGTTGGGGCTTGGCCCCTTGAAAACCGGCGGGCACTTGCACGACCAGGCCCGTGGTGGCGCTGCCGTTGCAGCCATGCCCCACCCGCAGGGTGGCTTTGTGGTAACTGCCTGCCACCGCTTGTGGCTCAGACAACACCACATGGGCTTGTGCGCCCCAAAGGGTGGCAACCAGTGCCACCCCCACTGCCAGCAGTTGGCGTGATTTTTTCATCGGCTTGTTTTTCATAGGTGTTCTTTTAGAAGTTGTATTTCAAGTTGCCCACGAACGTGCGCTGAGGAAAGGGGTGGTAGAGAAAATAGTTGCGGTTGGTGAGGTTGTCGATGCCCGCCGATGCCACCCAATTTTTGTCGATCTTGTAGCGCGCTTTCACATCCAACAAGGTGTAGCCCGAAAAGCCGAGGTAGGTGTTCGCATTCACGTCGTTGTTGTCCATCGCGGAATAAAACTGGCGCTGGTAACTGCCGCCCAAGGAAACAGACAAGTTGTCCTGTGGCCGGTAGGTGGCGACAAAATTCACCCTCAAGGGAGACACGCCAGGGGTTCTGTTGCCCACCACCGAACGGCCTGTGCTCGTGAGGCCATCATTGGTTGCAATGATGGAGTCCACGCGGGTGATGGCTGAGAAGAAGTCCAGTTGGTCGAAGATGAATTTGTGCACATCGCTGCTCAACTCCACACCACGCGAGCGCACCTTGTTGACATTCATCCAGTAGCTGTACAACGCGGATGGATAGCTCGGGTTGACCGCGCCGTATTGCGAGATGAGCGCGTCACGCACGTCCTCGGCAAAGAACGAGGCTCTGTAACTCACGTTGTCAGCGCGTTTGGAATAAGCCGCCTCGAACGCATTGACGTTCTCTGGCTTGATGATGGCAGGGTTGGGCGAGTAAGCAGGCGCCGAGGGGTTGGTGCCGCAACTGGCCGCGCAGGTGGTGACGTTGTAGAGCTCGCCCACGGTGGGGAAGCGATAGGCATTGGCCACGGACAGATTCAAGACAGAGCCGTCAGCCAAGCCGATCAGGCCAGAGAACTTGGGCGAAAAATGGCTGACGGAAACCGAGGGTTGGTTGAGTGCTGGCGTTGAGCTTGCGTAGACCCCGCCGTTGTTGGACGACCAGCGCTCGTAGCGTCCCCCGACGGTGTACTGCACGTCCTCTGACGCTTTGTATGCGTCTTGAAGCCAAACGGCACGGGTTTCGTTGGTTCCCTGGGCCATGGCGGTCATCGTGCCGTCGGCCCTGTTGACCCAATCGGCCACGGAGTTGGTGAGGCTATTTAATTGAGAGGCGTCTTGGTGGTAACCCATACTCACCTGATGTGCCGGCGCTTGAGCCGGGCGGTACACCGCTTTGGCGTCAAAGTTGGTCCAGTGGGTGCCCGACATGTCCCGCACAGAGCCCTTGTAGGAGGCATTGTTGTTGACGGTTGAGCCGTCGTTGTTGAGCGCGCCAGCGGTGCGTTGCATGTCTTTCACGTAACGCACATGGGACAAGTTCAGGTCGTAGTCCCACGCCCCGCGCGTGTCCGACTTGAGCGCAACGCCGTTCACCCAATGCTCTTGTTTGTATCCGTAGACGCCACTGGCCAAGGTGGAACATGGGCCTGCGCCCGAAGCACAAAAACCGTTGGCCATGTAAGACTGAGCCGACGCATCGGTGTCTCCCAAAAACACCCCCGAGCTCAGGCTCAGTTGGGTATCTCGGTTGAGGTCGAGTTTCAACTTGGCATTGATGTTGTCGCTCACACCGTGGAGGATGGCGTTGGCGCCCAAGTAGTACTGACCACCCACCCCAGTTTTGGACACATAGGCATAGGGGGTCACGGGCGTGCCGTTGGTGGAGGTGGCAAAAGCGCGTGGCTGGGTGTTGGCGTCTTGGTGATTGAACAACAGTCGCCAAGACAAGGCCTCTTGCCGCCCCCCCAGCAACGCTGCAGCCTGTTGGGTGTTGTAGGTCTGTTGGGTTCCAAAGTTGCTGAACGTCTGCAAGGCCTCTGTCACGCTGAGCGAGCCCTCGCGTGCTTGGGTAGGACGCTTGGTGGTGATGTCCACCACAGCCCCCATCGCTTGGCCTGAGTAGGCTGCAGAGAATGGGCCGTACATCACGTCAATGCGGTCGATTTCCTCGGGTGACACCACAAACCACTTGGGTGGGCCGTAGTTGTTGTCGTTGAACAACTGGTTGGAGATCGGCATGCCGTCCACCATGACGAGGCTTTTGGCACTGTAAGACACCCCCCAAATGCGGGTGGCCAGCGTGGCGCCACCAAAGTCGGCCGAGTCCCGCTTTCTGACCATCAAGCTGGGCATGTATTTCAACGCATCGGGGGAGTCGATGATGTTGACCGTCTCGGCTATTTTTTCTGCCGTGGTGCTCTCCACGGTGTTGGGCCATTGGTATTTTTGGGCTGCAGTCCGTGGCGTGGTGACCTCGATGGACTGAATCGCATCTTGTGCGAAGGCATGGGTACAGATGACGACCAGCCACAGGCCGATGGGCTGAATCGTTTTGATTTTTTTCATGGAAACTTTTCCTGCTCACTCAACGGCTTGATGACGCGTGCCACCGCGACGATCAAGCCCACAAACAAGGCCCGGGCGTGAACGCCCAAGGCCCGCGTCTTAGGTCAGATGAAAAGTGAGGGAGGGCCGCGCGAGGGGAGCGGCGGGGCGGTGACAGACGCGATGTGCGCGGCTTGCAGAGGAAGCAGCGCATGCGCCAGGGGGGAGGGTTGGGTCAGGCTCGTGTTGAACGCAGGCGGCGGTGCCACGACAGAGGCACACAAGGGGCAATCCAGGGTGTGGCTGGTGGTGGCGTCATCGTCGCCCTGCACCACCAGCTTCATGCTGCCGCTGCTGGTACACACCAAGTCCATGGCCTTGGGACTCACCATGGGCGAGGCCACGGCCACGCCGACAGACAACACAAACCACACCAGCACACAGCGGGTGAGGAGGATGGCGTGGCGCAAGTGTTGCATGGCGACGGATTCTAGCCAGTCACTTTCACCACCTTACCAAGTTCAACCTGAACGCTATTTCAGCGGTTTTGCATTTCTCGCACACGCGCCACATCAAACTCTGTCAGCGCACCAGCTGCGTTGCCCCATTGGGTGCGGATGTGGGTCAACACATCGGCCATGTCGCGGTCGCTCAACTTCAACAAAAACGGCGGCATGCCAAAAGGCTGGGCTTGCGCAGAGGTGGTGGCCGAGAAGCCGCCATACATCACGGCTTGCACCAGGTTGGTGGTCTGGGCCATTTGCACCGCCGCACTGCCCGCCAAGGTCGGATAGGCATGCGCCACGCCTTGGCCTTGTTTGCCGTGACACACGGCGCAATGGTCGTCGTACAAAGCCGCGCCGCGTTGGCTTGAGCGCTGGCTGGGCGCACGGGGTTTGGGTGCTGGCTCTGGGTTGCTTGCGTTCAGCTTGGACGCATGCTGGGCGTCGTGTGCACGGGTTTGCAAGTAGGTGGCCATGGCCGTCACATCTGCGGCGCTGAGGTATTGGGTGCTGTTTTGCACCACCTCGCGCATGGGGCCGGTGACCCACGCATGGGGTGCATGCCCGGTTTGCAGCAGTTGCACCGTGTCTTGCACAGGGGTTTGGGCCAAGCGCGTCTCTGCATCACTGAGCAACGAGGGCGCGTACCAATTGACCACTGGGATCACCCCGCCTTGCACGTCGTCCAAGGCCCCGCCGCCACCCAGCGCGTCGCGTGGCCCATGGCAAGCGGCGCAGTGGCCCAAACCTTCGACCAAGTAAGCCCCCCGATTCCACTCGGCACTGTGTTGTGACTGTTCTTTCCAGATGGCGGGTTTGAAATACACACTGCGCCACACAGCCAACGCCGCTTGGGTGCCAAAGGGCCAGCGCAGCTCGGCGGCAGGCTGGGCTTGGGTGACCGGGGCGAGGCTTTTGAAGTAAGCCCACAACGCATCGGCGTCCGCCCGCGTGACCAAGCTGGTGTGGTTGTAGGGAAATGCCGGCGCCAACAGATGGCCATCCAACGAACGGCCATGGTGCAGGGCCCGCCAAAAGTGCTGCGCATTCCAACGTCCCAACCCGGTGGCGTCGTCTGGGGTGAGGTTGCTGCTGTAGACGGTGCCAAACGGCGTTTCAATGGCGCGCCCACCGGCATAGGGCGCCTGCCCTGGCGCGGTGTGGCACGACATGCAGTTGCCCGCCCGCGCCAAGTAAGCGCCTTGGTTCACCTGCTCTGGGCTGGCCAGTGTTGTGCTGGGTGCGTTCACATCGACGCCATCGGCATAGTTGTCAAACACCACCCACGCGGCGGCGGCCAACCCGAGGGCCGCGCAGGCCCACAGCAGACGGCGCATCATGGCGGCCCCTTTGCCAAGGGCGCACTGCCGCAGCGCCAGGTGTCGCTGGCGGCCATGAGCTTGGCACGCGCCCCAGCTTGCGAAGCCCGCGCGGGTGACGCATCGCTGGGCGGCGCCAAACGCGCCAAGTAGTGGGCCACGGCCATCACATCGTCAGCACTCAAGCGTTGCACCACCTGGGCCATGCAGTCTGGCGCATGGGCACGCCGTTGCCCCGACTGCCAGGCCCCCAGTTGCCCATTCAAATAGTCCAGCGGCAAACCCAACAAGCCGGGCACAAAAGGAGCCACGCCGGTGAGTTTGTCGCCGTGGCAAGCCACGCAGGCGGGCAAACCTTGGCTGGCGTCTCCCTCCAGGGTCAAGGCCTGACCCCGCGCCAGCACAGCGGGCGTTGCGCTGCCCGCTGTCAGGGCCGGTTTGGGATAGGGCACTTTCAAACCTGAGAAGTACAGCGCCATGTCTTGCAGGTAGGCGTCAGACAAGGGTTCAATCAAACGCGCCATCAAGTCGTAGTGGCGCCGCCCTTGCTTGAAGTTTTGCAATTGGTTGTTCAGATAACCAGCAGGTTTGCCCGCCAGCCGTGGGTAATAACCGTCTGGCCCGGCTTGGCCCTGCTCACCGTGGCAAGCGGTGCAGGCGCGCGTGCGCTCGGCCATGGTGTTTTCAAAACTGTGCGCTGACCCCACCCCACACACCATCAACCACGCCAACAAAAAGAGTTTCATCCAGCGATTGTTTCAGATGTCAGCCTGACCTCCCTGGGTGGGTGTTGGATATGGCAGAAAATCTCCAGCACTCGCCTGCCCTCAATGCCCAACCCCATGCGTTACACCCTCACCCACACCTGCCTGATCAGCGCCTTGCTGGGTGCGGGTGGGGCTGCACGGGCCGATGCAGGGTTGCCGACATTCGGCGCGTCGCAGTGGTTGACCGACGTGGAAGTCACCGCACAACCCGATGCCATGGGCACCCGTACGTCAGCCTCACAAGGGGTGATTGCTGGCGCACAACTCCAAGCCCAAGCGCTGGCGCGACCCGCCGATGTGCTCGAACAGATTCCAGGCATGGTGGTGACCCAGCACTCGGGCGATGGCAAAGCCAACCAGTATTTTTTGCGTGGCATCAATTTAGACCACGGCAGCGACTTTGCCACCTCGGTCAATGGCGTGCCGGTGAACATGCCCAGCCATGCGCATGGGCAGGGCTACAGCGATTTGAATTTTTTGTTGCCTGAGTTGGTCCAGCGGGTGAACTACAGCAAAGGCCCCTACTTGGCGGAGCAGGGGGATTTTTCGTCTGCGGGGTCTGCCGATTTTGTGTACCGAACTCGGCTGGCCCAACCCTTGGCCGATCTCACACTGGGCCAATACGGTTATCGGCGTGCGTTGAGCGCGGGGTCTGCCCCAGTGGGCGACGACTTGCACCTGCTGGGCGCTGTCGAAGTGCTCAACCATGACGGGCCCTGGCGCGTGGCCGAGGGCTTGCGCAAACGCAACGCCTTGCTCACGCTCAGTGGCGGCTCTGCCGCACACGGCTGGTCCACCAGCTTGATGCTCTACAACGCACGCTGGACCTCGACCGACCAAGTGCCTCAACGCTTGATCGATGCCGGCAGCTACCAAGGCCAAGCCTTTGGTCGCTTTGACACCTTAGACGCAAGCGACGGCGCCAGCACCTCGCGCAACAGTTGGTCTGGCGAATGGCACGACCGCAATGCCCAAGAAGCCACCCAGTTGAGCTGGTACGCCATGCGTTACGACTTGGACTTGTATTCCAACTTCACCTACCAAACGGCGTCCAACGGCAACAGCGACCAGTTTGCCCAACGCGACCAACGCACGGTGTATGGCGGCAAGGCCTCCCGCTCCTGGGTCATGGACGCCCAAAGCGCCAACCCCATGGTGAACACCTTGGGGCTGCAAATGCGACAAGACCTGATCCGCGTGGGGCTGTTTGACAGCGCTCAGCGGCGCCTGACCCTGTCCGTGCGCGATGACCTGGTGCGGCAACAACAGGTCGGCATCTATGGCCAAAACGACACCCATTGGCTGGACACCGTGCGCACCGTGCTGGGCCTGCGCGTCGACCAGTACACCGCCCATGTGGACGGCCGCTTGCAGGCCGAGAACTCGGGCGTCAGCAGCAGCGTCAAAGCGTCGCCCAAGCTGTCTTTGATCTTGGGCCCTTGGGCGCAGACCGAGGTGTTTGTCAACACCGGACGCGGCTTTCACAGCAACGACGCGCGCGGCACCACCGCCCGTGTCGACCCTCGCACAGGCGCTGCCGTCGATCCCGTGCCAGGGTTGGTGAGTTCTCGCGGCGAAGAGGTGGGGCTGCGCACGCAGGCCACGCCGCATTGGCTGACTGCCGTGTCTTTGTGGCGCTTGCGCTTTGACTCGGAGCTGGTCTACCTGGGAGACACGGGCACCACCGAGGCCTCTCGCCCCAGCCAGCGCAAGGGGCTGGAGTGGAGCAACCACTGGGCTCCCAGTGACAGCTTCTGGCTCGATGCCAGCATGGCTTGGACACAACCGCGCTACAGCGACGCCAACCCTGAGGGCAGTGCCATCCCGAATGCTGTGCACAAAGTGGCGCACCTCACCGCCACCGTGCGCCAGCTTGGGCCTTGGTCGGGCAGTTGGGGGCTGCGCTACATTGGCCCGGCCGCCTTGAGCCCTGACGCCCGTGTGCTGTCTGGTGCCAACATCAGCAGCAACTTGCGGCTGACCCGGCGCATGGACGCCAACATGGACGTGTCTTTGGATGTGCTGAACGTGGCGAACCGCAAAAACAACGACATCCAGTACCTGTATGCCTCGCAAGTGGCCCATGAGACTGGCCCCGTCACGGACAGCCATGTCCACCCCAGCGAGCCACGCAGTTTCAGGCTCAGCACGCGCATTCGTTTTTAGTCTGTTGACTTTGCGCAAGAACATGCGCCAAAGATCGGCGCATGATGGGGCTTCACTCAACAGGAGCCTCCCATGGACGCATCGCATCTCGACACCTTCAAACGTGAGCTCGAAACGCTTCGCACCGAGCTCTTAGCGCAAATCGCTCAGCAACGTGGTGGCGTCCAAAGCCGCGCTGATGTGGCGGCCGAACACTTTGCCCACAGCGAAGACGCACCCGCACAAGTGGCCACTGAACGGGATGTGGAGTTTGCCCTCAATGAGCGCGAAACCGCCGAGCTCCATGCCTTGGATTGCGCCTTGGCTCGCATTGCGAGCGGCACTTTTGGGCAATGCACCGACTGCCAAGCCGCCATTCCACCCGCACGCCTGCAGGCCACACCTGAAGCTGCGCGCTGTATCCCCTGCCAAGAAAAAGCAGAACACTGAATCACCCACAGAAAGAACTACCGATGACCACTTTTCATGCTGTCGTTTGGCTCGACCACCAAGAAGCCCACGTGCTGATGTTTGACCGCGAGCATGTGCAAGCGCAACGCATCAAGTCTCGTTCGCACCACAAGCACCAAGGCAAGCCGCATGACACGCAAGCCCTGTTTGGCGACATGGCCAAAGCGCTGGCCGGCACGCACGAGGTGTTGATCACCGGCCCGGGTTCCGCACGCGAGGAGTTTCGCGACTGGTGCAAAACCCACGCCAGCGCGGTGGCGCACACCATCGTCGACACCATCGCCAGCGATCACCCGAGTGACGCCCAAGTGGTGGCCTTGGCTCGCCAGTACTTCAAGAAGTTTGACCAGACCACGGTCGACCCCACGCTGGCCTGAGCACAGCGCAACGGTCGGCTGGTATTCTTGGGCGTATGAAAAGCCTGTTTCACTTCGCCTTCAACATCACCGACCTTGAGCGTGCACGCCGTTTCTACGGCGATGTGCTGGGCTGCCAAGAAGGCCGCAGCACCGACACCTGGGTGGACTACGATTTTTTTGGCCACCAGATTTCCATGCATTTGGGTGAGCCCTTCCCCACCGCCAACACCGGCCATGTGGGCGACACCTTGGTGCCCATGCCGCACTTTGGCTTGGTGCTGAACTTGCCCGACTGGAACACCTTGGCTGAGCGCCTGCGGGCCGCTGGCACGCAGTTTGTGGTGGAGCCCCATTTGCGCTTTGAAGGTCTGCCGGGCGAACAATGGACCATGTTTTTTCGCGACCCGTTTGGCAATCCGATCGAGGTCAAAGGGTTCGCCTCGTTGGACACGATCTACAACGCCTGAGGCGCAGCAGAGAGGTCAGACCAGGGGCGCGATTTTTTGGTCAATGGCGCCAAACACGCTTTGGCCGTCTTTGCCCTTCATCTCGATGCGGATGGTGTCGCCATACTGCATGTATTCGGTGCTGGGCTGGCCGTCCAACAGGGTCTCGATGGCGCGTTTTTCGGCAATGCAGCTGTAGCCCTTGGGCCAGTCTTTTTTGCCATTCACTTCCACACCTGGGTTGCTGATGGTGCCGCTGCCAATGACCGAGCCGGCCCGCACACGGCGGGTTTTGCAAAGGTGCGCAATCAGTTGACCAAAGTGAAACGTCATGTCGGGCCCGGCGTCGCACATGCCAACTTTGCGGCCATTCCAAGTGGACTGCAGGGTCAGGTGCAAACGCCCGGCGTCCCAGGCGTCGCCCAGCTCGTCCAGCGTCACCGCGACTGGGCTGAACGCCGTGGCAGGCTTGCTTTGCAAAAAGCCAAAACCTTTGGCCAATTCATCGGGAACCAAATGGCGCAACGACACATCGTTGGCCAACATCACCAAGCGAATGCCTTCCAGCGCTTGCTCGGGTGTGGCTTGCATGGGCACATCGCCCGTGATGACGGCCAACTCGGCTTCAAAGTCAATGCCGAACGCCGCACTCGGGCAGACCACATCGTCGGTGGGGCCGATGAAGTCATCGCTGCCACCCTGGTACATCAAAGGGTCGGCGTAAAAGCTCTCGGGCACCAAGGCGTCGCGTGAGGCGCGGACCAACGCCACGTGGTTGATGTAGGCCGAGCCGTCAGCCCATTGGTAGGCCCGTGGCAAAGGCGCCATGCACATCTTGGGGTCAAAGGCAAACGCATGACGCGCTTTGCCCTGGTTCAAGGTCTCGTACAGGTCTTGCAGTTGCGGGGCCATG
This sequence comes from Limnohabitans sp., assembly GCF_046052825.1. Lineage (GTDB taxonomy): Bacteria > Pseudomonadota > Gammaproteobacteria > Burkholderiales > Burkholderiaceae_C > Limnohabitans. The sequence continues at coordinate 17,991 of NZ_JAVLFP010000041.1, forward strand.
AAACCCCAATCGTCCAGCACCTGTTGCAGGCGGTTGGCGATGCCCGTCGCATAATGCGCGGTGCTGAGGTCACGCGAGACCACGACCAATTGTCCATCGCGTGATCCGTCTTTGTAGGTGGCCAGTTTCATGGCGTTGCTCCAGGTTGGCAGGTCTTCGCCAGCGAGGCGGCCAGACCCAGTGAGGAATTACGCATAAGTAAACAAATTTTACTAAACGTAATTTTTAAACCTGATTCTATAAGATACTCTCAGACATGAAAGAACGCGCTGGCATCCAATCGGTCGAAGTGGGTTTTGCGCTGCTCCAGGTGCTGGCTCAGTCCGAGGGTGCGCTGATGCTGCGCGATTTGGCCTTGGCGGCTGGGATGAGTGCCGCCAAAGCACACCGGTATTTGGTGAGTTTTCAGCGCTTGGGCTTGGTGCACCAAGACCACGCCAGCACCCGCTACGACTTGGGGCCTGCGGCCTTGCAACTGGGCTTGGCCGCGCTCACCCGCCTAGACCCTGTCAAGCTGGCACGCGAACGCATGGCCTCGTTGATGGCCGACATTGGTCATACCGTGGCTTTGGCAGTCTGGGGCAACCAAGGCCCCACCATCGTGCACTGGCAAGAGTCGCCGCATGCCATGACGGTGTTGCGTTTGGGCGATGTGATGCCCCTGCTCACGTCGGCGACCGGGCGTTGCTTTGCCGCCTACTTGCCCCGAGATGTGACGGGCCCCATGCTCAAGGCCGAGTTGGCGCGTGCGAAACAAATGAAACGCCAAGATGTTCCGCTGAGCGCCCCAGAGGTCCAAGCCATGTTGGATGAAGTGCGCCACCAGGGCTTGGCGCGCGTGACCGATGCTTTGTTGCCGGGCGTGGCAGGTTTTGCGGCCCCGGTGTTTGACTCGGACAGTCACTTGGCGCTGGCGGTGGTGTCGCTCGGGCCGACTTCGAGTTTCGATGCAGCTTGGAACGGCAGGCCGGCCAAAGCGCTGCTTTTGGCAGCACAACAACTCAGTGCAGAGTTGGGCCACCGTGCTGCCCGCACCTGACCCTGTGCCATGCCACTTGAGGCTGCCTATCCCCACGAAGTGAAGTTGACTTTCACACAGACCTTGGCGCTGGTGAGCGGCGTGCTGCTGGTTCACCTGTGGTTGCTGGGAAGCAGCGCGGTCTGGTTTTCGCCTCAAGAAACCAGCCTCGTCAAAGCGCCAACCTTGATCACCCGCCAGATTGAAGCGCCCCGTGCGCAGAGGGTCGAACCGGTCGCTGGCACACCGCCAAGCGCCAAGACGGCCCACCAAGGACCGGACACCACCATTGC
>NZ_JAVLFP010000042.1:0-62851 GCF_046052825.1 Limnohabitans sp.
AGTGACGGCAACGGGGGCTACGCCACCGCTGTAGCAACAGTGACCGTGTCAGCGGTCAACGATGCACCCGTGACGGTGGGCGAGCTCAGCAGCACCGACGAAGACACGGGGCTGGTCTTCACCCAAGCCCAGTTGCTCGCCAACGACAGCGACGTGGACACAGCCACAGACGGCCAAGTGCTGACCATCACAGCCGTATCTGGAGCGACTCACGGCACGGTGAGTATGCTGGCCAGCGGAAATATTCAATTCATCCCCACTACCAACTACCACGGTCCTGCCAGCTTCACCTACACCGTGAGCGACGGCAACGGAGGCACCACCAACGCCAGCGTGAGCATCACTATTAACGCGGTCAACGACACGCCAGTGGTGCTGGGGGAGACGGTCAGCACCAGTGAAGACACCACGCTATGGTTCTATCCTGCCGATCTATTGACCAACGATACGGATGTGGACATTGCCACCGATGGCCAGGTTTTGAGCATTTCAGCGGTCGGCAACGCCACGCATGGCTCGGTGGCTTTTGTGACCCTGGCCGATGGGAGTCGGCGAATTGCATTTACGCCTGATGCAAATTATTCTGGGAGTGCGAGTTTTGAGTACGCCGTGAGTGATGGTGTTGGCGGAGTTGCAGTTGCGACCATGGTGGTCAACTTGAGTGCTGTCAACGACGCGCCAGATGCTGTGGCTGATTCGGTCAGTGCGACAGAAGATACGCTTTTGACGGTGACATCAACATCGCTACTAGACAATGACAGCGATGTGGACAACCTACATTCAGCTTTGCGCATTGTGGGTGTGAGTAACGCCACCCATGGCAGCGTGAGCTTGAGCGCAGATGGCAGTATCAGCTTTAGCCCCGATTTGAATTATTTTGGTTTGGCCACGTTCAATTACACCGTGAGCGACGGTGTGGGTGGTTTCAGCGTAGGTATAGCAACCGTCAACATTGCTCCCGTAAACGACAGCCCGGTTGCAGTTGGCGAGATCTACTCAGGTAACGAGGATGTAGTTGCAACATTTTCTGTGGCAAGCTTGCTGGACAATGACAGCGATGTAGATAACGCGCATTCGCAATTGAGCATTCTGTCGGTAGGTGGTGCAACCCACGGCAGCGTGAGCTTGGTCACCACCAATGGCAACACCAACGTCGTGTTCACGCCAGATCTCAACTTTTATGGCACAGCCAGTTTTACGTACACCATAAGCGATGGCGTGGGCGGTACTGCCACCGCCAGCATGAGTTTGAACTTCACTTCTGTGAACGATGCACCCGTGGTCAACAACGAGTTGTATGCAGGCAAGCGAAATGTGAGTTACAGCCTATTGGCATCGGCCTTGCTGACCAACGATACAGATGTAGAAACCCCTAGTAACTTAACTCTGGCAAGTGTAGGAAATGCCCAACATGGCTCGGTGAGTTTGGTAAATGGCAATATCTTGTTTGTGCCTGTTTCAGGCTACTCGGGCAGAGGTAGTTTTGACTATGTGGTGCGTGACGCCGATGGTGGGCAAACCACAGGAACAACACAGATTGATTTTTCTTATGTCAATGCCAATCCAACTGCAGTGGACGATAGTTTCAGTGGAACTGAGGACACATCGCTCAGCATCACCACGGCACAACTATTGGCCAACGACAGCGACACCGACAACGCTAGCAGTAGCTTGAGTGTTGCTAGTTTGGGGAGCGCCACCCACGGCACAGTCGCTTTTGACAGTCTTGGGAATGTACTTTTCACACCAGACTCTAATTTCAATGGTCAAGCTAGCTTTAGCTATCTAGTGGTAGACCCGGACGGAGGTTCAACTTGGGCAACTGCACATTTAAGTATTGCATCGGTGAACGATGCACCCATCATTGAAGATATTTGGTATGGGCGGCCGGTTTATGGGTATCAAGCAGTCCAACAAACTGTGAACGACAGCGAGGGCTCCTATACCTACACCGCGTACTCGACAGTTGATAGTCTTACAAAAGCAAACGCAATTCTTGCATCTGGCGGACAGCTCTATAAACCTCAAAAAGAACTATACAGCGATAGCGAAGGTAATGTCAATTCAATTTTAAAGTATTACGCTTATTCACCAACCTATTACCTGAACGGTAGTATGCGTCCTATTTCTTTCAATACTAACGATGCAACATTGGATAGCACCGAAGAAAATTCTTCGCAATATTTAGGTGACGATCTACAACGTCAAAACGGTGCTGTTGTTGCATACGATCCAGATGGAGACAGTAGCGCGTTAACTTTCACTCTCAGCAGTTCACCACAGCATGGACATGCTTGGGTAAATCAATATACCAATTCCAACGCCTCAGGTGGGCTGGACTATACCCAGGCAGGGCCCTATTCGGTGAGTGATAAAGGTGCCTGGCAGTACTACAGCAGCAAAGGGGATACCTATAGTGGAAGTGATTCATTCACCGTGCAGGTGACGGATGCGGGTGGTGCAAGTGTGAATGCAACTGTTGAGACAAATCATTCGAGTTGGCCTGTCAGCGGTGGTGGTGGCGGTGGTGGATGTCCTGTTGTTGTTGATCTAGATGGTGATGGCGTTGAGCTGATCTCAGCCGATGAATCTCAAATATTCGATGACGTCAATGGTGATGGATGGCAAGAGCGAATGGGGTGGGTGAGTTCGGATGATGGATTTTTAGCTTTGGATCGAAATGGTGACGGAGTGATTGACGGAATGAAAGATATTTCTTTTTCCCATGATCTTCCTGGCGCACACACAGATTTAGATGGATTGCGTTCACACGATACAAACGGTGATGGATTGATTTCTTGTAACGACACAGAGTGGGCTAAGTTTGGTATTTGGCAAGATGTAAACAGCAACGGAATTCAAGATGCCGGAGAGTTTCATTCACTTAAAGATTTAGGTGTTGCAAGCATTACTTTGAACAGTGATAACAACCTACGTTTGGATCAAGGTAACGTTGTTTTCGGAGAAACACAGGTGAATTTAACTTCAGGCAAAAGCTTGGTTGCGGTAGATGTCATGTTGGCTGGGCAAGGAGTTCCCTATCCCGCGCAGGTTCAAGAGGCGCTGCTTGAACAGCAAGCAGAAATCGTGAGAAAAGCACTTCTTTTTAACCAAGTTTGTAGCGCTGCGGTAGCTGAAAGTGAAGACAGACTCGGATTTGTAGATACGAATGATGCCTCTTGGCAATATCTATCGGATCATGGTGCCGATGGTCTATCAGATTCCAGAGTGGCATGTTGATCTATGCAGAAAAAAGGAATTTCAATTCGCTTTGCGTGTCTTGATGATTGGCCGAAGATCGTTAAGCTTGCAACGGCGATGCACGCTGAATCGCGTTTTTCCAAGCTAAAACTTGATGAACAGAAACTGCGAAATATTTTCTTAGAACAACTCAGTAGTCCTCGGGTTGCATGCTGTTTGTTAGCATACAAAAGTGACGGGATAGTTGTCGGCATGTTGGTTGGATTTGTTACTGAATTTTTTTTTACACGTCAACTTGTTGCACAAGACAGAGTTTTTTTCGTGTTGCCTGAGTATCGTGGAACTTCAGCCGCCGTTCGGTTGCTGACAGCATTTCGTAAGTGGGCTGAGAACCGGAATGTGCAAGAACTCAACATCAATATGAGTGTGGCCGTTGATATGCCGCGATTTGAGCGGTTTATGACGCATATGGGTTTCGCGAAATGCGGCACTAATTTTTTCTATCAAATGCGTTGACCAGTGCTCGGTTTGCGGGTTGGTAATTCAGGCCATTTAAAACGCTAATTTAAATTTGGATGAGCACATGTTGCATTCTTTGATATTGTGTCTTCCACATCCGCCTTCAGATTGATCCTATTCTTGATTTTTTGGATTGATCAAAGATGAAAGAATTAGAACTTCTCCAGCTCTATGGGCAGCTTCATCATCAGCATTTAGAGATTGATCAGCTGAAACATCAGTTTGCCAGTTATGACAAAGAGGGCCAGCCACGCGCTTTAGATGTGGGTGAGGTATTGAAAGCATTGCAAGCGCTAGAGTTTCAAGCAACTTTGAAACGTGGCAATTGGCAGTTGCTGCAAACGGCGGCTTTGCCCTCTTTGATGCCAACCCGTGATGGTGGTTTGATGTTGGTTGGAAAAATTGACACCAGTCATCCCGATGGTGCATTTGTGGTGCTTCAAAAGTCAGGGCAGAGCATGCCCAACCAAGTGACGCAGCAAGAATTCGATGAGTTGTTTGCGGGTGAATGGATCGAAGCCACGCCCAGCATGAAGCGCAGAAATGAAGACGCTGAAACGGACAGTGCATCAGAGCCTTTTGGTGTCGGATGGTTTTGGGCGTCTTTGAAAAAATACAAATCACTCATGGCGGAGGTGTTGATCGCCTCCTTGTTCGTGCAGATCATCGCCCTGGTGACACCCTTGATTTTTCAGGTGGTGATCGACAAAGTATTGACCAACCGAACGCTGTCAACGTTGGATGTGATGGTGATTGCTTTGTTGGGGGTGAGTATTTTTGAAGTGGTGCTGGGTGCCATGCGCCACTATTTGCTGAGCCATACCACCAACAGGGTTGATGTTGAACTGGGCAGCAAACTCTTCAAACACTTGTTGCACCTGCCCTTGTCGTATTTTGAAAGCCGGCGCAGTGGCGATACCGTGGCGCGGGTGCGTGAGCTCGACAACGCACGCAACTTCCTCACGGGTCAGGCACTAACAAGTTGGCTGGATTTGCTGTTTGTGATGGTTTATTTGGCTGTGATGTTTTATTACAGCGTGACACTGACCTTGGTGGTGATTGCCGCTTTACCCATATTTTTTGGTGCTTCCGCCTTGATCACACCGCTGTTGCGCAGAAAGTTAGAGGATAAGTTTTCACTGGGTGCTGACAACCAGGCCTATTTGGTGGAAACCGTGACATCGATGGAGACACTCAAGAGCCATGCGGTGGAGCCGCAATGGCAACGGGACTGGGACAACCGACTGTCGAGTTTTGTCCACACCTCGTTTGAAGGGGGCCACTTGGGCAGCGCCACCAACCAATTCATCAGCCTGACCAGCAAACTGTTGACCGTCGCCTTGCTGTGGCTGGGTGCGAGGCAGGTGATTGATGGTGACTTGACGGTGGGCGGACTGATTGCCTTCAATATGCTCAGCGGGCGAGTCAATGCACCCATTTTGAAATTGTCTTCGCTGTGGCAGGACTTCACGCAGATGAAGGTGAGCATCAAGCGATTGGGGGACATCATGAATGCCCCGCCTGAACCGACCTTCAAAGCCAATCGGTCGTCTCCGCCAGATGTACAAGGACGTGTGACGTTTGAACACGTCGGGTTTCGCTACAACCCAAAGTTGCCAGAAGTACTGAGTGACTTGAGCTTTGATGTGCAACCCGGAGAGGTGATTGGCATCGTGGGCGTGTCTGGCGCAGGTAAGACCACTTTGATGCGCTTGATTCAGCGCTTGTATACCCCTGAACGTGGGCGTATTTTGATCGACGGCACAGATTTGAACTTGGTGGACACCTCGTGGTTACGCCGGCAATTGGGTGTGGTGGGGCAAGACACGTTGCTGTTCAACCGCAGCGTGCGCGACAACATTGCCTTGGCCAACGCAGGCTTGAGCATGGAAGACATCACCCATGCGGCTGAGTTGTCTGGAGCCCATGCGTTTATTTTGCAATTGCCAGAAGGCTATGACACGGTCATTGGAGAACGCGGCAGCAAACTCAGTGGTGGGCAGCGCGCGCGGATCGCCATTGCGCGTGCACTCGCCAGGAATCCCAAGCTGCTGCTTTTGGACGAAGCCACCGCCTCACTGGACTACGAGAGTGAACGACTGATTCACGACAAGATGACTGCCATTTCCGAAGGTCGAACGGTGTTCATCGTTGCACACCGCTTGTCGACGTTGCGCTTGGCCGATCGGATTTTGGTGCTTGAGCAAGGTCGCTTGGTCGAAGCCGGCCACCACACCAGTTTGATGAAACAAGGTGGGCGTTACGCCGCTTTGTATCAAGCGCATCAGGTGCTAGAACTCGAAGGAGTGGGCGTATGACCGAAAAAATTGACACCTCAAAGACTTCTAATCTGTTCACGACCGCCGCATTGGCAATGCAGCTGCAACCTCCGGCGGTTGTGTTGCGCATGGTGTCGCTGGGTATTTGTGCCATGGTGGCCCTGAGCTTGTTATTTGCATGCTTTTCGACCATGGACATCGTGGTGTCTTCGCAAGGCCGAGTGATTCCTTCAGGCAAAAGCAAGGTGGTTCAACCCCTAGAACCTGGCTTGGTACGCGCAGTCTGGGTGAAAGATGGCCAAAGTGTTCGCGCCGGCGATGTCTTGGTGGAACTCGACCCAACTCAGACCGCGGCTGATCGAGAGCGTGTACAGCGCGAATTTTGGGAGGCCCAAGCCGATGTGTTGCGCAGCAAGGCACAACTTGAGGGTAATTCGCGATTCCCCGCGCCCAAGGGCATGCCAGCAGAAATTTTGGTCAATCAATGGGCCATGTTGGATGGGCGATTGTCTGAGCAGCGTGCCAAATTGGCGGCGTTGGATGCAGATTTGGTCAAGCGCCGGGCCGATGCAGATGCGATTCAAAGCAATATGGCGCAACTCAAGAACAGTTTGCCGCTGATTCAGCAAAAGTTTCAGATGCGTGATGAATTGTCCAAGACGGGTCACATTGCGCAGACCAGTGTGATCGATGCCAAGATTGAACTGATCAATGCAGAAAAAGAGTTGGCTGTGCAAGCCAATCGCTTGAGTGAATCTCAGGCCAACTACCAAGCTGCTTTTGAGCAGCGTTTGCAGGCCTTGGCTGAATTCAAATCGCGAACCAGCACCGAGTTGGTAGAAGCGGTGAAAAAGCGTGATGCTGCTGAACAAGAATTCATCAAAGCCAACCAACGGTTGTCGCAACAAACGCTGCGAGCACCGATTGACGGCGTTGTTCAGCAGTTGGCCGTGACCACCGTTGGCGGTGTGGTGACAGCGGCGCAACCTTTGTTGACCATCGTTCCTGAAAACACGCCACTTGAACTCGAGGCGCAAGTGATGAACCGCGACATCGGTCATTTGCGTGTGGGCCAGCGTGTCATCAACAAGGTGGAGACCTATGACTTCACACGTTATGGCTACATTGACGGTGAAGTGTTGTGGGTGGGGACCGATGCAGTTCAAGACACCAAGTTGGGATTGGTCTATCCCATTCGCATCAAGTTGGCTCAAACAGAAACACCGAATGCGGTGAATGGCCGCAAGGGGCAGGTCACGGCGGGCATGAATGTCACTGCCGATATCAGAACCGACGAACGCCGCATGATTGAGTACCTGCTGGCCCCCATGTTGCGTTACAAGCAGGAGGCCTTGCGTGAAAGATAAATTAGCAACGATTGCTTGTCTGATCAGCTTATGGGCTGGGGCGGGTTCTGTGAGCGCCCAATCTTTGATGGATGTGTATCAACAAGCCAGAGCACAAGACAGCCAATATGGCGCAGCACGCAGTGCGCTTGAGGCAGCACTCGAAAAGCTGCCCCAAGCACGTGCAGGCTTATTGCCTGCTGCGAGCGTGTCGGCGAATAAAAACCTTCAAATAGGGGATGGCGCTTTTTCTGGTGATGCTTATTCTGGTGTGCCCTCTGTGTCGCGTGAGATTCGCTCGTGGAATTGGACGGCGCAGTTGGTGCAACCCGTGTTTCGCTTGAGCAATTGGTTGGCGTATGTCCAAGCAGATGCGCAAGTGGCACAGGCCAAAGAGCAATTCACGTTGGCTGAACAGGATTTGGTCGTGCGCTCAGCGCAAGTTTATTTTGATGTCCAGGTGGCAATGCAAAGCGTGCAGGTGGCAGAGGCGCAGCTTCAGGCCATCAATGAACAGCTCACCTTGGCGCAACGTACGTTTGAAGTAGGAATGGGGACCATCACCGATGTGCACGAGGCCAAAGCCAAACAAGCGTTGAATTTGGCGCAACGTGTCTCGGCCTTGAATGACCTGACAGCCAAGCAAGCTGAGCTTGAGAAACTGATCGGAAACTATGTTTCTTTGCCGCCTATTCAGTTGGCCAAGAGCTTGCCCGCCTTAGAGCCAACCCGTGTCGATGATTGGTTGGCTTTGGCGATGACGCACAACCCTCAAATTCGCATTCAGCAAGCGGCTTTGCTGGTGGCAGAAAAAGAGGTGGCCAAGACCATGTCCGCGCATGCGCCAACCCTTGATGTTGTGTCCAACCGCGCGGCCAGTTACAACTCCGGATCGTTGAGCACGCCTGCAGATTTGGCGACACGGGTCAATTCCCATCAAACGGGTTTGCAACTCACCGTTCCTTTGTTTTCTGGCGGTGCTACCCAATCTAAAGTGCGGGAGGCCGTGGCGCTTGAACAGAAGGCCAAGGACGATTTGACAGGGGCACAGCGCAGTGCGAGCAGCTTGGTCAGACAAACGTTTGCCGGCGTGTTGAACGGTCAAGCACAAGTAGACGCGCTAGAGGCCGCTGTTGAGGCCAGTCAAAACTCAGTGGAATCCAACAAAATCGGTTTCAAGATTGGCACCCGGATCAACCCAGATGTGCTCAATGCCGAGCAACAGCTTTACACCACGCTGCGGGATTTGAGCAAAGCGCGAGTGGACGCCGTGATGCAGGGTTTGAAGCTCAAAGCCACCGCAGGTTCTTTGAGTGCAGACGATTTGCAGTTGATTGAACGCTTGATGATTCCTGCTGCCAATGCGACGCACGTCGCGAAATCCAATGGAAGGGATTTTTAGACATGGAATCGACAAATGAAGTTGTAGCCAGCAGCGATTTGACGCGTTATGCCAAACAGCAAGCCCAACGGGTGATGGACAAAATTCCGTTGTTGGGCGCAGTGAGCTGGTTGATGATGCAACAAAGCGCAACCCGGCATACGCTGTTGAGTGAACTCGAGTGGCGCGTGATGCCGCCCTTGATACTCGACCAGGCCAAGTTGTTTCTTCGAGAGAACGCGCCAGTCGCCTATGTGTCTTGGGCGCTTTTGTCTGATGAGGTGGCCACGCGCTACCAAGCCGCACCCCATCACCTCGTAGGCGGTGACTGGCAATCCGGCGATCAAATTTGGTTGATCGATTTGTGCGCACCCTTTGGCGGTGCGCAAGAAGTGATGAAAGACCTGCGCGAGTCGGTATTTCCGGGCCGCGCAATAAACCAACTCGGCTTTGGAGAAAATGCGCAAATCAAAACGCAGGTCTGGCCTGCGTTTCACTCAAGCTAAGCCCTTGCCTCAGTCGTTCTTCTGATCGTTCGTCAAACTCAAGAAGTCGCCGTCGGTTCCCAGCGACAACAAGCCGGTGTGTGCATAGATGCCCAGCTTGGCGCGGGTGTCCACGATGTCGAGGTTGCGCATGGTCAACTGACCAATGCGGTCCAGTGGGGTGAAAGCGCCTTCGACCTTTTCCATGCTCAAGCGCTCGGGCTTGTAGGTGAGGTTGGGGCTTTCGGTGTTGAGCAAGCTGTAGTCGTTGCCACGTCGCAGTTCAAGGGTCACTTCACCTGTGACCGCACGTGCCACCCAACGCTGTGCGGTTTCGCGCAGCATGATGGCTTGGGGGTCGAACCAACGGCCTTGGTACAACAAACGGCCCAAGCGCAAACCGTTGATGCGGTATTGCTCGATGGTGTCTTCGTTGTGAATGCCGGTGACCAAGCGCTCGTAGGCAATGTGCAGCAAGGCCATGCCGGGGGCCTCGTAAATGCCGCGGCTCTTGGCTTCGATGATGCGGTTTTCAATTTGGTCGCTCATGCCCAAGCCGTGGCGTCCACCGATTTCGTTGGCTTTCAAAAACAGTTCCACCGGTGACGCGAAGGTCTGGCCGTTGAGGGCCACAGGTTGGCCTTCTTCAAATCGCACGCTCACCTGCTCGGCTTTGACGTCGCAGTCTTCGCGCCAGAAGGGGACCCCCATGATGGGGTTGACGATTTTGATGCCACTGTTGAGGTGCTCAAGGTCTTTGGCTTCGTGGGTGGCGCCCAGCATGTTGCTGTCGGTCGAGTAGGCCTTTTCGGCGCTCATCTTGTAGCCAAAGCCGTTGGCGGTCATGAAAGCGCTCATTTCAGCGCGGCCACCCAGTTCGTCGATGAACAGTTGGTCCAGCCACGGCTTGTAAATGCGCAGGCTGGGGTTGGTCAACAAGCCGTAGCGGTAGAAGCGCTCAATGTCGTTGCCTTTGTAGGTGGAGCCATCGCCCCAGATGTTGACGTCGTCTTCTTTCATGGCCGACACCAGCATGGTGCCGGTCACAGCGCGACCCAATGGGGTGGTGTTGAAGTAGGTGATGCCGCCGGTGCTGATGTGGAACGCGCCGCATTGGATGGCTGCAATGCCTTCGTGGGCCAGTTGCGTGCGGCAGTCGATCAGGCGCGCTTTTTCGGCGCCGTATTCCATGGCTTTGCGTGGAATTTCGTTGTAGTCGGACTCGTCGGGTTGACCCAGGTTGGCGGTGTAGGCATAGGGCAGGGCGCCTTTTTGCTTCATCCACAGCAAGGCGGCGCTGGTGTCCAAACCGCCAGAAAAGGCGATGCCGACTTTTTGCCCTTTGGGCAAGTTTTGAAGAATGGTGCTCATGGGGTTCCGATCAGCGGTCGATCAACCGAAGTGGCAGATGTAGTGGTAGGGCTCGGTGACGCGGATGTCAAATTTCGAGTTGCCTGGAATGCTGAATTGCTCGCCAGCGCTGGACTTGACCCAATCGTGGCTGCCGTCAAGTTTGTATTCGCAAAAACCAGCCACGCATTCCATGATCTCAGGCACGCCCGTGTTGAAGGTCAGGGTGGCGGGCAAGATGACGCCCACCGACAGCTTGGTGCCGTTGCTCAGGGTCAGGGCATGGCTCACGCACTTGCCGTCAAAGAACACATTGGCTTTGGTGGTGACGCTGACGCTGTCGATTTTTTCAGTGGTCATGGTGCTGGGGGTATGAAAGATACAAAACCGTTGATTTTAAAGGACGGCCCAAAGGACGCCGGTAGGCGCGTGAGGGGCAAAGAAAAAGCCGCTGTGAAGCGGCTTGTGTGAAGGGCAGAAGAGCCCGGTATCAATAGCGGGGTGCCGATCCGGGTGGGGGCACGTTGCCGTAATTTTGCGAGGGAGATGGCGCCATGGGCGTGATTTGCAGGCGCACGGTAGGGCCTGGGTCGCTGGGCATTTGCACGGTGTACTGCTTGCCCGCAAATTCATAAACCACGTTGTAGGCCATGGTGCGGTTTTCGTAAAACATTTGCTGGGTGCAGGTTTGCACATTGCGCACTTCAGGGGGTGCATTGCCTTCCACCTTGTCACCCAAGATGGCGCCGCCAAACAGGCCCAGCATGGTGGCTGCTGCACGGCCAGAGCCTTGGCCCATGCTGTTGCCAATGGCGCCACCTGCAATGGCACCCATGGCGGCACCCGCGCCGGATTTTTGACCTGGCGAGACCACTTGCTCGTTGTTGCAGACCTGACGGGGCACGGCCACTTGTTGGATGATGGGCGTGCTGGAGATGACGCGGCCCACTTCTTGGGCTTGGACGCTGAAACTGGCAGCGCTCAAGACGGCCAACAGGCTGCCCAGCAGTGCGGTGTGTGTGTTCATTTTTTTCATAAGTTGTCCCTTGGTTTGTGACATGGCGCGAAGTTTAGTCTTTGCTTGTGGCGTATCTGTAAAGCAAAGGTAAAACTTCAGCCTAGAACGCTTTGCCATGCCTGCGGGTTGACGCCCACGATCACTTGGCCCTTGAGCACGCACACCGGGCGCTTGATGACGCTGGCATGGTCCAGCATGACTTGGCGTGCGCTTGGGCTGTCGTTCACGCTGGCTTGCAGGGCAGGGTCGAGTTTGCGCCAGGTGGTGCCTTTGCGATTGAGCAGCGTTTCCCAGCCCACTTGCGCGAGCCAAGCGTCAAGTGCTTCGGGCGGAACGCCTTGCTTTTTGAAGTCGTGGAAGGTGTAGTCTGCGCCACGCTCAGTCAGCCACACGCGGGCTTTTTTGACGCTGTCGCAGTTGGGAATGCCGTAAACGGTGAGTGAGGTAGAGGTCATGGGGGGCAATGATGCCGCAAAGCTGAATGGCCCAAACCGTGGGCGACAATTCGCCGCATGAATTCATTGGACCATTGGCTCGAACACTGCGAGCGCTTGCACCCCCACAACATCGAGATGGGCTTGGACCGTGTGCGCACGGTGGTCGAGCGCATGGCCTTGCACTTTGACTGCCCGGTGATCACCGTGGCGGGGACCAACGGCAAGGGCTCGACCTGCGCCATGTTGGAGGCGTGTTTGTTGCAGGCGGGCTATCGAACAGGGGTCTACACCTCGCCGCACTTGGTGCATTTTCAGGAGCGTTGCCGTGTGCACGGCGAGACGGTGGAACCCGCCGCGTTGTTGCCCCACTTTGAGCGGGTCGAACAGGCGCGACAGGGCGCAGCGCCAGAGGAGGCGGTGTCCTTGACGTATTTCGAGTTCACCACCTTGGCCATTTTGAGCCTGATGGCGGCGTCCAACTTGGAGGTCGCCATTTTGGAGGTGGGCTTGGGCGGACGCCTAGACGCCGTGAACGTGATCGACGCAGATTGCGCGGTCATCACCAGCATCGACCTGGACCACATGGACTGGCTGGGAACCGACCGCGAGAGCATTGGCCGCGAGAAGGCGGGCATCATGCGCACAGGTCGCCCCGTGATCGTCAGCGACCCCGTGCCGCCCCAAAGCGTGTTGGACCACGGCTTGGAAATTGGCGCCGATGTGTGGACGTTTGGGCGCGACTTCAATTTCACGGGTGACAAGCAGCAGTGGGGCTGGGCCGGTCGGGGCCGACGCTACAGCGGCTTGGCTTATCCGGCCTTGCGTGGTGCCAATCAGTTGGTCAATGCCAGCGGTGTGTTGGCTGCGCTGGAGGCGTTGCGCAGCCGCATTCCGGTCACGGCGCAAGCGGTGCGCAATGGCCTGGCAATGGTGGAGTTGCCAGGGCGATTTCAAATCGTGCCGGGGCAGCCAGCTTTGGTGCTGGATGTGGCCCACAACCCCCATGCCGTGGCCGCTTTGACCGAAAACCTCGACGCCATGGGTTACTACCCGACCACGCATGCCGTGTTTGGCGCCATGGCCGACAAAGATGTGGCCCCCATGCTGGCGCGTGTCGGGCCTTTGGTTGATCGCTGGTATTTCTGCGATTTGCCGACCCCACGGGCCGCCACCGCCGAGCAACTTCGGTCGTCATGGCAGACAGTCAATACAGGGGATGCAGTGAAAGCGGGTACTTACATGGACCCGCTTTCAGCCCTCAATGCCGCAGTGGCTGCGGCAGACCCCGCTGATAGAATTGTGGTCTTCGGATCGTTCTTCACGGTCGGGGGTGTATTAAAGAACGGAACTCCCCGTTTAGATGCCCCACATTTGAGTTCTTGAGACCCTGTTCATGGCATTTTTCAAGTTTCGATTGCCCGGTAAAACCGAAGGCGACGCCCAGGGCAACTTCAGCAACGCACCGGCCCAAAGCGTGGACGTTTTGCGCCGCCGCGCACGCCACCGCTTGATTGGCGCCTCGGTGTTGGTGCTGCTGGCCGTGATTGGTTTCCCAGTGCTGTTTGACACCCAACCCAGGCCCGTGTCGGTCGATATCGCGGTAGACATTCCAGAACGCGCCAACAGCAAGTCTCAGGCTGCAGCACCGGCGCCTACCAAGCAGGCGCCTTTGGCAACAAACACCGGCCTAGATCCCAAAGAAGAGGTGGTGGCTGCGGTCAAAGACCCCAAGCCACTGCCCAAGCCCCCTGTTGTGGTGGCCGAGGCCAAACCTGACGCCAAACCTGAGCCCAAAGCCGAAACCAAGCCTGAGGCCAAAGCCGAGGCCTCACCGGCCAAGCCTGCAGCTTCAGACAGCAAAGACAACGCGCCGCGTTTTGTGGTCCAGGTCGGCGCTTTTTCTGACGAAGGCAAAGCACGCGACGTGCGAAGCAAACTTGAAAAAGCAGGTTTCAAAACCTACACCCATGTGGCCGACACCAAAGAGGGCAAGCGCACGCGTGTGCGTGTGGGGCCTTTTGCCAGCCGTGATGAGGCCGACAAAGCCGCCAGCAAGATCAAGCAGTTGCAAATGCAGCCTGCTGTGCTGAGTTTGTGATTTGCCCATGTTGAACCTTTCGGCCGTGGACTGGATTCTGCTGGCCGTCTTGGCGCTTTCTTTGTTGATCGGCTTGTGGCGGGGCTTGGTCAAAGAAGTGTTGTCGTTGACCGGATGGGTGGCTGCTTTTTACGTCTCTCAAATGTATGCGCCCGCCGCTGCAGCTTGGTTGCCCATGTCGGGCAGTAGCCAAATGCTGCGCTATGCCGCCGGGTTTGTGTCGGTCTTTGTGGCGGTGCTCATTGCCACGGTGTTGGTGAGCTGGATGGTCAAGGCCTTGGTGTCTGCGGTGGGCCTGGGCCCATTGGACCGCCTGCTGGGCAGTGTGTTTGGTGTGTTGCGTGGATTGGTGCTGTTGTTGGCTGTCACGGTGGTGGTGGGCATGACCCCGCTGCGCGACTCCCAAGCTTGGCGCCAGGCGCAAGGCGCGCAGTGGCTTGAGCTTTTGCTGCATACGTTGAAGCCGGTGTTACCGGTGGAATTTGGTAAGTTTTTACCCTGAATGTGGGCCTGAAATATGTGTGGAATCGTCGGCGTTGTCAGCAACGCACCTGTGAACCAGTTGATCTATGACGCCTTGTTGCTGCTGCAGCACCGAGGCCAAGATGCCGCTGGCATCGTCACCCAGCTGGACCGTAAATTTTTCATGCACAAAGCCAAGGGCATGGTGCGTGATGTGTTCCGCACCCGCAACATGCGCGCCTTGCCGGGCAACAACGGCTTGGGCCAAGTGCGTTATCCCACGGCAGGCAATGCCTACAGCGAGGAAGAGGCGCAGCCGTTTTACGTCAACGCGCCGTTTGGTTTGGTGCTGGTGCACAACGGCAACTTGACCAATGCCCACGCCCTCAAGGCCGAGCTCTTTTCTGAAGACCACCGACACATCAACACCGAGAGCGATTCAGAGGTCTTGCTCAACGTGCTGGCGCATGAGCTGGAAAAAACCACGCGCGGTCTGCCCTTAGCACCCAGCGACGTGTTTGAGGCCGTGCGTCGCGTGCACCGGCGCGTCAAAGGCTCTTACGCCGTGATCGCTTTGATCTCAGGCCATGGCGTGTTGGCGTTTCGTGACCCCTATGGCATTCGCCCTTTGTGCTTTGGCCGTGGCAAAGACGGCACGGTCATGGTGGCCAGCGAGTCGGTGGCGTTAGAGGGCACGGGCCATCCCCTGGAGCGCGACTTGGCGCCGGGTGAGGCCATGTTCATCTCGGACGATGGGCAAACCCACTTCCGTCAATGTGCCGATGCGCCGCAACTCAAGCCTTGTATTTTTGAGTTCGTGTACTTGGCCCGTCCCGACTCCACCTTGGACGGGATCTCGGTGTACCAAGCACGTTTGAACTTGGGCGAAACCTTGGCCAAGCGCGTGATCTCGACCGTGCCGCCCACTGACATTGACGTAATCATTCCGATCCCAGAGTCCAGCCGTCCCAGCGCCACGCAGCTGGCGCATTTGCTGGGTGTGCCCTACCGCGAGGGTTTTGTGAAAAACCGTTACGTGGGCCGCACTTTCATCATGCCGGGTCAGGGTGTGCGCAAAAAGTCTGTGCGTCAAAAACTCAACGTGATCGCCAGCGAATTCAAAGGCCGCAACGTGTTGTTGGTGGACGACTCGATCGTGCGTGGCACCACCAGCCGCGAAATTGTGCAAATGGCACGCGATGCTGGGGCCCGCAAGGTCTACCTGGCCAGTGCTGCGCCACCGGTGCGCTTTCCCAACGTCTATGGCATCGACATGCCCACCCCCGAAGAGCTGGTGGCCCACAACCGCACCATCGATGAAGTGCGTGAACTGATTGGCTGCGATGCTTTGATTTACCAAGACGTCGACGCCATGAAGCAAGCCGTCCTCAGCGCCGCAGCCGTGGGCGCCCCCCCACTCGATGGTTTTGATGCCTCTTGTTTTGACGGTGTGTACGTCACGGGAGACATCTCGTCGCAAGACATCGTGCGCTTGAATGAAAAACGTGTGGGCCAAGAAGAGGGCGCCGAAGACAATTCGCGCCTGGCTTTGCCCAACGCCTCGGAGTGACCCCATGAGCCAACATCCATTGCCCGACAACTTACACCTCGACACTTTGGCCGTGCGCACGGCCGTAGACCGCAGCCAATACGGAGAAAACTCCGAAGCCCTGTACCTGACCAGCGGTTACGTGCAGCCCTCTGCCGAGGCCTCTGCACGCCGCTTTGCTGGCGAAGAAGACGGCTACACCTATGGCCGCTCGGGCAACCCCACCGTCAGCAGCTTTGAAATGCGCTTGGCCGCACTGGAGGGCAGCGAGGCGGCACTGGCCACCGCATCGGGCATGTCGTCGATCATGCTGATGCTTTTTAGCTTGCTCAAAGCCGGTGACCATGTGCTGTATTCGCAGTCCATGTTTGGCTCCACCATCAAGCTCATTGGCTCTGAATTCGCACGCTTTGGCGTCGAGTCCACCATCGTGCCGCAAACCGATTTGGCCGCATGGAAGGCGGCCATTCGCCCCAACACCAAGATATTGTTTGCCGAGACGCCCACCAACCCTTTGACCGAGGTGTGCGACATCGCCGCCTTGGCCGATTTGGCCCACAACGCTGGCGCTTTGTTGGCTGTGGACAACTGCTTTGCCACGCCCATCTTGCAGCGCCCCATGGGCATGGGCTCAGACATCGTCATGCACTCGGGCACCAAATATTTGGATGGCCAAGGCCGCGTCATGGCGGGTGCTTTGTGCGCCAGCGAAAAACTGATCACTGAGAAGTTCCTGCCCGTCATCAAAAACAGCGGCATGGTGTTGTCACCCTTCAACGCATGGGTGGTTCTCAAAGGCTTGGAAACGCTCGATATCCGCATGCGTGCGCAAAGCGCGCGCGCCCATGAATTGGCGCTGTGGTTGGAACAACACCCCCAGGTGGCGCGCGTGTACTACCCAGGTTTGACCAGTCACCCGCAACACGACTTGGCGATGAAGCAAATGTCCGGCTTGGGCGGCGCTGTGTTGTCGTTCGATGTCAAAGCCCCAGACCCCCAAACCGCTCGCACGCAGGCCTTCCATGTGCTCGACAGCTTGCGCGTGCTTTCGTTGTGCACCAACCTGGGCGACACCAAAACCTTGCTGACGCACCCTGCCAGCACATCGCACGGCAAACTCTCAGAAGACCAGCGTCAAGCCGCAGGCATTGGCCAAGGGCTGATTCGCGTGGCCGTGGGCTTGGAGCACATCGACGACTTGAAGGCCGATTTGCTGCGCGGCCTCGACACCCTTTAATTTTCGTTCACGCATGACCAAAACCCGCACCCGCTTTGCCCCCTCTCCCACGGGCTTTATCCACCTGGGCAATATCCGCTCGGCCCTCTACCCCTGGGCGTTTGCACGTGCTACGGGCGGCGACTTCATTTTGCGCATCGAAGACACCGACTTGGAGCGGTCCACCCAAGCGTCGGTCGACGTCATCATCGAAGGCATGGCTTGGTTGGGTCTGGGCCACGACGAAGGCCCGTTCTACCAAATGCAACGCATGGACCGCTACAAAGCAGTGTTGGCGCAGTTGCAGGCCGCTGGTCAGGTCTACCCTTGTTACATGAGCGTGGCTGAGCTCGACGCTTTGCGCGAGCGCCAAATGGCGAACAAAGAAAAGCCGCGCTACGACGGTACCTGGCGCCCGGAAGCAGGCAAAACCTTGCCTCCTGTGCCCGCAGGTGTGCAGCCTGTGCTGCGCTTCAAGAACCCGCAAGGCGGGGTGGTGGCGTGGGACGACAAAGTCAAAGGCCGCATCGAAATCAGCAACGACGAGTTGGACGACTTGGTCATTGCGCGCCCCGATGGCACGCCCACATACAACTTTTGCGTGGTGGTCGATGACATCGACATGGCCATCACCCATGTGATCCGCGGTGACGACCACGTCAACAACACCCCGCGCCAAATCAACATCTTCAAAGCCTTGGGCCAAGAGCCACCGGTCTATGCCCACTTGCCCACCGTGCTCAACGAGCAGGGCGAGAAGATGAGCAAACGCAGCGGCGCCAAAGCCGTCACCCAATACCGCGAAGAAGGCTACTTGCCCGACGCCATGGTCAACTACCTGGCTCGCTTGGGCTGGAGCCACGGTGACGACGAAATTTTCAGCCGCGCCCAATTCTTGGAATGGTTCAACCTGGACCACCTGGGGCGCAGCGCTGCACAGTTTGACGAAGCCAAATTGCGCTGGGTCAACGCCCAGCACCTCAAAGCCACGGCCGACGAAACGCTGGCCCCCTTGGTGCAAGCGCAACTGGCCAAGCGCCACATCAGCACCGATGCGCGCTTGCCCGCCTTGTGCGGCTTGCTCAAAGACCGCTGCGACACCACGGTGGCCCTGGCCGATTGGGTGGCTGCTTTTTATGGCGATGTATCGCCCAAAGTCGAAGACTTGGCGCAACACATCACGCCCGCCGTTGAACCGGCCTTGGTCATGCTGGCTGACAAATTAGCCGCTTGCACCTGGAGCAAAGACGCCATCGCAGCCGTCATCAAAGAGGTGTTGGCCGCCACAGGCTTGAAGATGCCTCAACTGGCCATGCCCGTGCGGGTGCTGGTCATGGGGACCCCACAAACACCGTCCTTGGACGCGGTGCTGGCCCTGTGCACCCGTGAAAAAGTTTTGGACAGGTTGGGCAAGCGCTGAAAAAGTTGGTTATACTCTTAGTCTCGACACCCGATGGGGGTATAGCTCAGATGGGAGAGCGCTTGCATGGCATGCAAGAGGTCAGCGGTTCGATCCCGCTTACCTCCACCAAACAGGACGTCGAGTTGGTTTAGTCCACAGGTTATGACCCTATCGTCTAGAGGCCTAGGACATCACCCTTTCACGGTGAGTACCGGGGTTCGAATCCCCGTAGGGTCGCCAAGTTTTGCAGCACTTGGCTTTGGTGCCACAAGCACTGAAGCAAACGTTGCAACCACGCGGAGTGGTAGTTCAGTTGGTTAGAATACCGGCCTGTCACGCCGGGGGTCGCGGGTTCGAGTCCCGTCCACTCCGCCAAAACGTTAAAACCCTTGTAAGTCTTTGATTTACAAGGGTTTTTTACTTTCAGGGTTTTGTCGTTTACCACATGTTTTTACCACATGCGCCTCAAAACTATACGACTACTTAATAATTAATTAATTTAAATATTTATTTTTTAGTGTGAGGTTGCTTTCTCCTCCAGTCCCGATACCTTCCACCTCCTCAGAAACACCCAGGAGGAACCCATGAAGAAAGTCGCAATCTACGCACGAGTCTCAACAGACAAGCAGACCTGCGAGAACCAACTGATTGAACTACGTGCAGTCGCAGAGAGAAGTGGTTACGTGGTCGTCACTGAGTTCGTTGATGAAGGCATTTCAGGTACCAAAGGTCGTGCAGACCGTCCAGCACTCAACGCAATGATGAAGGCATCAACTCAACGCAAGTTCGACATGGTGATGTGCTGGTCGATTGACAGACTTGGTCGAAGTCTTCAAAACCTTGTTGAACTGCTAAATGAATTGCAGTCGTTGAAAGTGGACTTGATGTTCTTGCAACAAGGTCTGGACACTTCATCGCACTCAGGTCGGATGATGTTCAGCATCTTTGGTGCGTTGGCAGAGTTTGAACGCAATCTGATACGTGAACGAGTTGTTGCAGGTCAGAATCGTGCGAAGGCAAGAGGAGTGAAGTTGGGACGACCAACAAAGATGAATGATGGTCTCCGGTCTGCGATTCAACTTCTGCGAGAGAAGGGCATGGGCATCAAACAGATTGCGAAAGAAGTTGGTGTCGGCGTGGGTACGGTCTACACGGCAATCAATGCGACATGAGAGTCGGTTACTTAATCGCAAGCATTCGATATACGGATGCTTTACTCACTTTGAATTCAGTCATCAAATCTGCGATTGCTATCCCTTGACTGCGTTTAAATTTCATTGAAGTCACTTGCTCATCGGTCAATGAAAATTTGCGACCAAACTTTATTCCCTTGCGTTTGGCAAGTGCGATGCCTTGCAATTGACGGTCTTTGCGCAGGTCGTTTTCGAACGTTGCAATTGCCCCAAGCATCGTGAATAGAAGCATCCCTGTCGGTGTGGATGTGTCAATCTGTTGATCCAAGACGACTAACTTTACGTTTTTATCTTCCAGACGTTGCATGATGTTCAACAGGTCACGAGTTGAACGTGCGAGACGGTCGAGTTTCGTGATGACCAAAGAATCACCATCACGCAAATAGTCTAGACACAGTTGCAGTTGTTCGCGGTCGTCGGTACGTGCTGACTGTTTCTCTTGAAATATGCGGTCGCAGTAGTTCAACTTTTCCTGTTGCACTTGTAGTGACTGACCGTAGGACGAAACCCTTGCGTAACCGATGAATGCCATCTCATAACCTTATGAACATTTTGAGGCGGGATGGTGAGACATAAAAAGAATCATTGCAAGCGTTGGTATTCACTTATTTTTTGCATGTCTCATAAAGTAAACATTTTCATAAGATGTCAATATCAGATGAGAGTATACGTAGGCATACTCATTATGAGTATTAATTAATTATAAATTCAACTAAAAAGAGCGAGACCGAAGGATTCTCATAGGGTTTACAAAATGAAAATTTAAACAAAACATGAGAGAAATGTAGTTATGAATAAAGTGGCAGTAATCTCAATGGGTATAGGTTTATTAATGTCGCCATATGTTGGTTTTAAATTTCAACAAGCGATGGGAGCAGAAAAATTAAATAACCTAATGACAGACTATGGTGGAGGAAGTTTTAAAACTTCTATCAAGATTTTTTTTAAGAAATTATGGTGGGGATCATTATGTTTTATTTCAATGGGACTAATCATTTTCGGATATACCACTTGGAATGACAGTCAAAGTAAAGATGAAGATAATTCAACTAATCAAAGTCAAATACCTATTACTACGCCTTCCATAACTCCAGAGATTCGTGCAGAAAGTGCTACCTCTGAAGAAAAGGAAGTAAAAAAATCAACGGATATCGATAATGAAAAAAAATATGATGGTGATGACCCAATAGTTCGCGCACGACTTGGGTTACCTCCAAAAGAAAAATCAGAATGATTAAATAGAAATCTACGAAATTTCTATTCTCTTATTCATGTATAAGACAGATAAGTAACTTATTACAGTGTTCTGTTTGTGTGGTAATAATGCACACTCTAAGATTAAAAAACAATATATAGAGGGCAACGTGAAATTCAAAAAGAAATAAGTCAAATTCCGAAGTACTCCCCTGATGACTTTCCGAGTATCAATGGGAAGATAGCAATTTCAAGAAAAGTTACTGATAATGAATTGATAATCTTATGATTAAGATTTATTATTAATTATCATTACTTCACCACTGCCCTTGCCGATGAACTTATCAATCTCGGCAAGGGCATTTTTCTTTGAGTCCTTGTCTGCAGGATTGACCACGACATAAAGCAAGTCCTGTGGTCGTGCCTTCTGTATCGAGTCACGGATTCTGTTCTTGTCCAAGTTCTGACTCATATCGCACATACCTCATCAAGAACCGCAGTGGCACCTGATTGTTCAATCTGGTTGAGGAACTTCTGCAATGCAATGCGTGAGATAGTCGTCTTGTTGATTCTGGTCTGTTTTGCAACACGGTCAAGTTCATCAAACATCTCTGCGGTGAGACGCATTGGGAACTGACGGTAAGGTGATAGTTGGTTCATTTTTTAGATTCCTTTTCATGGTCAAAGACTAAGACATGACTGAGTGCCATGTACTGCGATGCAACGGCGAAGTTAGTAACTGTTCGCTGGGTTGCATGAGGTATTTATATGAACTGCAATCTACAGGCAGTGATTGATCCCTGACAAATAAAATATTGCCATCATGGACAAATAATTTACTTAAACGTAAACTTAAGAAATTGCTCAACGCCATCAGAATTTAAGGGGTTCGGATGGTAGAGATTGAAGACGAATTGACAACCTCGTCTTTGATAAATTTACGGTGTGTAAAGATTTCTAAATCAAACTAAAGAGAGAAACAGAAGTGAAAAAAAATTGCATTGGTTTTCTAATCGCTGTCTGTCAGTTCTTACCCTCGTCATATGCTCAATCTGATGATGGTACTCTCATAGGCATGGGAGTAGGAATGATGAGTTGCGGTAAATACGTTGACTACTACAACAAAAATAATAATCAACAGTTGATGTTATTTGTCACTTGGATCTGGGGATACATGGTTGCTTATCAGAACCGAGGGAATTTCACATCTAAGGCATTCGTTCCTAAGGAAGGTCGTTTACAAAATGTTCCTGATGAAGAAACCGTGAAACTGTATGTTAAAAATTACTGTGAACGAAAACCCACTGACTATTTAATTTCTGCTGCAGACGCACTTATTCTCCAGTACGGTGGCGCAATAAGTTACAAATCAAGACTTACACAATAAACATCAGGCATAGAAAAAGACCTGCACTTGGCAGGTCTTGGTTTACTTACTGAACACTCGCATCGACAGACAGAGAGTCATGTGTGACATCGGTGCGACTTTTTTTGTTCTTCCTAGGTACACGCAGGGTAGTTCGTTCTTTGCGTGGTTGTCGTGCAGACAGTGCAACCTTGATGTGGTCAATGGACAAATCGTTCTCTCTCGCAATGGTCACAATCTGTTTCAGTGAGTCGCCATGCATCTGTTGGATCTGTTCAGACTCTTGTTTCTGAAGTGACTGAATCAGTTTACGCAGTTGGGTCAGGGAAGAAGTCGTTTCTTTCACGTTTGCACCTCAATAGTGGGTAGTTGATGAGGTGGCGGATGGTATTGATTTAGGTCGGAATGGCAAGGGTACGGCAGGAAAAAATTTAGATTTTCAAACTCGGACCTCAGAAAATAAATTTCGTGAAAAAAGAGTTTGATGGTGGACTAACTTTTCTCACTTGCAGAGGGTGGACAAAATTTTCAGCAGTCCTAGAATTGCACTATGCATCTGGAGAGAACTATGCCTGACTACACCGAAGACGATCTGATTGAATCACTGCTAGATCAGAAATACACCAAAGACGGCAAGTCTGTTGAGATTGAAATCTATCGGATGCCAGACACGGCATGGAACGTCCAAGTGGTGGACACTTTTGGCAACTCTACAGTCTGGGATGATGAGTTCGAATCTGACACGGAAGCATTGCAGTTCGTGCTTGCAGAGATTGAACGAGACGGCATAGATGAATTCATTGGTCCACCTGGTAGCAGGGTCACACACTAAGAAACATTTTCTCCTTTGTGAGGTGGTCGGATCATGATGGAAATGGGATGCTAAGTACGATCCGGTAATGCTTGTAGTATGTACACCTACCCTAGGAGATTTAAATGCGCAAACTTTCTTATTTAATTTTCTTTGTTTTGCTCTCAGGTTGTGTGAGTAATCAATCATTAACTCTTTTGTCACAACCATCTGGTGCGTACATCACTGAATTGGGGACTGGCAAAGTCTATGGAGTTGCGCCTTTAGTTGTCCAATATGACGGCAAAGCAATGACTGCTCACAAAGACGCCTCAGGTTGCTACTTAGTCAAAGGTTTTGAAGCGAAATGGGTTAGTGGTGCAACATCTTCATCTCCTCCAACAATACGACTTTGTGCGAGCAGTACAAACGCATACAACTATCAATTTAGCAGAGACGCAAATACTCCAGGTCTTGAAAAAGATTTAGATTTCGCTATGAGACAAAGTGCTGTAAGAGCACAGCAGCAACAAGCAAAAGCGATTCAAGATGCTGCAGCAATACAAGCATGGAGTGCCTTTCAAGCAATGCAACCTAAACCAGCACCAATACCAGCACCGATTTCATGTAATTCATATGCTATCGGTAATTCAGTTCAAACAAACTGTAGGTAATTTTGTAAATCATCAACTTCCTGAACTCTTGCAAACAGTCACAAAAGCATCTGGAAAGCGTTACTGGACGTAGACCCGTTTGGCAGACTTTCTGAACCCTTCACTTGTTAGATTTTGACTCATAGTCGCATCTCATTGTCAGCGTGGTCCATGCGTTGCGTTTCATTCATTCGCAGGATGAAATAGGTGACGGCACTGGTCACGAACTGGGAGTTGGACACGTTCATACGTGTAGAAAGTCCCACGAAGTCGTCATAAAGTTCGACTGGAATTCTTATGGTCATCTCTTTATAGGTGCCAAACTGCATCGGTTTAGTCATAGGTTCATCTCCATCAAGGTAATAAACTAACAGTCACACACAAAACGTCAGTGTGACAACGGGGCGATGTAACTGGTTCATCGCTTGGCGGAGTATTTATGGACGGAATGGACATAAAATTTATGAACATTGACCAAAAGGAACTCGTTATGAAGAAAATTGCACTTTTAAGTTTTGCGCTACTTTCCGGATGTGCTGCAAATTTTGCAAGTGATGATATAGACGTTTTATCGTCCAATCGAAACACCGTAACTATCCTTGGTCATGGGGCGCAGCGAGTTTTAGCAGTTGCTGATGAAAATTGCCAGAAATACGGTAAATCTGCAAGATTGGTTCGTCAATGGGGTGGCACCCGAATCGAAAGAAGCAACTGGCAATTTGATTGCATCTAAAAGATAGAAATAAAAAATCTACCTTGGACCTGGTGGGTCTTGCTTTAATCTTATTCGCTTCGCTCATAAGATGGAAGTTACTGGTTGGTTTAGGTTATGGTGCTTATGAATTTGGTTGGTAAGGTAAATCTGAAAGCGGAACACCTTTATTTATAAGAGTGGCATCTTCAGATTTACGCTTATTAGTGGCAAACATGTCACCGAAGTTACAAGTTTGCCATTTGACACAGTTTCATTGACTTAGTTTTGAAAACTGTCCATTTCCTTTCGAAATTTCTCATTGGACTCGTACTCTTCTGCATTCTCTTGATAGAACGAACCAAAAATATATTCACGTAATGTGCAAGTTTCATCCAGTGAGTCAGGATTAGAAACTTTTATTGTTGTGTTCAATGTTGGTTCCATAAAAATTTCTAAGCGATCATATCTTTGGGGATTTTTCGCATACTCAAAAATGAATCTGGTCAAACAATATTTCGTCATAAATGGGTGTCGAATCCGTCGTATTTCTTTATTGTCAAACACGGACAACATATATCGGTTTTTTAGATGAGACTGTGTATTTGTATTAGTCATAATATTCCTAAAGTAAAGTAATTGCATTTGTAACTCATGCGGTCGATGAGAAATTCATCAACTATGTTTATGGTACGAAATCCTGCATCCTGAGCAATAGGTCGGATGCATGTCTGCCGAAATCTCTACTTATATGTACCGTTAAAATATTTTGTATAAATCTAAAACTTAATTCCTGTGAATTTGTCTGATTTTTTCACGGGTGTGAAACTCGTGACTTTGGATTTCGAGGTTTTTTCAATGGCATTCTTGATGTACTGGATGTCATCTTCTTCCCCCCGCCGTGCCAACGCATATTCGTATTTACTTGCTTCATCCATTGCAAGTGCGTACCAATCGCTCCAATAATGGTTCCAAGCGACTTCTCCATCAAGTCCATGGGAGAGGTACTTCTGTTTGATTTCATCGTCTGTAGCGCAGTTGGAAACATCAAACTCATCAATCGGGAACTTTAGGGCGTCGACCTTTTTCTTGAATGATGATTTGCCGTAGGACTTAAGAAGATTTCTCTCCTTCAACTTGATGTCCAACAAAGTGGTGACTTCACGAAGATAAAACTTCTTCGCTTCTCGGAAAATTACCTTGGTAATAGTTTTATAGTATCGGTCTTCATCGTTCACCATCTTCTTTGGCACAGACGCTTCAACTAGCGTGACGTTGTATTTCGAAAGCAATCCATTCAACTCGGATTTGAATCCATGATAGTTTGCGACCCAGTGGTCTTTTGCGATACGCAATTTTCCAAGTTCAACTTGGGGTGTTGTGGAGGATGGAGACGCTAGTTTCTTCTCCTTTTTTGATGCAACATCTGAACGATTGAGATTCGCTGTTATCGCTCCAGACCGTATTCCATTAACCAATGTCTCTTGGTCGTGGTGTGTCAGTTCATACAGCGTAAAAACACTCGGTGGCAGTTTTGAATAGTGGACTTTGTTTGAAAGCACAGAATTATCAGAAATCTTGATGTACTTACTTATGTGACCTTTGCTGAAAGTAAGTCCATTTTCAAACTTTGACCATAGTTTCGATTTGTTCTTCACGTTAAGACTGTCCTTGTAGTCCCGTGCCTCTTTGAGCAGTTTGCCAATTGCGATGATTGAACCAACTGCAATACCTTGTGCGTTGATTTGCTGTTCGTGATTCTGCTGAATCTTCGCCCCATAGTCATCGAAGACATCCTGATAACTCATCAATTCGAGGTTTAATTTGCATTTTTTCATATTAATATCCTTGAGTTCATTTCACAATTTAATTTTATGACTTGCATAATTAGTATTGAACGTTGTAAGTTTTTTTTGATAGATAGTCAATATGCTCTCTAACTGAAATGCAGTTACTGATGTATCGGTTTTGAAGTCCTTCATGCGTGTTATCTTCACAAGCATATTTGTACTTTTCTAAAATTTCTAGTATGTGTGGCGCAATCTCTGATCTGAAATTTGCTATTTGACGAGAATTACAGATTTCTTTAAAAATTAGAATTGTTTCTAGATTTCTCAAAAATAAAGTGTTTGGATTGGTGGGTACATTAGCAAATTTACGCATAGGTTTCCTTGAGAGTTTCTTAATCAAGACTATTCCTAATTAAGTGACTCTATTGTCGTATTTTTCGTGTTTTTAAACACCTAACACCTATAATTCTGCAATTAAGGTGTTTATAAAATGACCTACACAGCACTCAAATTTGCCTACAAACATCCAACCTTTGGACGCAGTAATGCAGTCAAGGCGACTGAACCGTTCAAGAACTCGATTTACTACCTTTGGTGGGAGTTCTTGAGACGCAGTGATGCCTACAGAAAATGCTGCGAATCTGGTGGAAAGGGGAAACTGAAGGAAATCTACCAAGACTTTGGTGATGTGTTTGCGTCTGACTTCAAGACCTGGTGGCAGACCAATGAAAGCGGTGCTTATCTGTTTGCAGAACAGTTGCCGCCCAAGATGACTTTGATTGATGCGATGCCTGATGCAAGTGTTGCTGGTCAGGTCTTGGTTGTTCAAGTGCCTCTGGCATTACCTAAGAGATTCTTGGCAGCAGAGTTTCAAAAGTTGTTGACTGCCCATCACTCAGGCAAACGTGGAAGACGAAACAACGTGACTTCTACTGCACGATATCCAGTGACAGGTCACATTGATATTTTTTCGCTTCAAAAATGTCTGCGCGTTTATGACATGAAGATTGCCAACCCAAAGATGCCACTGTGGAAGATTACGCAAGAGTGCAAGGCAATCAAACGTGATGCATTTATTGATGACGGTGACACTCAGGCAATCATCACTAACAAGAAACTCATTCTTGCGAATACGGCAAGTCGGTTAGTGAAGAAGGCAGCATTGATTGTTAAAAATGTGGAGCAGGGGAAGTTTCCTTTTTGAGGTTGCATCGTTCATTTCAAACGATATATAGTTTAGATTATTTAAAAGTCCAGATTTTAAATTGATATTAATTTAACTTTCATCTTTTTCATTTTCTTCATTTGTTTTTTTTGCATATATCCAGATAGGTATAAACCAACCGAAAATGAAAAAAACAAAACTTATAATTCCAAAAGTATTATTTTTTGGTGTGTCGCCTAATAGTATTACTTGAAGATAAAATCCAATTTTGAACAAGATAAATGCATACCCTCCAGCAATTCCTAAGAGTCCAAATAAGTATGCAAAGAAAGTAAATACTTTCTTAAAAACTGACCATCCACCGAACATTGAAAGAATTAGAATTGCACCAATTATGTAAAATACATTATCCGAATTACTAATGTATTCACCGGCATCTTCAGTGAAGTCATACTTGCCTGCTTGCGCGAATGCAATGATTGGAAATGCTATTAAAAAGTAAAAATATTTTTTCATTTCTTATCCTCGTAGAAACCTTTGCCAGCAATGATGTGACGCACACCACCTCTAGGGTTCTCAACATCACCTTTGCGTCTTGGAAGTCAGAACCACTTTCGTCTATATGCTTTTGGATCCTTTATGGAATCCATACCAAAACTGACATCCCATTCATAACCGTTGGACCTCATGCATATTAGTATTAGATTTTGATCTTTATCTTTTTCACCGAGTGCAATAATATGAGGAAGATTCTTGTCACCTGCAATCAATAAGGTTTTATAAACTTCAAACTCGCATTTTGCAAAGTCCTCCTCAATGGTTTTACAACCTGTTAGTAAGAGCGCAAGAAGTAATGGAATTAAAAATTGTGTTTTTCTCATTTGTTGATCTTCATTAAATTATTTGTTGGTCGTCCATGAAATCCATCTGGAGTTTAGTATTGTTGATTTTATTAAATCCAAATAGAATTTTCTAGTTGCACACGAATGAACCTGATCCAGTTGGGTTACAAAAAATCGGTCTTGATGGGTTTTGCTGCATTCGTTTGCTGTAGTCGGATGAAAAGTCTCGTAGCGCTTCGCTAGGGGTGTAACCAGGGGAAATTCCGATACTATCTATTTGCATTGCAATTTTCTTTGCATTTTCAAAAAAAATATTTTTTATTTTTGACACTTCAAATTCTTCTTGCTTGTCATTAATTTTATTTTGATATCTCAAAAAATAAACCTCATGCAATTTATCTGAAAATTCCAGAAAAACTGCTTTTAAGGGAAATTTGTCGTTGACTTTATCTATTCCAAGATATAAATTTTGTGCACAAATATATTTATCTAATTTTCCATCATCCTTACATTTTCCAAACGCATCTATCGCTGCATCAATTGTGTTTTTTTCTTTTTTATATGGAGATGAAGCACAACCTGAAAGGATAAGGAAACACAAAATAATCATTAATAATTTCATCTCTTTTCCTCATAGAAACCTTTACCCGCAATGATGTGTTCGTCTCTAGACCATGGCGGGTTTCGCATAAACCAGTTCTTCCACTCAATTCCTAGAATCACGAAGTTGTCCCAACTGCGATACATCTTTCGAAGTGCCTCCATTGCCGCACTTTCTGTGTTTCCGTAGACCTGTGTGGTTACAGAAGAGATTGAACGATGATTCAAGTCAGTCTTGGGTGAGTACTGGAACTTGATGGTTGCTCGGTGCCAAGTGGTCATGTCGCGTCTTCTCCAGTCGGTTTTTGTGTCTGGTTGAACTCAGTGTGTGACTTTAGTTACCGAACTATCTTTGAACTGCTTCTGGACGGTTTCTTGTCAGTTCTGGATGTATTTGTAACAGACTTCTTCACTGTGACGATCTTGTTTTAAGGATTTTTGAAGTCATAGTAAACCTTTGACATCGCAACTCGCTTGACCTCAAGATTCGTGCCCCCGCTGTAGAGACCATAAGTCATCCTCGGTTTTTCATGTCCAATGATGTCTGCTGTCACGTTTTCGTTCACTCCTGCGTTTTCAAGTTGAGTTGTGAACGTCTTTCGTATTGAGTGAAATACATGGCGCTTTGAGTAACCTAACTTTGTTTTCAGTCGTCCAAATCGTTTGCCAATTGCGTTTGAGCGGTCATCAAACTTCGACTTTGTCAGGTTTGCAATCATGTATTCATCGCCTGTAGTCATTAGTTCGTTGATTACAGGAAGCAGATTCTGATGGATAGGAATGATTCGTACACCTGCCTCAGTTTTTGAATCTGTAATCTTGATACTTTTTTCTTTAAGGTCGGTGTGCTCTTTCTTCAAAGAACAAATTTCTTCAATCCTTGCACCTGTGTAGGCGCCAATCAGAATCAATTGTCCAAGTGTCCAATCTTTGCGAACAATTGCTTCAGAGTAGAGGCGTTCTACTTCGCCAGCACTAAATGGCAACCAAGACTCAGTTTTGTTTTGTGCTTTGGAGTTGCGCTTCTTGCTTAATTTGGACTCCTTAGGGACGATGAATGGTTCCTTGGTGTCTTCTGAAACTTCTCCAATGAATTTCAAATGTTTGAAGAAATTACGACAAGAACCGATGATTCGCGTTACAGATGCTGGCGAAAGATTTGCTGTTTTGGTGACGTGTCTTATCCATAAATTTGTGTGCTCGTACACAAGCAGGTTTGAGGTTGTTAAAAACGACACCAAGACTTCAACATCGCTTTTCATTTGAGCAATCGTCTTTGCGGCAAGACCTCTTCTTTGTTCGTTTTTGACCCATTCGTCTATGAAGATGGTCAGTGGTTTGCGTTTGCCAGTTGCAATGACGTTGAATGTCTCTGCTGACAGTAGACCGGTTTCGTTCTCTATTCTGGACGTTTCTTCGTCAATCACATCTTGAACCAAGTGTGCGGGAGATGTCTTGAACATGCGTTGCAACTCAATTGCTGAGTTGATGTCAGGGTCGGACGTTCTTGTTCTTGCGGCAGCAATCTCCGCTTTCCACTTTATGACTTTAAAAGTTGCTAGAGATTGAGCAATCCTTAGGTCTCCAGTACCAGTCGTTTCAAAGAACTTTGACTTGCCGACTATGTGCCTAACGTCTTTGGGAACAACCAAGAGTGCAAAGTATGTCTTGTGACGAAGTTCTAAATGCGCTGGTTTGAACGTTTTCTTGGTCATGTAGTGCTTAATAATTCAGCATATTTCTTCACTTTACCACATGTTTTTACCACATGTTATTGACCAGAACCCTCATAAACAATAGGATTGCGAGGTTTTTCTTGATTGACGATGAGTCCCGTCCACTCCGCCATAGATTCACCCTAAGTGATTGATTCACTTAGGGTTTTTTCTTTTGTGCTCTAAGAAAGATACACTTAAAGATACACTTTTTGTTTGGAGTTTTGCTTAAAAAATAGGCGAAATCTTCTAGATTAGCATGTCCAAAAGCTGAGAACAAGTGCTTTTAAGTGTCGCTCAGAAAGAGCTTGCTCAACTCAGATGCATAGTGTTTCGCAGCAGAGCATCACGTCACGAATGCTACTAGGACCTACGAGAAACGCCTTAGAGCGATTTTTCTGTTTTTTTGCTGTCAGCATGAGTTGAGGTGAATTTGACAGCTCACACTTAGATTTGACGAGGTTCAACTTTCTTGAAGTTAAATTTTTGTTCTGTTTGATAATTTAAGCATGACGATTATTTTTGAAGCCTTTCGCTACTATTGCTATAAGTTCGTAAGTTGCACATTGCCCCCCAAGTGCAAGCAATGCCAACTGCTAATAACGTGAAATCATTACAAGAGTTGAATGGTTCAACACTTCTGTCTCAGAGCTAGAGTCAACTTTGAAATTTGTCACGAATTCAAATTGAAAGTAACGAAAGACCATTTATGACAGTTTGGTCAAAAGACATGGTGCTTGCGAGTGCAAGGAAATATACAAAGCGTTCTGAGTGGAAAGCTAACGAGTCAAGTGCATACAAGGCAGCACTGAGATTGGATTGCATGGATGAAGCTACTCATCACATGCCAATCATCAAAAGAGATTGGACAGATGAAGAATTGCTAACTAGTGCAGCAAACTATATGACTAGAGGTGCTTGGAAAACTACAGAACCATCTGCGTATAAGACAGCACGAATTAGAGGACTCTTAGAAAATGTTTGCTCTCATATGGTTGAGGGCAAGAGAGTAAATGGCACTTGGTCTGAAGAGAACGTGCTTGCAAGCGCAAAGAAATTCAATTCAATTGCTGCATGGGCAGCAGACGAGGTTTCTGCTTACAACGTAGCGAAAAAGAATGGATGGATGGTTAAAGCAACAGAGCATATGTCAACTTTGGCAATGCCAATTGGTCCCTCAATCATTCACAAGTACTTGTTGAGTCATAACATTGAGTACGTGGCTGAAAAACGATTTAAAGAAGACAAAGAAATTGCATCAAAACCTTTTGACTTTTACATAGCAACTTTGAATTTGATTGTTGAGTTTCATGGCAAACAGCATCAACGTGGTTGGAGAGATGATGAGCAAAGTCGCAAAGAAATCCAAGAACATGACTTGCAAAAGAAGACATGGGCGTTGACGAATGGATACGACTTTTTAGAAATCAAATCGTGGGAGTCAAAGTCAGAAGTAGCCATTAATGAGAAATTAAAAGTCGCCATTGATTGCGCAGCCAAAAAGCAAGATGTTGAAGTGAGTAATGTTGCTCGCGACTTGAGCAAACTAGAGCTGAAGAAAATTCAAAGTGGCTTTGCTTTCACAGATGACGAAATATTTGAAGAGGCAAAGAAACACAAAACGCGTGCTGAATGGCTTAAGTCATCCCCTAATACCTATCGCTTTGCTTTGCGACATGGCATTCCCCCAAATCAGTAGACAAATAATGATCTCAACACTGAAATGGAGAAAGCAAATGCAATCTGTTCTTCTGTGAATTTGGACTTCTTCGTGACAAAACTCCAGGGGGTAGTTTCGCCGGAATTCTCTAGTTACCAGTTGTCCAATTTATTGGGGCGAACTTGTGAAGGCGCTGTTGCTTGGCTTGCTAAGTTAAGTTTAAACCGCCCCCGCAGCTCGCTTCATCTCATCGCGCAGGCTTGACGCCACAAACTTCGCAAACGGCCCGATGTCGCCGTCGGTGCTTGCGGCATTGAGTGCTTCCATGTACTCCGGTCGGCGCGTCACCTCAATCACCGTCCAAGGGTATCCACCTGAAGCCAACATAGCGTTCATCAGAAAGCGTCCAATACGGCCATTGCCATCCATATAAGGGTGCGTGAAAACGAAAATAAAGTGGCCCAGCACGGCACGCGCTGCGGCATTTGGTTCGGCCTCCAGAAATTCGAACAGGGCAGGCATCATGTCCCGCACGGCCTCTTTCGGGGGCGGCACATGAACGGCATTGCGGATGAAAACTTGATGGCTGCGGTAACCCGCTAGGTCCGAAGGCTTCAGCAGCTTGGCATCGACGCTCGGCCCAAAGAGCTCGCGGTACCAAACGCGGTGGTCCTGCGCGACAACGCGACCCGCGTTTTCCCCGGCCAGAATCTTGCGGATGGACTCCTCCACTTTCTGACGCGCCAAAAAGTACCCGCGTGCTGCCATTGCGTCTTTGGACTGCAAGTCCGCTTCATTTTGCTCAGGATCCCAATTGCCAGAGGCCACACGTTCGATCAACGCGTTTGTCACGTGATAGCCCTCGATGGACAGTGAGTTGTAGGCATCACGCACATACGTGTCTTGCACAGCTGCCAAGTATGCCCCCTCATCTACAGGCAAACCTGGTTCGGCGGGAAAGCTATCGATCACTTCCTCGCGCATCTGTGCCCACATCAGTCGTACGCGGGTCACATAAGGCGACTCGCCGCGTGTGGCGCGCAACTCCGTTAGCGGGTCAGAAAAGGGGTTGACCTCGGTGAAGGCGTAGCCTGCGCTACGCATGACGCCTACGATATTGTCTGCCAGATCGTCACGCCCGCAGGCCCGCATGGCACCTGCGAGACGCCCCGCGACCACGCTGTGACCACCATCTAGCAACTGGCGCACCAGCTCATCGGCGTCGCGCATGGCGGCGAGCACAATTTGTGCATCGCGAGCGTAGGTGCGATAGAACGATTCAGGCACGCGGATCAGGGCTTGTTCGATCGTCATCGCACGCAAGCCACCCACCATGGTGAGCTTATCCGCTTTGGGGAAATCTTTGGCGCGGTAGTCCAAAAGCGAATGGCCAGCCCGCAGTTGAATCACTGAGTTCTGACCGGCGGGTGCATTCAAGACAAGCTGTGACGGCAAAGTTGTGTTGCCCGCATGCAAGCGCACCGAGTGGTCGGCCGAGACGCACCACTGATCCCCAAACCTACTTTCGGCGTACCGCCCGATGAACTCCGCAGCAGAGGCAAACCAAGCAGTGGAGTCACCGTCAAGCTCGTCTGGGCGCGATGACATGTACCAGCCTTTGATGATGAGTCGCAAGTAGCCAGCCTTCACAAGCGCCTCTCGCTCAGTGCGACCTAGGTCGTCAGAACGCAAAACATATCGGCCCTCGTCCTGCCGTGCCTTGAAAGATTTGAGAGCTTCAGCCAGACGGCGTTGTGAAGGGGTGATTGTGGCCATGGACGACGTCTCCGCTAGGAAATGGTGCAATTGAATAGCTAGGATATCACGATATTTTGTGGCTAGGTTATTGTGATTATTTGCAGCTAGGTTATTTTGCTGATTCCAGAACTACCACGATTGGTAATACCCACTAGTGTCCAGAGATTTCCTCAAATAAGCTCATTTGAAGATATTCAACATCTTCAGGCGCTGGTTCAATCGCTCAGAGCAAGTCGATGAGTGGCGTGGTTTCAAATACTGTCAGTGTCAAAACTTGGAGCATTGAATGCAAAGAGGCTTGTATTTGAAGCCTCTTTGGTCATGATTTTTGGTTGCCTTCAAGTCTTTGCAACGGCAAGCAACGGTTGGGCACCCGCCCACTTCTGGTTGCGTTGTCTCCCATGACCGAACGAAGGACTCTCCATGCATGTGCACAGCAACCTCCCATCGCGAGGTGTCCGCATTCTTGCGCTCATGTGCTTGGGTGGGGCCAGCGGCTTGGCGTCTGCGCCGGCACTGGCCGACTTGGCACCCGCATTGGACCGTTTGAGCGTCTCGGTGGGCGTGTTGAGCGCCGACCCCAAGCTCAATCTTTCCTTGAACTCCACCTATGGCGACCTGGGGTCAGGCGATATGGGGCTGGGCAAAGAAACGATGCCACGCATCAAGGCCAACCTGATGATCAAAATTCGCTACTAGCCCCGAAAAGCGGCGTCTAAGGCTTCTATCAGTGCCCGTGGTGGGCGTTGCGCGTGCACCCCGGCACCCGCCAAGTCAATGCCGCGCAAGAACAGGTACACCGCGCCGCCCATGTGGCGGTCGTAGTCGTAGTCAGACAAGCGCACTTTGAGCAACCGGTGCAGTGCCAAGGTGTACAGCACGTACTGCACGTCGTAGCGTTTGTGCAGCACCGCGTCTTGCAGCAGTTCGGGGGTGTAGTCGGTCAGCTTGTTCGACTTGTAGTCCACCACCCAATAGCGCCCATCGTGTGCCACCACCAAGTCCATGAAGCCGGTCAACATGCCTTGCAGCACGCGTGCCTGCAGAGCCGGGCGGGGTGCGCCTAGCAACAGGTGTTGCCCAATCAGTTGGTCCAAGGTCGCTGCAGAGACGCCATGCGCCTCGAAGCTGAATTCCATCTCGGCCCACAACGCATCACGCGGCAGGTGGCTGAGCACCAGCTCGGCACCCAGACCTGGCAACGGCAATGGGGTGCTCACCAGCGCCGTGATCCAAGGGGTCAGCTGCGCTTGCGCAGCGTCGTCCAAGTGCAGCCAACGCGCTTTGCGGGTCAGCAGGGTTTGCCACTCTGTCTGTGCCCAAGTTGGCGCGTCGTCGCGAGCGGCAGGCCAGTGGTTGAGCGACTGCCACTCCAGCAGGTCGTGCAGCAAGGTGCCGTAGCTCGCACCCGCCGGAAAGTTTTGCCAACGGCTGGCGGTCGCCATGGTTTGGCCTTGCACGTCAAGCTCAGGCACGTCTTGCGCTTCGGCATCGGTGATGGCGTCCACCACCGCTTCGTCGCGCAGCGAGTCGGTGCTCAAGCCCCGCGTGAGCGTGCTGAAACTCGCGGTCCACCACAGGCTGTGGTGCTGGCGCTTGGGCGTGCAGGCCGCTTGCGATTCGGTCGTCTGCACCGGGGCCTGGTAGTGCACGTGCTGCAACTCGGGCAAAGGTGCGACAGACAAGTCTTTGCAAGTCGCCCACAAGGCCTGAAGCTGGGTTTGCAAGTCACCCCGCGCTTGGCGTTTGAGCAAGCGAGACAGGGCGCTGCGCTTGAGCGTGCCCTTGGCTGGGTCGCCCGACAAGTCTTTGTCGGTCTCGGCCACGCCCAACCAAACCGCGCGCTGGCCCCGCGTGAGGGCCACGTACAACAGGCGCATGTCTTCGTCGGTGGACACGCTGATCTCGTCCGCGGGCTCGGGGTTGTCCTCGTCGGGCGCCGTGATGGCCGTGGCGGTTTTTTCGACGGTAAAACTCCCGGCATATGGCACAAACACCA
Source organism: Limnohabitans sp. (assembly GCF_046052825.1). Lineage (GTDB taxonomy): Bacteria > Pseudomonadota > Gammaproteobacteria > Burkholderiales > Burkholderiaceae_C > Limnohabitans. The sequence continues at coordinate 36,160 of NZ_JAVLFP010000042.1, forward strand.
GGGGGTACTGCAAGCCTTTGCTCTTGTGGTAGGTGATGACTTGCACGCACTGCGCGTCGGTTTCCAAGCGCATGGCGTGGGCATCGCTGCCTTCGCTGGGTTGCCGTATCTGCTGGCCCAAGTGGCGCACCAGCGTGTGTTCACCTTGCAAGCTTTGGGCGGCGTGTTGCAGCAACTCGCCCAGATGCAGCAAGTTGCTCAAACGGCGTTCACCTTGAGGGCCGCTCACCAGCCGCTGCGCGCGCGCGCCAGTGTGCAGCCACTGGTGCAGCATGGGCAGCAAGCCTTGCTGATGCCACACCTGTTGCCATTGGTGAAACTGCTCCAGCAGGGCTTCCCACTGGGTTTCGTCTTGGGTGATGGCCAACACCTCGTCCAGCGACAGCGCCCACAAGGGGCTGCCCAAGGCTGCCCGCACCCACGAGGTTTGGCGCGGCGAGGCCACGGCACGCAGCAAGCGCCACAGGTCCAAGGCCTCCGCGCTTTGGTACACACTGGCATGGTCTGACAAATACACGCTGGCAATGCCACGCTGGCGCAAGGCTTGGCGCACGGCGTCGGCCTGCCTTTGGTGGCGCACCAGCACCGCCATGTCGCCCGGTGTGGCCACACGCTGGTTGAGCAGCAAGGCCATTTGGTCGGCAAACACAGCGGCCATGTGGTGCAAGTGCGCATGGGCTTTGACCACCGGGTCGTCGCCTTGCAGCTGCCACACCGTGAGGCCGGGTTGCGCGCTGCCATCGGCCCGTTGCAGTGCAGGCACATCGCCTTCGGGGCTGACTTGCACAAACGCGATCTCGTTCAGACCGGCGCTGCCCACGGCATGCTCAGGCGAAAACGGCTGGTCGATTTGCGTGAACACATGGTTGACGGCATTGACCAGTCCGGCGCTGGAGCGACGGTTGCCGCTCAGCGTGTGCAAGGCCTGCGGGTTGCCCACCAAGGCTTGCTCGCGGGCCTGCAAATAGGTGCTCAGGTCGGCGCCACGAAAACTGTAAATGGCTTGTTTGGGGTCGCCAATCATCACCCAGGCGTTCTCAGGGGTGACGGCCTCAGGGGCGTAAATGCGGTGCAAGCTGCCGTACTGCCAAGGGTCGGTGTCTTGAAACTCGTCCACCAAAGCCACCGGGTACTGATGGCGAATTGCCTCCGCCAAGCGACCGTCTTCGGCCATCACAGCGCGGTAGAGGTTTTGCAGCAAATCAGAAAAGTCAAATGCTGCGCGCTGTGTTTTGGCGGCTTGGTAAGCCAGCCCCACGGTGTGCGCCGCATGTTGGGCCACGCGCGAGGGCGTGTCGGGGGCTTGGGCCTGCATGTCCACATGCGCCCCAAGCGCCGCAAAAAAAGCAAAGCGCTCGGGCTCGGGCCAGTCTTTGTCTTGCAAGGCAGTGAGGGTGAAGCGTTTGAGGGTGTCAGGCTTGAGGGCTTGCGCCTGTTCAGCCCAGGCCTGCAGTCCTTGCAGCCAGTTGGCGTAATTTTTTTCAGACGCCCCTTTGAGCCGCTTGGCTTGCAGGGCCTGCAACACCTCCAGCGACCAGGCCTGACGTGCGGCCTGGGCCGTTGCTTGGCACTGCGTGAGCCAATGCATGTGGGCCTCCATCGCTTGGCTGGGCGTGAACTGCGGCTCTTTGGGCACGCGTGGTTTGCGGGCGTGTTCACGCCACAGCACTTGCAGCTTTTTGAGCAAGTCGTCGGGCGAGCGCCCAAGGCTTGCCCCCAGTTGCTGCAACACCGCTGCGGGTTGTGGGTAAAACCAGGTGCGCCAATAGTCTTGCACCAACCTGCGTTGAAGGGCCTGGGCATCGTCCAGACGGGTTTGCTCAAACAGATGGCGGCTGTCGAGTGCGTGCTGGCTCAGCATGCGGCGTGACCAACCGTGGATGGTGTAGATCGCTGCGTCGTCCATCCAGTCGGCCGCAGTGCTCAGTTGCAGGGCGCAGCGCGGCCACAGCGCGTCGTCAAAACTTTGCAGCAGTTCAAGCAAAAAGGCGTCGGGTTGGAAGCCTTCCGGCAGGGCACGTTGTTGCGCCCGGGCATCAAACAACACAGCGGCATCGCGCAAGCGCTGGCGAATGCGCTCGCGCAGTTCAGCGGTGGCCGCTTCGGTGAACGTCATCACCAAAATTTGGGGCGGCAACAAGCCCGCGTGGGCTTGGCCATCGGCGGTGTGTCGCCCGTGGCCCAACACCAAGCGCAGGTACAACGCCGCCAGCGTCCAGGTTTTGCCTGTGCCGGCGCTGGCTTCAATCACCTGTCGCCCACGCAAAGTCAGCGTCAGGGGTTGCAGCTCGGTGGCGGCTGGCGTCATGGCGCCTCCTCGGGGTGCGCTGCATCGCCGCTGGGCAACAACACGGCCGCATCGACCATCGGCCCATACAAGCGCTCGGCCCAGACGGGCAGGCTGTCGATCAAATCGTCAAAGCCAACGAAGACACGTTGCAAGGTGGTGGACTCTGGGAATTCACCCGCGCGCATGTGCTCCCCGTCAAACTTGCTGCGTGCCGCTTGCAAGGGGTGGGGGTCTTGGGTGCGTAGGGCATTCAAAAAAGCGCAGGCGGTTTTGCGTGCCACGGGCAAAGGCTGCTGCCAGGCCAGCACATAGGCCTCGACCAAGTTGTGCAACTGAGCTTGGGCGGTATCGGCGGACATGGGGTTGAACTGCACCCAACCATCCAAGCCCACTTGTGCACTGGTGGTGGGCGTGCCGCTGGCGCAGGCCACCAGGTGCTGCAACCACACATCGGTGAGTGTTTCGGCGCGGGGACGTTGGCTGTCGCTTTTGCGTTTGCCTTGCAGCACCGAGCCAGGTCGCACATCCACCTGCAGCCAGGCGTTGCGTTGGGCGTTGGTTTTCCAAAGTTGGGGTTGCGGCTGCCACTCGGCATGCAGCAGGACGTCGCCAGAGGCGAGCGTGAAGGTGAAGTCCATCGACTGCGCGGGCATGTCGTGGGGCCAGTCCACCAGGCCCGGTGTCAAGCGTGCCCACAACGTGTGTCGCTGTTGCAGCAACAGCGCTTGCTGCGCTTGACCAAAACCGGCCAGCGCCAAGCTGCCACTGCCATGCAATTGCGCGAGCGCCCGATCAGGGTCTTGGGTGCGTGCCATGGCTTGGGTCAGCAAGTAAGTGTCCAAGCCGTCCAGCGCAAATGGCTCTTCCTCGGGCGCTGCTTCAGCGGGGGTGTCTAGGCGCACCTGCAAGCGTTCGCGCATAAACACGTCCACCGGTTGGCGCAGCATGCGGCTGAGTTGGTGCAACTGGATGTCCGTGGGCTGTTCGTCCCGAACCTTGACATCCAAGGCCACCACGCCTTGTGTTTGTGCGTGTTGCCAGTCGCTGGCGTAGGTGAACCAATCGCTGCCCGCCTGAAAGTAGCTCGCCGAAAACGCGTGCAGCGGTTGCAGGCGGGCCTCAAAAGCAGGCGCGGTGGGCGCGTGCGAAGCATCAGGCAATTTCCAGCTGGTGTTGAGGTAGTCCATGAGCTGAGCCACCAGCACCGAGGGCGGTTGGTCTTCGTGGTCGGTTGCACGTTTGCCTTGCCAGCTGATGTACAGGCGCTCTCGGGCGGACAGCAGCGCTTCTAAAAACAAGTAACGGTCGTCTTCGCGGCGTGAGCGGTCTCCGGCCCGCCACAGCTCAGCTTGGCCCATCAGGTCAAAGTCACGTGGGGTTTGGCTGCGCGGGTAGTCGCCGTCATTCATGCCCAACAAACACACCACCTGAAACGGGATGGAGCGCATGGGCATGAGCGTGGCGAACTGCACGCCTCCCCCAAAAAAGCGCCGGTGCATGGCCGGTTGTTGCAGCTGGGCCAGCCAGTGTTCGCGCACCACCACCAAGGGCAAGGGTGTGTCCAAGCGCGCCAGTTGGCACTCCGCCAGCCAAGTCTCAAGCGGCGCCATCACGCGTTCCATCAAGCGCACATCGGCGTCGCTGCTGGCTTTGAAAAACTGGGCCACCAGCGCTTGAAGCAGCGTGACCCATTGCTCGGGGGTGTGGGCGCGGCGCAATTGGCCCAGTGCCCACTCGATGCCCTTCAACCACTGCAACAAACCATCGACCACACGGGTGTCCAAGCCGCCTACACCGTCCATGGGCCAGGTGTCTTGCCAGGCTGGGGGCTGAGCCGAGTTGTCCTGCGGTGTGCCCGTGGCGTAGCCCAGCAGCAAACGCTGTACGCCAAACAGCCAGCTGTTTTGTGCCGCGTCTGCCAAAGTGGCATCCATGCCCCAGGTTTCACGGTGGGGGGCATCGAGGCCCCAGCGCACCCCCGCTTGTTGCAGCCAAGCGTCAAGTTGCGCGACATCGGCCTCGTCCAAGCCAAAACGTTGGCGCACGGCAGCCACTTCAAACAGGCTCATCCATTCCACCCGTGTGATGCGCAATTGCGGCAGTTGCAACAACATATCAAGGGCCTGCACCAGTGGTTCGGTGCGCGGCGTGGTGTCGGCCACCGAGTACGGAATGTGACGCGGCGCTTGGGCGGCAAAGCGCCCAAACACGGCGTGGATGTGCGGTGCAAACACGGCCATGTCGGGCACCATCACCATGATGTCGCCCGGTTGCAACTGGGGCTGCGCATCGAGCCAGCCCAAGATGCGGTCGTGCAGCACCTCGACCTCGCGCTGTGCCGAATGGGTTTGCACAAAGCTCACGCTGCTGTCCTGGGGCGCCAGCGGCTCAGGCGTGGCAGGCGCTGGGTTGAGGTTGAGCAAATCGGATTGCAATTGCTCCAACACGGTGGCACGGCGCTGCTGCTCTTTGGCAGTGTTGACGGGGTCGACGAACACATCGACGCGTTGAAACTGGTGGCGGTAGCGCGCCACATCGTCAAAGCCATCCAGCAGGTGCAGGTAGTCGCGCCCGTGTTTGCCCCAGGCGGCCAGCAGCGGGTTGCTGTCGGTGTGCAGCAGGTATTGCTCGGCAGGCGAAAAGTGGTCGCTCGCCAGCGGCAAATTGGCTTTGTCGCTTTGTCTGCGGCGGCTCCATGCGGCCAAGGGCCTGCGGCTGTCCACCACATGGCCCCAAAAATATTGGCAGGGGTTTTGCACCAGCATCAAGACTTGGCACACCTTGCCCAAAGCGGCCAAGGCTTGCACCGTTTGCATGGGCAGCGAGGTCACGCCAAACACCACCAAGCGCTGGGGCACACCTGCGGGTCGCACGCCTTCGGGCAGTTGTTGCAGTGCTTTGACAAAGGCCTCGTGCACGTCGGCCCGCGAGCGAAAACGGTGGTCAACCGGTGCGTCACCGCTCAGGTCTTGCAGCAAGTCACGCCACAACTCGGGCTGCCAATGCTGCGCAGTCGGCAATGGCGTCGGTGTGCCTTGGGCCGATCGCAAGCTGTCTTGGCTTGCGGCCCAATCGTCCAGCCAATCGGCGCGGTAGTTTTGGTAACCGTCCAACACATCGGTCAGTTGCAGCGCCAGTTGGTAGGCACGGCGCCCAGAGGGTTCATCTGGGCTGGGTGCTTGTGCATCGCTGGTGTCTTGGCCCAGGTACTGAGCCAAGGGTTGGAACACCGGTTGTGCCAGCAACTCAGGCAAGCGGCGCATCAAGCGCCACACCAAGGGAGATTTGTCTAACGGCATGTGCGCGGGCACGGCGTCGTGTCCCAGCACCGCTCGGTAAATTTGCCACAGCTTGGCCGAGGGCAATTCAATCTGCGTGGCGGCGCAAATGCCCAAGGCGCTGTCGCGCGCCAAGGCCAGCTCCAGCCAGTGCTTCATGCCGTTGCTTTGCACCAGCAACACCTCGGGCGCCAGCGGCGGCAAGGGGTTGTTCCGGATGAACTGCACCATCAGATCGCGCAGACCTTCCAGCTGGTTGCTGTGCAGCACCATGAAGCCGGTGGGGTGGGGCATGGCGTGTTTATTTCTTTCCGTAGGTGGCATCATGATCGGGCTGGATCAAGAGCTCCCGCAGAAAATTGCCGTCACGAAAGCCGACGCCTCGGGGCGACTTGCTCACCCGAAAGGTGTAGAGCGCGTCAATGCCTGGTGGCGCAATCAAGCTCTGAACTCCTTGGCATGCATTCATGCCGCATGAATCATTTTATAGGCCTCCAAATCGTTCCACACGTCCTGCCGCTCAATCTTGCCGTCCACCACTTCAAAACGGTCGATGAAGCGGATGTCCTCAAAGGTGTGGCCGTTGTGGAACACGCCACTCAGGGTGCCGCTGACGTACACCACGGCACCGTCGCCGCGCCACGACTCGTCGAGGTGTTCAACGGTTTTTGTGATCGATTGGTAGCGCGGGCGCGACCACTCGACCAACTCTTGCAAAGTGTTCATCTGCGCGTTGCCTGGAAACACCATGGCAAAGTTGGCGCTCAAGTGGGTGGCCGCCAAGTCCAAGTTGCGCTCGGCCAGCGCATTCAAAAACGCCATCACCACCTCACTGGCCACCGGGCGCGCAGCACCGCCACCCGTGAACACCTGGCCATTGCGCTGGTAGGTGCTGACCTCTTGAATGAACACGGTGGTGCCAGCCTCAGCAGCAGCAATCACAGAGCGTGCGGTCACCGCCAAACGTTGCACCAAACGGTGTTGGACTTCGGGCTGGTAACCAGGCAGCAGGGTGACAGAAATGACGGGCATAAGGACTCCTTGGGGGCTGAGGGCAATGTCAAAAAGTGTCGCATGAATGACCGGGGAAAAAGCACAAGGGATGCGAGCATGCACACAAGGAGACTGACTGCGTATGAATGCATTGAACCGAGCCGCCACCGGCGTGTACCTGATCACCGTGACCCCCTTCACCGACAGCGGCGAACTGGACTTGGTCAGCACCGACCGCATGGTGGACTTTCTGTTGGAAGCGGGTGTGACCGGGCTCACGGTGTTGGGCATCATGGGTGAAGCGCCCAAGCTCACGGCGCAAGAGTCGCGCATCTTTGTCAAGCAGGTGTTGGCGCGTGTGGCAGGGCGCGTGCCCGTGGTGGTGGGTGCCTCGGCCGCAGGCTTTGCGCCCATGCGTGAACTGACCGAGAGCGTGATGGACATGGGCGCTGCGGGTGTGATGGTGGCCCCACCGGGCACCGTCAAAACCAACGAGCAGATCGTGGCTTATTTCGACATGGTCAACGAAACCTTAGGCCCGAAGGTGCCTTGGGTGCTGCAAGACCACCCCGTGGCCACCGGCGTGCAAATGTCGCCCGATGTGATTTTGAAAATCCTCCAAAACTCGCCCCACTGCGTGATGCTCAAGCACGAGGACTGCCCCGGCTTGGCCAAACTCTCGGCCATCCGAGCGGCGAGCGATCGGGGTGAGTTGGCGCGCGTGTCTATCCTCACGGGCAATGGCGGCGGTTTGTTCTTGCCCGAAGAACTCAGCCGTGGGGCCGACGGTGCGATGACGGGCTTTGCCTACCCCGAGATGATGGTGGATGTGTGTCGTGCGCATGCCGCTGGCGATGTAGAGCGCGCCCACGACATCTTTGATGCCTATTTGCCCTTGGCGCGCTACGAGCAACAAGCAGGCATTGGGCTGGCCGTGCGCAAACACATCTTTGCCGAGCGCGGCATCATCGCGTCGGCGGCAGTGCGCAAGCCTGGGCCCAAACTGTCGGCTGCCGATTTGGCCGACGTGGCGCGGTTGACCCAGCGCCAACAGCGCCGCCTGGCTGCTTTGTTGTGATGTTGAAACCTTTTTTCTTTGGGGTGTCTATGAACTTGTCTAAGCGTGTTGTGCACTGTGTGTGGGTCTGTCTGGTTGGGTTGGGCCTGGGGGTGGTGCATGCGCAGCCTTTTCCCAACAAGCCCATTCGCATCGTCGTGCCATTTGCACCAGGCGGCAACGTCGATGTGACGGCGCGGGTGATCAGCGCCGCCATGACCAAGCAAATGAACCAAACCGTGTTTGTGGAAAACAAAACCGGGGCGGGCGGAAAAATTGGCGCTGAAGCCGCCATGCGTTCACCCGCCGACGGCTACACCTTGATGATGGGTTCCAACAGTTCGTTGAGCGTGGCCCCCAACTTTTACGCAGACTGGCCGTACGACCCGCTGAACGGTTTGACGCCCATCGCCCATTTGGCTTCGGTGCCCTTTGTGTTGATCACACGTCCAGGCTTGGGTGCCAAAAACATGGCCGATCTGGTGCGCATGGCCAAACAAAAGCCGGGCGGCTTGACCATGGCGTCTGCGGGCAGCGGCACCTCCAACCAATTGGTGGGTGAGTTTTTTCAAAGCGTGACCGGCACCAGCTTGTTGCACGTGCCCTACAAAGGCGCTGGCCCCGCGTTGTTGGATGTGCTTGCCGGACGGGTGGACATTTTGTTTGACCAAGTCAGCTCATCGTCCAACTACATCGAGCAAGGCAAGGTAGAGGCTTTGGCGGTTTCGTCGGCGGTGCGTTGGAAGTCATTGCCCAACGTGCCCACGTTTGTGGAGTCGGGAATTCCAGGCTTCGTCATCACCAACTTCACTGGCTTGGTGGCGCCCCTGGGCACGCCCGCCGATGTGTTGGACAAGCTCAACAAAGCCGCGATTGCCGCGCTGCAAGACGAGGCGGTGAAAAAGAGCTTTGCCACCATGGGGGTGGAGGCTGTGGGCAGCAGCCCTCAGCAGTTCTCGGCCTTGATCAAAGACGATTTGCAGCGCTGGGCTGCGTTGATCAAAGAAAAGAACATCAAACTCGATTGACCTAGCGCTTGAGCGCGTCCAAGCGCGCGTTCAGGTCTTTCAAGGCGCTGGTCAACAACCATTCAATGGGGTAATACAGCAGCGTGGCACCGGAGGCCACAAAGTCGGGCAATTCGTCGAGCTTGCCCGGCAAGCCGAAGGGCTTGCCCGCCGCCTTGAGGCGTTTGGCAATGCCGTCCACGGCGGCCAGCACATCGGGTGTTCTGGCGCTGCGTTGCCCCATCAGGCTGTAGGCCAAGTCGTTGGGGCCAATCAAATAGGCGTCTACGCCCGGCACTGCCATGATCTCGTCCAGCGCTTCAATCGCCTCACGCGTTTCAATTTGCACGATCACAATTTTGCTCGGCGCTTTGTCGTCGCCACAGGCATAGCGCACCAACTCCACCACGTCGATCGCATCTTGGGCGCAGTTGATGTGGGGCACCACCAAGCCGTCAACCTGACGGTCCATGAACTGCACCAGCACCGCAGGGTCTTTGGACCAACTGCGCACCAGCGAGGTCAAGCCCGCCACTTTGGCTGCACGAATCAACTCGGTGGCCACATCCAGGCCAATGCCCGTGCGTTCGCAATCGATGAAAGCCGCGTGCGCTCCGGCACTGGCCAAAACGCCCATCACGTCGGGGTTGCGGCCGCCCACGTTGACGGCGATCACATGTTGTTGGTCTCGAAAGCGTTGCTTGAGTAAGTTCATGGTGGAGGTTTTTAAAAATCGTACAAAGCAGCGGGGTGCGTGACCAAAATGTCTTGCAGCACCTGCGGGTTGTTCACCCACTGGGCAAACAGGTTGAACAAATCGCCGTCGTTGGGCATGCCGCTGCGGATGAACACATGGGGCCAATCGCTGCCCCACAGCAAACGCTGGGGTACCTCGGCCAACAAGCGCTCTGCCGTGGCCAAGGTGCTCGGGTAAGGAAATTCTTCAGGCGTTAAACGGTAAGGCGCCGTGAGCTTGATCCAAGCCTGTCCGTCTTTGGCCAAGCGCAGCAAGCCCTCAAACCCTGCGGCTTCAGGCACGCTGGTGGGCACGTAGCCGAGGTGGCCAAACACCAAGGGAACGGGCAGCTTGCCCAGTTGCACGTCCAGGTCAGGAAACTCGTTGACGTGCATCAAAAATTCGATGTGCCAGCCCAGCGGCTTGATTTTTTGCGCCAGGGTTTGCAAGCCCGCCATGGGCAACACGCCCTTGTCGTCTTTCAGGTCCACGATGTTGCAGCGCACGCCGCGCACGCCTTGCGTGTGCAGGCTTTCGAGTTCGGCCATGGACACATCAAACGGCACCACCGCGACGCCGCGCAAGCGCTGTGTGTCCTGCTTCAAGGCGTCCAGCATGGCGCGGTTGTCGGTGCCGTAAATGCTGGGCTGCACCAGCACCGCGCGTTCAATGCCCAGGGTGTCGAGCATGTGCCGGTAGTCTTGCAGCGACGCAATCGGTGGCGTGTACAAGCGGTTGGCAATCAAGGGGTAGTGTTCTTGCGGACCGCACACATGGGCGTGCACGTCACAGGCCTGCGCAGGCACGGACACGTGTGGCGCTTTGGGGTGCGGGTCGTGTGCCGCGCAGCTGGGAGGGGCAATGGGCAAAATTGATGTCATGGGTGTCATTCTGACTTGATTCCCGCGGCCTTGATGATGGCCGCATTGGCGACCATCTCCTCGCGGATCATGGCGTCAAACTGCTCGGGACTCATGGGCATGGGTTCTGCCCCTAAGCTGGCCAAGCGCTCTTTGACTTCGGCCGATTGCAAAGCCCGCAACGACAGCTGGTTGAGCCGTTGCACCACGTCACGTGGCGTTTTGGCGGGCACCAACATGCCGGTCCAAAACAAGTAATCGGCCTTGGCCACACCCGACTCGGCCAGCGTGGGCACATCGGGCAGCTGGGCCGAGCGCTTGGGCGTGCCGACCGCCAAGGCTTGCAATTTGCCGGCCTTGATCATGGGCAATGCAGACACGAGCGGCGCAAAGAAATAGTCCACGCGTCCGGTCATGGTTTCGGTGATGGCTTCGGGCGAGCCTTTGTAGGGCACGTGCACGGCGTCAATGCCCGTGGCCAGTTTGAATTTTTCAGCGCTCATGTAGGTCGCGCTGCCCAAGCCCACCGAGGCGTAGTTGAGCTGACCAGGTTTGTCTTTGGCCGCGTTGATCACGTCTTGCACTGTCTTGTAGCCTTTGCTGGGCGAGACCACCATCACATTGGGCACGATGGCCAATGGCGTGATGGCCGCGAAATCTTTCAGCGGGTCATACGTGACTTTGTTGATCAAAGGCAACACCGTGTGGGCGCTGGTGTAGACCAGCACCGTGTGGCCGTCGGCAGGGGCGCCCAACAGCGCCTGAATGCCCAGCGTGCCAGCCGCACCGGCTTTGTTCTCCACCACCACCGACACGCCCAACTCCGTTTGCAGTCGCTCGGCCACCGAGCGCGCCACGATGTCTGAGGCACTGCCTGCCGTCGCACCCGAAATCAGTTTGATGGGACGGTTGGGGTAGGTCTGCGCGACGGCCCCAAGAGGTGCCAGACACGCCGCGCTCAACACCGCCAAGGCGGCACGTCGGGTGGGCGACGCGTTGGCCCCCCAGGGACGCTGCAATGCGGTGGACTTCAACGAGGCTTTGGCTGTGGGCATGGTGGCTCCTGATGTGTCGGTGGGTGTGTGATGTGTGGGCGCGGCTCAAATGCGGGGCATGCCCAACTGCTCGGCCATCCAGTCGGCCGTGCGGTGGCGGTAGCGGTAAGGGCGGTTGTTGGCAATGTGGTTGCCGTCTTCGACGATCAGCAACTCCACCGGGCCAGACGCCTCTTGCGCCATGCGTTGCGTGTCTTGCCAAGGGATGATGCGGTCCAATTTGCCCGTGACCAAAAACAGCGGGCATTCGATTTGTTGGGCCACGCCATTTTTCATGGTCAAGTTGCGGCTGTACTCTTTGGCTTCAGCCTGGGTGGCCAAGTGGCTGCGCACGCGGAAGGCTTCACGGGTGAGGTCTGGCAGTGCATCCCAGGTGTCGCTGAAGTCGTAGGGCCCAGCCAAGCCAATGCAGGCCTTGAGGCGTTTTTCAAATGCTGCTGCTCGCGGTGCGTAGTAGCCACCCAGGCTGACGCCCCACAGGCCAATGCGGGTGCTGTCCACCTCGGGGCAGGTGAGCACCCAGTCGACCATGGCTTTGACGGGCACCTCGTAGTCGCCACGGATCGGGAAGTCGTACTCGGCTTCGCCCTGGCCGGGGCCGTCCACCATCAAGGTGGCGATGCCACGCGACAAAAACGGATGCTCGTAGGCTTCGAGTTCTTCTTTGGCCGAGTCCAAGCCGGGCACCATGATCAACACTGGCGGCTTGACCGCACCTTCTGGCAAGCGCAAGAAGCCCGCCAAGTGACCGTTTTCATACGGAATCTCGACACGCCTTGCCGGTGGCCGCATGTGCGGCAAAGCCAGTTGCTTGCAGGCCACCGCTTTCATGTGGGCGGCGCGCATTTCGTCGATGTCGTGCACCGACACAAACTTGGCAAAGTGGTAGTAGACCGCGGCGCGCGACAGGTGCTCGCTGGCGCTGAGTTTGTAGCCATCGGCCAGCGCCTCGTGGCCCAGGGATTCGTGCACCTCGGCACGCTTGCACCAAGCGCTGGTCCAGTCTTCCCAGCGGTCAATGCCACGGGTGACTTCTTGAAAGTCGGTCAGCAATACGCCGTTCGACACAAACCGGGGGGCCCAATGTGAAATGGCCGATTCAACGCGGGGATCTTTGCTCATGGTGCCTCTGTCAAAAAGTAGGTGAGATGAAAGAAAAAACTCAAATGCCCAAGCCCGACAGCATGGCGCGTGGGTAACGCTCGCCAGCCCGGGACTCAGGGGTGAAGATGGCTTCTAGTTCAGCGCTGTCGTCCGTGCTCAAGGTGAAGCCGGATGCAGCCACGCTTTGTTCCAGGTAAGTCACGCGCTGCGTGCCGGTGATGGGCACGATGTCGTCACCTTGCGCCACTGTCCAGGCCATGGCCAGTTGCGCGGTGGTCAGCCCCAAGCGGTCGGCGATGGTTTGCATGCGCGCCACCAGCGTGAGGTTGTGGGCCAGGTTGTCGCCATGAAAGCGCGGGTGAATGCGACGACGGTCTTTGGGGTCCAAGTCGTCAAAGCTTTGAATGCCGCCGGTCAACAAGCCACGCCCCAAGGGCGAGTACCCCACAAAGGCGATGTTCAGTTGGCGGCACAGCGCGATCATCTCCACCTCGGTGTCGCGGTACCACAGCGAGAATTCGGTTTGCAGCGCGGTCATGGGGTGCACGCGGTGGGCGCGTGTCAGGGTGTCCACGCCTGCTTCGCAGATGCCTAAGTAGCGCACCTTGCCTTGCTCGACCAAGCGAGACATGGCACCCACGGTGTCTTCAATCGGGGTGTTGGGGTCCACGCGGTGCAGGTAGTACAGGTCAATGCAGTCGGTGCCCAAGCGCTTCAAGCTGGCTTCGCAGCACGACACCACGTACTCGGGCCTGGCATTGGTGGCCTTGCTGCCGTCGGGCAAAGTGATGTTGCCAAACTTGCTGGTCACCACGGCTTGGTGGCGTTGGGCGCCCAAGGCCTGGCGCAGCCATTCTTCGTGCAGCCCATCCCAGTAGGCGTCGGAGCTGTCAAAGAAATTCATGCCCAGCGCCAGCGCGCGGTGCACCAGTTGTTTGAACTCGCTCAAGCCGTGCTCGCTGAAGTCTTGAAAGCCCATGCTGTGGCCCAAGCCCATGGCCGAAACCTCAAGGCTGGACGCGCCGAGGCGTTTGCGTTTCATCGCTGGTCTCCGTTGTTGTGGGCGCAGTGTAAGTTCAAACAAACGCCTTGAATCATCTAACATCCAACGCCACCAGCGCCCTCACCACACCCCATCCAGACCATGAATTCCCACGACATTGACCAACGGCTGACCGACTTGGAAATCAAGGCCAGCTTCACAGAAGACCTGGTGGAGCAACTCAACCAAGTGATCTACCAGCAGCAGCAACAGATCGATGCCTTGCTGCGCGAGGTGTCGCAATTGCGTCAGCAAATGCCAGAGGGTGGAGGTGGCCAGACACGCAATTTGCGCGATGAGTTGCCACCGCATTACTGAATTGGGTCACCAAAGCCTTGGCGCGCGCGCGAATTGGGGCGATCAGTTTTGCCGCGTGTACTTGAGCTGCGACAGGTCAAAGCCCTGCGTCTTGGCGCTCAGCAGCGCCGCGTCCAACAGCTCGGGTGGCAACACCGATGTGCGTGACAGCACCCACAGGTAGTTGCGGTTGGGGTTGCCCACCACGGCCCAGCGGTACTCGGGGTCCAGACCAATCACCCAGTAGTCGGCACGAAACGGCCAGAAGAACGACACCTTGAGTTGGGCATTGCCCGTGCCGTCCACCACCGTGGCTTTGCCCAGGGCTTGGGTGCTGCCGTCTGCGGTGTCGCAGCGGTTGGTCACGGCCACACTGCCGTCGGTGTTGCGGGCGTATTCAGCCGTGGTGTTACCGGTGCACTTGCGCTGAAAGAACATGGGAAAGCTGGCAATCTCAAACCACTTGCCCACATAGCGCGCCAAGTCCACGTGGGGCACGCTGGCCACGGGGGTTTCGGCACGCACGGTCAGGCACAACAAGGCGCACGTCAGTGCCATCAAAAATCGTCGAAAAGTGGGCATGGTGTTTGTGTAAAGTCAGCGTTATGAAAAACCATCTTACCCACGCTCTTGGCAGCCTCGCCCTGGCCTTGTCGCTCGGTGCATTGTCGTGCACCAGCGCTTTGGCGCAAAACTCAAGTTTCCCCACCAAGCCGCTCAAAATTGTGGTGCCCAATGCCGCAGGGGGCGCCGCCGACATCACCGCACGCACGGTGGCGCAAAAGTTGTCCGAGGCCTTGGGCCAGTCGGTCGTGATTGAAAACAAGCCCAGCGCCGGCGGCATCGTGGCGGGCGAGCAGGTGGCACGGGCTGAGCCTGATGGCTACACCCTGCTGTTGATCTCCAGTGGCACGGCGGTCAGTGCCTCGTTGTTCAAGAGCTTGCCGTTTGACACCATCAAAGACTTCACGCCAGTCTCTAAGTTGGCCACCTTCGACTTGGTGATTGCCGTGGCCGAAGGCAGCCGTTTCAAAACCTTTGCCGAGCTGATGGCCTATGCCAAAGCCAACCCCGGCAAGCTCAACATCGGCACGCCGCAAATCGGCACCACCCAGCAATTGGCTGCGGAGTTGTTTTTGTCAGCCTCGGGTTTGCAAGCGCAGATCGTGCCTTTCAACGGCACGCCGCCCGTCATCACCGCCCTGCGCGGCGGCAACTTAGACGCCATGCTCGACATCTTGGGCCCGGTGATGCCACAAATCAAATCCAACGCCTTGCGCCCCTTGGTGTTGCTGGGTGACAAGCGCTCGCCCAACTTGCCCGATGTGCCGGTGGTGCATGAGTTCGGTGGCAGCTTGGCCAAGTTCCAAGCCGCGTCTTGGAATGGTCTGGCCGTGCCAGCGCACACGCCACGAGATGTGGTGATGCGCTTGAACCGCGAGATTCAAACCATCTTGCAAATGCCCGATGTCAAAAAGCGTTTGAGCGATGTCAACGTCAACGTGCAAGGCGGCACGCCAGAGCAGGCGGCCGAGTTGCTGGCGGCTGACATACAGCGCTGGCACGAGGTGATTGTCAAAGCCAAAATCGACAAGCAATGACGCAACGCATTGCCTTGATCCATGCCACCGCCTTGGCGATGGCCCCCATCCAGCATGCCTTTGAACGTCTGTGGCCGCAAGCCCAATGCATGAACCTGTTGGACGACAGCCTGTCGCGTGACTTGGCCCATACGGGTAGCCTCACACCCGCCATGGTGCAACGCTTTGTGGATCTTGCCCACTATGTACAGGGCACCGGTTGCAGCGGCGTGCTGTTCACTTGCTCGGCCTTTGGCCCAGCGATTGAGGCCGCAGCCCAAGCCACCGGCTTGCCGACCTTGAAGCCCAACGAAGCGATGTTTGAACAAGCGCTGCAAACCCCAGCCGCTCGCGGTCGGTTGTCGGTGGGCTTGGTGGCCACCTTTGAAGCCTCGCTGGCGTCGATGAGCCTTGAGCTGCATGCCATGGCGCAAGCGCGTGGCCAAGCGGTGGAGGTGCACACCGTGTTTGTGCCCGAAGCCATGGCCGATTTGGCGGCAGGTCAGGCCGAGCTGCACCACCAAAAAATCGCCAAGTCCTTGGCCCAATTGCCGCTTTGTGACGTGGTGATGTTGGCCCAGTTCTCCATGGCCGCCGCCCAACCGCTGGCGCAGCGTCACAGCAGCGTGCCCGTGTTGTCCAGTCCCGATTGCGCCGTCTTGGCGCTGCAACAAGCGATGCACCATGACTGACATTCGAGTCTCTCTTGCGCAGTTGACGCGCTACATCACCACCGCCATGCAAGCCCTGGGGCTGCCCGATACCGACGCCGCCACCGTGGGCCGCCTGATGGCGCAAGCCGACCTGCAAGGGTCTGACGGCCATGGCGTGATTCGCCTGCCGCAGTACAGTCGTCGCATCTTGGCCGGTGGCGTGAATGTCAAACCCAACATCCGCGTGGTGCAAGAGCGCGCCGCCATGGCCTTGATCGATGGCGACAACGGCATGGGCCATTTGGTGATGCAACAAGCCACCGAGCTGGCGATTCAAAAAGCCCGCACCTGTGGCATTGCCTGGGTGGGCAGCCGCTTCAGCAACCACGCAGGGCCTGCTTCGTTGTACGCGCGCATGCCCTTGGCGCACGACATGTTGGGCTTGTACTTTGCGGTGGGCAACGCCAACCACTTGCCCCCTTGGGGTGGCTTGGACATGTTGTTGTCGACCAACCCGATTGCGGTGGCCATCCCCACCGCTGAGGAGGCCCCCATCGTGCTGGACATGGCCACCACCGTGGCGGCTTATGGCAAAGTCAAAGCCAAAGCGCAACGCGGCGAGATGATGCCCGAGGGCTGGATGATTGACCGCCAGGGTCAACCGCTGCTCGACCCCAAGCGCAGTGAAGAAGGTTTCTTGATGCCCATTGGGGGCTACAAAGGCTACGGCCTGTCGCTGGTGGTGGGCATCTTGGCCGGCACCTTGAATGGCGCGGCCATGGGCCGTGCGGTGATCGACTTCAACCACGACGACCACAGCGTGACCAACACCGGCCAAGCCATCGCCGTGATCGACCCTGCGGCCTTTGGCGACGTGGGCGAGTTCAAAGCCCGCGTCGATCAACTGGTGCGCGAATTGCGTGGCAGCGAACGCATGCCGGGTGTCGAGCGCATTTGGTTGCCGGGTGAACAAAGCGAGGCCAAGCGCAGCGCCTATGCGCGCGAAGGCATTCCCATTGCCCCGGCGCTGTTGACCCAACTCAACACCGTGTCCGCGCAACTCAACGTGCCAGCCTTGCTGGACACCTCGGCTTAAAACAACAATTCAGGAGACAGCCATGCAACGACGTGTGTTCCTTCAACAAGGCGTGGCACAAGCCTGTGCCGTCAGCACGCTGGGTGTGGCTGCTGGCGCCAGTTGGGCCCAAGCGGGTTACCCCAACAAACCCATTCGCATGGTGGTTCCACTGGCGGCAGGCAGTGCGGTCGACAACGCGGCGCGGATCGTGATGCAAAAAGCGTCTGTCGGTTTGGCCACGGGCATTGCGATTGAAAACCAGGCCGGTGCCTCCGGCGTGATTGGCACCGACCGCGTGGCCAAGTCGGCCCCCGATGGCTACACCCTGGGCGGCTTCAACGACAGCATCATGACCATGCTGCCCAACTTGAACGCCAAGTTGCCTTGGGACATCGTGCGTGACTTTGAGCCCGTGTCGTTGGTGGCTACCGTGGAGTGGGGCTTGGTGGTGCCCGCTGACTCGCCCTGGCAAACAGCGGCTGATGTCATTGCCGCAGCGCGCAAAGCCCCTGGCAAGATCAACTACGGCTCAGGCGGCAACGGCAGTCCACAGCACATCGCGATGGCCTTGTTTGCCTCGCAAGCCAACTTACAACTCACCCACGTGCCCTACAAAGGCGCCACGCAAGCGGCCGTCGGTTTGGCCGGACGCGAGGTCGATGCAGAGTTCCAAGGCATTGCCACGGTCCATGCTTTGGTCAAGGCGGGCAAGCTGCGTTTGTTGGCGGTCAGTACACCCAAGCGCTTGGCGCAATTTCCTGATGTGCCCACCGTGGCCGAGTCGGGTTTGCCGGGCTTTGAGTTCAACTCGTGGTTTGCCATCATGGCGCCCGCAGGTACGCCCAAAGCCGTGGTGCAAAGGGTGCAGGTGGAGGTGCACAAAGCGCTGGGAGACGCCAGTGTGCGCGAGCAACTCATGGCGCAAGGCTTGACGCCGCGTGGCAGCGGCCCAGAAGAATTAGCCAGTGCTTTGCGTGCGCAACTCGCGCGCTATGAAGCCTTGATTCGGCAAGCGGGCATCACAGCAGATTGAGTGTTGAGAAAGCTCAAGCCTTGGGGCGGTACATCTTGAACAGGTTTTCTGGCCCCACGCTGAAGTAATCAGCAGGTCCACCACCGCGCAACACGTGTTCGGCGCTGGCGGTGTCGTAGATGCCGTCTTTGAGCAGGCGCTCTTCAATGTGCACGCCCACCACCTCGCCCAGCACCAACCAGGTGGGCACTTTTTCGCCATTGAGGCCTTCGAGTTGCAGGATTTGCGTGCAGCGGCATTCAAACGACACCGGGCTTTGTGCGACACGCTGCACCTTCACCACGCGTGAGGCCACCGGTGTCAAGTGGGCCAATTCAAACTCGTCCACCTCGGGCGGCACGGGTGCGCAGGTTTGGTTCATCTGATCGGCGAGTGGGCGTGTCACCAAGTTCCACACAAACTCACCGGTCTCTTGCACATTGCGCAGCGAGTCCTTGGCGCCAATGCTCGAAAAGCCCACCAACGGCGGAATGTAGTTGAAAGCATTGAAAAAACTGTAGGGCGCCAGGTTCAACACGCCCTGGGCGCTCTGAGTCGAGACCCAGCCTATGGGGCGCGGCCCAACGATGGCGTTGAACGGGTCATGGGGCAGGCCGTGGCCAAGGCGGGGTTCGTAGAAATGGGTCATCACGTGGGTCTTTGACTTGTAATATGTTGATTGTGCCCGGCCGTCATGCAGGCGTTTGTCCCCGAAAATACAGGCTTGTTTGTTGACTGGACATGCCATGGCGTTTTCACTGGAGAAATTCGAATCGCTTGCCTACAGCCGCGACCGCGAATTGGGTATGCGGGAACTGCTGGCCTTGCTGCAAGACCTTGACGCCAACTATGGCAATGTGAGCGATCAGTTCCAAGCGCAGCCCCTGCAGTCGGTCTCAGAACAAGACCTGAACCAACACATCTGGACGCGCGCTGCAGCCGCAGCCTCGTGCTTGTTGGCCGATTCGCAATTGTTCTTTGCACCCGAGTGGCGACAAAACGTGCTGGCCCATCACCGGTGGTTGTCCACTTTGTTTGCGGCCACGCCTTTTCGCAATGCAGACCACGTGATGCGCGCGCTCAATGTGCGTGAGGGCAATCAAAAGTCAGACCTCCATCAACTGCAAATTGGCCAAGCCGACTTGCTCAAGTTTTGCCTGCTGTACTCACCCGAGTCCGAGGTGCCGCTGGACCTCGATGCCTTGTGGCAAGCCGACAAAGTCATGGCCGCAGGCCTGTGCTTGGTTTTGATGTCCCCCCGCTTTTTGGGCTCGCCCGCCGCGCACAGCAAGCGCGAGCAAATCTTGCCTTGGCTGAGTCAGCGCTTAGAGCAGATTGACGACATCGAACAATTGCCCTTGGGGGTCATGCACGACCTGTACATGCATTGCAGCTATGCAGACCGGGCCGACAAACACGACATCAAAAAGTCCATCAACAGCCTGATCAAGCGCAAACTCATCGTCAACGGGTTTCACGATTGGGTGGCCGACGAGTTCAAGTCGCTCAAGGCTGCCCCACACAAGCCAGTGTTGCTGGTGGTGTTGGAATGGTTCACCAGCGGCCACTCGATTTACCGCACCCACTCGCTCACCATGGAGGCTGCACGCGAACACTTTCATGTGGTGGCCATGGCTTACGACAACTGCACCGACGAGACCACCCGCAAAGTGTTTGACGAAGTGGTGATCATCCAGCGCCAACACAGCTTGCTGGACCAACTCAAGCACATCCAAAAAGAAGCGCAGCAGCGCAACGTCAGCATTTGTTACATGCCCAGTGTTGGGATGTTTCCGCTGACCATGTGGTTGGCCAACTTGCGTGTCGCACCTCTGCAAATGATGGCACTCGGGCATCCAGCGACCACCCATTCACAATCGATTGACTATGTGGTGGTGGAAGAAGACTACGTGGGCAGCGACCACTGCTTCAGTGAAAACCTCCTCAAGCTCCCCAGCGACGGCATGCCCTACCGGCCGTCTGCCGCAGCAGCAGGGTTGAAGGTGATCGTCAAGCCTCGCCTCAAACCCGATGTGGTGCTGATCGCCATGTGCGCCACCACCATGAAGCTCAACCCCAGGTTCTTGCAAACCTGCGCGCGCATCGTGCAAGAGAGCACGGTGCCTGTGCACTTTCAGTTTTTGATTGGGCAAGCCCAAGGTCTGACTTACCCCAATGTCCAACGTGTGGTGGCGCAGTTTTTAGGTCAACATGCCACGGTCTATCCGCACCAGCACTACACCGCTTACATGGATGTCATTGCGGGCTGCGACATGTTCATCAACCCCTTTCCGTTTGGCAACACCAACGGCATCATCGACACCATCAGCGCAGGTTTGGTTGGGGTGTGTAAAACAGGCCCCGAGGTCCACGAACACATCGACGAAGGTTTGTTTCGCCGACTGGGCCTGCCCGATTGGTTGATCGCCCAAACAGAAGACGACTATGTCCGTGCCACTGTGCGTCTGGCCAACAACCATGAAGAGCGCTTGGCCCTGAGGCAGCAGTACGCCGGTGCCGACAAAGTGACCGTGTTGTTTGAAGGCCGCGCCAGCATCATGGGCGAGAAGTTTTTGCAATGTCTCGATTCCTTGTAAACCTGCTCAGCCCCCAGCGCCAAACGCATGTGGTTGACGTTGGGGCGAACCCGATCGATGGGGACCCGCCTTACAAGACCCTGCTGTCGCAGGGACTGTGCGCGGTCACGGGGTTTGAGCCGCAAGCACAGGCCTTGGCCGAGTTGAATCTGCGCAAAGGCAGTAACGAGACCTACCTGCCCTACGCCATTGGCCACGGCGGCCCAGCCGAGTTGAACGTGTGTCGCTATTCGGGATGGACCAGTTTGCTCAAACCCCGTGTTGCAGCGTTGCAAGTTTTTCCGCAGTTTCAATCCAATGCGACGGTCGAGTCAGTGGTTCAACTGCACACCAAGCGTTTGGATGACGTGGCAGAACTCTCCCCCTTTGACATGCTCAAGATCGACGTTCAAGGCGCAGAGTTCGATGTGTTTGAAAGCGGTCGAGAACGCTTGAAACAGGCCGTGGTGATTCAAACCGAAATTTCTTTCATTGCGCTTTACGAGCAGCAACCTACTTTTGGCACCATCGACCAGGTGTTGCGCAGCATGGGTTTCGTGCCGCACTGCTTTGCACAGATCAAGCATTGGCCCATTGCCCCGCTGACGGCATCACACATCACCTCTGCAGGACCGCAATTGAACCAATTGCTAGAGGCCGACATGGTGTACGTCAAAGACTTTGTGCAACCTGTCACCATGGACAACGAGCAACTCAAACACCTGTGTTTGTTGATGCACCATTGCTATCGCAGCTTTGATTTGAGTGCCCGGTGCATCGACCTCTTGCAGCAACGGGGGGCGTTGCCTTCAGACGCTCTGCAGCGTTATGTCGATCATCTCAATGCGGGGTCTTGACTCAGCGCAAACTCCCTTCACGCAGCATGCCTTTGGTTTCGATGAAGTCGATGACGGCTTGCAAGCCGTCGAGCGTGCGCAAGTTGGTCATCACATAAGGTTTGACGCCTTTGGGTGAGGCGCGCATGCGCTGGGTGTCGGCTTCCATCACCGACAGGTCAGCGCCCACATAGGGGGCCAAGTCGGTTTTGTTGATGACAAACAAATCGCTCTTGGTGATGCCGGGTCCGCCTTTGCGTGGGATTTTTTCTCCGGCGGCCACGTCGATCACATAAATGGTCAAGTCGCTCAACTCGGGGCTGAAGGTGGCGGCCAGGTTGTCGCCACCGCTTTCGACAAACACCACATCGGCGTTGGGAAAGTCCACCAACATGCGGTCGATGGCTTCAAGGTTGATGGACGCGTCTTCGCGAATGGCGGTGTGTGGGCAGCCACCGGTCTCCACGCCCATGATGCGCTCGGCCGGCAAAGCACCACTGACGGTGAGCAGGCGTTGGTCTTCTTTGGTGTAGATGTCGTTGGTGATGGCCACCAAGTCGTACTGCGCGCGCATGGCTTTGCACAGCATTTCGAGCAGCGTGGTTTTGCCTGAACCCACGGGCCCGCCGATGCCCACGCGCAGGGGAGGGAGCTGTTTGGTGCGGTTGGCGATGTGGTGCAGTGTGCTCATGATCTAAACAGTCTGGAGTATTGGGTTTCGTGTTGCGCTGACAGGATGGCCAGCATGGGAGAAAACGCTTGGCGTGTGTCGTCGGTCGTTTGCATGGCATGCGCGACAGCCGGTGCGATGTGTTGAGCCAGTTGCGCCAAGATGCGCTGCCCAGAGTTTTGCCCCAAGGGCACCGACTTGAGGGCGGCTTGCACCATGTTCTCGGCCCAACCAAAGGCATAGGCTTGCAAGCATTGCTCTAGCGGTGCGCCGGTGCGCGACAGGGCCAGTGCAAACATCAGGGGATAGGTGGGCACCAGTCGGTTGCACAGGGCCACGGTGTCGGCATCGATCTGGTCTTGGTTGCGCAACCACTCCAGCATGGATCGGCCCATTTGTTCGGCTTGCAAGCGCAGCTCGGCGCTTTCGCGTGTGGCGTGCACCCATTGGCTGAGGGCGGTGAGGCGTTCGGTGTCATGCGCTTGCCAAGCTGTGACCATCTGACCCAACACCGCCATGTCGCCACGCGATTGCGTGAGGTGCAACTGGTGCACCAACCACTCGGCAGCGCTGTGTTCGTCGTGCACCAAGCCGTGGTCAATGGCAGCCTCTAAACCCTCGGAATACGAGAAGCCGCCAATCGGCAGCGCAGGGGAGGCCAGCCAGATGAGCTGCAACAGCGAGGGCGTGGCGGGCGTGCTGGTCGCAGACACGCGGGGCTCAGTGGGCATGGGGGTGGTCGTGGTCGTGGTCATGCGTGCCGTGTGCATGGCCATGGCTGTGCGCGCCATGTGTGTGCCCCGCATGTGCATGGGCTGTATGCGCATGGCCTTGGCTGCTGTAAGCACCGCCTTCGGGCTCAAACGCTTCTTGCACGGTCACCACGGTCATGTGCATGGCGCGCAGCATGTCGGCCAGCACGTGGTCGGGTTCAATCTTCAGGTGGTCGGGTTGCAACTCAATGGGCACGTGGCGGTTGCCCAGGTGGTAGGCCGCACGTGTGAGGTCAAACGGCGAGCCGTGCTCGGTGCAGGCGGTGATGCGCAGCACCTCTTGGGGCGCTGCCAGCACGCGAATCAGCGAGCCGTCTTCGGCCACCAGCACATCGCCACCGCGCACCAAGGTGCCACGGGGCAAGAACACACCCAAGGCGCGGCCCGACGAGTCGGTGGCGTCGAAGCGGCTTTTTTGCCGCACGTCCCAGTCGAGCTCGACCGTGGTTGCGCGTTTGACCAAGGCAGAGGCCAAGCCTTTGCCGCCCGTTATGCATTTGGAAATTTGAAGCATCAGAACAAAAAGTAACGCTGGGTCATGGGCAGGCTCACTGCGGGTTCACAGGTCAGCAGGTGACCGTCGGCACGCACCGCGTAGGTTTGTGCGTCAACTTCCATGCGCGGCGCATAGTCGTTGTGGATCATGTGACGTTTGCCCACGGTGCGGATGTTTTTGACGGCGCTCAAGGTTTTGTGCAAACCAAAACGCTCGCCAATGCCAGCGGCCAATCCGGCTTGCGACACAAAGGTGAGCGAGCCACGTGCCAGGGCACCGCCATACGCACCAAACATGGGTCGGTAGTGCACCGGTTGTGGCGTCGGGATGGACGCGTTGGGGTCGCCCATGGCGGCCATGGCGATGAAGCCGCCTTTCAAGATGACGGCAGGTTTGACGCCGAAGAAGGCGGGTTTCCAGATCACCAGGTCGGCCCATTTGCCCACTTCGATGCTGCCCACTTCGTGGCTGATGCCGTGCGCAATGGCGGGGTTGATGGTGTATTTGGCCAGGTAGCGCTTGACGCGGAAGTTGTCGTGACGGTCGTTGTCGCCCGTGAGTTTGCCGCGTTGCAATTTCATTTTGTGGGCGGTTTGCCAAGTGCGGATGATCACCTCACCCACGCGGCCCATGGCTTGGCTGTCGGAGCTGAACATGCTGATGGCACCCAGGTCATGCAAGATGTCTTCGGCGGCAATGGTCTCTTTGCGGATGCGGCTTTCGGCGAACGCCAAGTCTTCGGCAATCGACGGGTCGAGGTGGTGGCACACCATCAGCATGTCCACATGCTCGTCCAAGGTGTTGATGGTGTAGGGCCGCGTGGGATTAGTGGAGGAGGGCAGCACATTGGCCTCGCCCACCACTTTCAAAATATCGGGGGCATGGCCACCGCCAGCGCCTTCGGTGTGGAAGGTGTGGATGGTGCGACCTTTGAAGGCGGCCACGGTGTCTTCCACAAAGCCCGCTTCGTTGAGGGTGTCGGTGTGGATGGCCACTTGCGTGTCGGTGGCCTCGGCCACGTTCAAGCAGTTGTCGATGGCCGCCGGTGTGGTGCCCCAATCTTCGTGCAGCTTGAGGCCAATGGCCCCGGCGTTGATTTGCTCATGCAAGGCATCGGGCAGGGCCGCGTTGCCTTTGCCCAAAAATCCCAGGTTCATGGGGAAGGCATCGGCGGCTTGCAGCATGCGCTCTAAGTTCCAGGCTCCGGGTGTGCAGGTGGTGGCGAAGGTGCCAGTGGCCGGGCCGGTGCCGCCGCCGATCATGGTGGTGACACCGCTGGTCAAGGCTTCTTCAATTTGCTGTGGCGCGATGAAGTGGATGTGGGTGTCGATGCCACCGGCGGTGACGATGTTGCCCTCGCAGCTGATGACTTCGGTGCCTGGGCCAATCACGATGTCCACACCGGCTTGGGTGTCTGGGTTGCCCGCTTTGCCAATGGCCACGATGCGTCCGCCTTTGAGGCCAATGTCGGCCTTGACGATGCCCCAGTGGTCGACGATGAGCGCGTTGGTCAGCACGGTGTCCACCGCGCCGCCCGCTTGCGGGCCGCTGCCTGTGCCATCGCGCGTGCGCTGGCTTTGGGCCATGCCGTCGCGGATGGTTTTGCCACCGCCAAATTTGACTTCTTCGCCGTAGCCCCCCGCACGCAGGGTGAAGTCTTGTTCCACTTCAATCACCAAATCGGTGTCGGCCAGACGAACCCGGTCGCCCACGGTGGGGCCAAACATTTCCGCATAAGCGCGTTTGCCAATCGTTGCCATCAGTGTTGTCCTTTGACAGGGGCGTCAACAGCGCCGTTGACCAAACCGCGAAACCCAAACACTTGGCGGTCACCACCCAAGTCGACCAACTCCACCGTGCGCTGTTGACCAGGCTCGAAGCGCACGGCGGTGCCTGAGGCAATGTTCAGTCGCATGCCGCGTGCCGCCGTGCGGTCAAAGCCCAAGGCACCATTGGTTTCGGCAAAGTGGTAGTGCGAGCCCACTTGGATGGGACGATCGCCTGTGTTTTGCACCACCAGGGTCAGCGTGCGCCGCCCTGGGTTGAGGGTGTGTTCGCCCTCGTCGATGAAGAGTTCTCCGGGTGTCATCGTGGCCTCGCTTTTATTTGTCACGGCCTGTGAACCACCACAGCATGGCAGCCACTGCGGCAGCGGCCACAAAGCCCCACGCGTCGGTGGCGTGGAAATGCGAGACGCCTTCGATGCCATGGCCTTCGTGGGCCCAGGCATTCAGGCTGAGTGCGCTCAACAGAGAAAGAAGTTTGTTCATCGGATCGGCTCCACAGCGTGTGACACGCAGCAAAAAAGCAAGGTCAAAGAATGGGTTGGTGCACAGTGACGAGCTTGGTGCCATCTGGAAAGGTGGCTTCCACTTGGATGTCTGGAATCATCTCGGCCACCCCGTCCATCACGTCGGCCCGCGTCAACACGGCGCGGCCTTCGCTCATGAGTTGGGCCACGGTTTTGCCGTCGCGTGCGCCTTCCATGACAGCAGCGCTGATCAGGGCCACAGCTTCGGGGTAGTTGAGTTTCAGGCCACGTGCTTGGCGCCGTTCGGCTAGCAAGGCAGCGGTGAAGATCAAGAGTTTGTCTTTTTCGCGGGGGGTGAGTTCCATGGTCTTGCTACTTGCAACTTGTGTGCCCTATTGTCCCTCGGTGTGGCGCTGCGAATGTGCACGCTTTGGTGCATCAAGCGCGGCATGGCGCACCGTGTCATGCACTTAATTCGTGCGGTTTTGGTGTGTTGAATCGAATTTGTTTGGTTTTGGTGCGGTGCTGACGGGGGTGTGAGGTTGCAGCTTTGTTCTTTATAGGCGTTTGAGATTTCGCTGGGGGCGGGAGTGCTGGCACGGGCTTTGCAGTTAGTGATGCAGCGCGTCGAGTTGTTCCCGCGCGAAGAATTTTCTACTTTGGAGTACACCCATGATGAATCGTCGAGGAAACCTCAAGGCCCTGGCCGCAGCAGCAGCGCTGTCGGTAGGATCGTTTGTCGTCGCGCCGCAAGCCTTTGCTGCCGACACCATCAAGGTGGGCGTGCTGCACAGCCTGTCGGGCACCATGGCCATCTCGGAGACCGTGCTCAAAGACACCGTCTTGATGGCCATTGACGAAATCAACGCCAAAGGCGGCGTGTTGGGCAAAAAGCTCGAACCCGTGGTGGTCGACCCCGCCTCCAACTGGCCTTTGTTTGCCGAGAAAACCAAGCAGCTGCTCGGTCAAGACAAAGTCTCGGTCATCTTTGGCTGCTGGACCTCGGTGTCACGCAAGTCGGTCTTGCCCGTGGTCGAAGAAATGAACG
>NZ_JAVLFP010000043.1:0-9378 GCF_046052825.1 Limnohabitans sp.
CTTCACGCTGAACTTGGGTTTGATGCTGCAAGTCTTCGATCGCTTTGACGCGCTCAGCCAATGCCGTTTTCAAACCAGACAAGGGCTCACGTGAGAGCGGCGCGCCCGCTTTGGCCGCATCCCGCTGCCAAGCCATGGCGTCGGCCATGTTGATGTGTGGGGCATCGCGCAGCACCTCGCCCTTGGCCAACCATTCTTGGGCCAAAGCGTCTTGGCCTTTGGCCCGACGCAACTCATCGAGCTTTTCACGCAAGACCTTGGCGGCCCCTTTGTCGCGGTGGCTCATTTCGGTAAAAACAGCTTGCAGCTCTTCGGCACTCGGCTCTTTGGCCAACCAGTCGCGCAAGTGCGCAGCGCGATCTCCAGAGGTAGGCGCGGTGAAGGCTCCCCCTGTCAAAGCATCTAAAGAATTCAAGTCGTGGTGTTTGTTGGCAGAATCGTTCACTTGTTAGGGCTCGTATCAAATATCCCCTGATTGTCGCTGAGGCTTTAAAATTTTCCTTTGACACCTATTTATTAATTTTTCCCTATGCCCTTCATCGCCACACTTAAACTAGGACTGCGAACTTTCGCAGCCGATGTGGCACAAGGTTTTTTTGCCATCACCCACAACGGGATGGCCGTGGTGGGCTTGTCGATTTTCTTTGTCTTTGTGGCCCTGAGCGTGCGTCCAGACCTGCGCGCCGTCACCGAAGCCAAACTGATCAGCTGGCTGCAAGAGCGTCAATACGATGCCACGGGCATCAACACCGATGCCGACGCCGTCGACCGCGCCACTGCCACCGACCCACGTGATCTACCGAAACAGCAAGCCTATTTGGCTTATTGGCTCAGCCGCAAATACCGGGTTGCGCCCGAACCGCTGAGTGCACTGGTCAGCGAGGCCTATGACTTGGGGCCACGCAACCAAATTGAACCCACCTTGATTTTGGCGGTCATGGCCGTCGAATCCGCTTTCAACCCGTTTGCCCAAAGCCCCGTGGGTGCTCAAGGCCTGATGCAAGTCATGACCAAAGTCCACGAAGAGAAATACGTGGGTTTTGGTGGATCACTGGCCGCTTTTGACCCTGTGGCCAATTTGCGCGTAGGTGTCAATGTGCTCAAAGACTGCATCACCCGCGCTGGCAGTACCGAAGGCGGTCTGCGCCTCTACGTGGGTGCGGCCAACATCAAAGAAGACACGGGCTACGCCGCCAAGGTCATGTCCGAATACGGGCGCCTGCAACAAGTGGCCAAAGGCGTCCATGTGCCGCTCACGCCACCCCCATCGTCTGCCGCAGAAGCCGCCACCGCCCGTCTTGAAAGCCTGTGGGAAAAGGCACAGCGCCTGACCCCCTTTGGCCGCGATGCCGCCAAAGACGACGAGGAATCACGTTAAACTCCACCCGCGCGCAACTGGCGATAGGCGTGTTGGGCTTTTGGCCCCACACCGCTGACGTGGAGTTTTGACCACTGGGAAGCGTGCAGCCTCAACCTGTGAGGTGTTTTGCCGTTCGCCTGGGCAGCCCTGTGCCGTTGTGTCGGCACGCCGGGACCACCTCTATTAGGACTGCCAGCATGTACCACCGCAACATCTTGATCGAACAAACCGACCCCGAATTGTGGGCCGCCATCCAAGCGGAAAACGCGCGTCAAGAACACCACATTGAACTGATCGCCAGCGAGAACTACGCCTCGCCCGCCGTCATGCAAGCCCAAGGCTCGCAGCTCACCAACAAATACGCCGAAGGCTATCCAGGCAAGCGCTACTACGGCGGTTGCGAACATGTGGACGTGGCCGAGCAAATGGCCATCGACCGCATCAAACAAATCTTTGGCGCCGACGCGGCCAACGTGCAGCCGCATTGCGGTGCTTCGGCCAACGAAGCCGTGTTCTTGGCTTTCTTGAAGCCCGGCGACACCATCATGGGCATGAGCCTGGCCGAAGGCGGTCACCTGACCCACGGCATGGCACTCAACATGAGCGGCAAGTGGTTCAATGTGGTGTCCTACGGCTTGAACGAGAAAGAAGAAATCGACTACGACGCGATGGAGAAAAAGGCCCACGAGAGCAAGCCCAAACTCATCATCGCCGGTGCCTCGGCCTACAGCCTGCACATCGACTTCGCACGGTTTGCCAAAGTGGCCAAAGACGTGGGCGCCATCTTCTTGGTCGACATGGCCCACTACGCCGGCTTGATCGCCGCAGGCGTCTACCCCAACCCCGTGCCCCACGCCGACGTGGTGACCTCCACCACCCACAAGAGCCTGCGTGGCCCACGCGGCGGCATCATCTTGATGAAGGCCGAGCACGAAAAAGCCATCAACAGCGCCATCTTCCCTGGCCTGCAAGGCGGCCCGCTGATGCACGTCATCGCGGCCAAAGCCGTGGCATTCAAAGAAGCCCTGGCGCCTGAGTTCAAGGCTTACCAACAGCAAGTCATCACCAACGCCCGCATCGTGGCCGAAACGCTCACACAGCGCGGCCTGCGCATCGTCAGCGGCGGCACACAAAGCCACGTGATGT
Organism: Limnohabitans sp.; assembly: GCF_046052825.1. Classification (GTDB taxonomy): domain Bacteria; phylum Pseudomonadota; class Gammaproteobacteria; order Burkholderiales; family Burkholderiaceae_C; genus Limnohabitans. The sequence continues at coordinate 2,507 of NZ_JAVLFP010000043.1, forward strand.
TGGTGGACCTGCGTTCTAAAAAGATCACCGGCAAAGAAGCCGAGGCCGCCTTGGGCGCTGCCCACATGACGATCAACAAGAACGCCATCCCCAACGACCCCGAGAAACCTTTTGTCACCAGCGGCGTGCGCATTGGCACCCCAGCGATGACGACGCGTGGTTTCAAGGACGAAGAAGCGCGCATGACCGCCAACCTGATTGCCGATGTGTTGGACAACCCGCACGACGAAGCCAACATCGCCGCCGTGCGTGCCAAGGTGCATGCCTTGACCAGCCGCTTTCCGGTCTATCGCTGAGTTGGGGTGTTTCTGGCGTGAAGATTTCGCGCCGGAAACGGCAGGGACGATGGGCACGGCGAGCGCCAGCCAAGCCAACAGCAAAACCACAAGCACAATCGCCAACAAACCAAAGCGAGACACCGCCCCATGAAATGCCCCTTCTGCGGTCACCTTGAAACCCAGGTGGTCGAAACCCGCATGTCGGAAGATGGCGACTCCATCCGCCGTCGCCGCCAATGCGGTGCCTGCGACAAGCGCTACACCACCTACGAGCGCATCGATGTGAGCTTTCCCAACATCGTCAAAAAAGACGGTCGGCGCATCGACTACCAACGCCACAAACTGCTCGACTCCATGAGCCTGGCCCTGCGCAAACGCCCGGTCAGCACCGAGCAGGTCGACAACGCGATTGAACGCATCGAAGAAAAACTGCTCAGCTTGGGCGCGCGCGAAGTGCCCTCCACCCGCATCGGGGAATTGGTGATGCGTGAGCTGAAAAAACTCGACAAAGTGGCCTACATCCGCTTTGCCAGCGTGTACCGCAGCTTTGAAGACATCGACGACTTCAAGAGCTTGGTCGACGAAGTTCGCAAATAGTTTTCGAGTGGTGGCAACACGCCACCGAGCGCTGAATGCCTAGCATTTGCTGCATGCAAACGCTGGGCTTTTTTCATTCAAACCAACGCGTCGACCTCGGCTTCACCTGGGTCGAGCTGTTGCTGGTGCTGGCCGTGATCGGCGCAATCGGCCTGATGGCCACACCCAGCCTGCAAGGCATGCTCGAGCGTGCCCGGGTTGAGTTGGCCCGCGACCAACTCTTGAACGACTTGCACAGCGCCCGCGTGCGGGCGCTGCAACAGGGGCAAGCACTGCGCCTCACGCGCCTGGGCGATTGCGCATGGGCCAGCACGGCAGGCTCCGACTGGAGCTGCGGTTGGCAGCTGCAACTGGCGGATGGCAGCCAAACCTTGCAAGTGACCGCAATGCACGCCCCGTTGCAAGTCAGCTACACCAAAACCACCGCGCTGGCGATCAGCCGCCAAGGCGAGCTTGGCGGGGTGGGCGACCGGTGGACGGTGAGCTCACGCAACTCCCGCCTCACTCTGGCCTATGCGCTGTGCCTCAACAACACCGGGCGCTTGCGTGTGGTGGCGGGGTCGACGTGCAGCTGATTCAGCAACAACGTGGCATGGCCTTGTTGGAGGCGCTGGTCGCACTGCTGCTGTTGGCTTGCGGCATCTTGAGCGCGCTGTGGCTGCAACAACTGGGCTTGCAAACCCAGCGCCAGCAAGTCCACCGCGGCATCGCCATGGGACTGGCGCAAGACCTGGCCGAACGCATGCGTCTCAATGCCTCGCAAACCTCAGCCTACAGCCGCAGTTGGGGCGCTGGCAGCAGCGGCACCGAACCCGACTGCACGGCCCTGGCCTGTACCCGCAGCGAGTTGGCCCAATGGGACCTGGCGCAAATGCAGCAAGCGCTGAACACTCAGCTCCCACAAGGCGATGCAGCCATCTTTGCGCTCACGGGCATGGCGGGTTGGTGGGGCGTGGTGGTGGCCTGGCACGACAGCAGCGAGAGCTACCGCACTGACACCACGTGGGGGAGCCCCAGTTGCCCCAGCGCCATGAGCTGTTGGCGTTTGTTTTTTCGGCCCGCCTGGTGAGCACGGTGCCTGCACGTGGCCACACCTTGCCCGAATTGCTGGTCGGTTTGGCCGTGGGTTTGTCGGTGGTGTTGGCAGCGGTGGCCTGCTACCAGCTCAGCCGTCAATCGTGGGCGGCCTTTGACGCAGTGGACACGCTCCACCACAACGCCCGAGCCGCGCTGCGCAACCTGCGCGTCCAGGCGCAGAGGGCCGGTGGTGCGCAAGTCAGCACCGCAGCCGATGGCCTGCGGGCGCAACGCACTGCGGCCCATGACACGTCACAGCCCGACCTGCAAGGCACTGAGGGCACCCGCACCGACAGCATGAGCCTGGGGCACTGGCACAGCCTGAGCGCAGAAGACTGCCAAGGCAACCGCTCAGGCAGCGACGCACTGGTGCTCAACCACTACCAGCTCAACACCAAAAAAGAACTCACCTGCAAAGACCTGCGCCTGAGCGGGAGCACCTACCAAGCCTTGGCCGAAGGTGTGGAAGACCTGCAAGTGCGCTATGCCCAGGCCAACGCCAACCAAACCGTGCAATGGAAAACGGCAGCACAAGTCAGCGACATGCGCCTGGTGCTGGCCATTGAGGTGTGCACGCGCTGGGTCAGCAACCAGCCCAACGCCACGCGCAACACGCCCAGTGTGGGCTGCCAAGGCGAAACCGTGGCTGCAGACGGTTTGAGCCGACGCGTGTTGCGCCGCACCTTCACCCTGCGCAACCATGTGGGTGTGTTGCCATGACAGCTGTTGACCACACGCCGCACCCCACGAGCGGCCCACACACGCGTCACCACGGACTGGCCTTGCCCACGGTGTTGGCGGTGCTGGCCGTGGTGGGCCTGGCCGCAGGCGTCGGTTGGCGCAACCTGCGCAGCACCGAGTGGCTGCTCAACGCCGAGGCCGACTTGCTGCGCACCCAACACAGCGCCGAAGCCGCCCTTCCCTTGGCGCTGCAAGACATCTTGGGCGCAGCCAGCGATGCACAGGGCAACGTCAACCCGCGCCACACACCGGGCAACGACGCACAAACCCATGCGTTCTTTCCCACCAGCCTGAGCGCGCGCGACACCTTGCGCCAACGCCTAGGCGCACAAGCCTGTGTGAGCGGCATCTGCGCCCCCAACGGCGCACCCACCCGCAGCGCCAGCGAATGGCAAGCCATGACCGCCAGCGCTTGGCCGCTGAGCGCCACCGACACCCCCTACGGTGCTGACACCACTTGGTATTGGGTGGAGGTGCTGGTCGATGCCACCCCCCTCAACCCCAGCGTGCCTTTTGTTTACCGCATCACCGTGCTGGCACGTGGCGTGTTGCCGGGCACGGCCGTGGTGTTGCAAGCCCTGTGGTCGGCCCCGGCCAACCCGACTTTGGGCAGCGTGGCGGGCGGCACCTGGCACAGCTGGCAGGTGTTGGCCGAATAACCCGCCAACCAGGAAGCTTGGAGCCACTGCACATGAAAGCACCCATGTCACACCCAACCGCCCAACAGACTGACCGCCCAAGGGGTTTCAGCTTGGTCGAGTTGCTGATCGCCTTGGCCTGCATCGCTGTCTTGGTGGGCTGGGCCTGGCCCAACTACCAACAGTTGCTGCAACGCAGCCAACGCGCCCAAGCCCGCACCGCACTGCTGCAAGCCGCCCATTGGCTCGAACGCGCTGCCAGCGCCAACGGCAGCTACCCCGCAGCGGCTGAGGTGCCTGCCAGCGTGCTGCAAACCGAAGGCCTGCGCTACCAACTCAGCGTGACCAGCAGCACACAAAGCTTCAACCTGACAGCCACCCCGATTGGCCCCCAGATGGGCGACGCCTGTGGCAGCTTCACCCTCACCCACACCGGCACGCGCGGCGTGCTCAACGCGTCGCTGAGCGTGGCGCAGTGTTGGGGGCGTTGAAGACACGGCCCAGGCACGGCCAGATGCCAACTTTTGCTCCCAAAAGAACAACTTTCTCAATACCATCGATCAACATCATTAAATTGACCTTTTGAGGTCAAAAAATCATAATTCTCTTTGAAAAACAAAATAATTTGTCCTATCGGGAGCAAATATGAAAATTGAAAACAGCACACTGCCCTCCTTGGCAGCTGCCTTGGCCGCTGAGCGCAAGCGTCAACAGTTGTCGCGTGAGGCTGCCGCCGCCGCCTGCGGTGTGAGCGTGTCTTTCATCCGCGATGCAGAGTCCAGCCCTCAGAATTGCAGCTTGGGCAAGCTGGTCCAGCTCATCAATGGCCTCGGCCTGAGCCTGCAAGCCCAAGGTTTTCAGGTCACCGCACAAGCAAGCACCCGGCGTTCCAAACAAGCACCCCTCAGGGTGGACTACGGCGTGTCGGAGGCACAAATCGTCCTGAGCACTGAATCTGCCGCAGGCTCACCCGCCAAGGCGCATCAGCCATGATTCGGCTTTGCGTTTGGGCCAATGCGCAAGCCATGGGGTGGTTTGGGCATGAGGCCGGGCACTACGTTTTTCAATACGACCCCCAGTGGCTGGCCTCCTCGCGCGCCTATGTGCTGGCCCCACAATTTGCGTTGAGCGCAATGCCCTACCGAGGCGAAGCCGTCAAAACCTTTTTTGCCAACCTGTTGCCCGAGGGTGCGCCCTTGGAAGAAGTTCTCAACGCCATCCAACTGCGCAACGCCAGTGCCTTTGAAATCGTCGGCCAGCTCGGCGCCGAGTTGCCGGGTGTGTTGTCGGTCTTGCCCGAGGGCCAAGCACCTCAGACTTTGCAGCAATACAGCGTGTTGAGCCCAGACACCTTGCGCCAACGCCTTCAACAACGCCACCAGAGCAAACCGCTGCTTTTGGCCAACCCGCAAAGCAGCATGTCGCTGCCTGGCGCGCAAGACAAAATGGGCTTGCGCTACGACGCACGACGGGCCCAGCTCTACGACAGCGTGGGCAGCTCGCCCACCACGCACATTGCCAAACCAGACTCCCGTCTGTCCCATTTCACACCCAGCGCCGTCAACGAATACCTGTGCATGAAGTTGGCCCGGGCAATCCAGTTGCCGGTGCCAGAGGTCCATCTGCTGCACTTGCCCGAGACGCTTTACATCGTGCAACGCTACGACCGCCAAGTGGTCGACGGTCACATCGTCTGCATGCATCAGATCGACGCTTGCCAGCTCTTGGGCGTGGGCTCTGACTGGAAGTACGAACGGCAAGGTGGCCTGGTCAGTCTGAAAAAAATAGCCCACGCCTTGCGCGCGTTGCAGCTGCCAGCCAAAGACCTGTTGAGTTTTCAGCGCTGGGTCATGCTGAACTATTTGATTGGCAACAGCGATGCCCATGCCAAGAACATCTCGGTGTTGATCGACGAGACGGGTTACGCCCTGGCCCCCTTTTATGACCTGTTGTGCGTGCAGGCCTATGGCGACGACCGCTTGGCGCTCTACATCGGTGACGATGACACCTACCCCCGCATTGGCGCTCACTCATGGGAAGCGTTGTGTGACGACTGCGGTTTTGGCGTCAAGCCCAGCTTGCGCCTGTTCAAAAAAATGGCCACCGATGTGCCCACCGCATGGGCAAAGGTCACACAACAAGCCATGGCCATCCACCCCTTCACAGCCACCGAGCAAGCCCTGGTGCAGACCATCACCGGCGTGATCGAGCGCAACTGTGGGTTGGCGCTCTCCATGATCGGCTGAGCAGCCCCAAACACCCCTGCACAGATAATGGCCACATGACCTCCCCCACCGACACCGCCCACATGGCCCAGGCCTTGGCCTTGGCCCAGCAGGCGCTGTACCTGACCTCTCCCAACCCACGGGTGGGGTGCGTCATCACCAGCGCCGAGGGCGTGGTGCTGGGCAGCGGCCACACCCAAGCGGCGGGTCAGGCCCATGCCGAGGTCATGGCCTTGCGCGATGCCCAGGCCAAGGGCCACTCGGTGCAAGGCGCCACCGCCTATGTCACGTTGGAGCCCTGCAGCCACCAAGGCCGCACCGGCCCGTGTTGCGATGCGCTGGTTCAAGCGGGCATCCAGCGCGTGGTGGCCAGCGTGCAAGACCCCAACCCCCAAGTGGCGGGCCAAGGCGTGGCGCGTTTGCGCGCTGCGGGCGTGCAGGTGGACGTCGGGTTGATGGCCGATGCGGCGCGTGAGCTCAACATTGGTTTTTTCAAGCGCATGCAGCACGGCATGCCCTGGGTGCGCATGAAAATCGCCGCCTCGCTCGACGGCCAAACCGCATTGACGAATGGCCAGAGCCAGTGGATCACCCACGACGCCGCGCGCCAAGACGGCCACGCCTGGCGGGCGCGTGCCTGCGCCGTGCTGACCGGCATTGGCACCGTGCTGGAAGACGACCCGCAGTTGGACGTGCGTGCCGTCGCCACACCGCGTCAACCCAGCTTGGTGGTGGTCGACAGCCGCTTGGAAACACCCTTGAATGCCAATCTGTTTGGCCCGCAACGCCCCCTGTGGTTTTATGCCGCGCAAGACGACGCCGAGAAACGCCGCGCTTTAGAGGCCCAGGGCGCGCGCGTGACGTGCTTGGCAGACACCGCAGGCAAAGTCGATTTGGCCCAGATGCTGCACGACCTGGCGCTGCGCGGCGTCAACGAGTTGCATGTGGAAGCCGGCCACAAACTCAACGGCTCGCTGCTGCGTGCCGGCTTGGTGGACGAGCTGCTGGTGTACATGGCACCCCTGTTGATTGGCCAAGGGCGTGGCATGAGCAACCTCGGACCTTTGTCAAACCTGCAAGAAGCCTTGGCCCTGGACTTCCATGAGGTCACACCCATTGGCCCTGATTTGAGGCTATTGGCGCGCATTCGGCGCTGAGGCCTCATAAACCTGCGAAAATACACACATGTTCACCGGAATCATCACCGGCGTGGGGCGCATCACCGCAGTTCACGACCTGGGAAGCTCTTTAAACCACGGCAAGCGCCTCACCATCGAGGCCCCTGCCGGGTACCTCGACGACGTGGGCTTGGGTGA
>NZ_JAVLFP010000044.1:0-22982 GCF_046052825.1 Limnohabitans sp.
CTATTCGTCGGCAGCGTCAGATGTGTATAAGAGACAGCTTCCCCCCTGCCCCACGGCGTCAGCCCCCTTCCGCATCTGGGCGTGATCCGCGTCAGCGGTGACGATGCCGCCAACTTTTTGCACAACCAGCTCACGCAAGACGTGCTGCTGCTGGATGCGCAGCATGGCCGCTTGGCGGCGTACTGCAATGCCAAAGGTCGTATGCAAGCCAGCTTTGTGCTGTACAAGCGTGCTGCCGACGAGGTGTTGTTGGTGTGTCGCCGCGACTTGCTGGCTCAAACCCTCAAACGCTTGTCGATGTTTGTGCTGCGTGCCAAAGCGAAACTGAGTGATGCCACCGCCGAGTTCAGGCTGCTGGGCCTATCGGGCGATGTGGTGCAACACGTGTGCGGTCCTCACGCGTCCACGGCCCCCTGGTTGCGCCATGTGGTGAACGAGGGTCCCGAGAGCGCCGATGTGCTGACCCTCTACCCCTCACAGGGTGTGGCACGTGCCTTGTGGCTGGCCCCAGTCGACAGTGGCGCGACATCCGCCTTGGCGGTCTTCCCCCAATTGGCGGTTGAGTCTTGGTGTGTGGCTGACGTGATGAGTGGCGTGGCATGGGTGGAGCAAGCGACCTTTGAAGCCTTTGTGCCGCAGATGCTCAACTATGAGTCGGTGGATGGGGTGAACTTTAAAAAAGGCTGCTACCCCGGCCAAGAGGTGGTGGCGCGCAGCCAGTTCAGAGGTACTTTGAAGCGCCGTGCCTTCATTGTGCAAGCCGATGTGCCCATGCGTGCGGGCCAAGAGGTTTTTTCCAGCGCAGACGCGAACCAGCCTTGTGGCTTGGTGGCTCAAGCTGCGACCGATGGCGACTGTCAGCTGGCCATTGCCGAGTTGCAGCTCTCAGCCACCGACGGTCACCGCCTGCACCTGGGCACAGCGCAAGGCGCCTTGCTGCACTTGTTGCCCCTGCCCTACCCGCTACGCGACGAGATTTGAGCGTTCAGCCCAAGCTGCGACGCATCTCAATGTGGGGGATGCCCACCTCGTCAAACGGCTCGCCATACGGTTCAAAGCCTTGGCGTTTGTAAAAACCTTCGGCGCTGCGCTGCGCATGCAAGCGCACTTCGGTGTCTCCGCGTGCCAGCGCGGCTTGCACCAACGCTTCTAACAACTGGTGGCCAAAGCCTGAGCCGCGCATCAGCCGCGTCACAGCCATACGACCCATCTGCGCCACGCCCGCTTCGGGTTGCAGCAAGCGTGCCGTGCCCAGTGGCACCCCAAAGCGGTTGCTCAGCACCGCATGCACGGCGGTGGCGTCGGCCTCATCCCACTCGTCCTCTGGGGCAATGCCTTGTTCGCCGACAAACACGTCGGTGCGCACGGCCTGGGCACTGGCTTTCAAGGTATCCCACGTGCCCACTTGGCAGGTGGTCATGGCTTGACCGCCTTCGAAGCCCTGAAAAATGGCACGCAAGCTCTCGGGCACAGGCAGCGAAGTTTGTGTGGCAGGGTTGGCGTAGACGTAAATCAACTCGCCAGTGATCAGCAGCTGACCGCCACAAAAAATAGCACCGACAAACTGAATGGATGAATTGCCGATGCGCTGGCATTTGAGGCCCACATCGAGCTGGTCGTCGTAACGGGCCGAGGCGTGGTACTCGACGCTGGCTTTCTTGACGTACAAATCGCCGCCCAAGTCGTGCATGGTTTGCTCATACGGCAAAGCCAGCGCACGCCAGTAGTCGGCCATGGCGGTGTCAAAGTACATCAAATAATGGCCGTTGAAGACAATTTTTTGCATGTCCACCTCGGCCCAGCGCACGCGCAGGCGGTGCAGCAAGCGAAAGTCGTGGTGTGTCATGCGGATTCTCCAAAGGCATGGCGTAGCGCACGTGCCGCATCGGCATGGGCCGTCAAGGCTTCAGGAATGACGCGGCCCATTTGGATGAAGCTGTGCACCACGCCCTTGTAAATTTCCAGGTCTACGGCAACGCCTTGTGCGCGCAAGTGGTCGGCATAGGCCATGCCCTCGTCCACCAGCGGATCGCACTCGGCCAGTCCGATCCAAGCCGGGGCCAAGCCAGACACGTCCCCTGCCAACAAAGGTGAAAAGCGCGGGTCGCGGCGGTCGGCGGCGTTGGGCAAGTAGTGCTTGTAAAAATAGTCGATGCTGGTTTTTTCCAGCAAAAAACCTGTGTCAAAGGTGTGCGCAGATGGCATGTGCTCGGGCGAACAACCCGGGTAAAACATCAGCTGCAAACGCAGGTCAATGCCCGCATCACGCGCGGCAATGGCGGTGGCGGCGGTGAGCGTGCCGCCTGCGCTGTCGCCACCCACGGCGATGCGTTTGGCATCGAGCCCCAGGTCTGGCGCCTGCTGGACCAACCACTGCAAAGCATCGAAGGCGTCGTGGTGTGCGGTGGGAAAGGTGTGCTCAGGCGCCAACCGATAGTCCAGCGACAACACCGCGCACTGGGCCAAATGGGCCAGGTGTTTGCACAAGGCTTCATGGGTCTGCGGGCTGCCCACCGTGAAGCCCCCGCCATGAAAATAGAGCAATACGGGCATCTGAGGCTTGGGGTGTTGCGCCCACAGCTTGGCAGGCAGCAATGCGCCGTCGCGGGTGGGGATGTGCAAGGTCTCGTCACGCGCCATTTTTTGTGGGTCGGGCTCCAACACACCCGCGCCAGCGGCGTAGGCTGCTTTGGCTTGTTGGGCGCTCAACATGGCGATGGGTGGGCGACCGGCTTTGGCAATGGCATGCAGCACTTGGCGCATGGCGGGTGTGAGCAGACTTTGAGGGTTGCGAGGGTGACTCATGGGGCGTGCAATTTGTGGATTAGGCTTTTATAGTTTGCCATGGCTCAAATTCTCTACCTCACGAACATTCAGATCGACTTTGGCGTGCTCAGCACCTTGGCCGCTGAATGTCAAAAAGCACACATCCTGCGCCCCCTCATCGTCACCGATGCCGGCGTCAAAGCGGTGGGCATTTTGCAAAAAGCGCTGGACGCATTGCCGGGCGTTCCGGTCGCAGTGTTTGACCAAACGCCTTCTAACCCCACCGAAGCCGCCGTGCGTGCGGCGGTGGCCGTCTACCACGCCCACCAGTGCGACGGCCTGATTGCGCTGGGCGGCGGTTCGTCCATCGACTGCGCCAAAGGCGTGGCCATTGCGGCCACCCATCCGGGCCCCCTCAAAACCTACGCCACCATCGAAGGCGGGTCGCCCAAAATCACCTCGGCGGTGGCCCCCCTGATTGCCGTGCCCACCACCGCGGGTACCGGCAGTGAAGTGGCACGCGGCGCCATTGTGATCGTCGACGATGACCGCAAACTTGGTTTTCACTCGTGGGACTTGGTGCCCAAAGCCGCCCTGCTCGACCCCGAACTCACCTTGGGTTTGCCTCCCCTGCTGACCGCCGCCACCGGCATGGACGCCATCGCGCACTGCATGGAAACCTTCATGGCTGCGCCCTTCAACCCACCCGCTGACGGCATTGCACTCGATGGTTTGACACGTGGTTGGGCCTACATCGAACGCGCCACAGCCAACGGCCAAGACCGCGAGGCACGCCTGAACATGATGAGTGCCTCCATGCAAGGTGCCATGGCGTTTCAGAAAGGCTTGGGCTGTGTGCACTCGCTGAGCCACAGCCTGGGCGGCGTCAACCCACGCTTGCACCATGGCACCTTGAATGCCATGTTCTTGCCTGCGGTGGTGCGCTTCAACGCGGCGGCTGAATCGGTGCAGCGCGACCGGCGCATGCAGCGCATGGCCTATGCCATGGGGCTGGGCAGCATCGCAGACGCCTCGTCGTCCGCCGCCTCGGCCGCACAGGCTGCCCAGGCTGTGGCCCAAGCCATCACGGCCATGAATGCACGCCTGGGCTTGCCGACAGGTTTGGCGCAGATGGGCGTGGAGCGTTCGTGTTTTGACGCCGTGATCGAGGGCGCGCTGGCCGACCATTGCCACAAAACCAACCCCCGCTTGGCCAGCCCTGAAGACTACCGAGACATGCTCGAAGCTGCCATGTGATGGCCCAGGCAAGGCTGGGTTGAGATGCTGTCGCTGGGCCACCCCACATCAGCAGATGCCTGGCTTGTCACAACCCTTGTACGCTTTGAATGTCTGGTTTGTCCAACCATGCGGCCAACTCATCGGCCAACTGTTCACTGGCCGATGCGGCCTGTTGCCACACGTTCACGCGTGCATCAAAGTCATGGACGTAGGTCACAAAGTCAGACCGATCGGGCAATTTGCCGTTGGGCAGCGTTTTCACCCACTCGGGGTTGGGCGCCAACACCACAGCATGGTCTAAAAAAGTGGTGGTCCGGTGGCGCCACTTCAATGCCTTGTCCAACCAACCCGGCACCACAGCTTGTTGAAAGTGCGGATAGAGCACGATGGGGCTGGTGGGGGGCGGTGCATAGTTCAGGTGCAGGTGGTAGTCGGTGATGCCGCCGTCCCAATACGCGCCCTTGGGTGCATCGGCAATGTCGTGAACGGCTTGCAGCACAAACGGGATGGAACAACTGGCTTGCAGCGCGGACATGAAGTTGGCCTCGCTCAGCGCCACCTGCTGCGTCGCAAAGTCGCGCGCATCAAAAGGCAAATCAAACTCGTGTGGCTGAAGAGATGGGCCATGCTTGGGGCTGGAAAACACCACCCGCTCCAGCCACAAGCCCATGGCTTTGCGTTGCAACACATTGCACACATACGCCCCCGCATAACCCAAGGGCGTAAGCAAGGGATGTTCCCGCTGCAAGAGGTGTCGCCCATGCGAGGTCACCACATGCAAGCGAAAGCGCGGGTGGCCCAACACCTCGGCGATGTGACCGCCGTAAAAATCATTCAAGCTGCGGCCAAAGGCTTCACTCACTTGCTGTGCCGTGGGACGTTTTTGCCCCGCCGGTGGTTCATAGCGTTGGTGGATGTAGTCGTGCTCCAGGCGTTCAAAACCTTGCACGGCATGGTCCAGGCATGCTGTGGCCATGCGCCAAGCGCCAATCGAGGCCCCCACCAAATCAATGGCTTGCGTACTCTGGGGTAACCATTCGCCAAAGATAAAGCGATCTAGGGCCCCAAGTATCAAGCCCTTGGGCCCACCTGCTGCCCCTGGAATCACACCCACATGTTCTGGCCGCAAGCCATGTTGCGCAATGTGCGCACGTGCTTTGGGGCCTGCGTAAAGGTGAAGGGCCTTCATAGACGACAACTGCGCTCAAAGCTGACTGGGTATGTCGCGCAAAAACACCGGCAAATCCATGACCGGCGGTCGGACGCCGCACTGGCAAATCATGTCGGCCACAACGCCTCGGTGATAGGTTTTGTGGTTCACCACATGCAGCAACATGTCGCCTCGGGTCATCTGGCCGTGGCCACCATCGACAAATTCAAAGCTCAGCAGTTCGTCATGTGCGGCGGGTGTCAATTGATCGGCGTAGGCGATGTACCACTGGTCTAGGGCCGTTTGAGCTGCGGCCAAGGCTGTCAGCAGCATGTCTTGTTGTGGCACTCTGGAACGCATGCCATGCGGCACGCCTTCAAGATGGGCTTTCCAGATCACATCCACCACCTGCGCATGTTGCAATGTGTTGGCCATGTTGCCAAACACCGCTGGACGGGGAGCCATCACCGCGTCTTCGGGCAACTTGGCCAGAGCAGCGAATAACACCTGATTGGCCCAGGCGTTGTAGCGGGTGAGCATGCGGATGTTGCGGGTGATGGACATGAACTGAGCTTACTTCTTGAGACTTTGCAATTTCGCGAAGGCACTGGCCATGGTCGAGCCTTGTGCCGTTTGTGGCGGTGCGGTGTAGCCACCGCCGCCACGCGCCCGGTTGTCTCTGCCGGCATGCTCAAAGCGGTTGTCGCGTGGGCCATCGCGTCGCGCCCCTGCGGCATCGAGCTTCATGGTCAGGCTGATGCGTTTGCGGGCCACGTCCACTTCGAGCACTTTGACCTTGATGATGTCCCCGGTCTTGACCACTTCGCGCGCGTCGGTGATGAACTTGTTGCTGAGTTGGCTCACATGGATCAAGCCGTCTTGATGCACGCCCAGGTCGACAAAGGCACCAAACGCCGCCACATTGCTGACCGTGCCTTCGAGCACCATGTCGACTTTCAGGTCCTTGATGTCTTCCACGCCGTCTTGCAGTTGCGCCACTTTGAAGTCGGGGCGTGGGTCACGGCCGGGTTTTTCCAGCTCGCTCAAAATGTCTTTGACGGTGATCACACCCACCGTGTCGTTGGCAAACAACTCGGGCTTCAAGGTTTTGAGCATGTCGGCGCGGCCCATCAACTCGCTCACGGGTTTGCCGGTTTGCGCCATGATGCGTTCCACCACCGGGTAGGTTTCGGGGTGCACCGCAGTCATGTCCAAAGGGTTGTCACCGCCTCGGATGCGCAAAAAGCCTGCGCTTTGCTCGAAGGTTTTGGCACCCAAGCCCGTCACTTTGAGCAGTTGCTGGCGGTTGGCAAAGGCACCGTTGGCTTCGCGCCAACGCACCACCGCTTTGGCGGTGGTGGTGCTCAGGCCAGACACGCGGGTGAGCAAGGGGACGCTGGCGGTGTTCAAGTCCACCCCTACTTTGTTCACACAATCTTCGACCACCGCCTCTAGGGTGCGGGCCAATTCGCTCTGGTTCACGTCGTGCTGGTACTGGCCCACACCGATCGATTTGGGGTCGATCTTGACCAACTCGGCCAACGGGTCTTGCAAGCGCCGTGCGATGCTGGCGGCACCCCGCAGGCTCACGTCCACATCGGGCATTTCTTGGCTGGCAAATTCACTGGCGCTGTAGACCGAGGCGCCAGCTTCGCTGACCACCACTTTGTCGATCGACTTGGCGGCATCGTGCTTGGCCATGAGCTTGATCAACTCGCCCGCCAACTTGTCGGTCTCGCGGCTGGCCGTGCCGTTGCCAATGGCGATCAGGTTGACGCCGTGTTTTTCGCACAACTTGGCCAGGGTGTAGAGCGAGCCGTCCCAGTCTTTGCGGGGTTCATGGGGGTAGACGGTCGCGGTTTCCACCAGTTTGCCGGTGCTGTCGACCACGGCCACTTTCACGCCGGTGCGGATGCCGGGGTCCAAACCCATCACCACGCGCGGGCCAGCGGGCGCGGCCAGCAACAGGTCGCGCAGGTTGTCGGCAAACACCTTGATGGCGACTTGCTCTGCGTCCTCACGCAGACGGGTGAACAAGTCACGCTCGGTGGACAGGCTGAGCTTGACGCGCCAAGTCCAAGCCACGCATTTGCGAATCAAGTCGTCAGCAGCACGGCCTTGGTGGCTCCAGCCCAAATGCAGCGCGATCTTGCCTTCGGCCAGCGTGGGTGGCGTGGTCTTCACTCCGGGGGATGGGATGGTTTCTATCTCAGGCGCAATCAGTTTTGCGTCGAGCATCTCCAGGGCTCTGCCACGGAATACGGCCAAAGCACGGTGAGACGGAACGCGGCCAATGGGCTCGTCATAGTCAAAGTAGTCACGGAACTTGGCCACATCGGGGTTGTTTTCATCTTTGCCCGTCGCCAACTTGCTGCGAAACAGCCCTTCAGTCCACAGCCATTCACGCAAGGCTTGCACGAGGTGGGCATCCTCTGCCCAGCGTTCGCTCAAGATGTCGCGCACGCCATCGAGCACAGCGGCCACGGTGGAAAAGTCGGCCCCTTCGATCTTGTCTGCGGGTAACACAAAGGCCTCGGCTTCGGTGCTGGGGTTGAGACTTGGGTTGGCGAACAGCTTGTCGGCCAAAGGCTCCAGCCCCGCTTCTTTGGCGATCATGCCCTTGGTGCGGCGTTTGGGCTTGAACGGCAAGTACAGGTCTTCCAGTTCTTGCTTGGTGGGTGCCGCTTCAATGGCAGCACGCAGCTCAGGGGTGAGCTTGCCCTGGTCTTCAATGCTTTTGAGAACGCTGGCACGGCGGTCTTCGAGCTCGCGCAAATAGCTCAGACGTGCTTCAAGTTCGCGCAGTTGGATGTCATCCAAGCCGCCCGTGACTTCCTTACGGTAGCGGGCAATGAAGGGCACGGTGGCCCCACCATCTAAGAGCTCGACGGCCGCTTTGACTTGCGATTCAGAAACCTTGATTTCGGCAGCAATTTGCCGGGTGATTTTTTGCATTTTTTAGGGGGGATCGGTTCTTCAGACCCGACAAGTTTCCCACACGCGAGAAGGCACAGGCAACGCGCAACAATGCACCATCATCACCACGCCCAACCCCAGCCATGTGGTGATTGGACATGAGGTTCGCCACTGCTTTGAGGGCCACTTTCACTGAGCACTGGGGCCTGGCCATGAGACGGCTTCAGTGGCGTGATTCAGTGGCGTAAATCAGCCCGAAGTTGTTGACCCACTTCTGGACGCGCTGCAAAGGGGTCTGGTGGCTGGTTTTGCGACACGATGGCTTGCATGCGTTGTGCCACATTGCCCAGCGCCTGTGGGTGGCTGTAGATGTAAAACTGATCGGCGCTCACCGAATCAAATACTTTGAGTGCCACTTCTTGTGCACTGACTTTTCCGCTTTGAACGGCTTTGTCCATCATGGCTTGGCCAATGCGTTGGCTTGGCGTGAGATGTGCGCTGGCCAGTGCGTCGGGCCGGTTGCGTTGGCTTTGTCCAATGCCCGTGGGCACAAAGTACGGGCACAGCACGCTGGCCCCCACTTGGTCTGACACCAACTGCAGGTCTTGGTAGAGCGTTTCTGTGAGGGCCACCACGGCATGCTTGCTCACGTTGTAGATGCCCATGTTGGGCGGTGTGAGCAAGCCGGCCATGCTGGCCGTGTTGACGATATGACCTTGGTAGTGCGCATCAAGCTTGGCCGCTTGCAACATCATGGGGGTGAACAAGCGCACGCCATGGATGACGCCCCACAGGTTGACGCCAAGCACCCACTGCCAGTCCGCCAGTGAGTTTTCCCACACCAAACCACCGGCGCCAACGCCTGCGTTGTTGAACACCAAATGCGGTGCGCCGAATTGGGTGTGGACATCCTGAGCCAAGGCTTGCATGGGGTCGGCTTGGGACACATCCACACAACGCGACATCACCTTCACGCCCTGGGCTGAGAGTTCTTCGTGAGCGGCCTCTAGGGCATCGCGTTGAACATCCACCAACACCAAGTTCATGCCCCGTTGGGCGCCGATGCGGGCGCACGCCAAGCCAAAGCCCGAGCCTGCACCCGTCAGAACCGCTGTTTTGCCTTCGAAGTTTGAAATCATGGGTCAGGTCTTTAAACCAGTTTGACCAGTTGCTTGCCGAAGTTCTTGCCTTGGAGCAGACCCAAAAAGGCCTCGGGTGCACAAGCCAAACCATGGGCCACTGACTCGCGTGGACGCAGTTGGCCACTGCCGACCAAGTGTGCCAATTCGCTCAGGGCTTCGGGCCAGACCTCCATGTGTTCGCTGACGATGAAGCCTTCAAGTTTCAAACGATTGACCAAAATCAGCGCAGGGTTGGCCATGGGCATGGGCGCGCCGTTGTAGCCGGCGATCATGCCGCACACCGCCAGGCGCGCGAAGGCATTGGTGCGCAGCATCACCGCGTCTAGCACCATGCCGCCCACGTTTTCAAAGTGGCCATCAATGCCGTCTGGGCAGGCGTGACGCAAAGCCTTGGACAAGGACAGGTAGTCGCTGTGCGCCTTGTAGTCCACGCAAGCATCCAAGCCCAGGGTGTTGACGACGTAATCGCATTTCTCTTGCCCGCCAGCAATGCCCACCACGCGGCAACCGCGGGCTTTGGCCAGTGCGCCAAAGCTGCTGCCCACGGCCCCACTGGCCGCACTGACCGTGACCGTTTGTCCAGTTTGTGGCGCCATGATCTTGACCAAGCCGTACCACGCCGTGACCCCAGGCATGCCCACCGCACCCAAGTAATGGCTCAAGGGCACATGGGTGGTGTCCACACGGCGCAACATGCCGGGCACGTTGCCGTCGACCACACTGTAGTTTTGCCAACCGCCCATGCCCACCACCGGGTCCCCCGGCTTGAATTTGGGATGCCGGCTGTCGACCACCTCGCCAGCGGTACCGCCGATCATCACTTCGCCCAAGGCTTGGGGCACTGCATAGCTTTTGCTGTCGTTCATGCGCCCGCGCATGTAGGGATCGAGGCTCAAGAAATGGTGTTGCACCAGAACTTGGCCTTCGAGCAAGGCCGGCGTCTCGGCGCTCACCAACTTGAAGTTGTCAACGCTGGCTTGTCCTTGAGGGCGGTTGTCCAGCAGGATGGAATGGTTCAATGGCATGTCAGCTCCTGAAAAAAATCAATCGGTTGGTATTTCAGTGCTGGTTTTGTCTGCGGCTGTGCCGCGAGGTACCAACTTGAAAGTGCCCGTTGAATGGGCGCACAAGACCTCTTGTGCGTCGTACACCATGGCTTCGGTGAAGGCCATGCTGCGCGTTCGGTGGATCAAACGGCCTTTGGCGGTCAAAGGCCCGACTGCAGCACGCATGAACGAGGTTTTCATCTCGATGGTGACGGCGCCAGAGGTCCGCTCGACGCTGCGTGCCGCAGTGGCCATGGCCACATCCAACAAGGTCATCACGGCGCCGCCGTGAACCACATTGAAGGAGTTGTTGTGTTCGGGTTCAGGGGCAAAACGCAGTTCGGATTGCCCATCCTCAAAAAAAACCATCTCAAACCCCAAATGGTCGACAAAGGGGATGTAAGCACCAAAACTCTCTTGCATGGCAATCCTTGTTTAAAAAGCCTCTTCGGGCATGTCGGCGCAGGTCATGTCGCATGACGCGACCACCTTGAGCCAAGCGCCGATTTTCGGCAACTCGTAACGGTAAAAAAATGCAGCTGCCGTTCGACGCCCTAAGTTCTCAGGACCTTGGTTCAAACTGGCAAGCTCAACTTCAAGCCACATCCAGGCCAGCACCATGTGCCCAAAGGCTTGCAAATAAGGCACGGCATTGGCCAAGGCTTGCGCTGGCTCATGGTGTGTCCATGCCATGTGTGTTGCACGCTCTACCTGCTCGAATGCATCGCTCAAGGCTTGGGCGTGTTCGGCCAAGTGATGGGCTTCATGCGCAAGTTGCAAGGCGTGGGCCACGCTGGCATGGATGCGTTGCGCGAGCAAGCGCATGCCCTGCCCGTCTTCCATGCGCACCTTGCGACCCAGCAAGTCCAGGGCCTGAATGCCGTGGGTGCCTTCATGGATCATGTTCAAGCGGTTGTCGCGCCAGTACTGCTCCACCGGGTAGTCGCGTGTGTAGCCATAGCCCCCCAGCACTTGAATGGCGAGCGAATTGGCTTCCAGGCACCACTCACTGGGCCAACTTTTCGCAATCGGTGTCAGCACTTCAAGCAGCAAGCGGGCTTCGTGGGCTGCTGTGGCGTCACCGGTGCGTTGTTCATCGACGAGTCGAGCGCAATACAGGGCCAAGGCCAAGGCACCCTCGCCATAGGCTTTTTGGGCCAACAACATGCGCTTCACATCGGCGTGTTCGATGATGCGAACTTGGGGCGATCCAGCGTCTTTGCCTTGGCCCGCGCTCAAACGTCCTTGGGGGCGTGTTTTGGCATAGTCGAGTGAAGCGTAGTAGCCCGCCAATCCCAGCATGGTGGCGGCCATGCCCACGCCAATGCGGGCCTCGTTCATCATGTGGAACATGCAGCGCAAGCCCTCGCCGGGTTGGCCCACCAAATAGCCGATGGCACCCGCTTGCCCTTGCGCATCTGGGTATTTGCCTTCGCCAAAATTGAGCAAGGTGTTGACGGTGCCGCGCCAGCCGCATTTGTGGTTGAGGCCGGCCAAGGCCACGTCATTGCGTTGGCCCGTGAGCTTGCCTTGTGCATCCACCCGGTGCTTGGGCACCACAAACAAGGAAATGCCTTTGACCCCGGCAACAGGCTTGCCGTCGGGACCCGCAATCTTGGCCAGGACCAGGTGGACGATGTTCTCGGTCAGTTCGTGGTCGCCGGTCGAGATCCACATCTTGTGGCCCTTGATCCGGTAGCGCGGGCCCAGTGGGTCGCTGGCAAAGTCAGCGCCGTCGGGCGTGGCGCGGGTGGTGATGTCCCCCAGCGATGAGCCTGCTTGTGGCTCAGACAAGCACATGGTGCCCGCCCATCGACCTGAAAACTCGTTGTGCGCAAACACTTGTTTTTGTTGCTCACTGCCATAGGCCATGAGCAAGTTGGCATTGCCTACCGTCAACATGCCACCGCCGATGCTGACCGAGGCACATGCAAAAAACGCATTGGCTGCCGACTCCACCACATAAGGCAGTTGCATGCCGCCGACGTCATAGTCTTGCGCGGCACTGAGCATGCCCGAAGCGGCATAGGCTGCATGGGCATCGTGGGTGGCTTGGGGCAAGATCACGCGTTCGCCATCGAACTGCGGTTCTTGTGAGTCCACGGTGCGGTTGTGCGGCGCAAATTTTTCTCTAGCGATGCGCTCGCAGGTGTCGAGCACCGCGTCAAAGGTCTCACGCGAATGGTCTGCGAAACGATGGCGTTGGTTCAGTGCCTCAACTTGGAGCCAGTCGTAGAGCAAAAAATCAACGGTGTGGCGCAGCGCCATTTACAGCACTTCAAAAATACCCGCTGCGCCCATGCCGCCGCCAATGCACATGGTCACGGCCACGCGCTTGGCACCACGGCGTTTGCCTTCGATCAAGGCGTGGCCCGTCAAACGTTGACCGCTCATGCCGTAAGGGTGACCCACGGCGATGGCACCGCCATTGACGTTGAGGCGGTCGTTGGGAATGCCCAGTTTGTCGCGGCAGTACAGCACTTGCACGGCGAAGGCTTCGTTGAGTTCCCACAGGTCAATGTCATTCACAGTCAGCCCTAAGCGCTTGAGCACTTTGGGCACCGCAAACACAGGGCCAATGCCCATCTCATCGGGCTCGCAGCCAGCCACTGCAAAGCCTAGGAAACGCCCCAGGGGTTTCAGGCCACGCTTGCTGGCCAGCTCTTCGCTCATCACCACACAAGCCCCTGCCCCGTCAGAGAACTGGCTCGCATTGCCCGCAGTGATCAAGCCGCCGGGCATGGCAGATTTCAAGCCACTGATGGCTTCTACCGTGGTGCCTTCACGCATGCCTTCATCGCGGCTGACCGTGACTTGCTTGGTCATCAAGCCCATCACCTTGTCTGCCACGCCCGCTTTCACGGTGATGGCGGCAATCTCTTCGTCAAACTTGCCCGCCGCTGCTGCCGCGCAGGCTTTTTGCTGGCTGGCGGCGCCGTATTCGTCCATCACGTCGCGGCTGATGTTGTAGCGCTTGGCCACGTTTTCAGCGGTTTGCAACATATTCCAGTAAATCTCGGGCTTGATTTTGTTGAGGTTGGGGTCCATGAACATGTGCATGTTCATTTCTTGCTGCACACAAGAGATGCTTTCCACGCCGCCAGCCACATACACATCGCCTTCACCGGTGATGATGCGTTGCGCCGCCAAGGCAATCGTTTGCAAACCCGACGAGCAAAAGCGGTTCACCGTGATGCCGCTCACGCTCACCGGCAAGCCACCCGCCAAACCGCACTGGCGGGCGATGTTCCAGCCGGTAGCGCCTTCGGGGTTGGCACAGCCCATGATGACGTCTTCGACTTCGGCGGCGTCAATGCCCGCTCGCGCCACGGCGTGTTGGATGGCGTGTCCACCCAAGGTCGCGCCGTGGGTCATGTTGAAGGCACCTTTCCAGCTTTTGGTCAGCGGGGTGCGGGCGGTTGAAACGATGACAGCGTTGGTCATGGGAATTCCTTAAATGGGGTTCAGTTGAAGGTCTTGCCTTCGGCGGCGAGGCGGGCCAACAAAGGTGCTGGTTTCCAGAACTCGGCGTCATCGAGGGGGTTGGCCGCAAAGCGATGCATGGCTTGCACCACATTGAACAAACCAATTTGGTCAGCGTAGAGCATGGGGCCACCCCGGTAGATCGGGAAGCCGTAACCGGTGATGTAGACCATGTCGATGTCGCTGGCCTTGGCGGCAATGCCTTCGTCCAAAATGTGTGCGGCTTCGTTGACGAGCGAGAACACCAGGCGTTGCACAATTTCTTCGTCGCTGATTTTGCGCGCCGTGATGCCTAGCGCGGCACGGTGTTGGACCACCATGCTCTCCACGTCTTTGTTCGGAATGGCGTCACGCTTGCCGGCTTGGTAGTCGTACCAGCCCTTGCCCACTTTTTGACCAAAGCGCCCCATCTCGCACAACAGATCGGCGGTTTTGCTGTACTTCATTTGAGGCTTTTCCACATAGCGACGTTTGCGAATGGCCCAGCCGATGTCGTTGCCTGCCAAGTCGCCCATGCGGAATGGGCCCATGGCAAAGCCAAATTTCTCGACCGCTTTGTCCACCTGCTGTGGGGTGCAGCCCTCCTCCAACAAGAACCCCGCTTGGCGACCGTATTGTTCGATCATGCGGTTGCCGATGAAACCGTCGCACACACCCGACACCACGGCGGTCTTTTTGATCTTCTTGGCCACAGCCATGGCTGTGGCCAGCACGTCTTTGGCGGTTTTTTCGCCACGCACGACTTCGAGCAACTTCATCACATTGGCGGGGCTGAAAAAGTGCATGCCCACCACGTCTTGGGGGCGCTGGGTGAAATTGGCAATGGCGTTGACGTCCAAGGTCGAGGTGTTGGAGGCCAGGATGGCGCCAGGCTTCATCACTGCATCGAGCTGTTTGAACACGGCTTCTTTGACGCC
This sequence comes from Limnohabitans sp., assembly GCF_046052825.1. Taxonomy (GTDB): domain Bacteria; phylum Pseudomonadota; class Gammaproteobacteria; order Burkholderiales; family Burkholderiaceae_C; genus Limnohabitans. The sequence goes on from NZ_JAVLFP010000044.1 coordinate 14,660, forward strand.
CATTTCTTCAAACACGGCCTCAATCACCAAGTCGGCATCTTTCAAATCGCTGTAGCTCAGCGTGGTGCTGAGCAAGGCCATGCGCTGGGCGTACTTGTCTTCTTTGAGCTTGCCTTTTTTGACTTGCGCTTCGTAATTCTTTTGAATCGTGGCAATGCCACGGTCCAGGGCCTCTTGCTTGGTTTCCAGCAGCTTCACCGGCAAGCCTGCATTGAGGAAGTTCATGGCAATGCCGCCGCCCATGGTGCCGGCCCCAATGATGGCCACCGACTGGATGTTGCGCACCGGCGTGGTGTCGGGCACATCGGCAATTTTGGAGGCGGCACGTTGAGAAGTGAATAAATGGCGCAAGGCCCGGCACTCAGGTGTCCACATCAGGTTGATGAACAGCTCGCGCTCGTAAGTCATGCCGTCGGCAAATTTTTTCTGGGTGGCGGCTTCTACGGCGTCCACACACTTGGGTGGTGCGGGGTAGTTTTTGGCCATGCCTTTGACCATATTGCGCGCGAACTGAAAGTAGGCATCGCCTTGCGGGTGCTTGCAGGGCAAATCGCGCACTTTAGGCAAGGGGCGCACATCGGCCATTTGACGGGCCAAGCTCAAAGCGTCGTCCATCAGTGAATCAGGCGACGATGCCATTTGATCGAACAGCTTTTGACCGGGCAGCATGGCCAGCATCTCGCTCTTGATGGCTTCGCCGCTGACGATCATGTTCAACGCAGGTTCCACGCCCAAGGCGCGAGGCAAGCGCTGGGTGCCACCGGCACCAGGGATCAAACCGATCTTGACCTCTGGCAAGGCGATGCTGGCACCCGGTGCCGCGATGCGGTAGTGGCACCCCAAGGCCAGCTCCAAACCGCCGCCCATGGCCACGCTGTGCACAGCGGCCACAACGGGTTTGTGGCTGTTCTCGATCACTGAGATGACGCTCAGCAAATTGGGTTCTTGAATCGCCTTGGGCGTGCCAAATTCACGGATGTCAGCGCCGCCTGAAAAGGCCTTGCCGTGGCCTGTGACCACCAAAGCCTTCACCGCAGGATCCGCCAGTGCCTGTTCAACGCCCGCCACGATGGCTTGGCGGGTGGACAAGCCCAAACCGTTGACCGGTGGGTTGTTGAGCGTGATCACGGCCACGTCGCCATGAACTTTGTAGTCTGCACTCATGCGATTTCCTTGTTGGAGCAATGAAAGGACAATAAAAAGAACGATCGTTCTTTTTTGATTCTAGATCAAACTTCTAACCATTCCCGGCGGGTGTTGAGGTCCCGTCGCAAGTCTTGCGGAGAGCCTGAAAAAACGATGCTGCCGTGTCCCATGACCAACACACGGTCAGAGATATCCATGGAGATGGTGAGCTTTTGCTCGATCAACAAAACCGAAATTCCGCGCGCTTTGAGCGTTTTCAAATACTGACCCACCAACTCCACAATTTTGGGGGCCAGCCCCTCGGTGGGTTCATCGATGATGATGAGGTCTGGGTCCCCCATGAGGGTGCGACACAGGGTGAGCATTTGTTGTTCGCCCCCTGAGAGCACGCCGGCTTCGGTGTGCTCTCGCTCTTTCAGACGCGGAAACATCGCATACATGTCGTCAAACGACCAGCGGCTGCCCTCGCCTTTGCCTTTTTGCCCCAGAAGCAAATTTTGATGGACCGTGAGCTTGGGAAAGATGTCACGGTTTTCGGGCACATAGCCAATCCCGAGGTGGGCAATTTGGAAGGGCTTTTTGTGGGCAATGGATTGACCTTGCCAGTGCAAGGTGCCTTTGCACTCGACCAAACCCATGATGGCTCGTGCCGTGGTTGAACGGCCCGAACCATTGCGTCCCAGCAAAGCCACGATCTCACCGGCTTGGACTTCAAAAGAGACCCCATGCAGCACATGGCTCTTGCCGTAAAAGGCGTGAAGGTCGTCGACTTTTAGCATCCAGTTGTCTCGCGTGTGTGTCAAATAGAGGCTTGGTGATCAGCCACCGCAGAACCTAAATAAGCTTCTTGCACCTTCGCATTGGCTCGAACGGCTTGTGGTGTGTCAAATGCAATCAACTCGCCGTACACCACCACCGCAATTTTGTCCGCCAAACCAAACACCACACCCATGTCGTGCTCGACGGTGAGCAGGGTTTTGTCCGTCGTGACCTCGCGAATCAGTTGAATGAATCGTTGGGTTTCGCTCAGGCTCATGCCCGCTGTGGGTTCATCAAGCAAGATGACCTGAGCCCCCCCCGCAATGGTGATGCCTATCTCTAAGGCACGTTGTTCGGCATAGGTCAAGTTCATCGCCGCTACGTCGCGTTTGTGGTCCAGGTGGATCTGCGCCATCAGTTGATGGGCACGTTCGTTGGCATCGTCCAGGTCTGCCAAGAACTTCAAAAACGTGTACCTGTAGCCCAAAGCCCACAACACGGCGCAGCGCAAGTTTTCAAACACACTGAGGTTGGGAAAGATGTTCGTGATCTGAAAGCTGCGGGACAAACCCAAGCGGTTGATTTCAAAAGGTTGCTTGCCATCGATGCGATGGGGCCCCAGCCAAATCTCTCCGCTCGAGGGTGGGATGCGTCCACTGATGAGATTGAACAACGTCGATTTGCCGGCTCCATTGGGGCCAATGATGGCCACGCGCTCACCGGCTTGAACCTCTAAGCTGATGCCCCGGATGATCTCGGTTTTGCCAAAGTTCTTGCGCACCTCTTTCAGCTGTAAAGCAATCACTGGGCCTCCCGTTGTTTGATTTCTTTTTCAATGACGGCTTGTGACACGTCCCAATCGCGCATGAACTGACGGCGCGCTGTTTCGAATAGGCCGACACCCGTGAGAAAGACAAAAACTGCGCCAAACCAACTTTGCCCGGAGGTGACATCGAACATCAGACCGGCAAAGTGCAGCGTATTGCCCTGCGCCATGTTGAGTTGCAAGTGGTAGACCATCTCAATCATGGCAGCGGCTCCGATGGCCCCGACCAAGGCGGTGGCCCCCAGGCCCACGTAAGCCACCCAGAGCATCCGCAGTCGCCCAAAGCTGGCCAACCGCAGGTTCTTCATGATCAAGCTGGCAATGCCCCCTGGCGCGTACATGACCATGAACAAAAACGTCAGCCCAAGGTAGAGCAACCAAGCTTTGGTGAACTCCGACAGCAACACATGGGCCAGCACCATCAACACCGCGCCGATGATGGGTCCAAAGAAAGCTGAGGCGCCGCCCAAAAATGTGAACAACAAATAAGCACCTGAGCGTCCTGCGCCCACCACCTCGGCGGTGACAATTTCAAAATTCAACGACGCCAATCCGCCTGCAATGCCTGCAAAAAAACCCGCGATGATGAATGAGAAATAACGCACATACTGGGTGTTGTAACCAATGAACGCCACCCTTTCAGGGTTGTCGCGCACCGCATTCAGCATACGTCCCAGCGGGGTGCGGGTGAAGGCGTACATCAATGCCACACAGACAAACGTGTAGGCCGCGGTCAAATAGTAGACCTGAATGGCAGGGCCATAGGTGATGCCCCACACCGCTTGTCCCACCACGCGGTTACCCGCTACGCCGGCCTCACCACCAAAGAATTCCGAAAACATCAGCGACATGGCAAACACCAATTCGGCCAATCCCAGGGTGATCATGGCAAAGGTGGTGCCGGACTTGCGGGTGGTCACAAATCCAAACAGCACAGCAAAAAATAATCCTCCCATGCCCCCCACCAAAGGCACCCAACTCACAGGAATAGCCCATGCGCCACTGCTGGCGGCATTGAGCGCATGCATGGCCGTGTAAGCCCCTAACCCGGTATACACCGCATGTCCAAAACTCAGCATGCCGCCTTGACCGAGCAGCATGTTGTAAGACAAACACGCCACCATCGCAATGCCGATCTGCGACAGCAAGTTGACCGCCAAATTGCTGGAGAACACGCGCGGCGCCAGCAGCAAGACCAAGGCGAAGCCGCCCCAAACAAGCCAACGGGTCAGGTTGAAAGCTTGGCGTTCGGCGTGGGTGGTGAACCGTTGCAACATTCAACCCTCCCTTGTGCCCAACAGCCCTTTGGGCCGAAAGATCAAAATCAACACCAAAAACAAATACGGCAAGATGGGCGCGACCTGTGACAGGGTGAGTTTGAGCACGGAGTTTTCTTGCATGGCGGCACTCGCATGCCATCCCAAGCTCTGCAGCAGCAACAACATGGAATAGTCAAAAGCCACGGCAAAGGTCTGCACCACGCCGATCAAAAGGGACGCCAAAAAAGCGCCAGCCAAAGACCCCATGCCGCCCACCACCACCACGACAAAAATGACAGAACCTACGGTGGCGGCCATGGCAGGTTCGGTGACAAAGGTGCTGCCGCCAATCACGCCGGCTAACCCTGCCAAGCCCGTGCCTACCCCAAACACCAGCATGAAAATTCGTGGCACGTTGTGCCCCAAGGACTCGACCGTCTCCGGGTGTGTCAGGGCCGCTTGGATGACCAGTCCCACACGCGTGCGGGTGAGCAACAACCACAAGCCCACCATCATCATCAAAGCCACCAGCATCATGAAGCCGCGGGTGGCAGGAAACGGCGAGCACACCACGCGCACTGCGGCTTGGGCTGTGCTGCACAGCTCAGTGGCGGAAGCACCCCAAACCCATGACAACCCGTGCACGGAATGTTGAATGAGCGTGAAAGCCGGACCTTGCAATTGGGGCGGTGGCGCAAACTCCAAGGCCGTGCGACCCCACAGAAGTTGCACCAGCTCCAGCACGATGTAAGACAGGCCAAATGTCACCAACAACTCGGGCACATGGCCAAACTTGTGCACGCGTCGCAAGCTCAGACGTTCAAAGCCTGCACCCATGGCACCCGTCAACAAAGGCGCGATGACCAAGGCGGCCCAAAAACCCAACAAGCCATTGAGCGAGTAACCCAAATAAGCCCCCAGCATGTAAAAGCTGGCATGTGCGAAATTGAGAACACCCATCATGCTGAAGATCAAAGTCAGCCCTGAACTGAGCATGAACAGCAACAATCCGTAGCTCACCCCATTGAGCATGGAGATCAAGAAAAACTCCATCACACACCTTGTACTTGCAAAACACCCAAAGAAAGAGCGGTGTGTCGTAGGCACACCGCTCGCGTCATGAGACCCTGCTTAGCTGGGGCGCTTCATCTGGCAGCTGGTGGGCGTGCTGGCCACGTAAGGCTCAAAGGTTTTGACCGGCGCCAAGGTCATGCCGGTGTTTTCGGGGCTGTAAGGGTATTTTTTGTCCGCCTTTTGCCACACCGTCAAAAACAAGGTTTGCTGAATTTGATGGTCGGTCTTGCGCAATTCAATTTCCCCATTGAAGCTGTTGGTTTTTAAACCTTCCAAAGCTGCCGCCACTTTGAGGGGATCCGTCGATTTGGCGTTTTTCATGGCAATCGACAGCGCGGTGAAGATGTGCGGCACCGAGCCGGTGAACATGTCGTCGTTGTAACGTTTCTTGAACTCTGCCATCCACTTCTCCATGGGGCCGCCCATGTTGTAGTGTTGGTAGGCGATTTGGTACACGCGTCCTGCACCTCCGGTACTCAAGGCCGTGGGCGTGCCCGTGACACCGGTGTAGTAGGTGTAGAACTTGCCGTTGTAACCGCCTTCGTTGGCTGCTTTGACCAAGAGGGCCAAATCAGACCCCCAGTTGCCCGTGATCACGGTATCTGCCCCTGAGGCTTTGATTTTGGCGATGTAAGGCGAGAAGTCACGCACCTGCGCCAAAGGATGCAAATCTTCGCCCACGATTTGAACATCCGAACGTTTGCGAGCCAGGTTTTCTTTGGCGAACTTGGTCACTTGTTGACCGTGCGAATAATTTTGATTGAGCAGGTAGACCTTCTTGATGTCAGGCTGATCTTTCATGAAGGTGGTCATGGCCTCCATCTTCATGGAGGTGTCGGCGTCAAATCGGAAATGCCAGTAGCTGCACTTGCTGTTCGTGAAATCAGGGTCCACCGCTGCGTAGTTCAAAAACAGCACTTCTTTGCCGGGGTTGCGCTCGTTGTGTTTGTTGACCGCATCGATCAAAGCACCCGCCACCGACGAACCGTTACCTTGCGCAATGTAGCGAATGCCCTGGTCCATGGCTGCTTTGAGCGCATTCAGACTTTCAGCTGGGCTGAGTTTGTTGTCAAAGCCCACCACCTCGTACTTCACGCCCGCCACATTGCTTTGGGTGAAGGTATCGGCAAAGAATTGAAAACTCCTGAGTTGGTTCATGCCCAAAGGACCCATGAGGCCGCTTTGTGGATCGATCAAGGCGATCTTCACTGTTTCGCCACTTTGGGCAAATGCTGTGCTTGCCAAGGCGCCAAGAACCGCCAGGCTCACCAGTTGTCGTTTCAAAGTCATGCTTGTCTCCAATGGATTTTTATTGACTTGAAAGCGTAACGACTTTACGCAAACCCACGTTCAGGGATTGCCCTTAACGCGGGTACGGTGAAAGATGTTCTTTACAAACTAGGCAAAACATAGCCTTTGAGCTGTTCTCTTAATTTGGTCTTCAGCATCTTGCCAGTGGCGCCCAGCGGAATGCTGTCGACAAACACCACATCGTCTGGGATTTGCCATTTGGCCGTTTTGCCCTCGTAGAACTTCAGCAAGTCTTCACGGCTGACATCTCCCCCGGGCTTTTTGACCACGATCACAATGGGTCGCTCGTCCCACTTGGGATGCTTGACGCCAATGCACGCGGCCATGGCCACTGCAGGATGCGCCACCGCAATGTTTTCGATGTCGATCGAGCTGATCCACTCGCCGCCTGATTTGATGACGTCCTTGCTGCGGTCGGTGATTTGCATGTAGCCATCGGGGTCGATCGTGGCCACATCACCTGTAGGGAACCATCCCACGCCGTTGGCGTCATGGATCAAGGGGCTGCCCCCCTCACCTTTGAAGTAATCCGCCACCACCCAAGGCCCTTTGACCAACAGGTCACCGTAGGCTTTGCCATCGTGTGGCTGTTCGTTGCCGGCATCGTCAACGATCTTCATGTCGATGCCAAAAATCGCACGCCCTTGTTTGAGTCGAATCTTCATTTGCTCTTCAGCAGGCAGGTTGAGGTGCTTGTTCTTCAAAGTGCACAAGGTCCCCAAGGGGCTGAGCTCCGTCATGCCCCAAGCATGCAAGACCTCGACGTTGTAGTCGTCGCGGAAAGCATCGATCATGGCCGGCGGACAAGCTGACCCCCCAATCACGGTTCGTTTCAAGGTCGAGAAACGCAAGCCCGCAGGCTTCATGTGGGTGAGCAGCATTTGCCACACCGTGGGCACACCCGCGGCATAGGTCACGCGTTCACTTTCAATCAATTCGTAAATCGACTTGCCGTCCATGCCGGGGCCGGGAAACACCAACTTGGCGCCTGTCATGGCGGCGCTGTATGGAATCCCCCAGGCGTTGACGTGGAACATGGGCACCACCGGCAAGATGGCGTCGCGTGCTGACAGGCACATCACATCGGGCAAAGCCGCTGCATAGGCATGCAAGATGGTGGAGCGGTGGCTGTAAAGCGCTGCCTTGGGGTTGCCCGTGGTGCCGCTGGTGTAACACATGCTCGATGCCGTGTTTTCGTCCATTGAGGGCCAGTTGCAGTGGCTGGACTGCTGTCCAATCCAGGCTTCGTAGCTGACGAGGTTGGGAATGCCCGAGTCAGCAGGCAATTTGTCTGCATCACAGAGCGCCACCCAGTGCGCAATGGTGGTGCACTTGGCATGCACCGCTTGGATGATGGGCAAGAAGCTCATGTCAAAACACAAGACCTGATCTTCGGCATGGTTGGCAATCCACGCAATTTGTTCAGGGTGCAAACGGGGGTTGATGGTGTGAAGCACCCGCCCACTGCCGCTGACGCCAAAGTAGAGCTCCAAGTGCCGATAGCCGTTCCATGCCAAGGTGGCCACGCGGTCACCCATGGCGAGTTGGAGGCCATCCAACGCATTGGCAACTTGTCGCGCGCGCTTCGCCACTTGCGCCCAGCTGGAGCGGTGAATGTCACCCTCCACGCGGCGCGACACGACCTCGCCGTCCCCATGGTGGTGTTCGGCAAAGTCGATCAGGTGTGAGATCAACAAGGGTTGGTTTTGCATCAAGCCCAGCATGGGGTTCTCCTGTGTGTTTTTTCTTTTGGCACGGTCGTGCGCAATCCGCCAAACCATTTTGCCAACAACTGGGGAGCGATGGACGATGTCCCCAGAAAAACAGACCTATGGATTTCCCCAGACAATCAACACCCATGAACACACCAGCCTTGTCAACCGACACCTGTGCCTCATGGCAATGGCCCTGGCTTGCGAGTTTTGGGCGCTTAGGCCATGCCTTTCAC
>NZ_JAVLFP010000045.1:0-56226 GCF_046052825.1 Limnohabitans sp.
CTGCTCAAAGAACACCACCTGCTCGAAGACACCGATGTGGTGATCTTTGACGTGCTCGGCGATGTGGTGTGTGGCGGCTTTGCCGCACCGCTGCAACACGCCGACCGCGCGCTCATCGTGACCGCCAACGACTTTGACTCGATCTTTGCGATGAACCGCATCGTCCAAGCCATCGGTGCCAAAGCCAAAAACTACAACGTGCGTTTGGGTGGCGTGATCGCCAACCGCAGCGATGCGACCGACCAAATCGACAAATACAACGCGGTGGTGGGTCTCAAGACCATGGCGCATTTCCCCATGCTCGACGAAATCCGCAAGAGCCGACTCAAGAAGTGCACCTTGTTCGAACTCGAGTCCTCCCCTGCCGTGCAAGCCGTCCAAGACGAGTACATGCGCTTGGCCGCCTCGCTGTGGCTGGGCGCCGACCCGCTGCCGTCGGTGCCCATGAAAGACCGCGACATTTTTGACCTGTTGGGTTTTGACTGAAGCCAAACGGAGACACACGCCATGAACACCACCGCCTACGAACAACGTCGCAGCCAGATCGAACACTACTTCGACCGCACGGCCGCCGACGCTTGGGCCCGCCTGACCTCGAACGAGCCCGTGGGGCGCATCCGTGCCACGGTGCGCGCTGGGCGTGACACCATGCGCGAGACGCTGCTGTCGTGGTTGCCGCAAGACATGCACGGCCTGCGCGTGCTCGATGCCGGCTGTGGCACTGGCGCGCTGGCCCTGCAAGCCGCGTTGCGCGGCGCCGAGGTGGTGGCCATCGACCTGTCGCCCACGCTGGTCAAACTGGCCGCGGAACGCATGGCGGCCGAGCACCCGCACTTGCCCGGCTCGGTGACGTTTTTGTCGGGCGACATGCTCAACCCTGAATTGGGCGAGTTTGACCATGTGGTCTGCATGGACTCACTCATCCACTACGACAGTGAGCAAATAGCCCAGGCCCTGGCGGGCTTGGCCCAACGCACCCGCACCTCCATGGCCTTCACCTTCGCACCGCGCACACCCCTGTTGGCTTTGATGCACAGCGCCGGGCGCTTGTTTCCGCGCAGCGACCGCTCGCCGTCGTTGTCGCCCGTGGCACACGCCGACCTGCTGCAGCGCATGCAAATGCAAAGCCATTTGCAGACCTGGGCCGATGCGCGCATGCAACGCGTGGCGCGGGGTTTTTACACCTCCCAAGCGTGGGAGTGGACACGTTCATGAAACTGCACATCCCGGTTCCCCGCTGGATCACCGCTTACGGCACACGCTTCATGCCGTTTGCCGACGCAGCGTCGCCAGAACTGCCGATGGCGCGCTTGCTGCGCCTGTCGCTGTTCCAAGTGGTCATCGGGATGGTCACCGCCTTGCTGGTGGGCACCCTCAACCGGGTGATGATTGTGGAGTTGCAGGTACCCGCTTGGTGGGTGGCCTTGGCGGTGGCCATCCCCATGGTGTTTGCCCCGCTGCGCACCCTCATTGGCTACCGCAGCGACACGCACCCGTCGGCGTTGGGCTTGCGTCGCATTCCCTACTTGTGGACGGGCACCCTGCTGTTGTTTGGTGGTCTGTCGATCATGCCGTTTGCCTTGTTGCTGTTGTCCGAACCTGAGAGCGCCAACCTGTGGGTCGGACAAGTGGGGGCATGCCTGGCCTTTGTGCTGGTGGGTGCAGGCATCCAAGTCACTCAGACCGCGGGCATGGCCCTGGCAGACGACTTGGCCTCCCAAGACAAACGCCCCCGCGTGGTGGCCTTGCTTTACAGCATGCTGCTGGTGGGCATGATCGTCAGCAGCATGCTGTTTGGTTGGGTGCTGCAAGACTTCAGCCCGCAAAAACTCATCCAGATGGTGCAAGGCTGTGCCGTGCTGGTGGCCGTGCTGAACTTGACCTCGCTGTGGAAGCAAGAAGCTCGTCAAGCCAAGCGCGGACGCCGCGAAGTGGGCGGCTTTGCGCAAAGCTGGCGCACCCTCATGACGCAGCCCCAGATGCGGCGCTTTTTGTGGACCTTGGGTCTGGGCACCTTTGCCTTCAACATGCAAGACATTGTGTTGGAGCCCTATGCCGCCGAGATCCTCCAACTCGATGTGGGCATGACCAGCGCCCTCACGGCCCTGAGCTCAGGCGGGGCGCTGCTGGCGTTCATCCTGTCGGCGCGTTGGCTGTCGGGCGGACTGAACGCCTGTCGGCTGGCCAGTTTTGGCGTCTTGCTGGGCCTGCCTGCATTTGCCATGGTGATTTTTTCTGGGCCCCTGCAAGCGGCTTGGTTGTTCCGCGCAGGTGTAGGCCTGATTGGCCTGAGCGGCGGTCTGTTTTCTGTCGGTATGTTGGTCACAGCCATGGACATGGGTCACCACGTCGATGGTGGACGCTTGAGTGGCTTGGTCGTCGGCACCTGGGGTGCGGTACAAGCCAGCAGCGCTGGCGCGGCCATGGCGGTGGGAGGGGCGCTGCGCGATGGCGTGTCGGTGCTGGCCATGTCTGGGGCCATGGGCGAAGCCTTGGTCACCCCCATCACCGCCTACAGCTTTGTCTACCACCTGGAAATTTATTTGTTGTTTGTCGTGCTGGTGGCCTTGGGGCCAATGCTGCGCGCCAGCCGTCTGAGCGCAAAGACAAACAGCAACACCCCGAGCACCCCGTTTGGTCTGGCACAACTGCCAGGTTGAGAGTTGACGATTTTTTTGAAGGAGCACTGGTATGGAAACAGGCGCAATCACGCAATACATTGATGTGGCCCAAATTGTGTTGTACATGTTCTGGGCGTTTTTCGCCGGGCTGATTTATTACCTCTTGCGTGAAAACCACCGCGAGGGCTACCCCATGGATTCGGGACGTGAAAACGGCCCCAAGATCGAAGGCTGGCCGCCCGTGCCCGAGCCCAAGACCTTCAAGACCCAAGACGGTCACACCTACCTGTCCCCCGATCTGGCACGGCCTGATGGGACTTACAACGGTCGGCCCACACATGGCTGGAACGGCGCCCCCCTTGAACCGGTGGGCGACCCGCTGCTCGCAGGCGTCGGCCCAGGTGCTTGGGCCATGCGTGCCGACACCCCCGACATGGACCCACATGGACATCCCAAGATCGTGCCCTTGCGGGTGGCCGCCGACCACTCGGTGGCACACCAAGATGTGGACCCACGGGGCCTGCCTGTGTGGGGGGCAGACCAACAGATCGCCGGCACCGTGTGCGAGCTGTGGGTAGACCGCATGGAGATGATGTTTCGCTACGCCGAAGTGCAGTTGGCAGGCTCTGAGCGCCGTGTGTTGTTGCCCATGACGTTTGCCCGCATCAAAAAAGACGGCACGCATGTGCAAGCCATCTTGGCGCACCAGTTTGCCAATGTGCCGCTCACAAAGTCTTCCGAGCAAATCACCTTGCTCGAAGAAGAAAAAATCACCGCTTACTACGGCGCAGGCACCTTGTACGCGACGCCTGAGCGCCAGGAGCCGATCATATGAAAGCCACCCACGAACACGAGTGGGAAGCAGCGCCAGGACTCCCCAGCGCGCTGCCCGCCGGCGAACATGTGGTCTGGCAAGGCGCGCCCGACTGGCGCAGCTTGGCTGTGCAGGCGTTCCATGTGCGCAAGATCGCCTTGTATTTCGTTTTCATGCTGACGCTACAGACGCTCAACCTGACGGCTCCTGACAACGGCGTCGGCTGGAAGCCGCTGGCTGAAGTCGAATGGAAACCTCTGTTCGTTGCCGCCAGTCTGTACGCACTGGCTCTGGGTTTGTTGTTGGGCACGGCGTGGCTGTCGGCCAGCAGCACGCTCTACACCCTCACCAACAAGCGTGTGGTCATGCGCATTGGCATTGTGCTGACGCTCACCTTCAACCTGCCCTACAAGCGCATCGCGGGGGCATCGCTCAAGTCTTACGCCAAAGGCGTGGGAGACATTGCCTTGGCCCTTCACCCTGAAGACCGCATTGGCTGGGCCCACCTGTGGCCGCACCAGCGGGCTTGGCACATCAGCCAGCCCCAACCCACCTTGCGTTGCTTGGCCGGGTGTGCGTCAGTCGGCCAACAGTTGCTGGCTTTGTGGCGTGCCGAACGCGCCGACGACAGCCTGCGCCTGGGACAACAATCCGCCGACTCAGCATCGCCTGCGAACCACGCTCAAGGGATATTGGCATGAGCACCTTGCGCAACGACCACTGGTCACAGCAGAACCAAAGCCTGAGCCGCCCCATGGCCTGGATTGGTGTGGTGTTGTTGGCCGTTTTGGTGGCGGTCGGTCTGGCGCGCTGGTCCGGTCTGGACCCGCGCACACCTGACGCCGCCGTGCAATGGCAGCGTGCGCTGAACTTCAGCGACCTGCCCGGAGGCGACATCGCCGTGCTGGACGCGAACACCCACGAAACCGTGGCCCGTTTTTCTGGCGAACAGGGCTTTTTACGCAGCACCCTGCGCGCCCTGGCACGAGAACGTCACCGCGAAAAAATTGGTGCTGAAGCCCCGTTGATGCTGATGGGTCGCACCGATGGTCGCTTGACCTTGCTCGACCCCACCACCCAACAACGCATTGACCTCGAGTCCTTTGGCCCCACCAACGCCGCCGTGTTTGCTGGCTTGCGCTTGGCTGGCCTCGACACCTCAGCCCGTTAAAACTGGCCGCCACCTCAGACCCACCGGAGATCCCCATGAACGCCACCGCAGTCCACACCATTGAAACGGCTGAAGATGCCAACAAAAAGGCGGTTCACAGCGACATGATCAGTCCGCGGTTTTACACCACCGACTTTGCCGCCATGGACCGCATCAACATCGAGCCTGTGCGCGCCGAGTGGGACAAGATGATGGCCGAGTACGAGGGCGACAACAACCACGACCACTTCCAACGCGATGCGGCCTTTGCCGACGAAGTGGCCGCTGGCATGGCCACACTCTCGCCCGAGATGCGCCAAGAGTTCATGGACTTTTTGGTCAGCTCTCTGACCTCCGAGTTTTCGGGCTGCGTGCTCTACAACGAGATCCGCAAGAACGTCAACAACCCAGACATCAAGCAGCTGATGACTTACTTGGCTCGCGACGAATCGCGCCACGCCAGCTTCATCAACCTGTCCTTGCGCGACTTCAATTTAGGGATCGACCTGGGCAACCTCAAGCGCACCAAGAAGTACACCTTCTTCAAACCCAAATACATTTACTACGCGACCTACTTGTCTGAAAAAATCGGCTACGCACGCTACATCACGATTTTTCGCCAGCTCGAAAAGCATCCCGAAAAACGCTTTCACCCGATCTTTCGCTGGTTCGAGCTGTGGTGCAACGACGAGTTTCGCCATGGCGAATCTTTCGCCCTGATCATGCGAGCCAATCCAAATCTGCTGCGCGGGGCCAACAAGCTGTGGATCCGTTTTTTCCTGCTGGCCGTGTACGCCACCATGTACGTGCGCGACCACACCCGCCCCATGCTGCATGACGCCATGGGCTTGGACTCCAGCGAGTACGACTACCAGGTGTTTCGCATCACCACCGCCATCACACAGCAGGTGTTTCCGCTGGCCCTGGACACCGACAACCCGGCTTTTCGACGCGGTCTGGAACGCCTGTTCGCCATTTCGCAAGCGATGGAAAATGCCAAGGCCCGTGGTGGCCTGGTGGGCAAGCTGCAACAAGGTGTTTGCGCCCTGCAGGCCGCCGCCACATTCGCTCGCCTGTTTTGCATGCCCGTGATTGAGCAAGACCTGTCACCCCAAGTTCGCATGGAACCCGCATGGTGAATGAAGTCGTTTGGGCCTGCACCTTCACGGCCCTGTGCTGGTGGTTAGGCACGGGCGTGATCTTGTGGCTCGACCGGCTGAACCCACGCAGCTTTCGTTTCAGCCTGGCAGGCTGGACGGTGTTGCTGGCTTTGAGTTTCTGGGGCGTGACACACAGCATGCGCGAAGTCAGCGTGGTCAACGCTTACCTGGCTTTTGGCAGTGTGATCGTGATGTGGGGGTGGCACGAATTGGCGTTTCTCACAGGCTGGATCACCGGTCCGCGCAAAACCCCGCTGGATGCAGGTGCCCAAGGCTGGTCGAGGTTTGTGCAATCGGTGCAGGTCATGCTCTACCACGAGCTGGCCTTGCTGGCCAACTTCGCATTGCTGTGCTGGATGCAAGAGGGCCAGCGCAACCACGTGGCAATTTGCACTTTCGCCTTGCTGTGGTTCATGCGCCTGTCGGCCAAACTGAATTTGTTTTTTGGCGTGCCTCAAAACGGCGCGCAATACCTGCCCGCCCACCTGAAGTACCTGGCCAGTTATTTCCGCACCCGTGACATCACGCTGTGGTTTGTGTTGTCTATGGGCTTGGCCATGGGCACCTGGTTCTGGCTGGTGTGGTTGGCACAGCAAGGTGCGGTGGCCATCACCACCGGCTGGGTCATGTTGGCCACCTTGCTGGGGCTGGCGATTGTTGAACACGTGATCATGGTATTTCCTTGGCCGCTGGAGCGGTTGTGGGGATGGGCCATGGGCCACAGCCCAAAACCAGCCTTGACCCTGCCACCCTGAAGGCCCGACATGAACGCATACCGCACCGAAGGTTTTGGCAACGCCATCACACCGCACCGCCCTGCGCACAGCGGGGAAACTCAACCGCGCAAACGCCCTGTTGCGGTGGTGATTGGCAGTGGCTTTGGCGGGCTGGCAGCCGCCATTCGCCTGAGCGTCAAGGGCTACGACGTCCAGGTGCTGGAAAAACTGGATGCCCCTGGGGGGCGTGCCTATGTGCACCACCAAGACGGTTTCACTTTTGATGCGGGTCCGACCATCATCACCGCGCCGTTTTTGTTGGAAGAGCTGTGGGCCCTGTGCGGCCAACGCTTTGCCGACGATGTGACGCTGGTCGCCATGGACCCGTTTTACCGTGTGCGCTTTGCGGATGGCACTTGGTTTGATTACAACGGCGACGCCGAGCACATGCGCGCCGAGGTGGCGCGTTTTGAGCCTGCCGACTTACCCGGCTATGAACGTTTTCTAGAGGAGGCCGAGCGCTGCAAAACCCTGGGTTTTGAAGGCATGGGCGACATGGCCTTTGACAAAGTCAGCGACTTGATGGCCGCCATTCCCGACTTCCTGCGCATGGGCGCTTGGCGCAGCCTCTACAGCTTGGTGGCCAAACACTTGCGCAACGAGAAGCTGCGTGTGGTGATGAGCTTTCACCCGCTGCTGATTGGCGGCAACCCGTTTGCCGTGACCTGCGCCTATGCACTGATCAACGCGCTGGAACGGACCTGGGGCGTGCACTCGGCCATGGGCGGCACAGGCGCCATCGTGCGCGGCTTGGTGGGTTTGCTGCAGGGGCGTGGCGTACCCGTGCGCTGCAACGCGCCGGTCACGCAGATCCGCATCGAAGACGGTCGCGCCTGTGGCGTGGAGTTGGACACGGGCGAGTTCATCGCCGCCGACATCGTGGTCAGCAATGCCGACACGGCCTGGACCTACAAGCACTTGGTAGCGCCCCAACACCGCCGCGTGTGGAGCGACCGCAAGATCGACAAGGGCCATTACTCCATGGGCCTGTTTGTTTGGTACTTTGGCACCTCGCGTCAATACGCCGATGTGCCGCACCACATGATGGTGCTGGGCCCACGCTACGAGGGCCTGCTCAAAGACATCTTCAAGCGCCACCACTTGGCCAAAGACTTCAGCCTTTACCTGCACCGCCCCACCGCCACCGACCCCTCGCTGGCCCCGGCAGGTTGCGACACCTTTTATGTGCTGTCCCCCGTGCCGCACCTTGACAGTGGCACCGATTGGGCCACCCATGCCGAGACTTACCGTGCAGCGATCGCCGAGGCACTGCAAGCCTCGGTGCTGCCGGGCTTGCAAGACTGCATCGTGACCTCCAAGGTCACCACACCGCAAGATTTTCAGGATCGTTTGTGGTCCTACAAGGGCGCGGGCTTTGGCCTGGAACCCCTGCTGTTGCAAAGCGCTTGGTTTCGTCCGCACAACCGAAGCGAAGACGTTCCCGGCCTGTTTGTGGTCGGCGCCAGCACCCACCCCGGTGCAGGCGTGCCCGGTGTCCTCATGTCTGCCAAAGCACTCGAAACGGTGGTTCCCCATGTCATATCCTGAGTTGGTTTCTGCGCCCCCCGAGGCCGCCCATGTGCCCCAGACCCTGAACTTTGATTCGCAGGACCTGCAAGCCTGTGTCGCCATGATGCAAGGCGGGTCCAAAACCTTTTTTGCCGCCAGCCGCTTGCTGCCTCCGCGCGTGCGCACGGCGGCCATTGCGCTGTATGCGTTTTGCCGGGTGGCGGACGACTTGGTGGACGAGGCCGGTGCAGAAGATGCGCCACTGGCACTTTTGCAAACACGCCTGGACGCCACTTACGCCAATACCCCGCACGACCACGTGGAAGACCATGCCTTGAGCTTGTTGGTGCAGCAGTACAAACTGCCCAGGCATTTGCTGGACGCCTTGATCGAGGGCTTTGCCTGGGATGCGGGTGGACGCACTTACGACAGCATCGAAGACCTGCATGCCTATGGTGCCCGCGTGGCCGGCAGCGTGGGCGCGATGATGAGCTGGATCATGGGCCCGCAAAGCACCGACACTTTGGCACGCGCTTGCGAGCTGGGCGTGGCCATGCAACTGACCAACATCGCCCGTGATGTGGGGCACGATGCCAGCATCGGCCGTTTGTACCTGCCACGCCAATGGCTGGAGGAAGCAGGCGTCAACCCCGAGGCGTGGTTGGCCTGCCCGACCTTCACACCCGCCATCGCCCTGGTGGTGTCACGCTTGCTAGACGAAGCAGATCGCCTTTACAAGCAAGCCCACTCAGGCATTGCCGCTTTGCCGCCTGACTGCCGCGCGGCGATTTGCGCGGCCAGCATGATTTACGCTGAAATCGGTCACCAACTGCGTCGCGAAGGTTTGGACTCGGTCAACAAACGCACGGTGGTCAGCACCACACGCAAGCTGATGCTCTTGGCCAGTGCCTGGACACAAGTGCATTGGATTCGGGTGTCCGAGCATATCCCCACACCGCTGCCTGCCATCGTGGGCTTGGTGCAAGGCTGTCAGGCCATCACCCAACAGCCGGGCAGCGTCGCCTACTTCCCCAACCGCGCCATGCCGCAGCGGGTTGCCTGGATGCTCGACTTGTTCGAGCGGCGCGAAACCGAACGACTCGACCGCAATGCCTTGCGGCAAACCGCATGAGTGGCATGGGTACCAAGCTCAGCAACCCCTGTGTGCGGCTCATCTATGTGAGCCGAGCCAAAGGGCCTCAAACCACCACCGTCACCACCTCCATCTTGCAGCAGGCTCAAGTCCACAACAAAGTACAAGGCATCACAGGTGTGTTGTGTCAAGGACAGGGCTTTTTCATTCAGGTGCTGGAGGGCGAGCGCAGCCCAGTCAACACGCTGTACCGGCGCATCTGCGGCGATATGCGTCACAAAGATATGGAATTGCTGCGCTACGAAGACATCTCTGAACGCAAATTCAGCCAATGGTCGATGGCCTTGGTCAAGCTGTCAGCCGACGACCCGATGGTCAAAGCGCAGCACCCGGAGTTCGACCCGTATTCGGCCACGGGAGATCAGGTGATGCACCTGCTCGCGAACTTGATCGAAACATCGCAGCCCATCACAGCCTTACCCACTTGACAGCAGCGGGGACCACCGCGCCCTGCTTTTCAGACCTGCGCACACGAACCGTCAACGAAAAAGCCGCGTGAAACGCGGCTTTGAATTGGGTACTGCGATGGACACAGCTTACTTATTGAGTTTCTTGGGACGGTTCAACCAATTGGCCAAAATGAAAACGCAAAAAACCGCGTACATGAGGATGAGGATGTGTTTGACTTCCATGGGATACCTTTGCTAAGTGGGAGAGGGTGAAGAAAGAGGCTCACATTATTATTCAGAGTGGTGCGGGGGCGCAAACAGGCTCCTGAATCAAAGGCTTCATGGCCCACAAGGTCAGCACCAGCAATGCAATTTCCAGCAGGTAGACGGCCGAATACCCCATGAATGAAGAACTGACCAGGGCCACACCATCTCGCACAACACCACCCAGCGCCATGCCTAATCCTGCCGCTGTGGCTTGCACCGCGCCCCAAGCGCCCATGGCCAAACCAATTTGATGTGCAGGCGCCAGTTGCATGGTGGCGGTCAAGGTGCCATGGGCAAAAATGCCTCCCCCCAAGCCCACGCCAAAGATGCCAAAGGCAAACACCCACGGAGAAGACACGGGTGCTGCGGCGATCAATGCCGCAAAAGCAGGAACTCCGACCCAAGCGCCCCAACTGGCCATGCGGTAAGCATCTTGCCCTTTGGATAAAACCCGCGACGCCCAGGCAAACCCCATCAAGCCACCCAAGGCCAATGTGGCCGTGAGCATGGTGGTGGTGGAGACACTCAAATTCAGCATCTCGCCGCCATACGGCTCCAGCAGCACGTCTTCCATGGTGAAGGCCATGGTGCCCAAACCCACGGCCAACAAGCGCCGCAACGTGTGCGGGCCTTGGCAAAAACTTTGCCACGCTTGTTGAAAATTTTGCTCCTGTGGCGTACCGGGTTTGCGCAAACGACTGCGCGCCTCTTGCTTCCACAACGCAATCACGTTGAGCACCAAGGTCATCACCGCCACCGCCTGCACCACGCGGATGAGTTGACCGTGGCTGTAGTCTTGCAACAGGTGGCCCAACATCAAGGCACTGCCCATCATGCCCACCAGTTGCATCACGTACATCAGGCCCACCACCTTGGGTTGACTCTCGACCGGGGCCAAGTCCGTGGCCAGTGCCAAGCCTGCTGTTTGTACCGTGTGCATGCCTAGGCCGACCAAGACAAAGGCGCCTGCGGCACCGAGCAAACCCACCCAGGCCGGCGCTTGGCTCGACTGCCCAGCCCCTGAGAGCACCAGCAGCGCAAACGGCATGATGGAGAAACCGCCAAATTGAAGCAGGCTGCCCATCCAGATGTAAGGCACGCGGCGCCAGCCCAATTGAGAGCGGTGGTTGTCTGAGCGGAAACCAATCAAGGCACGAAACGGCGCGATCAACAAAGGCAATGCAACCATCAGCGACACCAGCGTGGCTGGGACTTTGAGCTCGACGATCATCACCCGGTTGAGGGTGCCGACCAGCATGACCATGGCCATGCCGACAGAAATTTGAAACAGCGACAAGCGCAACAAACGAGACAGCGGCAAATCATCGCTGGCGGCGTCTGCGAAAGGTAAAAAACGGGGAGCCAGGCTGGTCAGTGACTTGGCCCAAGAAGTGTGTGTTTTGTTCATAGAGGAAAGGCCAAGCGCTCGCGCGCTTGGCCGTTCGTCGGTTTTCACCCGTTACTTCTTCACCGTACTCTCGGCAGCAGGTGCTGCGGCGACGACTTTGGCGCCTCCGTTGAGGAAGTTTTTCACCCAGGTGGTGTTGAGGGTGAGTGCCAGGTGCACGCTGAAGGACGCAATGGCCACAGCAGCAATGAAGACTGGAATACCCACCGAAGGTTTCACCACGCACCACATTTTCGAATAGATCATGTTGTGCCTCCTTTACTTGAGCCAGGGTGAATAGATATAGGCCAGCAGATGGGCGAATGCGGCAATCATGCCGAATATCTGCGTGCCCTGGATGAGATTGCGGTGAATCTCTTCCGATTCGGCCTCGGTCAGTCCCGTTGGCCAGACTTTGTCTGAGTTAGACATAGTTTTCTCCTTGCAGAAGACGTGCACGGCCCGCACGAGGGCTATTCTTGGCCACCATGGCCAGGAATGGGGGAACCCTGAAAATTGACACACGGGAGCCATCGCCCCCAGTGTGAGATCTTTCAAGGCAATGCATGTCAAGCCCGCCTGGGCATGCGCCAAGGCAGCATGGCTTGAACCACCGGTGACACCAATCGAGGCACCGACAGGGTTTCGTGAAAGGCAAGCAAATGCTCACCCGCGTGATCCAATTTCAGCAACGCGCGCTGATAGAAAGGCGTGTCTTCCAGTTGCTCGTGCACCGCCACCACACCGTCGCTGCGCATGCGTCTTTCCAAGCGCCAGCCAGTTTTGGGTAAGCGTTGCGTCGCAGGCGCGGTGAGGCTCTCGACAGCGCCACGCGGGGTAAACCGCAGCGACAACAGTTGCCCATCCCCCGTGGGGGTGTGCATGTCGTAGAACACCAAAGTGCTGCCATCGCGCATGCGCGCACGCGACCAGTCCCAGGTGTGAAAGCCCCGGTCGATCGGCTCGTCGCCCTCGTTGGAGTCCAGATAGGCATGGCCCTGCCACTTGAGGTCTGGCGTGCGCAAGTCGACCTCTATCCGTGCCGCAGGCGCCAAGGGGCCCCACCGGTGCCGCCCAGATGCATCGAGCGCGGTTGAATAGGTTTGCAGTTGCTGCGGCCAGAGTTTGATGCGGCCTTGGATACGGCGTGGAAGTGGCGCGCAGACCTCATCGATGTCAATGCTCAGGCAGTCACCGTCCCAGTTCAACTGACTCGGACCGATGGTGAACTGTTGTGCGCTGCGCGCACAATGTCTGCGACCCCGTTCGGTCATGGCCCAACGGCTCTTGCCTTGGCTGTAAATCGCCACATTCAACGCGCAATGGTTGTCTGGATCCACCGGACCACGCTTGCGCGCCCAGGCGTAATAAGGCGAAAAAACGCTGCCCACGAACGCGATGAGCGTGATGCCGTGTTGTCCGTCGTCACTCATGGCGTCGATGTACCACCACAGGTAGCCCCCATCTGGAACATGTTGATCGAAGCGAGGCTCGCCATCACGGCCTCGGCCGCTCGCTGCCCGGACAACACCGCCATCGGCACCCCAGGCCCTGGGTGAACGCTGCCCCCCGCCAGAAACAGGCCCGGTAGGGGTGTGGTTGAGCCAGGTCTGCTGAAGATGCTGGTCCAGCCGTGTGTCGCCTGCCCGTAAAGGGCTCCCCCACTGGCTGGGAAACGTCGATGGAAATCCTTCGGCGTCGTTTGCACACACGGGCTTGCTGTGGGTTGCAGAGGAAGACCCAGCTGGTTCAGGTGTTGAAAGGTGCGTTCTTGGCATTGCGATATGGCCTCCTCGGACAGTTGATCGCCAGCACCATCAGCCGGGGCATTGACCAGACAAAAAATACGCTCGGACTCGCCGGCTGGCACACCCTGCGGCTGGTCTTGCGCGCACACATAGACCGTGGGTCGCTCAGGCAGCCGCTGGCGATGGAAGATGTCTTCGAACTCGCTGGCATAGTCGGTTTGAAAAAACACGTTGTGCCGATCCAATATGCCCGACTCGACAGGCGCGCGCATCGACCACGTCAAGGCCGACAAGGAGCGCGCTGGCGAAGTCTTGGGGACAGCCTGACGGGCTTCGTCACCCAACAAACCTTGGCGCAAGGCTTGTACGTCCCCATTGAAAATCACCCGGTCGGCCGGTAAAAACTCGCCCGACTGCAAGCGCACGCCACACACCCGACCGTGTCGCTTTTCAATCCGATGACAGGTGCTGTGGTAGCGGAACACGGCACCATGGCGCCGCGCCACACGCGCCAAAGCGTGGGCCATGCCCACCATGCCGCCTTGCACCGACCAGACCCCATCCATCTCGACTTGGGCAATCAGCATCAAGGTGGCGGGAGCCTGCCAAGGTGATGAGCCGCAATAAGTGGCATAGCGGGCAAACAACTGACGCAAGCGTGGGTCGGTGAACTGATGACCCAGCTGTTGCCATAAGCTGCGCATCGGCCCCAGTTGGGCCAACTCACCCAAGCCACGCCAACCCAAATCGGCCATGAAGCCACCCATGTTGGGGCGATGCGCCCGAATCATCGGGCCTTCCAGCGCAGCGTAGAGCGCGCGGGTGGTGTGACAAAATTTTTGGAACCGCCGTGCCTCATCCCCGCCCGACCAAGCGGCAATGGCCGCTTCGCTGGTGCGTGCATCGGCAGACAAATCCAATTGACTGCCGTCCGGCCAAAAGTGGCGCGCCAACACCTGCAAGGGCGTGATCTGCATTTCAGCTTCCACGCTGGTGCCCACGCTGTGCAGCAAGGCGTCAAACACCCAGCGCATGGTGAACACCGTGGGTCCGCTGTCGATGGCCACACCGTCAACCTCGCGGCTGTGTACTTTGCCACCCGGCTCTCCTGCGGCTTCGACCACCGTGACATCTAAACCCTGATGCGCCAGCAACAAGGCGCTGCTTAAGCCACCCATGCCCGCCCCCACGATGACCACCTTGTGGTCAGACATGGCTGGGCTCCAAGGCGTGCAAACCCACAACGGGTTCACGGGTCAGGGCAGCGGTATCGTCGCGTGAGGGTGCGCTGGACGCATCAAACAGCCGACCTTGCCAAACACCGGACATATGAAGCACTTGCATGCGTACAAACATCGATTCCGAAAAAAACTGGTGTTTGTAGGCAGCGGCACTGGCGAGTTGATGCGCCCCCTGATGGGCGTACTGCAACATGGCTGCCTGGTTTTGCCACAGGCTGAAGGTGCATTGGCGCACCAGGGGTGCCTCGCCCAATCCCATGGAGAGCAAGCAGCCTTCAGACTGGCTCAATCCCGCCTGCGCAGCAGGTGCGTAACGCCAAAAAGCCATGGCTTTGGTAGGAACGATGCTGGCTCGTGTCAAAACAGCGAACGGTCCCTGGGACGCCACTGGCCCGTCCAACGCATCGGGCGCGGTGGCCAGCCAGGCTTGTTTGTCCCATTGGCCTCTGGCCGATTGCACACCCAGCACACCGCTCCAAAGTTCACGGGCACGATCACGGTAAGCCTGCACCCAAGAACTGGCCAAAAATTGCATGGCCAATTCAAAGTGCGTGAAGGTGCAAATGAGGCCCTGGTGGGTCGCACTGGGTCGCAAGCCAAAGCCCCCCCCGTGACCACTGCCCATGACCTTGACCGATGTCAGGCCTGGCACCTCTTTGTAGGGTGCTGAACCCGCAACCAAGCGCAACCACCCCCAGCCCTGATGCTGCCGCAAGAAATCCGCGAGTACCACCACCACCACCCCTGAGAAGGGGTCCTGCAGTTGGGGTTGCAAGTTCATGATGGGACGTCCGGCCGGTTGAGGTGGGGCCGACTACTTGGACGCCACTTTGGTCGTCACCAAAGCAGGTTTGAGCAACTCAGGAAAGTCTTTGACCATCGGTGCACCGTTGAGCGGCTTGTAAGCCCCTTGGTGGCAGGTGGCGCAGTTGAGCTTGGCCACATCGCCTGTCGGACCTTTGCGGTGCTCTGGGAAAACGTCGGTCAACGACTCCATGTAGGCCTGGTTCAAGTCCCGCGCCATCCGGATGCCATGCCAGGCCGTCGTGCGTTGGGGCGGGCTGTTGGTCCAGTTCTGGAATGACTGGGTGTTGTGGCAATACGTGCAGTTGACGCCCAGTGCATTGGACATGTGGGTCATCAAGCCATAGGTCCATTCGGCCTGCTTGATCGACTGGCGGTTACCCGAGGGCAACGCGGTGGGTCCGTTGACGCGGATTTTTTGGTCATCCAACAAGAACGGTGTGAACGGGTCGTTGGGCAGCGAAGACAGATTGACCACGGGCGACGGTGTGTTCTGCCCAGCCTTGTCGCCCATGAAATTAGAGCCATAGGGCTGTGGGTTGGACTTGAACCAGACCGCGCTGGGCACAGGCTGACCTCGGTGACAGGTATAGCAAGTCACCCCGGTTTCGGCCACGTGGGGCTTCCAGTCGCTGTTGATGTGGCGCGTCATCTCGATCATGCGACGAGCCACCACCTTGGTGTACTTGCTGTCATCTGCAAAGTTGGGCAACTGGTGGCAATAAGCGCAACCTTCTTGGGGTGCGACCCAACTGCTCATGGAGACCATCAAGCGGTTGAATTCACCCACACTCAAGTTGCCTAAGACCTTCACATTTTTGTAGGCCTGTGAAGCCTTGGGGCCATCCGAGCCCGGCGATGGGATGGCAAAAGGTGGCTGATTCTTGTCGGTCTTGGCCTCTAGCAAGCGCGCGTTGTAGACCTGCACCATGCCGGTCCCGCGGTAACCGCTTTGGACTGACTCGGGGCTGGGTCGTTCACAACCTGTCAACAACAAGCCCAGCAACGCCAAGCCCAGTGTTTGCATCAAGCGCGCAGCCCATGACGTACCCAAGCGTGGGTCAGAAGAATTCATGTAGTTCATGTTCATGGCTTCACTCCAACAGCCAACGCGGGGTCAACCATCGCTGGGAAAATTTCGGGATACGGGGGCGCCACGCCGTGTTTGATCGCCCACAAGTACCAGTTGTCCACCACAGTGCCCGTCAGCAAAATGCCAATCCCGCCGGTGATGGGGCACAACACAGCGAACCACCAAGCCCATCGGTGAATCGATTCCATCGTGGCGTTGAAACCCATGGTCCAGCGCCAAAACAAAGCAGCGCGTTCAGAGGCGGTGCCCCGGTCGGTGATTTGTTCAATCTCGCGCTCGCCGCCAAAGCGGGTCACCGCCAAAATCGTGGCGCCATGCATGGCAAACAGCAAAGCAGAGCCATACAGAAAAACGATCGACAGCGCGTGGAACGGGTTGTAGAACAGGTTGCCGTAGCGCAGTGAGAAAGCCGCCGTCCAGTCCAAGTGGGGGAAGATGCCATAAGGCACGGCTTCACCCCATGAGCCCATCAAGATGGGGCGGAACAAGCCCAGCACCAGAAACAGCCAAATGGCCGCGGCAAAAGCCCAAGCGATGTGGGTGCCCATGCCCAACTGCACGGCGCGGCGGTAAGTACGGGCCCACCACAACATGACCGAGGCCGTGAAGAACAAACCCACAATCAAAAACCAGCCCCCTTGATTGAGTGGCGGAATGCTCAGTCCGTAGCTGGGCGGAGGCGGTTCCAGCGACAGCCAGAACAGCTGCCGCACAAACTGGATCGGGTCGTAGTTGACCGAGGCCAACATGTTCATGCCAATCAAGGTGAAGGCAATCAGGCCGCAAAAAAGTGAAGCCAGCCCGAGCCCACCGAGGTAGATGGGACCCAGTTGGGCATTGCCCAGCTTGCCAACCCAGTAGTTGATCAGGGGTTGTCCGGTTCGCGGGCTGTTGCCGTGTCCAAGGGCCACCCCTTGGTGCACCGGGCCCACGGCTTGCACGGTGGTGAACAGGTTTTGATAGTCGGCCATTCGCTCTACTCCTCAATTCTTTGGATGTGTTCTGTGCTGTGTGTCCGACTCAGGTTGGCCATTGCGACCAAATCGGCATGTTGAGCCACCAGCTCCACCATTCGGGCCAGCCACGGCTCCAGAAAGGTCCGCTGAGCACGATGCACAAGGCGCTGAACAGCACGGCTGCGAGCGCCAAAAACAAACCTAGCCGGTGAATACCCAAGGTGCCGATGGAGTACCCAATGATGTCGCGAAAGAACGTGTCTTCGTGCTCGGGCGTCTTGACCACATGGCCCGGAGCGGGATTGGTCGACGACAAAATCAAACCACCGTGCAGCGACAAGGCAAACACACTGGCGAAGAAGAAACTCACAGCGATCATGTGCGCTGGGTTGTAATGGAAATGCAAGTACTGGTAGCCCACGTTGGAGACCCAGTCGAGGTGGCTGTAAATACCGTAAGGAAAGCCGTGGCCCCACGCACCCATGAGCACGGGGCGAATGACCACCAAGGTCACATAGGCCGAGATCGCGACACCAAATGCCACAGGCACATGAAAGCCCATGCCGAGCTTGCGGCAAATTTCGACCTCGCGCATCATCCACGAACCAAAAGCGCCAATCGCGCACACCGTGATGAGCTGCCACAGGCCGCCTTCCATCAAAGGCGCAAATCGCAAGCCATACGACAAATCAGGCGGTGCGATGCTGATTTGCCAAATATTCCAAGTGGGTCCTTGTGAGGCACCCCACAAAATGAGGGCCGTTCCGAGGAACGAAAAAAACAAGGTGGTAACGCCAAAAAACCCGACGTAAAAAGGGCCTACCCAGAAGTCGAATAAATCGCCGCCCAGGAGGGTGCCACCGCGAACACGGTACTTTTTCTCAAAACTTAGCATGGCCATGGTTGGGTCCTCCTGCTTCAATGAATGAACAGATGCCGCTCTGAATGGGATTCAAAGACAGCATCTGGACGACAAGTCCTGAATCAGGACTTGGGCATGGAGAGCGAGGCCACCGCAGTGGGCAGCGGCGAGTTTTGCGCCGATGCTGCTACGGGTTTTTTCGCGCCGTCGAGCCAATTGAATTTGTTGGTGCTGAGCAAGATGAGGTGAATCATCGCGGCCAGGCCAAACAAGAAAATACCCTGCAGCACCATCGCACGCAAAGGGTCGTAAAGTCGCCAAATTCTCCACATGGTGAATCTCCTAAATGATGTGGGACATGAAGGTGTACACCGCAGCTTTCACGCCTTGGCTCATGCTCTTGGCATCCTCCGCACCGGGCAGCAGTTCCCGCCATTGAACGCCTACCAGCTTGGCCAGCAAGACGACCGCAAACAGACATCCGAATCCGATGAGAAAAATAGTCCAAAACGCAGGGGACTCATCCGCACGCGAATGGTCCTCAGTGAGGTGGGGTGTGTTGTGCATGACAGTGACTCCGTCAATCTATGGTTGAAAAAACAAGCTCTGAATCAGAACCAAGGACGCCACGCCCAGACCAGCACATGGGCGAACACAGCAACCGCTGTGAAGCCCACGGTGCCCTGCATCCAGTAGTGGTGGAACTCCTGGGCTTCCTCATCGGTCAGTCCGGAAATAGATGTCTTTGTTGACATTTTTTGCTCCTGTTAACAAGGCCTTGCGACCCGGGATGCGCACAGCCCGCGCAGATGGGCATCCGCAGCCATAGGCCACGACATCTTGAACAAGGGGTCGCGCATTGCGCCACCCGCTGGTGTGTAAAAAGTTGCAGCGACTTTCATGCCGCCACCCCCAAACCAAGTTCACGGCTGGCGGCAATGACATGGTCTTCGGTGACTTCGCTCAGACCTTGGGACTGCGAGAGTTGTTCGGCCTGGTCACGCAATCGCTTGGCGGCAGAAATTTGCACCAACACGGGCTGGTTTTGCACCACATCGCGCAAGCGTTGCTGCGCTTGGTCTTGCCAGCTGGCATTCGGGGGCGCAACGCCACGTGCTTGCGTGGCTTCGGCCTTGTCCATCTCGGTGGCCAAAGGCAGGATGTGAAACAAGGCATCGAACAGTGCGTTACACACTTCTTGCACCACGTAAGTGGCACCGCTGTACCCCATGAACGGCGTGCCCGTATGGCGACGGATGATGGCGCCCGGGAAGGATGCAGGAATGAAGGCTGCGCGCATGGGACTACCCCCCGAGATTTCGCTCAGGTACATGCGCTCGTTGTAGCTGCCAAACATGATCAGCGGCGTCTGCTTCTTGACCATGTCGCGCACGCTGGCGTTGTCGGTCTTGGTGCCTGCGGTGCGCGACACGCTGAAACGACAAGGCAGGCCCATTTCAAATTCAAGGAAATTTTTCAGACCTCGCGCATAGGTTTCTCCAGCCACCACGGCAAAACTGGCGGTGGCAAAGAAGTCTTGCGTGACCGAACGCCACAAATCCCACAGGGGCTTCAAGGTGGTGTGCTTTTCACGCTCGATGAAAGGCTCGGGGTCAAGGTTGAGCAGCTGACCGAGTTTGCGCAAGAACTGCGTGGTGCTGTGCATGCCAATGGGGGCTTGCAAATAGGGGCGCTCGAGCGCCTCACACAACATACGACCAAATTCGCGGTACATGCAGATGTTCACATCGGCTTCCACCAGCCGCGACACATCGGCCAAGTGGCTGCCCAAGGGAAACACCATGTTGACCTCGGCGCCAATGCCTTGCACAAGGCGGCGAATTTCCGCCAAGTCACTGGGACTGTTGAAGGTGCCATAGCTGGGGCCGATGATGTTGACGCGCGGTTTTTCACCCACAGGTCGCTCGTCAAATGGCTTGCGGGCCGGCACTTTGCGCAGTCCGTATTCGCTCCACAGCCAGTACATGGCGCGGTTGGCACACTGCCATTGGTCTTCGTCAATGGTGCGCGGCAAAAAGCGGGCGATGTTGGTGCCCTCAGGTGTGACACCGCCGCCGATCATCTCAGCGATCGACCCGGTCACCACCACGGCGGGGAGTTCGGGGTCGAGTGTGGCGTGGGCACGTTTCATGGCCCCTTCGGTGCCCTCACGGCCTAACTGCTCTTCAGCCAAGCCTGTCACCACAATGGGCAGTTCGTGAGGAGGCAGTGCATCGGTGTAATGCAACACAGAAGTGACGGGCAGGTTTTCGCAGCCCACTGGGCCGTCGATGACCACTTGCAATCCCTTGATGGCGGTGAACACATACACCGCACCCCAATAACCGCCGGCACGGTCGTGGTCCAGGATCAAGGGTGACTTGGGCAGATTTGGCTGACTCATGATCCCATCTCCTCGGCTTTGCGCTTTTTGAGCAACTTCTCCAACTGACGACGGGTTTCGGCCTTGAACTCTGGGCGATCTTTGGGCACCGACTCCCAGACGCCTGCTGCATGGCCTGCGCCCACATCGCCAAAGAAACTCTTCATCGCATCGAAGCGGCTTTGGTTGCCCATGGCCGCCTGCACCACTTGCACCAGCGAACCCGCACCCGCCACACCCATCAGAGGGCGCGCAGAAATCAGGTTGGTGAAGTACAGCGAGGGCACGCTGTTTTGCTTGGCGATTTGCACCACCGGAGTCGTGCCAATGGCCAATTGGGGCCGGTACTCGTACATGGCTTGCAGGTCTTGCTCCAGCGAGGCACGCATTTGCACTTGAACACCTTTGGCCTTCAACCAAGCGATGTCGTTCGCGTTCCAATCCGTGGCCGGACACGCCGATCCCACGTAACGCAAATCGGCACCGCACTCGATGAGCAAGCGCCCCACCAACAATTCAGAACCTTCGTAGCCGCTCAAGGTGATGCGACCAGAGATTGGCTTTTGCATCAAGAGGCCACGCATTTGCGCCAGGGCCTGGTTGCGCGCCACATCGATGTTCGATTGCGCCAATCCGGCCGCTTGTCCAATGTATTGCAACCAATCTTGCGTGCCTTCTAGGCCCACGGGCGCGGAGCCCACCACGGGGCGTCCCGCGGCCTTGAACTCGCGCACGCTGGCGGTGTAAAAAGGGTGGATGGCCGCAGCCACGCTGCAGTCAAGCGCGGCATACAACTCGCGCCATTCGCGTGTGGGCACCACAGGGCCGGCGGCCAAGCCCATGGGTTCAAGCATTTGACCGATGATGACGGGATCGGCTGGGAACATTTCGCCCAGCAAGGCCACCGTGGGCTTGCTGCCACGCCCGGCACGGGGTGCCGCCACCGGGCCGCTGATGATTTCTTCGCGGGCATATTTCAACATCGCACCCGCCAGCACATCTTTGGCTTCGGCATGGGTGGGCACGCCAAAGCCAGGGACATCGATGCCGATGATGCGCACGCCGTTGATCTCTTTGGGCAGCAGTTGCAGAGGCACGCCGCTCGCAGTGGGGACGCACAGGTTGATGATGATCACCGTGTCGACTTTGTCTGGATCAGCCTCAGCATGCACCGCCTCGCGAATGTCTTCAAACAGTTTGCCCGTGACCAGTGATTCCGAGTTGAAAGGCACATAGCCCACGCTGCGGCGGGCGCCGTAGAAATGCGAGGTGAACGTCAGGCCATACACGCAGCATGCCGAGCCCGACAAGATCGTCGCCGTGCGCTTCATGCGCAAACCCACGCGCAGCGAACCAAAGGCGGGGCACATGCTTTGTGGTTGATCGTGCGGACCGGCATCGGGCTGACGTGGGTAATCGCGGGCGTATTGGTCCAGCACGTCGGACTTGCCGGCTTCTTTGGCGGCGGCCACCATGGCCTCGGTGCCAGCATGGCAACCCACGCCGTCGCCTTGCAAGCCTGCCGGGTTGGCAGCTTGCGGACTGGGGTGAATTGGGATGGTGCGTGTCATGGCCTGTTCCTGTGAAGGTCTTCGGGAGTTGCGTTAGGCAGCGTCGTAGACGACTTCCAGCGAAGGCTTGATGTCTTCGTCCTTGCCCACCATGTCAAACACGGTGGCAGGCTCGAGCACCACGTTGCGGCCCACCACATCGGCGCTGAACAAGCCCAACAACTGGTCTTGCGTTTGTGGCTTGGGGCGCTGCGGCGGCGCCTCGGCCACGTTCTTGGCCAACTCGGCAAACAGCGGGCCCCATTCACCGTCAGGACGACCAATGATTTCGTAGCTGGCGCTCTTGCGGCGGATGTCTTCGTTGGCCGGGATCGCAGCCAACACAGGAATGCCTGCGTTGTCAGCAAAGGCCTGGGCCTCGCCCGTGCCATCGTCTTTGTTGATGACCATGCCGGCGACGCCAACGTTGCCACCGAGCTTGCGGAAATACTCCACTGCCGAGCAGACGTTGTTGGCCACATAGAGCGACTGCAAGTCGTTGCTGGCGACCACAATGACTTTTTGGCACATGTCGCGTGCGATCGGCAAACCGAAACCGCCGCACACCACGTCGCCCAGAAAGTCGAGCAGCACGTAGTCAAAACCCCAGTCGTGAAAACCGAGTTTTTCAAGGGTTTCAAAACCATGGATGATGCCGCGTCCACCGCAGCCACGACCCACTTCGGGCCCACCCAACTCCATGGCAAACACGCCGTCGCGCTTGAAGCACACGTCACCAATGCTCACCGCTTGGCCCGATAGCTTCAGGCGCGAGGAGGTTTCAATGATGGTGGGGCAGGCCTTGCCGCCAAACAACAAGCTGGTGGTGTCGCTCTTGGGGTCACAGCCAATCAGCAGCACTTTTTTGCCTTGCTGGGCCATCATGTAAGACAGGTTGGCCAAGGTGAAGCTTTTGCCAATGCCGCCCTTGCCGTAGATGGCAATGATTTGCGTCTCTTTGGTCACCTCAGTGGTGCTGACGGCGTCGGGCTCGACATCGGCCTCACGGCGCAGCACTTCGACAAATTTGATAGGGTGTGTGGTGTTATCGGTGTTCATGCGGAGGCACTCCAATCGAGGATCATCTTGAGACAGCTCGCATCTCCGAACGCGGTCTCGTAGGCAGA
This sequence comes from Limnohabitans sp., assembly GCF_046052825.1. Taxonomy (GTDB): domain Bacteria; phylum Pseudomonadota; class Gammaproteobacteria; order Burkholderiales; family Burkholderiaceae_C; genus Limnohabitans. Next base: position 22,991 of record NZ_JAVLFP010000045.1, read on the forward strand.
ACCAGCTTGGGTCGATGGCTGGGTGTGGGTGATCAAACCGTCAAGGGACAAGCGGCCGGTGTGCACCAGCTCGCTGACGGCCAATAAATCAGGGCGCTTCCACTCGGCAGCGATGCGCATGCGTGCTTCACGCATGAAGGCCGGGGCGTAAGCAAATTTCAGGTCTTCCTTGTAGAAACCCGCCAACACCAACTCGCCGCCGGGGCGCAGTCGCTGGATCAGTCCATCAAGCAGACTGCCGTCGCCGCTCACGTCGTAAATCGCGCCATAGTCTCGGCGTGGGTCATCTTTCGGATGAATCACGGTGTAGCCTTCAGCACCCGCACAACGCGCGTCTTGGGTTTCCCACACGGTAGGGGCAGGCATGCCAGCGGCCACGGTCAGGCGCGCCAGCAAGCGCCCCATGACGCCGTGGCCAATGATCAACTCTGGGGCAGCGAAGGGCTCATGCTGTCCGCCACCTGAGACGGCGTGGTAGGCGGTCGCGGCCAATGCCAGCAGAACCGCCTGGGCACCCAGATGCTCATCCACGGGCACAACTTTTTGGGCCGTGACGACCAAGCGGGAGGCGGCACCACCAAACAAGCTTTTGACGTCGGTGAAACAGTTGGCACCCGGCACAAACACCCGTTGCCCCTCTTGCACGCCCGAGTCCGCAGCCGAACGCACCACCCGACCCACGGTTTCGTAACCTGGTACCAAGGGATAGCCCATCCCTGGAAATGGCGGCATGCTGCCGTCCCAGAGCATGCGCTCGGTGCCGGTGCTGATGCCACTGAACTCGACAGCAACCTCCAACTGGCCAGCTTGCAACTCGGGCAAGTCCAAGGACTGTAGGGTCAGCTGCTTGGGACTGTTGAAAACGACGGCTTGAGATTTCATAGGTGTATTTTTTACCTTACATTGACAGATGTCAAAGTTAATTGACACTATTTCCAATATTTAAGGGTAAACACTTAGATTTACGACCTAACAGGATCTGCGCGTGAATCGGCATGGCATTGGGAACCCGCTCCACATGGGTGAACCCTGCGGCTTGCATCATGTCCATCAACTCTTGCGGGGTGCGCAGGCGCCCATCCCCCATGGCCAGCAAATAAAAGTGGAAATAAGCATCCACCGAGGCTTCGTCGGAGCCGCCTTCGAGATCGGATTGCGCCATCGGTTCTGCCAGCAAAAGCGTGCCACCGACCGGTAAAGCGTCATAGGCTTTTTGCAAAATTTGACGCACCACGCCATCAGGGTGATCGTGGGCCACACGCACCAAGCTGATCAGGTCGGCGCCTCGGGGCAACGGGTCGTCCAAAAAGCTGCCCGGATGCAGAGTGACCCTGTCACTCAAACCCTTGGCCCGGATGTTTTCCTTTGCCAATGCCAGCACGGGGGGCAAGTCGAACATCATGAAATTCAGGTGCGGGGCATGTGCGGCCAAGTCGCTGACAAAACGGCCCCGACCTGCTCCCACATCCAGCACACAGCGGTGTTCGCTGAAGAAATACGAAGACAAAATTTCTTGGACCACAAAGCCTTGCGAGGCGGCCATCAGCTCGGAGTAACGGGTGAATTTGTCTACACCGTTCGCATCGGTTGTGGGTGCGGCTTTTTCATGTGCATAGGGCCAGTAATCCGCCATGCCACCACGCCAGGCGTTGCTCAAAAACTGCAAGGGGTCCTGCATGTCTTGGTAGAGCAAATGGTTGTGCTCAATCATTTGCGCAATGCCCTCATGCTGCGCCAATGGGACACCCAGTGGTCCTAGGCCAAAACGCCCCTGACTGCGTTGCTCCAGCAGACCCAAGGCCACAGCGGACAGGAGCAAGCGCTGCAAAACGCTGGGTGCAAGCTCAGTGCGGCGCGCCAGCTCGGGCAGATTGGCCGGTGCGTGGTGCAAGGACCTGAACAAGTCCAAACGCACGCAAGCCAACAGCACTTGGCTATGCACAAACCCCGACATGAGGTCAAACAATTTGCGTGTGCGCCGACGTGTGAGCCACCGTGTCAGGGGATTGCCCAAGGACCAACGGTACAAGCCCGGATGGGCATACCAGCGCTCGAGCTGAGCTTGCCAGAGGTCTTTGAATTTGGCGCTGGCACTGTGGCTGGCAACGGCGGGCAGATCAAATGGATGAGACATGTGGGCTCTTTCTGCGCTCAATGCGGCGTGCTGACGCGGCCAGGGATCGAATTCGCATGGGCTTTGAAATAGCCCTCGCACAGCGCCTTGGGCACCAATCGCTCGGCTTCGTGCTGCACCAACTGGCGCAACATGTCACGGTGTGAACAGGCCGGAACCGATGAGGCAGCTTGCTCAACCAAGTGATCAAAATGCGCGATCGCCCCCTCCAAGCCAAGGGCTTGCGCCGAGCTGGGTCGCGCATGCAGCGCATCTTGCCCAACGGGCTTACCCAAACTCGCAGCATCTGCGATGACATCGCGGATGTCGTCTGCCACCTGATAGGCCTCGCCCAAATACGCCCCCAATGAGGCCCAGGGCTCAGGCCCATGGCCGCAGCTGAGCGCCCCCGCGCAAGTGGCTGAAATGAAAAGCGCGCCGGTCTTGGCGCGTTGGTACTGCCCCAGATTGGCACTGGTTTCACACTCCCAAGCCTGACCGGCCACGATGCCGTGGGGCAAGCCGACACCCTGAGTCAGGTTATCCATCAAGGCCAACAGTCGTTCGCTGTGCTTGGCCCCGGCTTGCAGCATCACCCGGTAGGCCATGACGATCAATCCGTCCCCAGCCAACAACGCCAGCGGTTCGCTGAAGGCCTTGTGGACCGAAGGGCGACCACGCCGGGTGTCGGCGTTGTCAAATGCAGGCATGTCGTCGTGCACCAGTGATGCGCAATGCATCAACTCGAGAGACACGGCCGCGGCATTGGTCAACTCAGGCGCATCGTCGCCGCAGGCTGCGGCCACCGCCATGCACAGTTGGGGACGGATGCGGGCCCCGCCTGAAAAAACCGCGTGTCGCATGGCGGCAACCAATCGCGGGGGCGCGCCAATGCCTACAGCTTGGTCAAAATGGTGGCTTAATGCTTGCTCAGCACGTAACAACAGACTCATGGGACCTCCAAAAAGGAAGGCCTGTCAATTCAAACTGACAGACATGAGTGTCAATATAACGTTATTCTTTGCTCTGTCAACTGTCGTTGACACTGAGGCAAGCGCTGATCTGAGGCTGTCGCTGATTTAAAAGGTGGCCAACAGGAGGTTTGACATGGGCATTTGGCTGGAGCTGGGAATCTTTGGATTGGTATTTGTGTTTGCTTTTTGGCAAATGCACGATGTGCGCAAAGCGCAGGAACAAACCCGCCAGCAGCGGATGCGAGAACAAGCCCAAGCGGCGACCGAGACAGCGAACGGTGAAGACCCCGCCAAGGTCAAGTAGCGGTATTGAACTGAAGCGCCGCGAGGCTGGCATAGAGCCCGCCTTTGTCTTGCAATTGAGCATGGCTGCCCTGCTCGATCAAACGCCCACGGTCAAGCACCCAAATCACGTCTGCGCGTTGCACCGTGGCCAATCGGTGGGCAATGACGAGCGTGGTGCGCCCCACCATGGCTTTGTCCAGTGCAGCTTGAACCATCTTTTCACTTTGCGCATCCAGCGCGCTGGTGGCTTCGTCCAGCAACAACAAGGGTGGGTTTTTCAAAATAGCGCGGGCAATTGCAATGCGCTGGCGCTGTCCACCTGACAAACGCACGCCCCGGTCGCCCAGGTACGTGTCAAAGCCCTCAGGCAGCTCATGGATGAATTCTTGCGCGTAGGCGGCTTGTGCTGCAGCTTGCACCTCTTGCAAGCTGGCGTCTGGTCTACCGTAGCGGATATTTTCAAGCACCGTGCCCGAAAAAATGACCGGCTCTTGCGGGACGATGGCGATGCGTTCGCGCAAGTCATGCAGACTCATGTTCACAATGGGCACGCCGTCCAACACGATTTGCCCCGTCTGCGGGTCGTGAAAGCGCATCAGCAAATCAAACAACGTGGTTTTTCCAGCGCCACTTGGGCCCACCACGGCCACGGTCTGGCCTGCCCGGATGTGTCCACTGAGTTGATCAATGGCCCATGTATCAGGTCGCGAAGGGTAATGAAACGCCAGCGCCTCAAGCTGCAAATTGGAACCACCTTCGGGCCAGGGGGCTTGTTGTGGTTGAGTGGCTGTTTTCAGGCTCGACTCGGTGTGCAGCAACTCCATCAAGCGCTCTGTGGCCCCTGCTGCACGCAACATGTCACCATACACTTCGCCCAACACGGCAAAAGCGCTGGCCAACAAGATGACATACAGGACGGTTTCTCCCAGCTGTCCCGCTGTGCTGGTGCCGGCCCGAACGGCCAAGGTGCCCATGTACAAGCCCCACAACAACACGGCGCTGGAGGCCATGATGATGAATCCCACCAACACAGCACGTGCTCGAATTCGCCCCAGTGCTGTACCCAAGGCACGTGCAGTCGAGTCGACGAACCGGCGTGTTTCGCGGCCTTCTGCGGTGTAGCTTTGCACCACGGAGATGGCGTTCAGCACTTCAGAGGCAATCGCGCTGGAGTCAGCGACCCGGTCTTGGCTGGCCCGCGACAAGCGCCTCACCCGGCGTCCCAAGTAAACACTGGGATAAATCACGGCCACCAACACCATGACCACCTCTAGCATGAGGATCGGGTTGGTCCAAACCAGCATCAACAACGCGCCGGCACCCATCACCAAATTGCGCAGCCCCATAGAGAACGACGAACCCACAACGGTTTGCACCAAGGTCGTGTCGTTGGTCAAACGTGAGAGTACTTCGCCCGATTGCGTGGTTTCGAAAAAAGCCGGGCTTTGCTTGAGCACATGACCGTACACAGCGTTGCGCAAGTCACCGGTGATGCGCTCGCCCAACCAGCTCACCGTGTAATAGCGCCCCGAGGAAAACAACGCCAACGCAGCCGATATGGCAAACAGTTGCAAAAAGTTACCCGACAACTGCTCTGCCGAGGCACCGGCGGACAGCCCTTGGTCAATCAACTGGCGCAACACCCATGGAAAGGCCAATGTGGTCCCAGCAGCCAATAGCAAAAATAAAGCCGCAACCAACAAGGGCATGCGGTAAGGCTTCAAAAATGGTGCGAGACCTGAGAGAGATTTAGCAGATGCAGCCATGGACAAACAAGCAGGAGTGGAGTCGAAAAAGAAAGATGCCTCACGGGCATCTGGAAGGTCATCTTACAACCGCACGATGGGTCAGCATGGATACCAGGACCACGACACCTCAGGCCAAGCCAGCGCTTTTAGGCGGGTGTGGATGACCAATACCCCCTTGGTACGGGAGTGCTTCGAGACCATGCAAAATAGTGGGTAAACCGAACTAACGCAACACACGCACAGGAGTTAACGATGGCATGGCTTGATTTCTTGAAAAATGGCGACGAACTGACAGAGCTTTTGATCGAGGGTCACAACCCCTACGGTGCCAGCTTGCTCAAACCCACGGACGTGGACCAAATGAAGAAGCATCTTCAACCCGCCGAACAAGTTCGAGCTTATGTGTTGGGCCGCGTTGCCATGGCAGGACGAGGCTTGTGGTTGCTCACGGACCAGCATTTGCTCATCAGCGAGCAAGAAAATGGCGGCCAAGTTCACGCACTTCATGTGGGCCAACTCTCTCACGGGGCGTGCCTCAAAGGCAAATACGGCTATACCTTGCGCGTCACGGCAGCGGGCAAACAATTCAGCGTGTACGGCGCATCGGCTCAGATGGCCGCTATTTTTTACCAACAACTCGGCCAATGGGTCGATTGCGCGGCCATTGAGAAACCGCCAACCTTGGACGCCGATGATGTGGCACAAGTCCAACACCATTTCAGCCACGCAGCCTCTCAGCTTGCCCAGCCCAGCCTTGCCGCCGCCTGATTCACCGCTCAAGCGGTTCAAGCAGCGGACAAAGCAGGTTGGTTTGCATCGATGGCCCGTACAGCTGACCCAGCTGCGGGCCAACCCCAGTTGTAACACATTGGGAACATGTGATACCGTCAACGCAAGTTGACGCCTAATTTCTGGCGCTCTCCATGGGTACGGGTATGAACCAGACATTGACCAGGTATTTGCCAGCTGACGATGCGCAACGCATTGTGCTGCACAACGAAATCCATACCCGACCATCAGCGACCTTCAAATTACCGGCCCTGATTGTTTACGTCGCCGTCTTGAACAAAGATGTGAGCAAAGAGTCGGAATTGGCTCATCTGCAAAAACTGGCGCTCAAGCAGGACCTGCCTTCCGATGGGGTCAAGAGCAGCTTTTTACAACTCCAGTGCGATGGTTACAAAGTCATCTGGGAACGACACACTGAATTCACCCGTTACACGATTTTTCAGTCACTTCCAGCGCACGCGCAGTGGGGCTGCCAGCTGCCAGAGCTCACACCCTCTGTCGCAACGGGCCCTCAGTGGTTGAGCGACATCCCCGGCGAGACCATCACCGCCATTCATCTCACCATGCTCAATGAAGGCATGCAAGATCCGGATGCATTTGCCAAAGCCAGGCTGTGGCTGGGAGAAGGCACGGTGATTGGGTCCAAGATGGGACGCGCATCGGATCACCAATCGCATTCACATTTGATGACCACCCTGCGCGTTGGAAGCGATGGGTTTGAACGCCTCTTGGTTTTGGCAGCGCCGGACACATCCGAAAACCGCTCTGGGCGTATTGCGCAACGACTGCTTGAACTGGAAACCTACCGGATCATGTCATTGCTCAGTTTGCCGCTGGCGAAATCCTTGGCTGCAAAGCTCACACAAAGTGAATTGAGACTGGTCGAAATCAACGATCGGCTTGAGAAAAAAATGAACAAGGACGAGCTGTTGCTTGACGATCTAGCGGCCTTGGCCGCACAAGTCGAAAGTACCACGGCTGAAAACAGTTTCCGGTTCTCTGCCGCTCGGGCCTACGATGCCATTGTTCAACAACGCATCGCGGAAATGCGCGAGCAACCACTGTCAGGCATCCAGACAGTCGGTGAATTCATGCAGCGACGCTTGGCCCCTGCGATGGCAACCGTCAATGCCACCTCTTTGCGGCTGTCTGCGCTTGCCGAACGCGTGGCACGCGCCAGCGACCTGTTGCGCACACGGGTGGACATTGCCAGCGAAAACTACAACCAACAACTGCTGGAAAAGCTCACCAAAGGCCAAGCCATGCAGTTGAGACTTCAAACCACCGTGGAAGGCCTGTCGATTGCGGCCATCTCCTACTACGTGGTCAGCTTGACCTTGTACATTGGCAAAGCTTTGCAGGCGTCAGGGGTGAATGTGTCGCCTGAAATTTTGGCGGGGTTTAGCACCCCTGTCGTTTTGTTTGTCTGCTGGCGAGTGATACAAAAAATCCACCGAAGCTTGCAAGACATTTGATTAATCAACAACACAACTCACGTCAAAGAAGGTGATTGATGGACACAAGTTCAGTGAAGAACTACCTCATCGGATTACAAGATCGCATCACAACAACCATCGAACACATGGATGGGAACAGCTTTCTGTCTGATGAGTGGAAAAAACCCCTCAGCGAGCCGTTGCAAGGTCAAGGCATCACCCGAATTCTAGAAAATGGCCATGTGTTTGAGCGCGCGGGATGTGGGTTTTCACATGTCACGGGACCTCGACTTCCACCTTCTGCCACCCACGCCAGGCCCGAGCTAGAGGGGGCACCATTCGAGGCGATGGGCGTGTCTTTGGTCTTTCATCCACACAACCCTTACGTGCCCACCGTGCACATGAATGTGCGGATGTTGTCGGCCCAAACCTCGGATGGCGACACCGTGGCATGGTTTGGCGGCGGCATGGACTTGACCCCTTATTACGGATTTGAGGAAGATGCCGTCCACTTTCATCAGACCTGTCACGATGCGCTCGCACCTCATGGCGCGCATTTGTACCCGCGCTTCAAAGCGTGGTGCGATGATTATTTCTGCTTGAAACATCGCAACGAGCAACGCGGAATCGGCGGTATTTTTTTCGATGACTTTTCAGAACTCGGCAGTGACAAAAGTTTTGCTGTTTTGCAAAGCGTCGGCGATGCTTTTCTGAAAGCTTATGTGCCGATCGTGGAGAAAAGAATTGACACACCCTTTGGCGAAAGAGAACGTGCACATCAACTCTACCGACGGGGTCGGTATGTTGAATTCAATTTGGTGTGGGATCGTGGCACCCACTTTGGTTTGCAGTCTGGCGGTCGAACCGAATCGATCTTGCTGTCGATGCCGCCCCTGGTGAGTTGGGCCTACCAACAGCAAGCACAGCCAGGAACGCCAGAGCACGAATTGATGCAACGCTTCATTGTGCGGCGTGATTGGCTTTGAATAGCCAAACAGTTGGCTTTCAACCTCTCCATTCATTCAACCATGACGACACCCTTTCCACTCAGTCGCCCACGACGTTTGCGCCGGGATGACTTCAGCAGAAGATTGGTTCGCGAACACGCGTTGAGCGCGAACGACTTGATCTATCCGGTATTTCTCCTTGAAGGGCAACACAGACGTGAGTCGGTTGCCTCTATGCCTGGGGTAGATCGCCTGAGCCTTGATCTGCTGATGCATGTGGCCGAGGAATGCGTGACATTAGGTATTCCTGTCATGGCCTTGTTTCCTGTCATCAGCAGTCAACTTAAAACGCCCGATGGCATGGAGGCGACGAACCCCAAGGGGTTGATTCCTCACGCAGTGGAAACACTTAAAAAACATTTCCCCACGCTCGGCATCATGACAGACATCGCGCTGGACCCTTACACCAGCCATGGTCAAGATGGCCTGCTGGACGACCACGGATATGTCTTGAATGACGAGACGGTTGAGGTGTTGACGCAACAAGCCGTCACGCATGCCAGATCAGGCGTTGACATCGTCGCCCCCAGTGACATGATGGATGGCCGAATTGGATGCATACGGCAAGCACTGGAGGATCAAAGGCTCATTCACACACGCATCATGGCTTACAGCGCCAAATATGCCAGCTCTTTTTACGGTCCATTCAGAGATGCGGTCGGCTCGTCTGCCAACCTAGGGCAAAGCGACAAAAAAACATACCAAATGGACCCCGGTAATTCTGATGAAGCATTGCGCGAGGTGGCACTCGACATCGCAGAAGGCGCCGACATGGTGATGGTCAAACCAGGCATGCCCTATTTGGACATCGTGCGTCGTGTCAAAGACGCGTTTCGAGTCCCTACATTTGCCTACCAAGTGTCTGGGGAATACGCCATGCTCAAAGCAGCCGCTCAAAACGGCTGGCTCAACCACGATGCGGTCATGATGGAAAGCCTGCTGGCCTTCAAACGCGCGGGTGCTGATGGCATCTTGACTTATTTTGCGATCGATGCTGCCAAACACTTGAAACAATCAAACTAACCAAACACAGCTCGAATGACCTCCAAACTCATCATTGCAACACGCGAAAGTCGCCTTGCCTTGTGGCAAGCCAATCACGTGAAAGCACTTCTAGAAATGCAAGGCCATGAAGTGTCACTTTTGGGCATGACCACCTTGGGCGATCAAATATTGGATCAACCACTGAGCAAAGTTGGGGGCAAAGGCCTCTTCATCAAAGAGCTGGAAGTCGCACTCGAAGACGGATCAGCGCACCTTGCTGTTCACTCTCTCAAAGATGTGCCCATGGAACTGCCCGATGGCTTTGCGCTGGCCTGCGTTCTCGAGCGAGAAGATCCTCGGGATGCATGGGTGTCCCCCCATCACGAAAGCCTCGAAAGCTTACCTGCAGGTGCTGTGGTCGGCACATCGAGCTTGAGAAGAACCGTTCTGATTCAAGCGCTAAGGCCCGATCTGAAAATTGAACCGTTGCGAGGCAACTTAGACACCCGACTGCGCAAATTAGACGAAGGGCAATATGCCGGAATTGTGCTGGCCAGTGCCGGTTTGAAAAGATTGGGATTGAAAGAGCGGATTCGCCACGCTTTTTCATTGGACGCCATGATTCCTGCTGCTGGACAAGGCGCCATAGGAATAGAAATTTGCGCCAATCGCCCAGACCTGGCCCACATACTGTCACGCTTGAACCACCTGCCAACTGCCGTTCGGGTGTATGCAGAACGAGGGGTCAGCCGCACCATGGGTGGAAGTTGCTCGATGCCCCTGGCAGCGCACGCCACTTTAGAAATGGGCACACTGTCCATTCATGCGGCATGGGGTGATCCACACCTCAAGACCACCGCCCTGATTCACGCACAAGAACAATGCACCCTAGATGTTTCAGCACCCGATGCGCTTTTGCAAGCGAGCGCATTGGGAGAACGGGTGGCACAACAGCTGATCACCCAAGGTGCCATCGCCTTTTAGGAATTGCGTCACAGCGATCATCCAAGTACCTTGCGTCAGCAATTTGCACGGCGGTGATTGGCCACCCAACGGTCTTCATATTTCATCTCGGGGCTTCTCAAAGCGCGATGCTTGGTGATACGCCCTTTCACGCGCATGCGCCATAGCCGAAATGACCTCGGACTCAGCTCATGGCGCATGAGGCCAATGACATCGGACTCAGACAATCCAACACGCTCTTGGATGGTCTCAAAGGATGTTCTGTCCTCCCAAGCCATCTGAATCACTGCGGATATATCTCCAGCAGAAAGGCGTGAAAGCCGTTGTGAGAATTTAACTGTCATGACCGGTGTTGAGGGTAGAAAGAGGGCTTGATCGTAGCGCTGAATGAAACCTCGCATCCCAATGCACGAAGATTCCTCTTGTTCTCAACAAGACGATGCGACCTTACTGAGCCATGGCTTCAATTGCGATGTCAATACGGACATCGTCACCCACATAGGGGGCATATTTACCGGCGTTGAATTCGCTGCGTTTGATCACAGTGAATGCATTCGCACCAAGCGCTGGTTTCTTCACCATGGGGTGAGGCATAGCCTGAAAGCTGGTAACCGTCAATGTCACTGACTTGGTCACACCTTTGATGGTGAGTTGCCCTTCAATGCTTTGTGGCTTGTCGCCTTCAAACACTACTTTCGTAGACTTGAACGCGGCTTGAGGAAACTTAGCCGTATCCAAGAAGTCCTCGCCTTGGATGTGTTCGTTGAAGTCAGCAAAACCAGTACTGACAGATTTCATATCGATGACGATGTCCACCGAGCCTTTTTTGGCTTCGGCATCAAACACCACTTTGCCAGTGGTTTTGCTGAAGCTGCTCAATTGTGTGGAGTAACCAAAGTGTGAGTACGAGAAACGTGGAAAGGTATGCGTACCATCCACGCCGTAGGTCACAGGTGCGGCCACCGCAGCTGCCAATGCGCCAGTGAATGCCAAAGCGGCGGCGATGCGTTTGATTGATTTCATTTGAAAGTTCCTTTTGAAAAGTTATTTGCCAGAAATGGCGGTGAGTTGAAAATTAACTTGGATGTCGTTGGCCACCACATCAAATTTGGCCCATAGGCCTTCGCCAATGGCAAAGTCAGCGCGGCGCATGATGAAACCGCCACTGAACACGGCGGTGCTGCCTTGTGCGATCAGCTTGAGTGGGAAATTAACGTCTTGGCTTTTGCCCTTAATAGTGAGCACGCCTGTCACGTCAAACTGGTTGGCCCCCGTAGCTTTGATTTGTTTGGCCACAAACGTGGCTTTGGGAAAAGCTTTGACGTTGAACCATGTTTTACTGACCACTTCGTCATCCGCGTCGGATGAACCGGCATCAATACTGGCGAGGTCGATGTCAAAGTCTGCCTTGGCCGCAGCAGGCTTGGCAGGATCGAAGTTGAGCTGGGCTGCAAACTTCTTGAAGTGCCCCTCCATGGTCACGCCCATTTGTTTGTATTGAAACGTGACTTTGCTTTTCTCGGCCTGAATAGCCTTGTATTCCACGGCACTTGCGGTCATGGCCACAGCCATGGTTAACACGGCGCTGAGTAAAAAGGTCGTGTGGTGTTTCATGTGTTGTCCTTCGGTGTGCTGCGTGTGGGCAGCATGCGTTTCAAAATATCGTCTTGATCAATCCAGTGGTGCTTCAGGGCGGCGGCCACATGGCCTGCCAACAAGAACAGCAGTACCCAGTTAAGCGCCTCATGGACCTCTTGGAGCAAGTGGCCCAACTCTTTGTCTTTCGCCAACAAATCGGGCAAAGGCAGCACGCCAAACCAAACGGTGGGCACGCCTTTGGCAGAACTCATCAACCAGCCCGAGACAGGAATCACGATCATCAAACCGTACAAAGCTGCATGGCCCAAATGCGCTACACCCTTGACCAACGGCGACATCGTGCGGGGGTAAGCAGGCGGGGTGTTGAGCACACGCCACAGCAAACGCAGCCACACGAGCACGAACACGCTCACACCGGCCCATTTGTGCCACGCGTAGTACTGCAGTTTTTCAGGCGACAAAGGCATGTCGGTCATCACAAAGCCCAACGCGATGAGGCCTGCAAACACAAGCGCCATGCCCCAATGGAACAGTTTGGCAAGGGCGGTGTAAGTCGTACGCATCTGGATCCTTAATGCACGAAGGCATAGCCATCCATGGCGATGACGTAGTCACTCACGCCACGGTAAAAAGCTTGAGGGGTGGCACCAGGACCTGCGGCGCCCAACGCCACATACAAAGGCAACAAATGGTCTTCACTCGGATGGGCTTGCCGGCCTTCGACCGAATGTTGGCGGTAGTTGAGCAAGGCACCCACATCATGGGCGTTTAATTTCTCAAACACCCAATCAGCAAACTGATGCACATAGGCCGGCGTTTGGCCATGGGTCGATGCCGCCACATGCCAGTCGCGCAAGTTGTGCGTGATATTGCCGGAGGCAATCACCCAAATGTTTTTCTCCGCCAACACCGACAGGGCTTGGCCTACGCGAAACGCGTGCTCGGGGCCTGCATGTGTTTGCATGGACAAGGGAACGATGGGCGCATCGGCATCGGGGAACATTTGACGCAAGGGTTGCCACGCGCCGTGGTCTAAGCCGTGTTGGCTACTGTCGTCTACTTCCATGCCTGCGTTGCGCAACGCAGTGGCCACCTCGTTGGCCACTTCTGGGCAGCCCGTGGCTGGGTATTGAATTTTGTACAACGCTTCAGGAAAACCATCAAAGTCGTGGATGGTTTCCAACTGCGTGGCCACGCTGACGGTGGGGATGCGGGTGACCCAATGCGGACTCAACACAACGATCGCACGCGGGGTGGGCAGCTTTTGCACCAACTCCGACATGGCTGCCCCCGCAGCACCTGGGTTCAGGGCAAATGTGGGAGCGCCATGCGGCACAAAGAGGACATTGCAAAAGGTCTGCATACGATTTATTGGGTTTGGAGCACGTAATGTAGAAATGATTCACGAATAGAAAAAGCACCCAATCTTTAATTATTTGTTGCAAAATTAGCAACAATGGACAAACTCAACGCAATGCAACTTTTCGTGCGCGTGGCCGAGACCGGTAGCTTCACGGCCGTGGCTGACCAACTGGATGTGGCGCGCTCGGTCGTGACCCGGCAAATCTCGGCGCTTGAAAAACAATTGGGCATCAAGCTGATGACGCGCAGCACGCGCAGTCTCACCCTCACCACGGCTGGTTCGGCCTACCTTGAGAAATGCCGCGTCATCTTGAACATGGTGGATGCCGCCGAATCAAGCTTGATCGAAGAAAAAACGGAACCGCGTGGTCGCATCCGTTTAGGCCTGCCTTTGAGTTTTGGTCTGCAACGCCTCATGCCTGCACTGCTGGAATTTGCACAAGCGCATTCGCACATTGAATTGGTGATGGATTTCTCTGACCGGCGCAGTAAGCTGATTGAAGAAGGCATTGATTTGTCTATTCGCATCACCAGCCGTTTAGAGCCGGGCGACATCGTGCGTAAATTGGGTGAGTCACGTTTGCTCACGGTGGCGTCGCCCCAATACTTGGCAAAGCACAGCTACCCCAAGCACCCACGCGATTTGGCACAGCACGCGTGCTTGGTGTACTCGCAAGACTTTCAATCTACCTCGTGGGGCTACAGCTCAAAAGACGGCGATATGAAGGTGACCATTCGCCCACGCTTAGCAGCTAACAATGGCGAAGCATTGCTGCAAGCCTCGGCACAAGGTCTAGGCATCACACGTCCCCCAGACTTCATGGCTCAACCCTATTTAGACAACGGAAATGTGGTTGCAGTCTTGTCGAAGTTTGAGCCCTTGCCACTGGGCATTTATGCGGTGCTACCCAGCAACCGCTACATCCCACACCGTGTGTCCGTGTTGATTGATTTTCTTGAGTCAGCGTTAAGAGGCAAACACCCAAGAATCGCCGCCAAGAAGGCACATGAGTCAAATTGGAACACCAGCTGAAATCGCTTGACATGGCTGATTCAGGTTCAATCTGTCTTACACCCGCCCTGACATCGGATCAGAAACAAAAACGCCCTAGAAACCGAAAAGGTCGCTAGGGCGCATGCATATTGGGGTGGCTGATGGGGCTCGAACCCACGACAACAGGAATCACAATCCTGGACTCTACCAACTGAGCTACAGCCACCGTAGAGGCGAAATTATAACCGAGGAGTTTTGATCTCTACCTTGAATTTTTCTTTCAGCATGCCGTAATAAGCCAAGCCTTCGGCCGAGGCCCACCACTGCGCATATTGGGCGCGCTCACGGTCTCGGTTTTGAACTGCAGCCGCGTCACGCGGCACAATTTTTTCAACCTTCACCACAGCGTATCCACTGGTCCCCAAGTCAACGCCCACCCATGCCGGTAGTTTTTGAACGTCTGCCCGCAATGCGGCTTCGATCAAGACCGAGGGCTGTTGCTGGGTTTGTTCACGAGAAATCAGCACGGCAGCAGGCAGCTTGGCAGACTCTGCGTTTGCCTTCCACTCAGCGAGTTTCGCTAAACCTTCTTGTCGGGCTCGTTGAGCCGATTGTTCAGCCACCAGTTGTTGGCGCACCCGCACTTTGACATCGTCGAAAGGCATGGTGCGCACGGGGCTGTACTGTGTGACGCGAGCGGCAGCCAGTTGGTTGGGGCCAATTTCAACCGCCTCGGTGTTGCGTTTTTTCTCAACCGAATCATTGGTAAAGACAGCCGCCAGCAACTTGGGGTTGTTCAACGGTGCCGTCGTGGTGGCCAGCGGTTCTCGCGCCAAGCCTTTGGCCGTCAACACCTCCAACTTCAAGCGGTCAGCCGCAGGCTTCAAACTGTCAGACTGCTCGTACACCATGTTGGTGAACTGCTCAGCAGCTTCGGCAAACTTGCGTTGCGCCAACTGGCGACGAACCTCAACTTCAAGTCCTGCACGCTGCTCATCAAAACTCTTGGTTTTGGGCTGCTTGATGTCGGTCAAGCGAATGATGTGAAAGCCAAACTCCGTTTCCACCACGGCGCTGGTTTCGCCTTTCTTCAAGGCAAAGGCCACATCTTCAAAGGCCTTGACCATGGCACCGCGTGCAAAGAAATCCAAGTCCCCGCCTTTGGCAGCAGAGCCTGGGTCTTGAGAGTTTTTACGAGCCAATTCAGCAAACTTGTCTGGCGACTGTTGAATCACGGCCAACAATTCTTGCGCTTTGTTGCGCACTTTGTCACGCTCCGCAGCAGGTGCAGATTTGTCTGCCGCCAACAAGATGTGGCTGACACGGCGTTCTTCCAAGGCAGCCAAGCGCGTTTGGTTTTGTTCAAAATAGCTTTTAAGTTCGGCCTCAGGCACCACAATGCCTTTTTGCACCGAGGCCAAGTCGAGCACCACATACTCCACATCGGCTCTTTCTGGCGACTGAAAAAGCTCTGCATGCGATTTGTAATAGGCCTGTAACTCCTCATCACTGGGGTTGACTTTGGACACAAAGTCGGCCGCAGCAAATCGGGCCACTTGAACTTGCCGCTGTTCATAGAAAGCATTGACCGTCACATCCGCCAAAGAAGCAGGTGCAAAGCTGGTCATTCCCACACCGGCCATCACTTGACGTGCGGCCAAGTCGGCACGCACCTGATTTTCAAACGTCTCTGGGGTCATGCCTTGGCTGCCCAGCAGTTGTTTGTAGCGATCCATGTCAAGCGAACCATCGGCGCGACGCAAAGCGGCAATGGTGGGGTTTTGCTGCAACTCGATGGCCAAACGCTGATCGCTAGAGCCCAAGCGCAACTCCTGGGCAGCAACTTGCAACAAGCGGTCGCGGACCAAACGCTCTAAGGTGCTGAACTTGGCTTGGGGCGTATCGAACAGTTTGACATCGACACCCGGCATGCTGGCACGCATGCGCTCAACTTGTGCGCGGTGTGCGTTGTCCCACTCCGACTGGGTGATTTCTTGGCCGTTGACATGCGCCACAGCTTCGCCTTTTTCGCGAAAGCGGTTGTAGCCATCGATGCCAAACAAAACGAAGGAAGGAAAGATCAGCAGGAACAGCAGAAACTGCATGATCCGGGTGTGGCGACGAACAAAATCAAACATGCGGTGAACTCAACGTGCTTGGGGTATCAATAAAAAAGGCGAACTGTTGTGTTCGCCTTGTTCGGAAGTGGTGGGTGCTGACGGGGTCGAACCGCCGACCTACTGCGTGTAAGGCAGCCGCTCTGCCAACTGAGCTAAGCACCCATCCTTGATCCGAAGATCAGTTCAACGCATCCTTGAGGCCTTTACCTGGACGGAACTTAGGCACCTTGGCAGCTTTGATTTTGATCGCAGCGCCAGTACGGGGGTTACGGCCCGTGCGTGCAGCACGTTTGCCCACAGCAAAAGTACCGAAGCCCACCAAAGACACTGTGCCGCCTTTTTTCAAGGTGGTTTTCACAGCACCAATTGTGGATTCCAAGGCGCGCGTGGCAGCAGCTTTGGAAATATCGGCATGCTTGGCAATGTGCTCAATCAGTTCAGTCTTATTCACAAAAAACCCCTCTCAATGAGATGTGATGTTGATCAAAATTTGCAGCCCGTACATTCCAAGAACAACGCAGATGGTTTCTTGAAATTGACTGCGTTAGCAGTGACGCTGGTCTTGGCATTAGAGCCATGGCCTGGGCGGCTGTCAATCAGACAAACACCCGGCAAACGCAGCGTGGCAGCGGATTCTAGTCGCTTTTTTGATTGATAAAGGTAAAGCAGAGTCGACACGCCGCTCACAAAACTTCAGCAATGGCTTTACCCACATCACGGGTGCATGCAGTGCCTCCAATGTCAGGCGTTTTAGGTGCACCGCTCTTTGGATCTAATACTTTTTCAATCGCAGCCAGCACGGCATCGTGCGCATCTTTGTGACCTAAAAACTCCAACATCATGGCGCCACACCAAATTTGACCAATTGGATTGGCCAAGCCTTTGCCCGCAATGTCGGGGGCAGATCCGTGCACTGGTTCAAACAAGGACGGAAATTTGCCTTCGGGGTTCAAGTTGGCGCTCGGTGCAATGCCAATGGTGCCGGTACAAGCAGGCCCCAAGTCACTCAAGATGTCGCCAAACAAATTGCTGGCCACCACCACATCAAAAAAATCAGGGCGCTGCACAAAGTGTGCGGTCAAGATGTCGATGTGGAATTTGTCCACGTTGATGTCGGGATAGCCCTTGGCCATTTCCACCACACGCTCATCCCAGTAAGGCATGGTGATCGCAATGCCGTTGGATTTGGTGGCGCTGGTCAAATGCTTTTTAGGCCGACTTTGCGCCAACTCAAAAGCGAACTTCAGCACGCGGTCTACGCCAATGCGCGACATCACCGTCTCTTGCATCACGATTTCGCGCTCGGTACCAGGGTACATGCGCCCACCAATGCTGGAGTACTCGCCTTCGGTGTTTTCACGCACGATGTACATGTCAATCTCACCCGGCTGGCGTGGCGTGCCATCGCGACGCACCACCGGGGCAATGATGCCGGGCATCAAACGCGCGGGGCGCAAGTTGATGTACTGGTCAAACTCGCGACGAAACAGCAACAACGAGCCCCACAGCGACACATGGTCGGCAATTTTTTCTGGCCAACCCACCGCACCAAAGTAAATGGCATCGTGGCCGCCGATCTGGTCTTTCCAGTTGTCGGGCAACATCTGGCCGTGCTTTTCGCAATAGTCCCAGCTTGAAAAATCGAAATGGTCAAACTTCAAATCGAGACCAAATTTGCGCGCAGCAGCATCCATCACGCGCAAACCTTCGGGCATCACTTCTTTGCCAATGCCGTCGCCCGCAATGACTGCAATTCGTTTTTGACTCATCTTGAACCTTTAAAAATCAAGCCACAATTTTAGGTGGACGCACCACCAAACTCACACCCAACGCGGTCAAGGCGATGCCGGCGATTGTCACGAAGGTGATCGCTTCGTCAAACAAAAACCAAGCGATCACCGCCGTGGTGGGCGGCACCAAATACATCAAGCTTGTCACTGCAGCAGCCGCGCCGCGCTGAATCAACATGTAAAGCAAAGAGCTGCCCCCCAAGGTCAAGCCCACAACAGACCAAGCCATCGCACCCATCATCTCAACATTCCATTGCGCAGTCTCGGTCTCTAACCAAGCCAAGGGCAGCGTGACGCACAGCGCTGCCACCAACTGAACAGTGTTGGCACTGCGCACATCACACGGAGTGACGAAACGTTTTTGGTACAAGGTGCCAGTGGTGATCGACAGCAAAGCCATGGTGGCCATGGTCACGCTCCAAACGCTCACTTCTACCCCACCCTCGAATTTGCGCGCCAACACCAACGCCAAGCCTATGAAGCCCAGTGACAAGCCCAACCATTGACGACGCGACACATGGCCGCCGCGCGAGGACAACCACACCGCCGTCAACACCGGTTGCAACCCAACGATCAAGGCGGACAGGCCCGACCCCATGCCGACCTTGACCGCAGCCCACACGCCCCCCAAATACCCGGCATGCATGAACACACCCGTCACGGCCAGATGCAGCCATTGCAACCGGCCTTGCGGCCATTGCACACCGCTGAGACGAATCCAAACCAAAAAACAGGTGATTGAAAAAAAGTAGCGCCAGGCTAAAAAAGTAAACGGCGGCGAATTGGGCATGCCGTAGCGAGCCACGATAAAGCCGGTGCTCCAGATGACCACAAACACCCAAGGCATGGCACGCAGCCAAGCGGCATTGCGTTCGTCGGTCATGGTTTATTTGGCGTGCTGCAAGATATCTGGCCAGGCTTTTTGCAGGTAATACACCATCGACCAAACGGTCAACACCCCCGCAATCCAAATCAACACCAAGCCCCACAGCGCTGTGTCGATGACGCCAAATAACGTGCCATCGAACAGCAAAAACGGAATCGCCACCATCTGCACCGTTGTCTTGAGTTTGCCCAACACGTGCACAGCCACACTGCGCGAGGCGCCGATTTGCGCCATCCACTCCCGCAAGGCCGAAATGGCAATCTCACGACCGATGATGATCAAGGCCACCAACACATCGGCGCGCCCCAGGTGAACCAGCACCAACAAACTGGCACACACCAAAAATTTATCGGCCACGGGGTCTAAGAAGGCGCCAAAGGCAGAGGTTTGGTTGAGCTTGCGTGCCAGGTAGCCGTCCAACCAATCGGTCAAAGCAAACACCACAAACATGACGGTGGCCCACAGGTTCTGATCCGCCTTGTCCATTGGCAAATAAAACAAACCCACGATCAGCGGTATCGCCACGATGCGGGTCAAGGTCATCAGAGTTGGAATGGTCCACATAGGCGTCACTCGTAAACGATTTGGGCCTGCCCCTGATGGGCCTGGGCCATCCAGCTGGCCAAGGCCGCATCGCTGGGAAAAAATTTGGCGTTCTCGCCCAGCTGAACTTCAGCCTTGGCGCCCTCACGCAACACGCGCAAGCGTACACCCATGCCACGCACCAACTCGCCTTGTTCCGACTGCTCGACCTTGGCGGGGTGTTCGCGCAACAAACGTGCGATGTCTGGGGCCGAGCCATTGACCCACACACGCAGGTACTTGCCAAAGCGACAACGGGCTTGGCCCAAGTCCCACACCTGGGTGATTGAAAACCGCAAGCCTCCCGAGAAACGATCTGGTGTGGCCTTGCCCATGACAATCACCAACTCATCGTCTTTCAAGGTGTTGCGGTAAGTGTTGATGGTGGCCTCGTCGGCGGTGGCTTCAATCACGGCCGATTTGTCGTCGAGCTTGAAGATGGCCAACTTGCCGCGTTGCCCGTTGATGACCCGCATGTCACTCACAATGCCCGCCAACAACTGTGGCTCACGCGAGTCCATCAGGTTTTCTACACGCTGCTTGACGAACTGACGCACCTCACGCTCAACCTCGTCAAACAAGTGGCCTGAAATGTAAAAACCCAAAGCCACTTTCTCGTGCGTCAAACGTTCTTTGACACCCCAAGGCAAGGCCTCCACCAAATCCGGCTCTTGCGTGCTCGACCCGTGGGTGTCCTCACCCATCATGTCAAACAAGCCACCTTGGTTGGCATTGGCCTCGCTGGCACTGGCAAAGTCAAACGCGCGTTCCACGCTGGCCAGCAGAGCTGCACGGTTCAAATGCAAGTTGTCAAACGCACCGGCTTTGATCAGTACCTCCACCGTGCGCTTGTTCAAGCGGCTGCGGTCCACGCGGCGGCAAAAATCGAACAAGCTGGTGAAAGGGCCCTCCGCCTCGCGTGCGGCGACGATGGCCTCAATCGCTTGCTGCCCCGAACCCTTGATGGCGCCCAGGCCATAACGAATCACTTTGTCTGAAATCGGTTCAAAGCGGTAGGCACCGCGGTTGACGTCGGGCGACTCGAACGACAAGCCCATCTTCTGCGCATCTTCAAACAAGACCTTGAGCTTGTCCGTGTCGTCCATCTCCACCGTCATGTTGGCGCAGAAAAACTCGGCCGTGTAATGGACCTTCAACCAACCCGTGTGATAGGCCAGCAAAGAGTAGGCGGCGGCGTGCGACTTGTTGAAGCCGTAGCCCGCAAACTTCTCCATCAAGTCAAAAATCTCGTCGGCTTTTTCTTGAGGTATGTTGTTCTTGGCCGCACCGGCACGGAAGATTTCGCGGTGCTCGGCCATCTCTTCGGCCTTCTTCTTGCCCATGGCGCGGCGCAGCAAATCGGCGCCGCCCAGAGAGTAACCGCCCAAAATCTGCGCCGTTTGCATCACCTGCTCTTGGTAGACCATGATGCCGTAGGTCTCCGACAACATCTCTGACACCAAGGGGTGCGGGTACTCAATTTCTTCGCGTCCGTGCTTGCGCGCCACAAAGCTGGGGATCAGGTCCATCGGGCCCGGGCGGTACAAGGCGTTGAGCGCGATCAGGTCTTCCAGGCGGGTCGGACGCGCATCGCGCAACATGCCTTGCATGCCGCGACTTTCAAACTGGAACACGGCTTCGGTTTTGCCGTCTTGGAACAAGCGGTACGTCGCCGCATCGTTGAGCGGAATGTTTTCAAACGCGAAGTCTTCTTGGCCTTTGTGACGGTGGATGATGAACTCGCGCGCAATCTCCAAAATGGTGAGCGTGGCCAAGCCCAAAAAGTCGAACTTCACCAAGCCAGCAGCTTCGACGTCGTCTTTGTCGTACTGGCTCACCGCCGAGCCGCTGCCCGGCTGTTGGTACAACGGGCAAAAGTCAGTCAACTTACCCGGCGCAATCAACACGCCACCCGCGTGCATGCCCACGTTGCGCGTCATGCCTTCGAGCTTTTGCGCCAGCGCCAGCAAGGTTTTGACTTCGTCTTCTTTGTCCAGCCGCTCGGCCAAGATGGGCTCGGCCTCAATGGCCCCTGCAATCGTGATGTGCTGCCCTGGTTTGTTCGGAATGAGTTTGCTGATGCCGTCGCAAAAGGTGTAGCTCATGTCCAGCACACGCCCCACGTCACGGATGGCGGCACGCGCCGCCATGGTGCCGAAGGTGGCAATCTGGCTCACCGCATCACGACCGTACTTGTCTTTCACATAGTCGATCACACGGTCGCGGTTGGTCTGGCAAAAGTCAATGTCGAAGTCGGGCATCGACACCCGCTCGGGGTTCAAGAACCGCTCGAACAGCAAGTTGTATTGCAGCGGGTCCAAGTCGGTGATCTTGAGCGCATAGGCCACCAACGACCCGGCGCCCGAACCACGGCCCGGCCCTACGGGACAGCCGTTTTTCTTGGCCCAGTTGATGAAGTCGCCCACGATCAAAAAGTAGCCCGGAAAGCCCATCTTCAAAATCGTGCCGATCTCAAACTCCAACCGCTCCACATAGCGTGGGCGCTCTTTGTCTCGCACAGCCACATCGGGGTACAGATGGGCCAAGCGTTCTTCCAGCCCTTCGTGCGAGGCAAACCGGAAATACTCGTCAATCGGCATGCCGTTGGGCGTGGGGTAATTGGGCAGCTGAGGCTTGCCCAGCGACAGTGTGAGGTTGCAGCGGCGTGCAATCTCCACCGTGTTGGCCAAGGCCGATGGCACATCGGCAAACAAGGCCTGCATTTCGGCCGATGACTTGAAGTACTGATCCCGGGTGAAGCGTCGCACACGACGCTGGTTGCCCAAAATCTCGCCCTCCGAAATACACACCCGCGCCTCATGGGCCTCGTAGTCGTCAGGCAAAGTGAACTGCACCGGATGCGTGGCCACCACCGGCAAGCTCAGGCGGGCAGCCAACTGCACCGCGGCCAACACATGGGCTTCGTCTTCGGGTCGCCCCGCGCGTTGCAACTCCACATAAAAGCGGTGCGGAAAAATACCCGCCAACTGCAACGCCACTTCGCTGGCCCGCGTGGTGTCGCCTTGGACCAAGGCCTGCCCCAAAGCGCCCGCTTGGGCGCCAGACAAAGCAATCAAACCCTGCGAGAGTTCTTGCAACCATTCCAGCTTGATGACGCCCACCGCCTTGATGACGTTTTGCGTCCATCCACGGCTGATCAACTCGCACAAATTCAGGTAACCCTGGTGGTTTTGCACCAGCAAAATCATGCGCGAGGTCTGTGCCGCGTCTTGGGTCAAGCTTTCCAGAAAAATTTCTGCGCCCACCACAGGCTTGACGCCTTTGCCACGCGTCTCTTTGTAAAACTTGATGGCACCGTACAAGTTGTTGAGGTCGGTGATGGCCAGCGCGGGCTGTTCGTCAGCGGCAGCGGCTTTCACAATCTCGTCGATGCGGTTGGTTCCATCGACGACAGAAAACTCGGTGTGAAGGCGCAGGTGAACAAACATGCGCCAGATTGTAGGGATTGAAACTGGATTCAAGCGTCTCAGCCGCATCTTTAAAATCACCGGGTGAATACGATTTTGAACATTTCTTGCTACAAGTTTGTCGCCCTGCCCGATGCGGCCAATTTGCGCCAACCTTGCCTTGACCAAGCGCTGGCGCGACAACTCAGAGGCACCGTGCTGATTGCTGAAGAAGGCATCAACTTCTTTTTGGCCGGCAACGCTGAAAGCGTGCGCGGCTTTGTGGCGTGGCTAAGGCAAGACCCACGGCTGACAGACCTTCAACCCAAAGAGAGTTGGTCAGCGACACAGCCGTTTAAAAAAATGTTGGTCAAGGTCAAGCGCGAGATCATCCGCATGAACCACCCCAGCATTCGACCCGCGAATGGACGCGCACCCGCGGTCACACCCGCCACCGCCAAGCGATGGCTCGACCAGGGCCACGACGACGAAGGACGCCCAGTCGTCACGCTCGACACCCGCAACCAATTTGAAATCGACCACGGCACGTTTGAAAACACCCTCAACTGGGGTTTGTCCAAATTCACCGAATTCCCAGATGCTGTGCAAGCGCACAAAGCCTCACTGCAAGACAAAACTGTGATCAGTTTCTGCACGGGCGGCATACGCTGCGAGAAAGCCGCCATCTACATGCGCGAAGCGGGCTTGGCCCATGTGTACCAACTGGAGGGCGGCATCCTCAAATACTTTGAGGAAGTGGGCGATGCCCATTACCAAGGAGGTTGCTTTGTGTTTGATGAGCGAGAGGCCTTGGCCCCCGACTTGAGCGCCACCCACCCTTAGCACTCCAGCGCTGTTACTCCTGCAACAAGTGCACAACGTCGGAACGGAACTCAAGGTTGTACAACACCGCGGCCACCAACACAGTGGCAAACACAAAAATCAGTGGCGAAAAAAGCCAACCCATGGCAGCGAATGAAAAGTAATAGGCGCGCAAACCGCCATTGAAGGTCTCAGCGGCCAAGCCCGTCATCGCCGCCGCTCGGTTGGCAAACACCGCCGGATCGGCTAACCCTTGCGCAAAATCTTTGGCGGGTGGCATGGAGCCAATCAACAGCGAGACAAACGTGTACTGACGCATCGACCACGAGAAGCGGAAAAACGCGTACACAAAAATCACCACCAACACCAAGATCTTGAACTCAAACACCAAGCTCGGCGTTTGTTCAGCAAATGGAATCTCGCGCACCAACTCGGCCGCCTTGTCGGTGGTGCCGAGCAACGCAAACAAGCCGCCCAAAACCAATATGGTGGTGGAGCAAAAAAACGAAGGCGTGGCCGACAGGCTTTGGGTGATGATGCCGTCGAGCATGCGCGGGTCGCGCCCTGTGGCCTGCAGCATCCATTGGTGACGGTAGCGGTTGGTCAAAGCCAAGATCGACGTTTGACCATTGCTCCAATGCTTGGCAAACAAGGCGTAGATGGACCACACCACGACAAAAAAACCGAGCGCCAACCAATCGGCCCAAGGCAGGAGTTGAATGATCTTCATAGGCTCATGCTAACGCCTGTGTGTCAGTGCAACCAAAGCCCAAGACCCCACACGTCTGAGCAACGTGAGGGGCTTGTCTTGAAAATGCTCAACCGCGCAACTTGGCCGCCACTTGGGCCACGCGCTCGCCATAGGCCTTGGCTGTGTCCAAGTCCCCCTGAGGAATGTCTGCAGCAGGGCTGGTGGGGCCCACTTGTGCCATCAGACCCGAGTTGGAGCCAATGCGGTTGATGGTGCCGTCGTTCATGGCGGGTTGGCCCACCCAGATCATGCCGTTTTGCATGGCCAAGGTGATGAAGTATTGGATGGTCGACAGCTTGTCGCCACTTGGGCTGGCCGAGATGGTGAAGCCGCCTGCGACTTTGTCTTTCCAAGCGCCCGTGAACCAACGCTTGGAGGTGGCATCGGCAAACTTTTTGAATTGCCAAGAAGCCATGCCCATGTAAGTGGGCGAGCCAAAGATGATGGCATCGGCCGCATCCACCACGGCCCAGTCGGCATCGCTCAAATTGCCATCGGCGTCGATGGTGATCAAGTCGGCCTTGGCGCCTTCGGCCACAAACTGGGCGACGCGTTGGGTGTGGCCGTAGCCGGAATGGAAAACAACAACAGTTTTGGTCATGAGAAAGTCCTTAGTGAAAAAAGAAAACGAATTGAAAAATCAAGGCGCCAAGTCAAACACCAACACCTCGGCATCTGAAGCCTGATTCAGGGTGATGCTCGGTTCGCCATCCAACATGGCGGCGTCTCCTGCGCTCAAAGCCACGCCATTCACGTGCACGCTGCCGCGCACCACGTGGACATAGCCTTTGCGATGGGGCGCCAACGCCAGCGTGGCACTTTCGGCGCCGTCCAACAAGCCGGCGTACAACGCTGCATCGGCGTGGATCTTGACCAGTGCACCATCCGAACCCGCAATGCGGCTCAATGCGCCACGTTTGCTGGCAGGCGGCACGGTGTGCTGTTCATAGCTGGGCGCAATGCCGCGCACATTGGGCTCGATCCAAATTTGAAAGAAGTGGGTGGTTTGCTCAGGCGCGTGGTTGAACTCGCTGTGCATCACGCCACTGCCTGCGCTCATGCGCTGCACATCGCCTGGTGGAATGCCTTTGACGTTGCCCATGTTGTCCTTGTGCGCCAACTCACCGCTGAGCACGTAGCTGATGATCTCCATGTCGCGATGCCCATGGGTACCAAAGCCGGTACCCGGGGCAATGCGGTCTTCGTTGATCACCCGTAAATTGCCCCAACCCATGAACTCAGGATCGTGGTAGTTGGCGAATGAAAAACTGTGGAACGAGCGCAACCAACCGTGGTCGGCGTAGCCGCGATCTTGGGATTTGCGAAGGGTCAGCATGTCTTGGTTTCTCCTGTGGGATGAACTGTAGTGGGAGCCAGCTGTGCGGCGGTGCTGGGCTTTTGATGGCATCATTCAAATTATTTGAACGATCAATGGACCATGCCATCTCCCCGTGACGTCCTCACCCCCGACTCCCTCAGCATGTTGCACACGATCGAAAAAGCAGGCAGCTTTGCCGCCGCCGCGCGAGGCCTGGGCCTGGTGCCCAGCGCCCTCACCTACCGTGTGCGCCAAATCGAAGACGCACTCGATGTGCTCTTGTTTGACCGCAGCTCGCGCCATGCCAAGCTGACCGCCGCCGGCCACGAGCTCATGCGCGAGGGCGAGCGGCTGCTGGCCGACATGGACGCCATCGCCAACCGCGTGCGCCGTGTGGCCACAGGTTGGGAAAGCCAGTTCACCATTGCCATCGACAGCATCATCGATCGCGTCACCGTGATGGAGCTGTGCGAAGCCTTCTTGGCGCTGTCGCCGCCCACCCGACTCAAACTGCGCGATGAGACCCTCACCGGCACCCTGGAGGCCCTCACCAGTGGGCAAGCGGATTTGGCCTTGGGCATCCCGGGCAGCCCCGACGGCAGCGGCACGGCAGCTGGCATCCACAGCCATGCGCTGGGGCCGATGCGCTTTGTGTTTGCCATGTGCCCCCAGCACCCGCTGGCCCAAGCCCCTGAACCCTTGAGCGACAGTTTGATTCGCCAACACCGCGCCGTGGCCGTGGCCGACTCGGTGCAACGCGGCAGTGGCATGACCATTGGTCTGTTGCCGGGTCAAGATGTGTTCACTGTGCCCAGCATGGCCGCCAAAATTGATGCGCAGGTGCGCGGCCTGGGCGTGGGCTTTGTTCCCGAGTCTTTGGTCCATCCCCTGATCGAGGTGGGACGCTTGCTCGTGCGCGAGGTCGAACGCCCGCGTCGCGAGGCTCAACTCAGCTATGCCTGGCGCATTCCAGACGGCAGCGAAGGCGAACGCGGCGGGCGCGCCTTGCAGTGGTGGCTCACGCAGCTCAAGAGCCCCACCACCCGTGCGGCCTTGTTGGTGAACCCCCGACGTTCCAAAGCCCCGCGCAGCGTGTAGAGTGCAGCCATGACACTTCACATCGCCATCATCGGCGCCGGCATGGCCGGCATCACCGCCGCACGCACCCTGACCCAAGCGGGTCACCAGGTGCATGTGTTTGAAAAAAGCCACGCCGCAGGCGGACGCATGTCCACCCGAGACAGTGCATTTGGCAGCTTTGACCACGGCACGCAGTACTTCACGGTTCGTGATGCCCGGTTCTCGCTGGCACTGCAAACCGTGCCGGGCACCACCGACATTTGCCGCCCTTGGAGCGCCAACGCCGTGCGGGTGCTCGACCCACTCGGCCACGTGTTCGAAGCGGCACGTCCCTCCAAAGAAGCCCACTTTGTGGCCAGCCCTGGCATGAACGCCTTGGTTCGCCACTGGGCCCAACCCTTGGGCCAAGCCTTGCATTTTCAAAACCAAGTGCAGCGCTTGGAGCGCAACGCCAAAGGTCAGTGGACGGTGCACAGCCTCAACACCAAGAGCGGCAAAGACGTGCTGGAGAAACACAGCGGCTACGACCGCGTGCTGCTGGCCATGCCCTCGGTACAGGCCGAACAGCTGCTGCGCAATTCAGGCAGTGCGGTCACCAAAACCCACTTCATTGACGCCATGGCTGACGTTCAAGTGGCCCCTTGCTGGACCTTGATGCTGGCCTTCCCCAATGCCAGCCAACCCGACCTGCCCCACCTCGGGCCTCAATGGAACGCAGCGCGCAGCACCCACCACCGCGTGGCTTGGTTGGCGCGCGAGTCGTCCAAGCCCAAGCGCGGCAAGATCGAACGCTGGACCGTGCAAGCCAGTGCCACTTGGTCGCAAGAACATTTGGAGGACGATGCCCCCCGCGTGCAAGCCAAACTGTTGCGCGCGTTCTCTGAACTCACCGGCATTCGCGCAGAACCCAGCCATGCCGAAGTGCACCTGTGGCGCTATGCACAAACCTTGACGCCCTTGGGCGTGTCGTACCAATACCATGCAGGCACGGGCTTGGGCACCTGCGGTGATTGGCACTTGGGCCACCGCGTTGAAGACGCTTTTGTGTCGGGTCTGGAACTGGCTTTGGCCGTGTGCCAATCGGCGCACCGTTTGTAATTGCCCTACACCGGTCGGTTTGCTCCTTCTCCCACGGGCCCGCTGCATGCGGGCTCGCTCGTTGCTGCCCTGGCCAGTTGGCTCGATGCGCGTGCCCACGGTGGCCAATGGTTGGTGCGCATCGAAGACGTGGACACACCGCGTTGCCTGCCGGGCGCCGACCAGCTCTTCTTGCAACAACTTGCGCGTTGCGGCTTGGTGCCCGATGGCCCGGTGTTGTGGCAATCCACGCGCAATGACGCCTACCAAACGGCACTGAACCACCTCATGGCCCAAGGCTGGGCTTACCTCTGTGGTTGTTCACGCAAAGACATTGAAGAGGCGCAAGCGGCAATGGGACACACCCGCGCACGACACAGCGCAGCGGTTTACCCAGGCACCTGCCGCCATAGCCTGAACGGCAAAGCCCCACGCGCTTGGCGCTTGAATGTCCAGCGCGTGATCGACGACTTGAAACTCACCGTGCCCTTGACCTGGCAAGACCGTGCAGTGGGCCCTCTACACCAAGACGTGGCGCACGAGGTGGGCGATTTCGTGCTGCGCCGTGCCGACGGTCTGTGGGCCTACCAACTCGCCGTGGTGGTGGACGATGGCGCGCAAGGCATCACCCACATCGTGCGTGGCGCAGACCTCGCCGACAACACCGCCCGCCAAATCGTGCTGCAACAGGCCTTGGGCTTGCCCACGCCCAGCTACCTGCACACCCCCTTGGTACTGGGTGAGAACGGCGAGAAATTGAGCAAACAAAACGGGGCGCAGGCTTTGGACTTGCATGATCCACTGGCGGCCTTGAATGCAGCAGCACAAGTGCTGGGTCTTGCAGCCTGCACAAGCTCTATAGAAGACGCTTTACGCCAGTGGACGCAAGCCTCACTCTCGCCAAGCTTCATGCCCCAAAGGTAAAAGCGTTTAATTTTTGATTCAACTTCGGTAAAATTTAAACGTTCACCATACAACGCTGCAACATGATCAAAACCACCGCACTCCAACGCAAACAGCCTAGCCTAAAGGCTGTGATGCGTGCCGTGGCTAGCTCCACCGCTGTGGAAACAGGCCAAAACGTTGCGCAGTTAGAACAAAAACTACGCCAACCCCAAAACCGTTTTGCGCACATCAAGCTGGCTCGTTGAGGTTGTTGTCACCAGCAACCATCGCCGCGCGTACAAACTCGCACATCGGCTCGTAGTTTCCAGAAAAACCAGCGTGAATCGCGTTGATGTAATCCGTCTTTCGAAGCTCCCAAGCGCTGTAATCTAGCGGCCCATGGTCGGCCTGCACGGCCATCACATCAGCCAACAAGCGCGACAAACGGCCGTTGCCCTCGCGAAATGGGTGAATAAGGATGAACTCCACATGCGTCACGGCGATGGACATCACCAACTCGTCTTCCGAAAGTTGGCTACACGGTGTGTGGAGCGCCAAACAATTGCGTTCAAACTCATCCAGCAACCGAGGGATTTGCGCAGCCGCTGCAAAGGCAAAACCGCCTTTGCTCATGTTGACCGAACGTTCTTGCCCCGCCCATGCATACACATTGCCCAACCAAAGTCGGTGCCAGTGTTTCAAGTCACCCACGCTCAGCACACGCTCTGGTAACTGATGCAGCAACACCTCTTCATACAGTTGAGCCAGCAACCAAAGTTCTAGCTCGTCCATATCGACCGACACCTTGATACCAAGCAAGTTTCGCAACACCTGTTGGTTGGAACCTGGTTCAAATTCGCCCTCAGGGCCAAAAACTTGGTAACGGTGGGTCATTGGCTATCCTCGGTGAAACGTCGATGACAACACCCGCCAGCCTTGGGGAAGCTGTATCAGCTGGTACGACTGTCGCCAACGCCGAACGAGTGATCCGTCCTCACGCAGCATGAGCCAGTCAAACGACACCAAGCAGCTATCGCAGCCCATGCGCAAGATGTCAAAGTCCTGCATCTCAAACCGTGCATAGCCTTCGCTTCGCCAAGTTTGTGCCACTGCTGCATACAAGCGCGCGCCCTCTGCATGCGTGGCGATGGTCATGACCGATCCATCCCCACGAACGCTGAGCGCAGGCTCATGAAAAAGCGCAGCAAATGCTGTCCAGTTTTGTTGGTCAAACAAAGACTGGTAGCGTTGAAAAAATTCAGTTACTTCTTGCTTCAAACATCGCTCCAACGGTTTTAGAGGCTTGAGTGATGTGAGCATAAGCCACGTGCCCACGATAATCTGAGTTTCGATCAAACACGCTCCGCCATGACCACGCCCGATACCCCACAGCCCGACGCCCCCTTCATGCGCGTCATCAAAACCTATGTGCTGCGCGCAGGGCGCATGGGGCCTGGTCAGACGCGTGCATTCGATCAATTCGGTCCACAATTTTTGGTGCCTTACCAAACCGAACGTCTCGATGCCGCCGCTACGTTTGGCCGCGCTGCACCGCTGATTTTGGAGATTGGTTTTGGCATGGGCGACGCCACTGCCAAAATTGCACAGACCCGATCTGACAACAATTTTTTGTGTTGTGAAGTGCATGCGCCAGGCGTGGGCGCCTTGCTCAAGCGCTGCGGCGAAGAAGGCATTGGCAACATCCGCATCGTGCAACACGACGCGATAGAGGTGATGGACCACATGCTGGGCGACAACAGCCTGGACGGCGTGCACATTTTTTTTCCTGACCCCTGGCACAAAAGCCGCCACCACAAACGCCGCTTGATCCAAAGCCCGTTTGTGAACCGACTGGCCCACCACATCAAGCCCGGTGGTTATTTGCACTTGGCCACCGACTGGGAGCCCTATGCCGAACAAATGCTGCACGTGGTCAGCGCAGAACCTTTGCTGAACAACACGGCCACCGATGCCAGTGGCTTTGCCCCCAAGCCCAGCTACCGCCCCCTCACCAAGTTTGAAAACCGAGGCCTCAAACTCGGCCACGGTGTGTGGGACTTGGTGTTCACCAAGGTCTGACAGCGCAGGTTGATGCGCCATGGCTCGCCCACCCAGCGTGCGCCCCCTCCCCACGCGTGACGGCGTGAGCCCCAGTTGCGTGGCCTTACCCCCTGGCCCCTGGACCACCGTGCTGGACTTTTTGGCCGAGCGCTTGCCCACGGTCAGTCGCCAAGCCTGGGGCGCACGTTTGCACAGCGGCGAAGTGCTCGACGAACAAGGGCACGCAGTACACGCCGAACAGCCCTACGCCAGCGGCACCCGCTTGTTCTACTACCGCCACATTGCCGACGAGCCAGATTTGCCAGTGCAAGAACGCATCGTGTTTCAAGACGAGCATCTGGTGGTGGCAGACAAACCCCACTTCATGCCCGTCACACCGGGCGGGCAGTATGTGCGCCAGAGTTTGCTGGTGCGCTTGAAGCGCCAGCTGGGCATCGACACGCTGAGCCCTGTGCACCGCATTGACCGCGAAACCGCTGGCCTGGTGCTGTTGTGCGTGCGCCCACAAGACCGCAATGCCTACCAAGCATTGTTTCGGGAGCGCCAGGTGCACAAGGTGTACGAAGCCGTCGCGCCCTACCGCGCCGATCTGACGCTGCCACTGACACGTCGCAGCCGCATCGAAGCCTGTGCCACACAGTTTTTTCGCTCGCAGGAGGTGGCGGCCCCCCCCAACAGCGAGACCACCGTCTCGCTGCTCCAGGTGCAAGGTGACAGCGCGTTGTACCGCCTAGAACCCGTCACAGGCAAACGCCACCAGTTGCGCATCCACATGAACGCGCTGGGCCTGCCAATTGAAGGCGACCAGTTCTACCCGGTGGTGTCGCGTGGCCCCGGGGCGCCCGAGGACTTCACCCGCCCGCTTCAGTTACTGGCGCGCAGTGTGTTGTTCACCGACCCCATCACGGGCAAGCCGCGCAGCTTCACCAGCGGGCAACGCTTGCGCATGTCGGTCTGATCCAGCACGCGCCATCAGCGCTCTGGATTAGGCACCGCATCAGATGCCGAATCAGACGCCGATTTCGCGGGCGGTGATTTGGTACTTGAAGCTGTCTGGCGCGTACGAGTCCAAGCGACCGTCTGCGGTCTCCGCCACCGGGTACATCAAAAAGCCCAAGCGCTCCTCTTTGCTGCCCGGCAGCGCCACATCGTGGGCCGTGTTCCAACCCAACCAGTTGCCTTCCCAGCCTCCAAACAAGGTGGTGTAGACGGGTTTGACCACCGGGTTGTCGGTGCGTTTGATCCACTCGGGCGTTTCCAGGCGCATGACCTTGGCCACATCGGCCGGGTCCATCGCCACCCAACCGTGGGCTTGCAGGTACACCTCGGCGCGGCAGTGCTGCGCACCTTTCAAGCTGGCGGGGTTGCCCGACAGCTCTTTGTAGCCAAAGGCCGAAGGCACCAAGCGAATGCCATACACGTCGCGTGCAGGCACGCCCACCGAGCGACACAGCCCCACAAACAAGGCGTTGATGTCGGCGCACTTACCGCCCAGGTTGCCGGTCTCCAGCATGGCTTTGATGTCGCCCTCACCACAACCATGCACCTTGGGTTCGCGCCAGGCATTGGCCACCACCCAGTTGTAGATGGCGCGGGCTTTTTGCACATCGGTGTGGGCACCTTGGGTCGCTGCGAGTGCTGTCGTGCGCACAATGCCATCGGTGGGCAGCAAGTGCGTAGCCCGGGTGTAAAAGCGCAGCGTGCCCGCATCTTCACGCGTGAAGGCTGGACTGGCGGCCAAGTCCAAATTGACTTGGCGGTTTTGCGTCTGCACGCGGCTGGTCACTTCTACAAATGGCTTGCCCACCGTGCTTGAAAACTCGGTGTAGAGCATGCGCGCGCCTTCGGCACCATCGCTGGTCATGCGCGTGGTGCCGTTGCTGGCAAAGCTGCTCTCGAGCGAACGCTGCCAGTCCGAGTTGATGCTGGGCACCGGCAGCCAGACTCGGGTGGTGCCTTTGGGCTCGGCAATGTCCACCCGGGTGGTCACCTCGAAGGTACGCCACTCGCCCGCTTGCGGCGCGAAGCGGCGCTCGGGAGTGACAGGAGAAGAGGCAGGAGAAGTGGTTTGGGCACGCACAAAGCTGGGCACACCGGCAAGGGTGGCCAACGCAGCGGCCCCCTTGAGAAGGGAACGACGCACGGGGGTCATGAAGAGATCTCCGAAATAGGATGAAGACCTGTCGGCACACACGAGGCGCAA
>NZ_JAVLFP010000046.1:0-5175 GCF_046052825.1 Limnohabitans sp.
ATGTTCACCGGAATCATCACCGGCGTGGGGCGCATCACCGCAGTTCACGACCTGGGAAGCTCTTTAAACCACGGCAAGCGCCTCACCATCGAGGCCCCTGCCGGGTACCTCGACGACGTGGGCTTGGGTGACAGCATCGCTTTGAACGGCGCCTGCATGACCGTCACCACGTTTGACCCCCTCCACCACCAGTTCACGATTGACATCTCAGCAGAGTCGCTGGCCCGCACCAGCGGCTTGGCGCAGCTCGGGCGCGTCAACCTCGAAAAAGCCTTGCGGGCCCACGACCGCTTGGGCGGGCACATCGTGTCCGGCCATGTCGACGGCATCGGCCAAGTCAGCCTCTTTGAGCGGGTGGGCGAAAGCTGGGAGCTGCGCATCATGGCACCGCCCGATCTGGCCAAGTACCTGGCCTACAAAGGCTCCATCACCGTCAACGGCGTGAGCCTGACGGTCAACCAGGTGCAAGACTTCTTCGATGCCGACGGCCCACTGGGTCTGCGCGGTTCAGAGATCAGCATCAACCTCATTCCTCACACCGTTGAGAACACCGCCCTCGGCAGCCTGCAAGCAGGCAGCACGGTGAACCTTGAAATTGACACCGTGGCGCGTTACGTTGAACGCATGCTGCGCGTGGACGCCACTTTGAAAGCCCCGCAATGACAACAGCCCTGACCCCCGTGGCCATCTCGCCCGTGGAAGAGATCGTGGCCGAAATGAAAGCTGGCCGCATGGTCATCTTGGTGGACGAAGAAGACCGTGAGAACGAAGGCGACTTGGTGCTCGCCGCCGACCATGTCACGCCAGAAGCCATCAACTTCATGGCCCGTTTTGGCCGTGGCCTGATTTGCCTCACCCTCACCCGCGAACGTTGCGAGTTTTTGAAGTTGCCGCCCATGGCCGCACGCAACGGCACGGTCTACAGCACCGCATTCACCGTGTCGATCGAAGCCGCCGAGGGCGTGACCACCGGCATTTCTGCCGCCGACCGCGCCCGCACCATCGAAGTGGCCGTGGCCAAAGGCACACACCCCAGCGACCTGGTGCAACCTGGCCACGTGTTTCCGCTGCAAGCGGTGGACGGCGGTGTGCTGATGCGCGCCGGTCACACCGAAGCCGGTTGCGACCTGGCGGCCATGGCGGGTTGCTCACCCACCTCGGTGATTTGCGAAATCATGAAAGACGACGGCACCATGGCCCGTCTGCCCGACTTGCAGGTGTTTGCAGCCGAGCACGGCCTGAAGATCGGCACCATCGCCGACCTGATTGCCCACCGCAGCCGCACCGAGTCGCTGGTGCAAAAAGTGGGCAGCCGCCCGCTCGTCACCGCACACGGCGAGTTCACTGCCAACGCCTACAAAGACATGACCAACGGTGCCGTGCACTTGGCCTTGGTCAAAGGCAGCTGGCGCGCAGAACAAGACGTGTTGGCCCGGGTGCATGAACCCCTGTCGGTGCTCGATGCGCTGGAGCCCAACCGTGTCATGCACTCCTGGGGCTTAGATTCGAGCCTGCAACGCATTGCCCAAGAAGGCGCCGGCGTGGTGGTCTTGCTCAACTGTGGCGAAAGCGGCGAGCAGTTGCTGGCCCAGTTTGACGGCACCGCCCGCTCGGCCCATGGGCCATCGCGTGGCCGCATGGACTTGCGCAGCTATGGCGTAGGCGCACAAATTTTGCGGGACTGCGGCGTGCACAAGATGCGCCTGTTGGGCAACCCGCGCCGCATGCCCAGCATGACGGGCTATGGCCTCGAAATCGTCGGCTATCTGGCCAAAGCATAAGTCTCAAGGAACCTCTGACATGTTTGTCTCCAACCTCGCCAGCACCACCACCTTGGACGGCAGCAGCCTGAAAATTGGCATTGTCCAAGCCCGCTTCAACGAAGACATCACCAACACCTTGCGCGAGGCCTGCGTGGCCGAACTCAAGGCCATGGGCGTGGCCGACGAGCGCATCACCGTGGTGCAAGTGCCCGGCGCACTGGAAGTGCCCCTCACGCTGGCGGCACTGGCCCAAATTGAAGACCCCGAGCCCTTCAGCGCGCTGATCGCTTTGGGCTGCATCATCCGTGGCGAGACCTACCACTTTGAACTGGTGGCCAACGAGTCGGGCGCAGGGGTGACCCGCGTGGGCATGGACTACCACGTGCCGATTGCCAATGCGATTTTGACCACCGAGAACCTAGAGCAAGCCGTGGCCCGCCAAACCGACAAAGGCCGCGACGCCGCCCGCGTGGCCGTGGAAATGGCCTTGCTGTTGGAGCAACTCGCATGACGACGGACACCGTCACGCCAGACTCCGCGCACGACTCCGCGCCTGGGTCATCCACCCTACAAGACAAAACCCCGCGCAAAAGTTCAGCCAAGTCGGGGCGCAGCCGCGCACGCGAATTTGCGCTGCAAGGCCTGTACCAATTTTTGGTGGGCCGCAACGAAGCCGCCGACATTGACGTGTTCACCCGTGACCTGAGCGGTTTTCACAAATCCGACTCGGCCCATTACGACGCCTTGTTGTATGGCTGTGTCGAGCACCGCGAGGTGCTGGACGCTTTGATCGTGCCCCTGCTGGACCGCAAGCTGGAAGAAATCTCCCCCATTGAACACGCGGTGATGTGGATGGGTGTGTACGAGTTTCAGCACTGCATCGACGTGCCTTGGCGCGTGGTGTTGAACGAATACATCGAACTGGCCAAATCATTTGGCGGCACCGATGGCCACAAGTACGTCAACGCCGTGCTCAACGGCTTGGCGCCTCAGTTGCGCAGCCACGAGGTGCAAGCCGACCGCCTGAGTGGCAAGGCGCGATGAAGATAGCCCAGCGCGCCCAGCGCATCGCGCCTTTTTATGTGATGGAAGTCGCCAAGGCGGCGGCGGCTCGCGCCGCCACCCTGGGGCCCAACGACCCGGCCATGGTCTACCTGAGCATTGGCGAACCCGACTTCACCGCCCCACCCTTGGTGCAAGAAGCCGCCGTGCGTGCCCTGCACGACGGCCACACCCAATACACCGCAGCCTTGGGACTGGGCGCTTTGCGCGAACGCATCAGCGGCTGGTACGCCCAGCGTTTTGGCGTGCACATCCCGGCTAGCCGCATCGTCATCACGGCGGGTGCCTCGGCGGCTTTGCAATTGGCGTGTCTGGCTTTGGTGGAAGCCGGCGACGAAGTGCTGATGCCCGACCCCAGCTACCCCTGCAACCGCCAGTTTGTGAGCGCGGCCGAAGGCCGGGCCGTGCTGGTGCCCACCACCGCCGCCGACCGCTTTCAGCTCAATGCAGCGCAGGTGCGCGAGCACTGGAACGCGCACACCCGTGGCGTGCTGCTGGCCTCGCCGTCCAACCCCACCGGCACCTCGATCCACCCGCACGCTTTGCGTGACATCCATGCCGAGGTGTCACAGCGCGGGGGCGTGACGCTGATCGACGAAATTTATTTGGGCCTGAGCTACGACGACGCGTTTGGCCACACTGCCTTGGCGCTGGACGATCAGATCATCAGCATCAACAGTTTCTCCAAGTACTTCAGCATGACCGGCTGGCGCTTGGGCTGGATGGTGGTGCCCGAGACCTTGGTGCCGGTGGTCGAGCGCTTGGCGCAAAACCTGTTCATCTGCCCCAGCACCTTGGCGCAACACGCCGCGCTGGCCTGCTTTGAAGCCGAGAGCTTGGCCGAGTACGAACGACGCCGGGCCGAGTTCAAAGCACGGCGCGACTTCTTTGTGCCGGCCCTGAATCAACTGGGCCTGACCGTGCCGGTGATGCCCGACGGCGCGTTTTATGCCTGGGCCGATTGCAGCGCCGCCTGCGACAAACTGGGCGTGCGCGGCAGCTGGGACTTTGCGTTTGAAGTGCTGCAACGCGCCAACATCGCCTTCGCGCCAGGGCGCGACTTCGGCCAGGCCGACACCGCGCGCTTTGTGCGTTTTTCAACCGCCCGCTCGCTGCCCGAGTTGCGCGAAGCCGTGACCCGTTTGCAACACCTGTTGGGCTGAGCCGCGATGACTCACAACACATCCCATGCCAACGTGTTTGAGCACCCTGTGCGGGTGTACTGGGAAGACACCGATGCCGGGGGCATCGTGTTCTACGCCAACTACCTCAAGTTTTTTGAGCGCGCACGCACCGAGTGGCTGCGTGCCCTGGGCGTGGGCCAACAGGCGCTGCGCCAAGCAACGGGTGGCATGTTTGTGGTGAGCGAAACCAGCATCAAATACCACCGCCCGGCGCAGCTCGACGACTTGTTGCGTGTGACCGCGCGCTTGGCCGAAGGGGGCCGCGCCAGCCTGGTGATTGCCCAACAGGCCTGGTGTGGCGACACGCTGCTGTGCGAAGGCACGATCCGCATTGGCTGGGTCGATGCCGCGACCCTCAAGCCTGCGAGAATTCCCTCTTCTGTATTGGAACGCCTGACATGACACAAGACTTTTCCATCGTCCATTTGTTGCTCAACGCCAGCTGGGTGGTGCAGGTGGTGGTGCTGATGCTGATGGGCGTGTCCATCACCAGCTGGACGGCGATTTTTCGCAAAATCATTTCCCTCCAACGCGTCAAGACCCTGAACGAAGAGTTCGAGCGCGAGTTCTGGTCGGGCACCAGCCTGAACGAGTTGTACGCGTCGGCCGCCAAAAACGCCAAGCTCTCTGGCCCGATGGAGCGCATTTTTGCCAGCGGCATGCGCGAGTACCAAAAACTGCGTGAACGCCGCATCAACGACAGCAGCGCCTTGATGGACGGGGCCCGCCGCGCCATGCGCGCGAGCTACCAACGCGAGATGGACGCCATCGAGTCCAACCTGTCCTTGCTGGCCTCGGTCGGTTCGGTGTCGCCCTATGTGGGTTTGTTTGGCACGGTGTGGGGCATCATGCATGCCTTTACGGGCTTGGCTTCTATGCAGCAAGTGACTCTGGCCACGGTGGCTCCGGGCATTGCTGAGGCGCTGGTGGCCACAGCCATTGGCTTGTTTGCGGCCATCCCGGCCGTGGTGGCCTACAACCGCTTTGCGCGTGATGTAGACCGTGTGTCCATCCAACAAGAAACCTTTATTGAAGAGTTTTCCAACATCTTGCAGCGCAGCGTGGGCAACCAAGCCAATGCGTCGCCCTCGGGCCGTTAAAGCCAACCCAGCCAGGAGCCCAAGATGCCAGCCGTAGCCAGTAGAAGCCGGGGTCGCCGCACCATC
>NZ_JAVLFP010000047.1:0-4429 GCF_046052825.1 Limnohabitans sp.
GACATTTGGATGGACTACATCAAGCCGGTTGGCCTGCGTTTGGTTCTGCAAGTTTTCACTTTGGTTTGGCTGGTGTCGTGTCTCGGCTGGGCCATTCAGGTTCTCTGGAGGCTCTGATTCATGACTGTTAAAAGCTCTATCCCACGTCGCAAATTTGACGTGGTCATCGTCGGTGCCGGTGGTTCTGGCATGCGCGCCTCACTGCAACTGGCACGCGCTGGTTTGAACGTGGCCGTGTTGTCCAAAGTGTTCCCCACCCGCTCGCACACCGTGGCAGCGCAAGGCGGCATTGGTGCCTCTTTGGGCAACATGAACGAAGACAACTGGCACTACCACTTCTACGACACCGTCAAAGGCTCTGACTGGCTTGGCGACCAAGACGCCATCGAATACATGTGCCGCGAAGCACCCAAGGTGGTGTACGAACTGGAACACATGGGCATGCCGTTCGACCGCAACCCCGACGGCACCATTTACCAACGCCCCTTCGGCGGCCACACCGCCAACTACGGCGAAAAAGCCGTCGAGCGCGCCTGCGCAGCAGCTGACCGCACCGGTCACGCCATGTTGCACACGCTGTACCAACAAAACGTGGCGGCCAAAACCACCTTCTTTGTCGAGTGGATGGCGCTGGACCTGATCCGCGACGACGCGGGTGACGTGGTCGGTGTGACCGCGCTGGAGATGGAAACCGGCGAGCTCTACATCCTCGAAGCCAAGACCACCATGCTGGCCACCGGCGGCGCAGGCCGCATCTTTGCCGCATCGACCAACGCCTTCATCAACACCGGCGACGGCTTGGGCATGGCCGCTCGCGCAGGCATTCCGCTCGAAGACATGGAGTTCTGGCAATTCCACCCCACTGGCGTGGCCGGTGCGGGCGTGTTGTTGACCGAAGGCTGCCGTGGCGAAGGCGCGATTTTGCGCAACAGCAATGGCGAGCGCTTCATGGAGCGCTATGCCCCCGCCTACAAAGACTTGGCCCCACGCGACTACGTGTCACGCTGCATGGACCAAGAAATCAAAGAAGGCCGTGGCTGCGGCCCCAACAAGGACTACATCAACCTCGACATGACCCACTTGGGCGTCGAGACCATCATGAAGCGTCTGCCTTCGGTGTTTGAGATTGGCCACAACTTTGCCAACGTCGACATCACCAAAGAGCCCATCCCTGTGGTGCCCACCATCCACTACCAAATGGGCGGCATCCCCACCAACATCCACGGTCAAGTTGTCACCCAAGACGCCAACAACCACAGTGTGGTGGTCAACGGCTTGTACGCCGTGGGCGAATGCTCTTGCGTGAGCGTGCACGGCGCCAACCGCCTGGGCACCAACTCGCTGCTCGACTTGTTGGTGTTTGGCCGCGCGGCGGGCAACCACATCGTGGAGTACAACCAACAAAACAAACACCACAAGCACCTGCCCGAGAACGCGGCCGACATCTCGTTGGCACGTTTGGCACGCTTGGACAGCAACACCACCGGCGAATACGCCCAAGACGTGGCCAACGACATCCGCAACGCCATGCAGTCGCACGCCAGTGTGTTCCGCACCCAGGCGTTGATGGACGAAGGTGTTGCCAAGATGGCTGAGTTGCGCGAGCGTGTGCAAAACATCGGTCTCAAAGACCAATCGAAGGTGTTCAACACCGCGCGCATCGAAGCGCTCGAAGTCGAGAACTTGATCGAAGCCGCACAAGCCACCATCGTGTCTGCTGCGGCCCGTCACGAAAGCCGTGGCGCCCACACCGTGGACGACTACGGTGACACGCCAGAGCACCCCAACGGCCGCAACGACACCGAGTGGCACAAGCACACCCTGTGGCACAAAGAAGGCAACCAGTTGACCTACAAGCCGGTTCAAATGAAACCGCTCACCGTTGAGAGCATTGAGCTCAAGACCCGTACTTTCTGATCAGGCACGCACCATGACAAAACGCACGTTTCAAATCTACCGCTACGACCCAGACGCCGACGCCAAGCCCTACATGCAAACCATCGAGGTTGAATTGGACGGCACCGAGCGCATGCTGCTGGACGCCCTGATGAAACTCAAGGCCGTGGACCCCACCATCTCGTTTCGCCGCTCCTGCCGCGAAGGCGTGTGTGGTTCGGACGCCATGAACATCAATGGCAAAAACGGCTTGGCTTGTTTGACCAACATGAACACCTTGCCCGGCACCATTGTCTTGAAGCCTCTGCCTGGCCTGCCCGTTATTCGCGACATGATCGTGGACATGACCCAGTTCTTCAAGCAGTACCACTCCATCAAGCCTTACTTGGTCAACGACACCCAGCCGCCCGAAAAAGAGCGCCTGCAGTCGCCCGAAGAGCGTGACGAGTTGAACGGCCTGTACGAGTGCATCTTGTGCGCGAGCTGCTCCACCAGCTGCCCCTCGTTCTGGTGGAACCCCGACAAGTTTGTCGGCCCCGCTGGTTTGTTGCAGGCCTACCGCTTCATCGCCGACAGCCGCGACCAAGACACCGCTGGCCGTCTGGACAACCTCGAAGACCCGTACCGCCTGTTCCGCTGCCACACCATCATGAACTGCGTCGACGTGTGCCCCAAGGGTTTGAACCCCACCAAGGCCATCGGCAAGATCAAAGAGTTGATGGTGCGTCGCGCCGTCTAAGGCGCTTCACCCCAAGCACAGGAGCACCAACATGGATGTCGACGCACCATTTCGCGACACCTCGGTGGGCGACCCTTTGCTTGACGGTTTGAACGGGCAAGACGCGCTCAACGAGCGCGCACTGAGCAAACTGCGCTGGCGCTGCCGCCGAGGCCTGCTGGAGAACGACTTGTTCATCCAACGGTTTTTTGAGCGGCACGAAACTCGCTTAACCGTGAGCCATGCCCGTGGCCTGTATGCGCTGATGGATTTGTC
This sequence comes from Limnohabitans sp., assembly GCF_046052825.1. Lineage (GTDB taxonomy): Bacteria > Pseudomonadota > Gammaproteobacteria > Burkholderiales > Burkholderiaceae_C > Limnohabitans. The sequence continues at coordinate 2,891 of NZ_JAVLFP010000047.1, forward strand.
TGACAACGACTTGCTCGACCTGTTGTTGCAGCGCAAAGACTTGCCCCACGACCACACACCACAAGAAGCACAGCAAGTGCTGACGATGCTGAGACATTGACGCCAAAAGATTTATAGGAAAGAAAGCCATGAAACTCTCTGACAACAAAGCCACCCTGTCGTTCAGCAACGGCAGCCCCAGCATCGACATGCCTGTCTACCACGGCAGCATCGGCCCTGATGTGATTGACATCCGCAAGCTCTACGGTCAAACCGGGATGTTCACCTACGACCCGGGCTTCTTGTCCACCGCGTCATGCCAGTCCGGCATCACCTACATCGACGGTGACAAAGGCGAGCTGCTGTACCGCGGCTACCCCATCGAACAACTCGCCACCCACTGCGACTACCTCGAAACCTGTTACCTCTTGCTCAAGGGCGAGCTGCCCAACGCGGCACAAAAACACGAGTTCGTCAAAACCGTGACCAACCACACCATGGTCAACGAGCAAATGCAATTCTTCTTGCGCGGTTTCCGCCGTGACGCCCACCCCATGGCCGTCATGACCGGCTTGGTGGGTGCCTTGTCGGCCTTCTACCACGACAGCACCGACATCAACAACCCAGAGCACCGCGAAATCTCGGCCATCCGTTTGATCGCCAAAATGCCCACCTTGGTGGCCATGGCCTACAAGTACACCATTGGCCAGCCCTACATGTACCCCAAGAACGACCTGAGCTACTCGGGCAACTTCTTGCGCATGATGTTTGGCACACCGTGCGAAGACTACGTGGTCAACCCCGTGCTCGAGCGCGCTTTGGACCGCATCTTCATCTTGCACGCCGACCACGAGCAAAACGCCTCCACCTCCACCGTGCGCTTGTGCGGCTCGTCGGGCACCAACCCCTTTGCGGCCATCGCAGCAGGCGTGGCTTGTCTTTGGGGCCCTGCCCACGGCGGCGCCAACGAAGCCTGCTTGAACATGCTGGAAGAAATTCAAGCCATGGGCGGCGTGGCCAAAGTCGGCGAGTTCATGGAGAAGGTCAAAGACAAAAACTCGGGTGTCAAGCTCATGGGCTTTGGTCACCGCGTTTACAAAAACTACGACCCCCGCGCCAAGCTCATGCAAGAGACCTGCGACGAAGTGCTCAAAGAATTGGGCTTGGAAAACGACCCCCTGTTCAAGCTCGCCAAAGCGCTGGAGAAAATTGCCTTGGAAGACGAATACTTCGTCAGCCGCAAGCTCGACACCAACGTCGACGTCTCCTCGGGCATCGTGCAACGCGCCATCGGCATTCCAGTCAACCTGTTCACCGGTATCTTTGCCCTGGCCCGTACCGTGGGTTGGATTGCTCAATTGAACGAAATGATCAGCGACTCCGAATACAAAATCGGCCGTCCTCGCCAGTTGTTCACGGGCTCACCCTCACGCGATGCTTTACCCATTGCAAAGCGCAAGTAATTTGTTGACTGTGTCCGTGTGACACCTGTGCGACAAAAAATGTCTCACCTATGCCCCGCACATGCGGGGCTTTTTTTTACCTATGCTTTCCGGTGGT
>NZ_JAVLFP010000048.1:0-19344 GCF_046052825.1 Limnohabitans sp.
GGCCATGTGCAAGATTCTGGTGAAGGACGTTGGACCATCAACGCTGCGATTGAAGAGGCAGTTCCAGTGCCTGTGTTGTCGGCTGCGTTGTTCGCACGTTTTCGTTCGCGTCAGGTGAGTACCTTTGCCGACAAAATGTTGTCTGCGATGCGTAAACAGTTTGGCGGCCACCAAGAGCCCAAGAAATAAAGCCCTGCAAATACGGGTTTAAGGGCTAACCCGTACACTAAGGTGTTAATTACAAGCCTTATGAACGCCTATACAGACGTCTCTTTTTTCCCGCGAAATGCTAAGCCGCTAAACAGTTACCGCAAGTACTGGGCGGCTCGCTTTGGCACGGCGCCCTTTTTGCCGATGAGTCGTGACGAGATGCAACAACTCGGTTGGGATAGTTGCGACATCATCATTGTCACGGGCGATGCGTATGTAGACCACCCTAGTTTTGGCATGGCCGTGATTGGACGCATGCTAGAAAACCAAGGCTTTCGCGTTGGCATCATTGCCCAGCCAGATTGGCAAAGTGCAGACCCATTTAAAGCATTAGGCAAACCTAATTTATTTTTTGGTGTGACTGCTGGCAACATGGATTCGATGATCAACCGCTACACCGCGGACCGCAAAATCCGCAGTGATGACGCCTACACGCCGGGCGATGTCGGTGGCAAGCGCCCCGACCGTGCGGCCTTGGTGTACAGCCAGCGCTGTAAAGAGGCCTACAGCGATGTGCCGATTGTGTTGGGCGGCATCGAAGGTTCGCTGCGCCGCATTGCCCACTACGACTACTGGTCGGACAAGGTGCGTCGCTCCATCGTGGTGGACAGCAAATGCGACCTGCTGTTGTATGGCAATGCCGAGCGCGCGATTGTTGAAATTGCCCACCGTCTGGCGGCCAAAGAGCCTGTGCAACAGATCACCGATGTGCGTGGCACCGCCTTTGTACGCCGTGAAACGCCCGAGGGTTGGTACGAAATTGACTCGTCGAGCATCGACATTCCTGGCCGCGTCGAAGCCCACGTCAACCCGTATTTGATGGTCAGCGAACAGGCCAAGGCCCAAGGCCAAAGCTGTGCCCGCGAAGACGAAGCCCAAGCGGTGGCCGATGCTGCCAACGGGCCGGCGGCGCAGGCCACGGTCGTGCCCCTGAACTTTGTGCCCAACCCCAACATGCCGGCCTTGCAGGGCAAGGGCAAACTCAAAGTGCCGCCGCGTGACCGCAGCGTGATTCGCTTGCCCAGCTACGACCACGTCAAGTCGGACCCCGTGTTGTACGCCCACGCCAACCGTGTGTTGCATTTGGAAACCAACCCCGGCAACGCCCGCTGTTTGGTGCAATCGCATGGTGAAGGTGTTACCGCACGCGATGTGTGGATCAACCCACCGCCGATTCCGTTGACCACCGCCGAGATGGACTTGGTGTTTGACTTGCCCTATGCCCGCAGCCCCCACCCGGCCTATGCCGATGACAAGGGTGGCCATGATGGCGTCACCAAGATTCCGGCTTGGGAGATGATTCGCTTCTCGGTCAACATCATGCGCGGTTGTTTTGGCGGCTGTACGTTCTGTTCGATCACCGAGCACGAAGGACGCATCATCCAAAGCCGCAGCGAAGACTCGGTGATTCGTGAGATCGAAGACATCCGCGACAAGGTGTCGGGCTTTACCGGCGTCATCAGCGACTTGGGTGGCCCTACCGCCAACATGTACCGCATTGGTTGCAAAAGCCCCGAGATCGAGGCGGCATGTCGCAAGCCAAGCTGTGTGTACCCAGGCATTTGCCAAAACCTCAACACCGACCACAGTTCGCTCATTCACATGTACCGCCGTGCGCGGGCTTTGAAAGGCGTGAAGAAGATTTTGATTGGTTCGGGCTTGCGCTACGACCTGGCGGTCAAGTCGCCCGAGTACGTCAAAGAGCTGGTGACCCACCATGTGGGCGGCTACCTCAAGATCGCGCCCGAGCACACCGAGGGCGGGCCACTCTCGAAGATGATGAAGCCCGGCATTGGGAGCTACGACAAGTTCAAGCAGATGTTTGACCGCTTCTCCGCCGAGGCGGGCAAGAAACAGTTTTTGGTGCCGTACTTCATTGCGGCCCATCCGGGCACGCGTGATGAAGACATGATGAACCTGGCCTTGTGGCTGAAGAAAAACGGCTTTCGTGCCGACCAGGTGCAAACCTTCTACCCCAGCCCCATGGCCACAGCCACGGCCATGTACCACTCGGGCAAAGACCCCCTGTCGCGTGTGACCCGCACCAGCGAGGCCGTGGACATCGTGCGCGGTGAACGCCGCCGACGCTTGCACAAAGCCTTCTTGCGTTACCACGATGCCAACAATTGGCCGCTGCTGCGCGAAGCCTTGAAAGCCATGGGCCGTGCCGATTTGATTGGCAATGGCAAGCACCACCTGATCCCGACGTTTCAGCCGCTGACCGATGGCGGTTACACCAGTGCACGCCGCAAGAACAGCACTGCTACACCTAAACTTGGCGCGTCCAAAGCAGGTGTGGCGAAGTCCTCCATGCGTCAAGAACCGACCCAGGGCAGGGTGCTGACACAGCACACAGGATTGCCACCGCGCAAAAAGAAATAACCCCCAGTCGGCTCTGAGCTGGCCACCCCATCTTGAGGGTGCTGTTGGCGTTTATTTGTGCCGACTTTTCATGGCGCGCTCCACCTCGCGTTTGCCTTCGCGGTCTTTGATGGTGTCGCGTTTGTCGTGCTCGGCCTTGCCCTTGGCCAGGGCGATTTCGCATTTGATCTTGCCGTTCTTCCAGTGCAGGTTGATGGGCACGAGGGTGTAGCCTTTTTGCTCGACCTTGCCAATCAGACGTTTGATTTCGTCTTTCTTCATCAGCAGTTTCTTGGTACGAACCGAGTCTGGGCTGACGTGCGTCGAGGCGGTATGCAAAGGGTTGATTTGGCAGCCAATGACGTAGAGCTCGCCATCTCGGACGACCACATAGCCGTCGGTCAGTTGCACCTTGCCCTCGCGGGCGGATTTCACCTCCCAGCCTTGCAGCACCATGCCGGCTTCAAACTTCTCTTCAAAGAAATAGTTGTACGCGGCTTTTTTGTTGTCGGCAATGCGGGAGGGGGTAGCGGGTTTTTTCGTGGCCATGGTGCTTCTTACAATAGCGACCATTCTATGAAAACCGTTCACAAGTCCCTTCTCATTTGGTTCAGCGCTGAGGAAATGTTTGCCTTGGTCACCGATGTGGCGCGCTATCCCGAGTTCTTGCCCTGGTGTGAGCGGGGTGCCGTCTTGGCGCAAGAGGGCAACGAGATGACCGCTGAAATAGGCATGTCTTTGGGGGGCTTTCGCAAAAGCTTCTCAACCCGCAACCAGCATGTGCCTGGGCGACAAGTGAAGTTGCAACTCATCGATGGCCCCTTCAAGCATTTGGATGGCACTTGGGACTTTCATCCCCTGACCGATCCCAACACCCAAACCCCACAACGCGCCTGTCGCATTGAGTTGACCCTGAACTACAGCTTCGACAGCATGTTTGGCGCTTTGGTGGGTCCCCTGTTTGACAAAATCGCATCCACCTTGGTCGATGCCTTCGTCAAGCGCGCCGAGCAGGTGTACAAAGCTTGACGGATTCGCCTGCCTTCTGCGCTGCATTGCAGATTTGTGTGCTGGTGTCACCTGCGCCGCGCGTGGTTCATGAACGTCACATCTCTTTGCCGGCAGGTAGCACGGTTCAACAGGCTTTGACATGCAGTGGTCTGGAAAGTGATTTTCCAGAGCTTGAATTGGGCAATGCGGCCTTGTGGGTGCTGGGGGTGTGGGGGCGCAAGACCATGCCCGGGCATGTGCTGCGCGACTTGGACCGGGTGGAGTTCTACCGCCCCTTGACGGTGGACCCCAAGGTGGCGCGACGTGAGCGTTTTCAAAAACAAGGCACCCAACGCGCAGGCTTGTTTGCCAAGCGCCGTGCGGGTGCCAAAGCGGGTTACTGATCGATGTCACACACACTCTGGCCCACCTGCGGCTACGCCTTGTTGAGCACCAATGCACAAGGGCATTTGCAAGTGACTGACGACTTTTTGCGTTTTTTATTGGGGCGGCCAGAGTTGGCCCCCATTGCCACTTCCTGCACGGCAGAGCTGGGCTTGCACCACCGCTTGATGGACACCCCCCGGCGGGAGGTCACGGCTGATGAATTGGCGCAATGGCAAGACACCGATGCGGCTGAGAACTACGCGGTGTGGTTGCGGTTCAGGCAGCGCATCCTGGCCAAACCGACGCTAGAGGCCAGCTACTTGGCGCTGTTTCAAGGCGATGGCGTGGACGTGCCTCCCTTGCTGGTGCAGCAGATCACCCACATTTTGCTGCGTCACGTGCTGGGTGAGTCGCCGACCGCTTACCAAGCGCGCGCGGCAGAAATGTTGGTGCGGCCCCAAAAGATCACGGTGCTCGAAGACGGTGCGGTGATGGCGGCTGACGATGACACCGTGGAGCGCCACGCCACCCAAAGCAGCTTTGGGTCCTTGGGCGAGTTGTTGACGCAAGGGGGCATCAAACTGCGCAGCGTGGATCTGGACGTGCTCAATGCCGACAACCAAGAGGCCTATTGGTCACGCAGCGAGAGTTTCGACTGGGTGTTGAGCCTCAACCGGGGGCAGCCCGGCTTGGACGCTTTGTGCGAGGTGATGGCCCGCTGGGTGCAACACTTTTTGGGGGTTGAGGTGCGCATTCAAACCGAGCGCGAGATCGACGATGAGCAATGGGTGTGGCATGTGGGTTTGGACGCGCAAGCCAGTGGCGTGCTCAACGACCTGTACCAAGGCCTTGAGGTCGTGCCTGAGCGCATGGAGCGCCTGCTGTGTCTGTTCAAGCTGGAGTTTGTCGACCCCAGCGCCATGCGCGCCGACGTGCGCGGCAAACCGGTTTACTTGGCCATGGCGGTAGATAGCGAACAGCGACTCAAGCTCAAGCCGCAAAATTTGCTGCTGAATTTGCCGCTCGCTCAGAAGTCTTGAAATAAAGCGCCAAGCCAGTCCTGTATACAGGTGGGGGGTGGGGCATCGGTAAACTGTCTCTTTTGGAGCCATGACCATGCGCCTTCTCGGCAAAGCACTCACCTTCGACGATGTGTTGTTGGTGCCCGCCTACTCCCAAGTCCTGCCCAAGGACGCCTCCCTCGCGACCCAATTCACCCGCCACATTCGCTTGAACCTGCCCTTGGTGTCTGCCGCCATGGACACGGTGACCGAAGCCCGCTTGGCGATTGCCATTGCGCAAGAAGGTGGCATTGGCATCGTGCACAAAAACCTCACGGCCCAAGAGCAAGCCGCGCAAGTGGCCAAGGTCAAACGCTATGAATCTGGTGTGCTGCGAGACCCGGTGGTGATCACCCCGGAAACCACAGTGCGCCAAGTCATGGCCTTGTCTGAAGAATTGGGCGTCTCTGGTTTCCCGGTCTGCAACGGGGGGCAGGTGGTGGGCATTGTCACGGGGCGTGACCTGCGTTTTGAAACCCGTTACGACCAAAAGGTCAGTGAGATCATGACGCCACGGGAGCGGCTGATCACTGTCCCAGAGGGCACCACGCCCGAGCAGGCCAAGCACCTGTTGAACAAGCACAAGTTGGAGCGCTTGCTGGTGGTCAATGACAGTTTTGAACTCAAGGGCTTGATCACCGTCAAAGACATCACCAAGCAACTCAACTTTCCGAATGCCGCACGTGACGCCGCTGGCAAGCTGCGTGTGGGTGCTGCCGTCGGCGTTGGAGAGGGCACCGAAGAGCGCGTCGAAGCGCTGGCTCGCGCAGGCGTGGATGCCATCGTGGTGGACACGGCCCACGGCCACAGCAAAGGCGTGATCGACCGCGTGCGTTGGGTCAAACAACATTACCCACACATTGAAGTGATTGGGGGCAACATCGCCACCGGGGCCGCTGCACTGGCTTTGGTGGAGGCCGGCGCCGACGCGGTCAAGGTGGGCATAGGCCCCGGATCCATCTGCACCACCCGCATCGTGGCGGGTGTGGGGGTTCCGCAGATCATGGCCATCGACAACGTGGCCACCGCCTTGAAAGGAACAGGCGTTCCCTTGATTGCCGATGGTGGTATTCGCTACAGCGGCGACATTGCCAAAGCCATTGCCGCAGGTGCTGGCACGGTGATGATGGGAGGCATGTTTGCAGGCACCGAAGAGGCGCCTGGCGAGGTCATCCTGTACCAAGGCCGCAGCTACAAAAGCTATCGCGGCATGGGCTCGATTGGCGCCATGCAGCAAGGCAGCGCCGACCGTTACTTCCAAGAGTCCAGCACGGGCAACCCCAATGCCGACAAGCTGGTGCCCGAAGGCATTGAGGGGCGGGTGCCCTACAAAGGCTCTGTGGTTGCCATCATTTACCAAATGGCGGGGGGCTTGCGCGCCAGCATGGGGTATTGCGGCTGTGCCAGCATTGAAGCCATGCACAACGAGGCGCAGTTTGTTGAAATCACCTCAGCAGGCATTCGCGAAAGCCATGTGCACGATGTGCAGATCACCAAAGAAGCCCCTAACTACAGGGCCGAGTGATCTCAAATTCGGAGTGATCTCAGATTCATCCTCGAAACCACCCCAAGGGGTGGTTTCTTTTTTTGAGACAATAACGCATGGCCACTGACTGGCCTTTTTTATTTATGTCGCACCAAAAAATTCTTATCCTCGATTTCGGCTCACAAGTGACCCAGCTCATCGCACGTCGCGTGCGAGAAGCCCATGTGTTTTGCGAAGTCCATCCCTGTGACGTGAGCAACGACTGGGTGCGTGACTTTGCCAAAGACGGCAACCTCAAAGGCGTCATCTTGTCGGGCAGCCATGCCAGCGTGTACGAAGTCGACGACCGTGCCCCAGACGCTGTGTTTGAGTTGGGTATTCCCGTGTTGGGTATTTGCTATGGCATGCAAACCATGGCCACCCAACTGGGCGGCAAGGTCGAGGCTGGGCACACCCGTGAATTTGGCTATGCCGAGGTGCGTGCCAATGGCCACACCGAATTGCTCAAAGGCATTGAAGACTTCAACACGCCAGAAGGCCACGGCATGCTCAAGGTGTGGATGAGCCACGGCGACAAGGTCACGCAATTGCCTGAAGGGTTCAAGGTCATGGCCTCCACGCCGTCTTGCCCAATTGCAGGTATGGCCGATGAAGCACGCAAGTTTTACGCGGTGCAATTCCACCCCGAAGTCACGCACACCGTGCAAGGCCAGGCCTTGTTGAACCGGTTTGTGCTGGACATTTGCGGGACCCGCCCTGACTGGATCATGGGCGACTACATTGCCGAGGCGGTGGCGTCGATCCGTCAACAAGTGGGGGACGAAGAAGTGATTCTGGGGTTGTCCGGCGGTGTGGATTCGTCCGTGGCTGCAGCCCTGATTCACCGGGCCATTGGCGACAAGCTGACCTGTGTGTTTGTGGACCATGGCTTGTTGCGCCTGAACGAAGGCGACATGGTGATGGACATGTTTGTGGGCAAGTTGCACGCCCATGTGATTCGCGTGGATGCCAGCGACCTGTTCTTGGGCAAGTTGGCGGGCGTGAGCGAGCCTGAAGCCAAGCGCAAGATCATCGGTGGTTTATTTGTGGATGTATTCAAAGAACAAGCCGCCAAGCTCAAGGCGGGTGATGGAGGTCACCAAGGAGCGACCTTTTTGGCCCAAGGCACGATTTATCCCGATGTGATTGAGTCGGGCGGTGCCAAGAGCAAGAAGGCAGTGACCATCAAAAGCCACCACAACGTGGGGGGATTGCCCGAACAACTGGGTTTGAAGTTGTTGGAGCCTTTGCGGGACTTGTTCAAAGACGAAGTGCGCGAATTGGGCGTGGCCTTGGGGCTGCCTCGCGAGATGGTGTACCGCCACCCCTTTCCAGGGCCTGGTCTGGGCGTGCGGATCTTGGGTGAAGTCAAGAAGGAATATGCCGACTTGCTGCGCCGAGCAGACGCCATCTTCATTGAAGAGCTGCACAACTTCAAAGACGAAGCCACAGGCAAGTCCTGGTATGACCTGACCAGCCAGGCCTTCACGGTGTTTTTGCCTGTCAAGAGCGTGGGCGTGATGGGCGATGGCCGTACCTATGACTATGTGGTGGCCTTGCGCGCGGTGCAAACCAGTGACTTCATGACCGCCGACTGGGCCGAATTGCCTTATGCGCTGCTCAAAAAAGTATCGGGTCGCATCATCAACGAAGTACGGGGCATCAACCGGGTGACCTATGACGTCTCAAGCAAGCCGCCTGCGACCATCGAGTGGGAATAATGACAAAAGCCAAAGGAACTACAATCAAAGGCTGCATGAGACGCAGCCCATTCGGGGATTGATTTTTTAAATTAGAGAATATTGAGTACATGGCCAAAGAAGAAATGATCGAAATGAAGGGTGTCGTGACCGAAGTCTTGCCCGACTCGCGTTACCGCGTCACCTTAGAAAACGGTCACTCCCTGATCGCTTACACCGCAGGCAAGATGCGTTTGCACCGCATTCGCATCATTGAAGGTGACAAGGTCACTGTTGAGCTTTCTCCCTACGACATGAACAAAGCCCGGGTGACATTCCGTCACATCGAAGGCAAAGGCCCTGGTGGCCCCGTCAAGCGTCGTTTCTAACGCATCCGCATTGTGCGTGGTGCTTGGATCACCATGTATCTGCCTCCCCACTTCAAGCCCAAAGACGAATCACATGCGCTGGCATTGATGCGTGAGCATCCCCTGGCCAGTTTGATCAGTCAAGACGAGGAGGGCGCACCTTACGTGTCGCATCTGCCTATGCATCTTCAGCAGCGCGATTCAGACATGTTTTTGCAGGGACATTGCGCCAAAGCCAATTCACATTGGCGCTATTTACAAGCAAGGCCGCACGCCTTGGTCACCTTCATGGGGCCTCAGGCTTATCTTTCGCCCAAGGTTTATCCCGACCTTGCACGTGTGCCCACGTGGAATTATTTGGCAGTGCATGCCCGTGTTCAGGCCACGGTGATCGACCACACCTCAGACAAAGACGCACTGCTCAAGGCCTTGATTGCAGACCACGAACCCGCTTACGCAGATCAATGGCGGGGACTCGATGGTGCGTTTCAAGAACAGATGCTCAATGGCATTGTGGCTTTTGAGTTGCGCATCACCGACTTGCAGTGCAAGCTCAAACTCAACCAACACCGTGCGTCTTCGCATGCGGCCTTGTACGCCATGTACGTCCAAGGCACGCCCGAAGAGCAGGCGCTGGCTGGCTGGATGGTCCGCCTTGGTTTGATCGCCCAACCATGAGTGATGCGCAGCTGATTCTCGATGAGGGCTTCATGCGCCTTGCGTTGGCTCAAGCGCAGGCAGCAGCCTTGGCGGGGGAGGTGCCTGTCGGTGCGGTGGTGGTGCGACATGGAGAGGTCATTGCCAGTGGACACAACAGCCCTTTAGGGAGCATCGATCCATGCGCCCATGCCGAGGTGAATGCTTTGCGCGCAGCAGCCAAGGCCTTGGGTAATTACCGCTTGGAAGACTGCACCTTGTACGTGACGCTGGAACCATGTGTCATGTGCAGTGGTGCCGCGTTGGCGTCACGTCTACAGCGGGTGGTGTTTGGTGCCACAGAGCCTAAAACGGGTGCCGTGGGTTCGGTCTTCAATGTCTTCACCCAGCCTCAACTCAACCATCAGACCCAGATCACTGGTGGCATATTGGCTTGCGAATCTACGGCTTTGTTGCAGCTATTTTTTGAAGAACGCCGCAAACAACATGATCAACAACGTGTGCCCCTGCGAGAAGATGCGCTGCGACTGACCGACTCTGCCACAGCGGCCATGGCGACCCTCGGGCTGCCTGCCCAATTGTCGCGTTACACCCAAAGCTTGCCTGCTTTGCAAGGTTTGCGTTTGCATTGGTTGGACAACGCAGTGAGCCCTTCATCTGACGAAGAGATGCAAGTTTTTTTGCACGGCCCCGACGATTGGAGTGCGGCTTACCTAGAAGCACTTCACAGTGCGCAGCGGACTGTGGCCGTCGACTTGCCTGGTTTTGGTTTGTCTGACAAACCTAAAAAAGAAAGCCAGCACAGCGTGGCATGGCATGCCCAGGTCTTGGCTGAATTCTTGGCCTTGCACAAGGCCAAGTCTTTGCGTTTGGCTGCCCCTCACAGCATGCAAGCTGTATTGGCACATGTGCAAGAGATGAACATCCCCAACGTGGTCGTGCATGCCCTGCCTGCGTCTCCGCCCATGGGGCAAGTCCTGAGTCAGGCCCCTTATCCAGACAAAGGCCATTTGGCGGGGCCCCGTGCCTTGCGCACTTTATTGTCTGCACCCACGCGCCTGCGACATTGATGCTCTTTGCATCCGCACCCTCCACGCCCGGTTACGAAGTGAAGTTTCAGCGTGTCGGTGTGGCAGGTGGGGCCGATTTACAAATCCGTTCCTTGTTGGACCGTCAACAGTTTTGCGATCCTGAAGGCTTGGCATTGGCCGAAGGAATTTCCTCAGCCACTTGGCCCCTCTTTGGCTTGCTGTGGCCTTCTGCGCAAAAACTCGCGGACTTGATGCAAGCGTGGGAACTGGATGGCAAACGCATTTTGGAGATGGGCTGCGGGCTGGCTTTGGCCAGTTTGGTGATTCACCGCAGAGAGGGGCAAGTCACGGCCAGTGATTGCCATCCTTTGACGGAAGGTTTTTTGAAGGCCAATCTCAAACTCAACGGGATGTCGCCACTGCCTTACGCCACAGGCCATTGGGGAAGACACAACCTGCGCTTGGGCCGGTTCGATTTGATTGTGGCAAGTGATGTGTTGTATGAGCGCAGCCATCCCAAACAACTCGCGGGCTTCATCGAAGCCCATGCGGCAGATGGCGCTGAGGTCTTGATCGTGGACCCGAACCGGGGCAACCGAAGCGCGTTTCACCGTGAAATGGCTTCTTTAGGATTCTCCCTGACTGAGTTGGCCTTGAGTGCCCCTTTGGAGGATTTGAGCCCCTACCGAGGACGTTTGTTGCATTACCAACGCCTCAGGTGACGGACAATGTCAGCATGGCTCACATTTATATCTATTCCCCCAGTGGCGCGGTGCGCGACAAATCTGCTTTCAAACGCGGTGTTTCACGTCTCAAGCTGCTCGGTCATGAGGTTGAGTTGGATGTGGATGCCTTGTCGCGCCACACCCGATTCGCCGGTGACGACGGCATGCGTTTGGCCGCCATCCACCGGGCTGCCGCCAGTGGGGCCGATGTTGCGCTGATATCGCGGGGGGGTTATGGCTTGACGCGTATCTTGCCAGGCATCCCCTACAAAGCGGTGGCCAAAGCCATATCCAAAGGTACCCACTTTGTGGGCATCAGTGATTTCACCGCTTTCCAAAATGCGGTGCTTGCCAAAACCGGCGCTGTCACCTGGGCTGGGCCCGCTCTGGGCGAAGACTTTGGTGCAGAGCAGCCCGATGACATCATGGAAGCGTGTTTTGACGACATGGTGAGTGGCCAAGGGGAGGGCGCAGGGTGGCGTTTGTCTGCTCACAACCGCCCCGCGCTGAGTGCAAGACGTGAGGGCGTGTGGGCCAAAGATGCGGTGCTGTGGGGCGGCAATTTGGCTGTTTTGACCAGTTTGCTCGGCACGCCCTACTTTCCACAGATCAGATCTGGCGTGTTGTTTTTAGAAGATGTGGGGGAGCATCCTTACCGCATTGAACGCATGCTCACCCAACTGCTGCACGCAGGTGTCTTGGCTCAGCAAAAGGCGGTCATCTTGGGCCAGTTTTCCAATTACAAACTCACGCCTCATGACAGCGGGTTCAAATTCTTGAGTGTGGTGGATTGGCTGCGTCTTCAGCTCAAAGTGCCGGTGTTGACGGATTTGCCATTCGGACACGTGGCTACCAAGGTGTGTCTGCCTGTGGGCCAGCCGGTGAGCTTGCTGGTTGAAGCCCAAGATGCCTTGCTTTTGTGGGCGCACCCCGGGCACTGAACTTTTTAGATTCCCGCTTGATGATTTATACGATGTATATTATGTATAGTTAAATTTGTGTGTGCTGATACGGGTATCTGCCCCTCAGCGCGACCGTGCCAAAGCCCTATATTTGGCGGCGATTCAAAACTACTCCTTTCAAACCAGATGACCACTGCAGACGCAATGACCAAAACAGTACCCATGACAGATCAATTGGAATGCCAACAAAATTTGCTGGCCTTCATGGGGCACTTTGACATGGACGAATTCCAGGCCATGGAGGTCTATCTGGCGCCTGATGCGGTATGGGTGCGCGCTGACGGTGTGTTGCACGGGCCTGAAGGCTTGCGCGCATGGGCCGCTAAACGTCAGCCCGGAATCCTGGTGCGTCATGTGCTCTCTAACTTTCGAATGCGAGCCATTTCTGAGCATGAGGTCCACGTCGTTTCCTACGCCATGGTCTTTCGCAAAGACCTGCAACCCGGTGACGCCACACCAGCACCCATGGCTGGACCCGTCTTGATGGGCCGTTACGAAGACGTCATGCGCAAAGTTGACGGGCGTTGGTTGATTGCCCACAAGTCCGTCAAGTTGGATTTCAAATTGGCGTGAGAAAGTCGAACATGCTGCCAGATTTGAAGCTCCGCCACATGGGCATGTTTGTGTGGGACATCGACAAGATGTCTCAGTTTTACCAAGAAGTTTTGGGGTTTTGTGTCACCGACAAAGGATTTGTTCGTGATCACCATGTGGTGTTTTTGAGCCGCGACCCCAAGGCGCACCACCAATTGGTGATGGAAACTGGACGCCCGCCGGGGTCAGGCACGGGCTATGGCTTGCAACAAATTTCGTTTCAAGTGGGCGCTTTGAATGACTTGCGGGTCATGCATGAGATGGTCAGCGCGCGTGACGATGTGACCTTGATTCAAACCGTTGACCATGGCAATTCTTGGTCAATGTATTTCCGCGATCCCGAGGTCAATCGGATCGAGATTTACCTCGACACACCCTGGCACGTTGAACAACCTTACCTGGATACCTTGGATCTGGCGCTGAGTGATGAGGTCATTCACCAGGTCACTGAACAACGCCTCAAAGACAACCCATCCCGCAAACCCATGCAGCAGTGGCAGCATGAAATGTCAGCACGCATCAATCTGCCGTGACGTTGTAGCGGTTGACCGCACTGACCCAACGGTCAATTTCATCGCGCAAATAATTTTGTTGCTGGGCTGCCGGGATGTTCAACATGCGTCCGCCATCGCGCTCCACTTTGGCTGAAAAATCCGGCTGGGCATTGATGGACGCCAAGGCTTCGCGCAGCTTGGCCACCACGGGGGCTGGCGTTCCAGCAGGGGCAAAAATACCAAACCAGCTCTCCCCTTCAAACTTGACCAAGCCACTTTCATTCACGGTTGGAACAGTGGGCAACTGAGGGCTGCGAGCTGCGGAAGAGACCACCAGGCCTTTCAGGCGGCCCGATTGGACGTATTGCTTAGACGCGGACATGTTGTCGAACATCACATCCAAACGACCGCCCATCATTTCTTGGTGCGCAGGTGACGCGCCCTTGAAGGGAACGTGCAGCATGTCCAAGCCCAGACTGCTGGTCAAAATGGCTCCCCAGACGTGTTGCAGCGTCCCCAATCCGCCAGAACCATAGGTCAGTTTGCCAGGCCTTTCTTTGGCGTAAGTCACCAACTCTGCCAAGTTGTTCACGGGCAAGTCGGCACGCGTCAGTAACACAAAGGGGTAGGCAGACACATAGCCCAAGCTGATGAAATCTTTCTCAGGGGAATAGGACAGGTTCTTGATGAGCGCCTTGTTCATCACCATGTTGAAGATGCCACCGACCATCAAGGTGTAACCGTCGGCTGGGGCACGCGCCACATACTCGGTGCCGATCAAAGAACCCGCACCTGTTTTGTTTTCGACCACCACCGGTTGACGCAAAACCTCGGACAGTTTTTGCGCCACGCTGCGCCCCAAAATGTCGGTGCCGCCGCCCGGGGGTTGTGGCACCACCATGCGGATGGGACGGGACGGATAGTCTTGGGCTTGCACGCTGGGTGCCAACAGCATCGCCAAAGCGATGCAGACGAACGGAGTTCGGTGAATGAATTTTTCCAGCACGCGCATCTTTGACTCCAAAATTTTCAAAAAATCCTAACATCAGAAATTTGCAAAACACCGGGCATCTTCCCCAATTCAGTTTGTCGCTGAAGCGTCATGGGCGTCGACCATGAAGAACGCAAAATCATTGCGCATTCAATTTAAATCAATCACGGGAGTCTGGGATGAAGTTGGCAACAGTTGAGATCAAGGGCCAGGCACACTTTGGGGCCATCACCGAGCAAGGGTTCGTGGACCTCGGCGCTCGCTTGGGTGCGCGTTGCACAGATTTGGTCGGCTTGTTTGCCAACGGTTTGTTGGCAGAGGCCCAAGCCATGTTGGCCAACATCACGGCGGTCGATCACCCTTTGTCTGGTTTGAAGTTTTTGCCCGTGAATCCACGCTTGGACATGCGCATGTTTGCACTGGGCTGGGCCTACAAAGCCCACCAGTTGGAGGCCGGCAAAGAAGACTTGCTCTTCCCCAATATGTTCAGCAAGCACCCCCAGTCCTTGGTCGGCCATGGACAACCCATTGTGTTGCCCTCGCTGTCCGATCGGTTTGATTTCGAAGGCGAAGTGGCCATCATGATCGGCAAAGCGGGGCGTCACATTGCAGTGAAAGATGCCATGTCCCACATCGCGGGCTATTCCATCGTGATGGATGGCTCGCTCCGCGACTACCAAAAGCACAGCGTGACCGCTGGTAAAAACTTTGACGCCAGCAGCTCCTTTGGCCCATGGTTGGTCACCCGTGATGAAATTGCTGACCCGAAAAGCATGGTGTTGACCACACGCCTGAATGGTGCGGTCATGCAGCACAGCGGGTTTGACTTGATGGCCTGGGACTTGGCTGAGTTGGTGCACTACATCTCTGGCATTTGTCGCTTAGAGCCTGGTGACGTGATCGCCACCGGCACACCGGGCGGTGTGGGCCATCGGCGAGACCCTCAAATTTTCATGAAGGCCGGAGATGTCTTGGAAATCGAGGTCACGCCACTGGGCATTTTGCGCAACGTGGTCGTCGCTGAGTGAGCTTTATTCGCCCTGCTCTCTGATTTCCCACGCTTCGATGAAAGCGCGCAAATAAAACGCGCTTTGTTGGCGCTCTGCCTTGAGGGCCAAGTCCAGCGCATTCACATGCGATTGGTTGCGCGGCATGGGGTCTGCACCCTCTTCTAGCAAGAGCTTCACCGCCATAGGCGTGCCGTAATAGGCCGCCATCATCAACGGGGTGGTGCCGTTGGGTGACTCCGCGTCGATGTAAGCGCTGTGATCCAACAGCAAGCGCATCATCTCGATGTGGCCCTTGGTGGCTGCGTAATGCAAGGGGGCCCAACCTTTGCGGTTGACTTCTGCCTCGCGTGCGATCAAGGCTTTGGCCACCTCCAATTGGTTGTTCAACGCTGCCAGCATCAGGGGTGTTTCATTGACGGCATTGACGACATTGACCAGCGTTTTAGGGTGCTGAACCAAAAGCATCGCTGATTTGCTTGCCCCTAGCCGGGTGGCGACCACCAAGGCTGGAACGCCGTTTTCATTGGGTGTGTTGGGGTCCATGCCTCGTGACAGCAAGCGTTGAACTTCTTGCACATGGTCAAATTCCAAGGCTTTGAAAAAATCGTCATAGGCGCCCGCCTGTGCGCACGACATGACGAACGCCAAGCCAAGCCCGAAGATCCATTGAGAAAAGTAGGTCATGGGCACACTGCTGAAAAAAGTCGATCGAAGTTGTCGCTGGTGATGCGCGCAACATCCTCTACGGCCAGGCCTCGGAGCTGCGCAATCTGTTGGGCCACAAAAGGCACAAAGGAAGGATTGTTGGTTTTCCCGCGGTGCGGTGCGGGGGCCAAATAAGGGCTGTCGGTTTCGATCAACATGCGGTCCATCGGCACAAAGGCCGCCACGTCTCGCAAATCTTGCGCGTTCTTGAACGTCAAGATGCCTGAAAACGAGATGTAAAAACCCAAGTCCAAGCCAGCGCGTGCGACTTCTGCGGTTTCGGTGAAGCAATGGAACACGCCCCCTGCACTGCCCGTCGATCCGTCTTCACCTTCTTCTTTCAAAATCCGCAACGTGTCTGCCGACGAACTGCGGGTGTGAATGACCAGTGGCAATTGGGTGTGTTGTGCGGCGCGAATGTGCACCCGAAACCGCTCACGCTGCCATTCCATGTCGGCCACGCTGCGCTCACCGAGCCGGTAGTAATCCAAGCCCGTTTCGCCAATGCCCACCACACGCGGCAGGTTTGCACGCTCGACGAGATCTTCCAGGGTCGGTTCTTGTACACCCTCATTGTCCGGGTGCACACCCACTGTGGACCAGAAGTTGTCGAACTGAGTGGCCAAGGCATGAACCTCGGGGAATTTTTCCAAGGTGGTGCTGATCACCAAGGCGCGTGTCACCTGTGCCGCCGCCATGTCAGCACGGATCGAACCCATGTTTTCAGCGAGTTCAGGAAAGTTGAGATGGCAATGGGAGTCGGTGAACATAGGCAATCAAAATTTGGGGCGCAAAGCCAGTTGCGCACGCGCCACCAAGGCTTCAAACATCAGCCCGGCATTGAACGGATGCTCGGCGGTTCGTGCCGCTTGCATCAGCTCACGTGACCACTGACTGAGTGAGGCCACGCTGCCGGCCGCGGGTAAATCCATGGGCATGAAAAAACGTGGTGCAGCCCCCGCATGCACCGCCAGCAAGTCGTGACAGAGTTTTTGGAGCATGGCAATGGCTTGGGCCGGGGTGCCGTCAGACACGGCCGACACATCCCCACGCGCAATCGCTTTGGGCAAAGTCGCCCAATGGCCCGCTTTCAAACCGCTGCCTGCCAGCGCCAACGCATCTTCGGTGCGCCCGCCTGCGGCACGCAGCAACACAGGGGCGTCAACATCCGACACACCCTGCCCTTGCAACCAAGCCAAAGATTCGTCTACGCTGGGCCACACCATGGTGTGGGTTTGGCAGCGGCTGCGAATGGTGGGCAGCAGCATGTGGGCCGCTTCGCTGGCCAGCACAAACCGGGTTTCACCGGGCGGCTCTTCCAGGGTTTTCAAAATGGTGTTGGCCGTGATGTGGTTCATGCGCTCAGCCGGATACACCAGCACCACCTTGGTCTTGCCGCCTGAGCGGGTTTGCTGACTGAACCCCACCATGTCACGCGCGGCTTCGACCCGAATTTCTTTGCTGGGTTTGCGCTTTTTGTCGTCCAGGTCTTTCTGGGTTTTTTCGTCCAGTGGCCAATGAAGCTCCAGCGCCAGCGTCTCGGGCATCAAAGTGCACAAGTCGGCATGGGTGCGCACGTCGACCGCATGGCAACTGCGGCATTGGTAGCAAGCGCCATGGTCCGTTGGGGTGTCGCACAGCCAAGCGCGCGCCAATTCCAAAGCCAAGGTGTATTGCCCCAAGCCTGAGGGGCCTTGCAACAACCAAGCGTGGCCTCTGCGCGCCAACAAGGTGGTCAGTTGGCCTTGCACCCAGGGGCTGAGGATGGTTCTGGTTCGGACGGGTGCTTCACTCACGGGTTCAACCATCCTTGTTGCACCAACTGCTGATGCAGCTGCTGCCACACCGCTTCGCGTGTTTGCGCGGCATCCAGACGCACAAAGCGCTGCGGGTCAGCCCCAGCGCGCTGGGCATAACCTTGCGACACCTTTTCAAAAAAAGCCACAGGTTGCGCCTCAAATCGGTCAGGCACACGCGCGCCTGCCAAGCGCACCGCTGCCACTTGCGGATCGAGTTCGAACCACACCGTCACATCCGGTTGGCGCAAGCCTGTGGGCGTGTGCTGCACCCAGGCTTCCAGTTGTTGCAACACGGTGATGTCAAAGCCACGGCCGCTGCCTTGGTAGGCAAAGGTGGCATCGGTGAAACGGTCGCACAACACCACCTCACCGCGCGCGAGTGCAGGCTCGATGACGTTGTGCAAATGGTCGCGACGGGCCGCAAAAATCAACAAAGCTTCGGTCAGTGGGTCCATGGCGTCGTGCAACACCATGTCGCGCAACTTTTCGGCCAATGGCGTGCCACCAGGCTCGCGCGTGAGCGTGACGTGACGGCCCTGTGCCTTGAACGCCTGGGCCAGTCCGTCGATGTGGGTGGACTTGCCTGCGCCGTCTATGCCTTCAAAACTGATGAACAAACCCGTGTGTGTCATAAAACCTTCAGAGGCGCTATTTTGCCTGCGTCGCAGTTGCCCCAAGGCGTTGGTAGCGGTTGACCGCCGCGTTGTGGGCGTCCAGGGTGTCGCTGAACTGGCTGCTGCCGTCGCCCCGCGCCACAAAGTACAGGGCTTGGCTGCTGGCCGGAAGTACAGCCGCTTTCAGGGCGTTGCGACCCGGCATGGCAATGGGGGTGGGTGGCAAACCTTTTCGGGTGTAGGTGTTCCAGGGGTGGTCGGTGCGCAAATCGGCACGGCGTAAATTGCCGTCAAACGACTCGCCCAAGCCATAAATCACCGTGGGATCGGTTTGCAAGGGCATGCCAATGCGCAGCCGGTTGTGGAAGACGCTGCTGATCATGGTGCGGTCGCTCTCGCGCCCGGTTTCTTTTTCGACGATGCTGGCCAGAATGAGTGCGTCTTCTGCACTTTGCAAGGCCACATTGGGCGCGCGCCGTGCCCAAGCTTCGCTCAGGTGTTTGGCCATGGCCTTGGCAGCACGCTGCATCAGGTGCATCTCGGAGCTGCCTTTGCCATAGGTGTAAGTGTCGGGGTAAAAGCGCCCTTCGGGGGCAATGCCTGACAGGCCCAAGGTGGTCATGACCGCTTCATCCGTCAAGCCGGCGCTGTCGTGCTTGAGGCCTTCAGCCTTGGCCAAGGCTGCCCTGAACTGCCGCCACGTCCAGCCCTCCACCAGCGTCACGGCCTTGAGGCTTTCCTCGCCCCGGCTGAGTTTGCGCAGCACATCCAGGGCAGTGTGGCCTTGGGTGATTTCGTAGCTGCCAGCGCGCAGCTTGCGCGACTGGCCACTGGCCCTGAAAAACACATACAACACATCGGGGTCGACGTTGACGCCCGACGCCACCACCACCTGCGCAATGCCTCGCACCGGCGTTTGGGGCTCGATGGACACATCCACCGTCGCCGCAGTCAACGGCAAAGGCCGCAACACCCACCAAGCGGCGGCACTTGCAGCCAGGACCAGCGCGCACGCCAATGTCCAGAAGATCCGTTTGACATGCCTCGTCACAACCCTGTTCCCGTCTCGATGTTGAAGCGGGCATGATAATTCAGCCATGCCTTTGACCCCTTCCCCCCTGCCCCACCTGTCTCTTATACACATCTGACGCTGCCGACGATAAGGCTCGTGTAGATCTCGG
>NZ_JAVLFP010000049.1:0-142585 GCF_046052825.1 Limnohabitans sp.
AAACCCGCTGACGTGGTGCATGAGTGGTTTGTGATTGACGCCACCGATAAGGTGCTCGGACGGGTAGCCAGCGAAGTTGCCCTCCGTTTGCGCGGCAAACACAAAGCCATTTATACGCCTCACGTCGATACCGGTGACTTCATCGTCATCATCAACGCATCCAAGATCAAGGTCACTGGCACCAAATCTTTGGACAAGGTGTACTACCGTCACTCGGGTTACCCAGGCGGTATCACAGCCACCAACTTCCGCGACATGCAAGCCAAGCACCCTGGCCGCGCCATCGAGAAGGCCGTCAAGGGCATGTTGCCCAAAGGCCCGCTCGGTTACGCCATGATCAAAAAGCTCAAGGTGTACGGCGGTGCAGAGCATCCCCACACCGCCCAACAGCCTAAAGTGCTGGACATCTAAGGAGCTGACATGATTGGTGAATGGAACAACGGCACCGGCCGTCGCAAATCGAGCGTCGCTCGCGTGTTTCTGAAAAAAGGCACAGGCCAAATCAAGATCAATGGCAAAGACATCGCCGAATATTTCGGCCGTCAAACCTCGATCATGATTTCCAAGCAGCCCTTGCTGCTGACCAACAACGGCGAAGCCTTTGACATCCAAGTCAATGTGCACGGCGGTGGTGAGTCGGGTCAAGCGGGTGCGGTGCGTCACGGCATCACCCGTGCCCTGATCGACTACGACGCAGCCTTGAAGCCTGTGTTGTCGGCCGCAGGGTATGTGACCCGCGATGCACGCGAAGTGGAACGTAAAAAGGTCGGCTTGCACTCTGCGCGCCGCCGCAAGCAGTTCAGCAAGCGCTAATCCGCTTTCTGTTTTGCGCCAAAGCCGCACCGGTTCGCCGCTGCGGCTTTTTTGTGCGCGCTTGATGGTGCCGTATCAGCGCCACCCCCTCACCCCACGAATGCGTGTGTCCCCGCGTGAAACTGCCTTTGGCCATGCGATGGGCTTCAAAGTCCCCTATGGCCACCGAGTTACTCTCTGGAGGAGGCTCAATTCCCGACTAAAGCGCTATACTTTAGGCCTTGTATTTGGAGAGTCCTCATGAGCGCAGTTGCTGAAAACATTCAAACCGAAATGCCCACCCCGATCGTCTTCACGGACAGCGCAGCTGCCAAAGTGGCGGACTTGATCGCAGAAGAGGGCAACCCAGACCTCAAGTTGCGCGTGTTTGTCCAAGGTGGCGGTTGCTCAGGTTTTCAGTACGGTTTCACTTTCGACGAAGTGGTCAACGAAGACGACACCACCATGACCAAAAACAATGTGTCTCTGTTGATCGATGCCATGAGTTACCAGTACCTGCTGGGTGCTGAGATTGACTACAAAGAAGATTTGCAGGGCGCCCAGTTCGTCATCAAGAACCCCAATGCGACCACCACCTGTGGTTGTGGTTCATCGTTCTCGGTTTAACGCCCCGTCCATCACGGACGAGCCGTCGCCAGACCGCTAGGCGGGAAACACACCACCCAAAATACGGGCGCCTTGTGCGCCCGTGACTTTTGGCGAATTGCCAGGCAAGCGCAGCGTGGTTTGGCGGGCCAGCCAGGCAAAAGCCGCTGCCTCAACCTGCAAGGGAGGCAAACCGCGTTCAGCGGTAGCGGCCACGTGCAGTTGTGGCAAACCGTGTTGCAAGCGTGCCATCAACCAGCCGTTCAAGGCGCCGCCGCCGCACACCAGCAACTCGCGGGCCAGCGGCGCGTGACGGAGCACATCATTCAGGCAGGCGCGTGCCGTGAACTCGGTGAGGGTGGCTTGCACATCGACTGCTGTCAGCGTCGAAAAACCTTGGAGCTGTTGGGTCAACCAAGCAGGATGGAACAAATCGCGCCCCGTGCTTTTGGGGGGCACTTGGTGCAAAAACGGTTCGCGCAACATCGTGTGTAACAAAGGCTCAATCACTTGCCCCGAGCGCGCCCACCCACCGTCGTGGTCAAAGGGCTGGCCGGTGTGTAAGTGGCACCAGTGGTCGAGCAAGGCGTTGCCGGGCCCGCAGTCAAAGCCTTGAACCTCCCCTGAGGCGTGTAGCACGCTCAGGTTGGCAATTCCACCCAGGTTGAGCACGCACACCGTCTCCTCAGGTCGGGCAAACATACCTTGATGAAACAAGGGCACCAAGGGCGCTCCCTGTCCACCGGCAGCGACATCGCGGCTGCGAAAGTCGGCCACCACATCGATCCCCGTCAACTCGGCCAACAACGAGGGGTTGTTGAGTTGCAGGGTGTAGCCGGTACCGTCGTAGGCGCCAGGTTGGTGGCGTACGGTTTGTCCATGGGCGCCGATGGCCTGTATGTGCTGGGCCTGTCGACCGCTGGCTTGCAGCAAAGCGCTGACGGTGTCGGCGTACAAGCGCACCACGCGGTTTGCAGCCAGCGCGGCGTGGTGGAGTTCGTTCTCGGCGGGGGTGTTGAGCGCCAACAGGGTGTGCCTGAGTTGCGCATCAAAGGGGATGGCTTGATAACTCAGCACGCGGGGCGTCAGTGCGTCGAAATCCACCAAGACACCATCCACGCCATCCAGCGACGTGCCCGACATCAAGCCGATGTAGAGCGATGGCATTTATTCTGCGCGGCTTTGCTGGACGCTGGCAGCCGCAGTCAATTCGGTCTTGGCGGTGATGACCTGGCGTTTGAAAGCGTCACGTGCTGCGGCAGAAATTTCTGTCGCCACGCTTTGTCTGGCCATCGTGAGGGGGTCTTGGTGTTGGCCGTTGACCCGGAATTCAAAATGCAAGTGTGGACCGGTGGCCCATCCGGTGGCGCCCACCTCGCCCAAAGTTTGGCCTTGCGCCACGCTTTGCCCGCGTTTAACCAAAACACGGTTCAAGTGTGCATACACCGTGGTGTGACCGTTGGCATGCTTGACGAAGACCACATTGCCAAATCCGCCTTGCGTGCCCGCAAAGTCCACCGTACCTTGGCCCACGCTGTGCACAGCGGTGCCAGTGGCGGCGGCATAGTCCACACCTAAATGGGCGCGCCATGTTTGCAAGATCGGGTGAAAGCGCATTTTGAAGCCGCTGGTCATGCGCGAAAAGGTCAAGGGCGACGCCAAATACGCGCGGCGCAGGCTGACGCCTTCTGGAGAGAAGTAACCGCCTTCAGCGGCCTGTGGCTCTTTGAACCAAATCGCTTGGTGCGTTTTGCCGTTGTTCACAAATTCGGCCGACACAACGCGGCCTGCGCGCAGGGTTTCGCCATCGGCCTGCAGCGACTCGTACACGACCGAAAACCGGTCTCCCTTGCGCAATGCACGGTGAAAGTCGATGTCGCCTGAAAAAATATCGGCCAGCTGATTGGCCACGCTGTCAGGGATGTTGGCTTCGTCGGTGGCTGCAAACAGAGAGCTTTGGATCACGCCACTGGCCATGCGTGTGCTCACGCTCAGAGGGGCATTTTCCAGACGCTGCGTCAAGCCGTCGGCGCCTCGCTCCAGCACCCAGCGCGTGAACTGGTCTGATTTGTCGCTGCTCCAGCGTGCGGTCAAACGGGTCAAGCGGCGTGAATCGTCGCCTTCTACGCTGACCCAACGGCCAGCCCGTCCAAGCAGTTGCTGACGTGCCAAAGGAGCGCTTCGTAAAAAGCTGGCAGCTTCGTCGTCGTTGATTCCGAGACGGCTGAGCAAGCTCTCTGCGGTGTCGTTGGAGCGGGTGACGTCAGAGCGGAACAACACCATGGGCTGCTTGCTCGGCGTGCTCAAGGCCAGCGGTGAGCTCACGTTTTCCAACACCTCGCGCAAAGGCAGTTGGCTTGCATCTGGCCCAAGGTTGGCAACAGCCAAGGCACCGCCACCCATCACCGACAAGGCCACTGCCACACCCGCCATGATGCGGCGAGGATGGGTGGTCCAAACGGTGTGAAGGCGCATAGCCAAGGTTTCAAGATGTTGCTGCAAACGGGCTCTCCGGCAGAAGGTGGGTGCGAGGTTTCATATTCCCTCTGCGCCCTGTCGTGTTGTGCCAACTAAAATTGACCCATCACCCAAAGGGCGCAGTATAGCCGATCCGTCAAAAAATCCTTATGAATCAAGCATCTTTACCTCAACACCCCATCACAGACCGGGTGCGTGAAGCCCTGGCGGTTTCCAAGCGCGGCAGCGAAGAGCTGATTCCTGAGGACGAGTGGGTCAAAAAACTGGCGCGCTCTGAGGCGACGGGCCAACCTTTGCGCATCAAACTGGGCCTGGATCCGACCGCACCCGACATCCACATCGGTCACACCGTGGTGCTCAACAAAATGCGCCAGTTGCAAAACCTGGGGCACCAAGTGATTTTCTTGATCGGCGACTTCACCAGCCTGATCGGTGACCCTTCCGGGCGCAACAACACCCGCCCCCCTTTGACACCAGAGCAAATCAAGGTCAATGCCGAGACCTATTACAAACAAGCTTCTTTGGTGCTCGACCCAGAGAAAACGGAGATTCGTTACAACAGCGAGTGGTGCCTGCCCTTGGGCTCGATGGGCATGATCCAACTCGCCGCCAAATACACCGTGGCGCGCATGATGGAGCGCAACGACTTTCACGACCGTTTCAAGGCTGGCACCCCCATCAGCGTGCACGAATTCTTATACCCGCTCATGCAAGGCTACGACTCGGTAGCGCTGAAGTCGGATTTGGAACTGGGCGGCACCGACCAAAAATTCAATTTGCTCATGGGGCGCCACTTGCAAGTCGAGTACGGCCAAGAGGCCCAGTGCATCCTGACCATGCCTTTGTTGGAGGGCTTGGACGGTGTGGAAAAGATGTCCAAGTCAAAAAACAACTACATCGGCATCAGCGAAGAACCCAACACCATGTTCGCCAAGGTGTTGTCGATCTCTGACACGCTGATGTGGCGTTGGTACACCTTGTTGTCTTTCCAGTCAGAAGCACAGATTGAGGCTTTGAAGCAAGAAATTGCCAATGGCCGCAATCCCAAAGATGCCAAGGTCGCGCTGGCCAAAGAAATCACCGCCCGCTTCCATGGCGCTGTGGCCGCCGATGCGGCTGAGCAAGACTTCATCAACCGCAGCAAAGGTGGCGTGCCTGACGACATTCCTGATGTGGCGCTTCTGGGCGCACCTATGGGGCTGGGGACCTTGCTGAAATCGGCAGGCTTGGCGCCATCCAGCAGCGAGGCCAACCGTTTGATCGATGGCGGTGGCGTGCGTGTGGACTCGGTGGTGATCAGCGACAAAGGCCTCAAGCTCGACGCTGGCAGCTATGTGGTGCAAGTAGGCAAGCGCAAATTCGCGCGCGTCACGCTCGCGTGATGCCGAACAAGACGCCATGCCCATGAACAAATCCACCCTGGCCAAATGGCTGTCTCCCCAAGGCTTGCTCTTGGCTTCGGTGGCGGTGGCCGTGGTCACCATTGCTTTGAAGACGCTGGCTTGGTGGCTCACCGACTCGGTGGGGTTGTTGTCTGATGCCATGGAGTCGGTGGTCAACTTGGCCAGCGCAATCTTTGGTCTGTTGATGGTCACCGTGGCCGCCCGTCCAGCCGATGAAGACCATCCGTATGGGCACCACAAGGCCGAATATTTTTCCAGTGGCTTTGAAGGTATCTTGATCGTCGTGGCCGCGCTGTGCATTGTCTGGGCGGCCAGCCATCGCATCTTTGATCCGCAGCCCATCGAACAAGTGGGCCTTGGCTTGGTGCTGTCAGTGGTCAGCTCCGCACTCAACGGGTTGTTGGCCTGGGTGATGTTTCGCGCTGCCAAAACACACCGATCCATTGCCCTAGAGGCCGATGCCCGGCACCTGGTGACCGATGTGTGGACCTCGGTGGGCGTGGTCTTAGGCATTGGCTTGGTCGGTGTCACCGGCTGGTTGTGGCTCGACGCCGTGGTCGCGATTGGCGTGGCCCTGAACATTTTGAAAGAGGGCTGTCATTTGGTGTGGCGCGCATCCCAAGGCTTGATGGATGAAGCGGTCGAGCCCGATGTGTTGGCACAAATCCAAACCACCTTGGCCGGTTTTGCGCACCAACGTGGCGAACACCACATCATCCGTTTTGACCACGTCACCAGCCGCAAGGCGGGCCAGCGCCGCTTTGTGGACTTGCACATGCACATGCCTGCCGAGTGGTCGCTGGGTCGTGCGGCTGCCCTGCGTACCACGGTAGAGCAAGCCTTGATGAGTGATGTGCCGGGCTTGCGTGCCACCATCCAGTTGCTGCCCAGTGATGTAGAAGCACATCTGGACGACGGCAGGGACGTGCTGTGAAGGCCCTCTTACAGCGGGTGAGTGAGGCCCGTGTGGTGGTCGACGGGGATACGGTGGGTGAAATTGCCCAAGGCTTGTTGGTGCTGTTGTGCGCCGAACGTGGGGACACCGAGACCGTGGGGCAAAAAATGCTCGACAAAATTTTGAAGCTGCGCGTTTTTTATGACGAATCCGGCAAGATGAACCACAGCGTGCAAGACGTGGCCGGTGGACTGCTGGTGGTGAGTCAATTCACCCTCGCGGCAGACACGCGCAGCGGTACCCGGCCCAGCTTCACCTCGGCGGCGCCGGCAGAGGAGGGGCGTCATTTGTACGACCACTTCGTGGCGCAAGCGCGCTTGCGCCATCCTTGCGTGCAAACCGGTGTGTTTGGTGCAGACATGAAAGTTCATTTGGTCAACGACGGTCCCGTCACCATCCCGCTCACGATAATCGGTGCATGACCGCACCTACCCCCACTTTCGACACCCTGCCTTTATCGCCTGCCACGCTGAGCAACTTGACCCAGTTGGGCTACACGGCGATGACGCCCATTCAGGCGGCCAGCCTGCCGCTCACGCTGGCGGGACGCGACCTGCTGGCGCAGGCCAGCACGGGCAGCGGTAAAACCGCAGCTTTTGGCCTGCCCTTGGTGGAGAAACTCGATCCTGCGCAATTCGACGCCCAAGCCCTGGTGCTGTGCCCCACGCGTGAATTGGCCGACCAAGTGACGCAAGAAATTCGCCGCCTGGCACGTGCGGTCGGCAACATCAAGGTGGTCACCCTCTGCGGGGGCGTGGCCTTGCGTAGTCAGACCGTGAGCCTAGAGCACGGCGCCCATGTGGTGGTGGGCACGCCTGGTCGCATCCTGGACCATTTAGAGCGCGGTTCCTTGCGCTTGCAAGGCGTGCGCATGCTGGTGTTGGACGAAGCCGACCGCATGCTCGACATGGGCTTTTTCGATGACATCGCCAAGGTGGCGCGTCAGTGCCCGCCTGATCGCCAAACCCTGCTGTTCTCGGCCACTTACCCAGAGGGCATTGACAAGCTGGCTGCGCAGTTCATGCGCGACCCGCAAAGCGTCAAAGTGCAAGCCCAGCATGACGCACAAAAAATCAAGCAAATTTGCTACGAAGTCGACGAGCGCGAGCGCCTGCATGCCGTGTCTCTGTTGCTCAACCACTTTCGCCCACCCTCCAGCTTGGCGTTTTGCAACACCAAACAGCAATGCCGCGATTTGGTGGCGGTGTTGCAGGCCCAGGGCTTCAGCGCGCTGGCGCTGTACGGCGAGCTTGAGCAGCGTGAGCGTGACCAAGTGCTGGTGCAATTTGCCAACCGCAGTTGCTCGGTGCTGGTCGCCACCGATGTGGCGGCACGTGGTTTGGATGTGGCGCAACTGGAGGCCGTCATCAATGTGGATGTCACGCCTGACCCGGAGGTGCACATCCACCGCATTGGACGCACCGGACGCGGCGATGCCGAAGGCCTGGCCCTCACCTTGGTGAGCATGGACGAGATGGGGTCAGTGGGCAAGATCGAACAGCTGCAAGGCCGTGAATCGGTGTGGCAACCCTTGAGCAGCTTGACCCCCACCGCGGGTGGCCCCTTGCAGCCGCTCATGGCCACTTTGCAAATTGTGGGCGGGCGCAAAGAAAAAATCCGCGCCGGTGACGTCTTGGGCGCACTCACCGGCGACGCAGGCTTCACCAAAGAGCAAGTCGGCAAGATCAATGTCAACGAGTTTTCCACTTATGTGGCCGTGTCACGAGACGTGGCCGCAGATGCTGTCCGGCGTTTGAGCGCAGGACGCGTCAAGGGGAAAACCGTGAAAGTGCGTTTGCTGGAAGACACCGCAGGCCGTTGAACCCACATCGCGCAATAGCGCTGACCCGCCCACAGCTCTGGGTCTTCAGTAGGGGTTGGCAAAGCCCAAATCGGCCATGATGTCGACCTCGTAGGCTTCCATCTCTTGCGCGTCTTGTGCGCTGGTTTCATGGTCCCAGCCTTGTGCATGCAAGGTGCCATGCACCAGCAGGTGGGCGTAGTGCGCTTGCAAGGTTTTGCCTTGTTCTTTCGCCTCGCGTGCCACCACGGGTGCACACAGCACCAAGTCGGCCACCACCACCGGCTCTTGGGTGTAATCAAAGGTCAGCACGTTGGTGGCGTGGTCTTTTTTGCGGTAGCTCAAATTGAGCGCGCGTCCTTCGTCTTCCCCCACGATGCGCACCGTGATCTCTGCGTCGAGTGCCAGCGCGTGGCGAATCCAGCGGGTCACCTTGTGACGTGGCAGCGCGGTGCGGTGGCGTGCCGCATGCGGCACGTCACCAAATTGCAAGGAGAGTTGGAGCTGTTGAAGTGCCATGGTGCTGGGGGGATGAATCAGGTTGGGTGCCGTCACGCTCACGTGCGTTTGCGTGACGCGTCGGGGGCATCGCTGCTGCGTTTGGCGTCGTAAGCGTCCACGATCCGCGCCACCAGGGGATGGCGCACCACATCGGCACTGGTGAAGTGGCAAATGGCAATGCCCTTGACGCGGCGTAGCACACGCTCGGCATCGATCAAACCGCTCAACTGGGCTTTGGGTAAATCGATTTGGCTCACGTCGCCCGTGACCACCGCTTTGGCGCCAAAACCAATGCGGGTCAAAAACATCTTCATTTGTTCGGGCGTGGTGTTTTGCGCCTCATCCAAGATGACGAAAGCGTTGTTCAAGGTGCGCCCGCGCATGAATGCCAGGGGCGCAATTTCAATCGCCTGGCGCTCAAACGCTTTTTGCACCCGGTCAAAGCCCATCAGGTCATACAGCGCGTCGTACAGCGGGCGCAAATACGGATCGACCTTTTGGCCCAAATCGCCGGGCAAGAAGCCCAGTTTTTCGCCCGCCTCTACCGCTGGGCGGGTCAGCACAATGCGTTGCACCGCACTGCGCTCGAGCGCGTCTACGGCACATGCCACGGCCAAGTACGTTTTACCCGTGCCTGCTGGGCCAATGCCAAACGTGATGTCGTGGCTGGCAATGTTCTCAAGGTACACGCTTTGGTTGGGGGTGCGCGCGCGCAGGTCGGTGCGCCGCGTCTGCAAACTCATGCTGCCCTCTTCGTCTGGGCTCATGCCAGCGTCTGCCGCCAGCATCAGTTGCACCAGTTCTGTGGGAACGGTGCGTGCCGCACGTTCATACAGGGCTTGCAGCACCTCCAGAGCCCGGGTCGCCTTGGCCTTGGGGCCGTCGACCTTGAACTGTTCGTGGCGGTGTGCGATTTTGACGTTCAGCGCCATCTCAATGGTGCGCAAATGTTCGTCAAGCGGGCCGCACAAATGGGACAAACGTGTGTTGTTCGGTGGGGAAAAAGTGTGTCGCAGAATCAAGTCGATAATCTCGCAAAAGGTGACCCAATGATAGGCAAGATGTGATTGGCAGATTAAGCGGCATCCTCAGCGAAAAAAATCCTCCCCAAGTGCTGGTGGACTGCAACGGTGTGGGCTATGAGGTGGACGTGCCCATGAGCACCTTCTACAACTTGCCAGCCACGGGTGAGCGCGTCACCTTACTCACGCATTTTGTGGTGCGCGAAGACGCTCAAATTTTGTATGGCTTTGGCTCGGCCAGCGAACGCGCCACCTTTCGCTTGCTGATCAAAATATCTGGCGTGGGTCCGCGCACTGCCCTGGGCGTGCTCAGTGGCATGAGCGCCGACGAATTGGCCCGTGCCGTGGCCGAACAAGAGCCCGCACGTTTGACCAAGGTGCCTGGCATCGGCAAAAAAACGGCAGAACGTTTGTTGCTCGAACTCAAAGGCAAACTTGGCGTCGATCTCTGCCCCAGCACCGCCGGTCATACCGACCACCACAGCGACATCTTGCAGGCCTTGCTGGCCCTGGGCTACAGCGACAAAGAAGCGGCCCTGTCACTCAAAGCTTTGCCTGCGGATGTGGGGGTGAGCGAGGGCATCAAGTTGGCCTTGAAGGCTTTGGCCAAGTAAGGCGGGGCATCCATGAGCATTCAAACCGACAGTTTTGGCGAGGGCTTTGTGCCCACCCCGCGCGTGGTCTCTGCCGCACCTGTGTCATCCCATGAAGAAGCGATTGAGCGCGCGCTGCGCCCCAAGCTGTTGCAAGAGTACGTGGGGCAGGTCAAGGTGCGAGAGCAACTTGAAATTTTCATTGGTGCGGCCAAAAAACGTGGCGAGGCGCTCGACCATGTGCTGCTGTTTGGCCCGCCCGGTTTGGGTAAAACCACCTTGAGCCACATCATTGCCCAAGAGCTGGGCGTCAACCTGCGCTCAACCAGCGGACCCGTTCTAGAAAAGCCCAAAGACCTGGCCGCTTTGTTGACCGGCCTAGAGAAAAACGATGTGCTGTTCATCGACGAGATTCACCGCCTCTCACCTGTGGTCGAAGAAATTTTGTACCCCGCGCTGGAGGACTACCAGATCGACATCATGATTGGCGAAGGGCCGGCTGCGCGCAGCATCAAACTCGACCTGCAGCCCTTCACCTTGGTAGGCGCCACCACCCGTGCGGGCATGTTGACCAACCCGCTGCGCGACCGCTTTGGCATTGTGTCGCGCCTGGAGTTTTACACCGCCGACGAGTTGCAACGCATCGTCATGCGCAGTGCCGGCTTGCTCAACACCCCCACCGATGTGGAGGGCGGTTTTGAAATTGCGCGCCGTTCACGCGGCACACCGCGCATCGCCAACCGTTTGTTGCGCCGTGTGCGTGACTACGCGGAAGTGAAGGGCACGGGTCGCATCACCGAAGACATTGCCAAACGCGCACTCGCCATGTTGGACGTGGACCCGCAAGGCTTTGACTTGATGGACCGCAAACTGCTCGAGGCCGTCATTCACCGCTTTGATGGGGGTCCGGTGGGCTTGGACAACATCGCTGCCAGCATTGGCGAAGAGCGCGACACCATCGAAGACGTGATCGAGCCCTATTTGATCCAGCAAGGCTATTTGCAGCGCACCCCCCGTGGTCGCATCGCCACCCTGGCGGCTTACCGCCATTTGGGCGTGGCGCCACCCAGCAGCAACGGCGACTTGTTGTCAGACGCTTGATTCGTCTTTCGGTGCACGTGCCAAGTGCGACACGTCGCCCCAGCCCACCAAGCTCAAACCCTGGGGCGTCCACAACAAGCGGTTGATGGCGGCATTGCCCAAATGCCAGGTGCGCGGGGCTTGGATGTCTTGCTGTGTGGCCAAGCGGTACAGCACGTCCATCACACCCCCATGCGCCACCCACACAATGTGCTCGCCGATGTGCTGACTGGCCAATGCGCTCACACAGGCCGCAATGCGCTCACGCAACACCCACAAGGATTCGCCGCCCTGTGGTGACCAGTGGGGGTCTCGCGCGCGCCACAGCTTGGCGTCCTCGGGCCATTCGGCTTCAATGGCCGCCCAGGTTTGCCCTTGCAGATGTCCAAAGTGACGTTCACGCAGCGCGCGTGTGGGGGTCAGGGGCACAGGCTGTGCACGTGTCGGAGCTTGCGCAATGGCTTGGGCGGTTTGGTGGGCACGCTTCAAATCGCTGCTGTAAACCACTTGAATGTCTTCGTCGCTCAGCGCCAGGCCCAGCTGCTGTGCTTGCCACAGGCCGGTGTCGTTGAGTTCAATATCAAGTTGCCCTTGAATGCGCGTGTCCACATTCCATGAGGTTTCGCCATGGCGAATGGCCAAAATTCGAGTCGCTTGCATGGGGTATGAGTTGAGGAGTTGAAGGGGTTCGTTGGGTTTTTCATGCAAAATAGCACGATCGTTCTTTTTAAGTGAGCCATGACCGTTTCTCAAAAATTGCCAGCCTCTGAAAGCCGTGCTATTCAAAAAGGTCAGCAAACCAAAGCGGCCATTGTCGACGCTGCCTTGGGGCTGGCCACGCAAATCGGCCTAGAGGGTTTGAGCATCGGTGCTTTGGCGGAGGTCGCGCGCATGAGCAAATCGGGCGTTTTTGCCCACTTCGGGTCGCGCGAAGAATTACAGCTGTCGGTGGTGCGTGAGTACCACGAGCGCTTTGAGGCCGAGGTGTTCTACCCCGCCTTGCAAGCCGAGCGAGGGTTGCCCAGGTTGCGTCAGCTGTTTGCCAACTGGACCCAACGCACCTCTGCAGAGATTGACTCAGGCTGTCTGTACATCAGCGGTGCGGCCGAGTTCGACGACCGCCCAGGCCCGGTGCGCGACGCCTTGGCGAGTTCGGTCAAAACCTGGCTGGCCGCCGTTTTGCGATCTGTGTTGCAAGCGCGTGATGAGGGGCATTTGGCCCCCGACATGGATGCCGAGCAAATGGTTTTTGAGATCCATGGCTTGATCTTGGCGCTGCAATACGAGGCCCGTTTTTTGCGCTCAGCCAAATCGTTGCAGTACACCGCCGTGGGGTTTGAAAACATTTTGGTGCGCTATGGCGCAGCCACTGCGCCCACCCAAGCCGATCGCTGGGTGGCGAAGACATCTGTCAAAAAGTAAGGAGCTTGTGATGCCCAGCTATACCCCCCCGTTGCGCGACATGCAGTTTTTGTTGCATGAAGTTCTGCATGTCACCGAGGCATTGCACGCCATGCCTGCGCATGCAGACATGGATGCCGAAACTTTAGCGGCCGTTCTCGAAGAAGGCGGCAAATTTGCCGCTGAAGTGATCTTTCCGCTCAACCAGGTTGGCGACCAGCAAGGCTGCCAGCTCGATCCCGCCACGCACGACGTCAAAACTCCCGATGGTTTCAAAGCTGCCTATGCACAGTACGTGCAAGGGGGCTGGCCATCGCTGAGTTGTGACCCAGCCTTCGGAGGCCAAGGCCTGCCCATCGTGGTGAACCAGTGCTTGTACGAAATGCTCAACAGCGCCAACCAGGCGTGGACCATGTACCCCGGTCTCACACATGGCGCATACGAGGCCTTGCATGCCCACGGCACCGAGGCGCAAAAGCAGTGCTACCTGCCCAAACTCACCAGCGGCGAATGGACTGGCACCATGTGTCTGACCGAGCCCCATTGCGGCACCGACCTCGGACTGTTGCGCACCAAGGCCGAGCCGCAAGCTGACGGCAGCTACCGCATCACGGGCAATAAAATTTTCATCAGTGCGGGTGAGCATGACATGGTCAGCAACATCGTGCACCTGGTGCTGGCGCGATTGCCCGATGCGCCTGCGGGCAGCAAAGGCATCAGCTTGTTCGTGGTCCCTAAGTTCATGGTGCGCGAAGACGGCAGCTTGGGCGAGCGCAACGCGGTCTACTGTGGCGGCCTGGAACACAAAATGGGCATCCACGGCAATGCCACCTGCCAGATGGTGCTCGATGGCGCGGTGGGCACCTTGGTGGGACAACCCCACAAAGGACTGGCGGCGATGTTTGTCATGATGAACGTGGCACGCATCGGCGTGGGCATGCAGTCCTTGGGTTTGACCGAAGTGGCCTACCAAAATGCATTGGCTTATGCCAAAGACCGCATCCAGTCCCGCAGCTTGACGGGCGTGAAGTCACCCCAGCAAGCGGCTGACAGCATCTTGGTGCACCCGGATGTGCGCAAGATGTTGCTGACTGCCAAAGCCTATGCCGAAGGTGGCCGCGCCCTGGGCTTGCATTGCGCCTTGTTGGTCGACCAAGAGTTGAACCACCCCGACCCCGCCGTGCGCGCCGAGGCCGCCGAGCAAGTGGCTTTGCTCACGCCCATCGTCAAGGCCTTCATCACCGACAACGCGTGGATTTCCACCTCGGCGTGCATGCAGGTATTGGGTGGGCATGGTTTCATCCGCGAGTGGGGCCTGGAGCAGTATGTGCGCGATGCCCGCATCAATATGATTTACGAAGGCACCAACACCATCCAAAGCTTGGACTTGCTGGGTCGCAAGGTCTTGGGCAACCAAGGTGCTTCGCTCAAAAAGTTTGGCGAACTCATCACCACCTTGGTCATGGCTGAGCAGGGCAACGAGGACATGGCCGAGTTCATCCAACCTTTGGCCAAGTTGGGCCAGCAGATGACGCAATTCACGGGTGAGATGGGCTACAAAGCTTTGCAAAACGCCGACGAGGTGGGGGCTGCGGCGGTGGACTATCTGCGTGTAGCAGGGCACTTGGTATTCGGCTATTTTTGGGCTCGTATGGCGCAAGTCGCCTTGCAACGCATCGCTGCGGGTGACCGTGACCCGTTCTACCAAGCCAAGCTGCAAACCGCCCGCTTTTACTTTGCCAAGTTGTTCCCTGAAACGGCTTCTCTGATGCAAACCGCACGTGCGGGATCAGGCGTGTTGATGGACACCGAGGCGGTGTTTGCCTGAGTTCAAGGCGGCGACAATGCGAAGCAATTTCAAGGAGTGGCTATGTTGAGTGGGCGTGCTTTTTTTGTGGCGAGCGTGATGTGTGGCGCAGTGCTGGCCGCACACGCGCAGATGACGCCTGTGGGCCTGTGGCGCACCGTGGATGACAACACAGGCGAGGCCCGTGCCGAGATTGACATCGTCGAGCGCCAAGGGGTGTTGTTTGGCCGTGTGGCCAAGTCGCTGGACCCAGACCCCAAGGCCGTCAAAACCTGTGACGACTGCAAAGACGACCGCAAGGGCCAAGCCATTGTGGGCATGGAGATCATCCGTGGCGTGCGCTACGAGCCCGACGACAAACGCTGGGGCGGCGGCGGCAAAATCCTCGACCCGGAAAACGGCAAGGAATACACCGTGCGCATGGTGCCGCTCGAAGGCGGCAAACGCTTGCAACTGCGTGGCTACATTGGCCCGTTTTACCGCACCCAAATTTGGCAGCGTATTCCATAAACCCAACCGAGATTTGCCATGACCGACATCCTGCAACACATCGACCAAGGCGTGATGACGCTGACCTTCAACCGTCTGGACAAAAAGAACTCCATCACCGCGGCCATGTACGCCAGCCTGGCCGATGCAGTGGAGCACGCCCAAACCAACGCCGAGGTGCGTGTGGTGCTCATCCAAGGGCATGAAACCATCTTCAGCGCCGGCAACGACATAGCCGACTTTTTGAACCACCCACCCTCAGGTCACGACGCGCCGGTGTTTCGCTTTTTGCGCGCCATCGCTGGCTTTGGTAAACCTTTGCTGGCCGCAGTGGCCGGGCCTGCGGTGGGCATTGGCACCACGCTCTTGTTTCACTGCGACTTGGTGTACGCCGGTGACAACGCCGCCTTTTCGATGCCTTTTGTCAATTTGGGTCTGTGCCCTGAAGCTGGCTCCAGTCTCTTGGTGCCGCAGATGATGGGCCACCACCGTGCCGCAGAGGCCTTGCTCATGGGCGAGCCCTTCATGGCCGAGGCGGCGCAAGAGGTGGGCTTGGTCAACCGCGTGGTGCCCCCCACCGAGGTCAACAGCTATGCCCAGGCGCAGGCGCGCAAACTGGCCGCGAAACCCATGAGTTCTTTGGTGGAGACCAAGCGGCTCATGAAGAGCGGCCAGTCTGCACAGATCATGGCGCAGATAGAGGCCGAGGCCGCCAGCTTTGGCCGCATGTTGCAAGCGCCTGCTGCACGCGAGGCGTTTGGTGCTTTCATGGAAAAACGTCGACCTGATTTTTCCAAACTCTGAAAGCCTTTTTTGATGAAACGCTTGTCACCCGATGGCCACTTTGAACCCGAGTTTGTCGAAGGCGTGCGTGCCATCTTTGAAGAAAAAATTGTTTTCAATCAAATCTTAGGCGTTCAATTGGTCGACATCACGCCCACCGTGGTCACCGCGCGTTTGCCCATGAGGCCCGAACTCGTGGGGCATTTCGCCTACAACCGCGTGCATGGGGGCGTCATCAGCGCGAGTTTGGATGCCTTGGGGGGCGTGGCTTGCTTGGTCGCCAAGGCGGCACGACACATGGACCAAACGCCAGCGCACCGGCTCGACTTTTTTCTCAAGGTCGGCACCATCGATTTGCGCATCGATTACCTGCGACAAGGGATTGGTGAGTTTTTTGACATGCGTGCCGAGGTGCTGCGCATTGGCTCGCGTGTGGGGACCACGCGCATGGATTTTGTGGACCCCGATGGCCACATGGTGGCCGCTGGCAGCGGGGCCTACATCGTCTCTTGAGCTCAGTCTTTGGGGATCGGGCGTGGTTTGCCTAGGTCGTCAATCGCCACATAAGTCAGCGTGGCCTGGGTGACCTTGATGTATTGGCCTTGGCGGCTGAAACGCTCGGCATACACCTCGACATCCACGCTGATGGAGGTGTGCCCAATGCGGTTGACCTTGGCGAAAAAGCTCAAGATGTCGCCCACCTTCACCGCTTGTTTGAAGATGAACTCGTTCACTGCCACCGTGGCCATGCGGCCGCGCACATAACGGGCGGGTAGCACGGCCCCGGCCAAGTCCACCTGAGCCATCACCCAGCCGCCAAAAATATCGCCGTTGGCATTGCAGTCGGCAGGCATCGGGATGACCTTGAGCACCAACTCTTGGTCGGTCGGCAGTGTCACCACAGTGGCGGAGGAATTGGAAGACATAGGCACAATCAACGGTTAACTCTTCGGCATTGTGCAATATGCGTCACCACGCGCCTTCAACTCCCCCATCCCCCGCCAATTCCGGCACCCCGCGCTCCGACAGCGCCACACTCAAGCGACTCTTCCCCTACCTGTGGCAGTACAAGTGGCGCGTCATGGCGGCCTTGGGGTTCATGGTGGGTGCCAAGTTGGCCAACGTGGGCGTGCCCTTGTTGCTCAAAGAGTTGATCGACACCCTGTCCTTCAAACCCAGCGACCCCACGGTGGTGCTGGTGGTGCCGGTGTCTTTGTTGCTGGTTTATGGTGTGTTGCGTTTGTCTGCGTCGGCCTTCACCGAGTTGCGCGAGTTGGTGTTTGCCAAAGCCACGCAAGGCGCGGCACGACAAATTGCGCTGGAAACCTTTCAACACTTGCATGGTTTGAGTTTGCGCTTCCACCTCGAGCGCCAAACCGGTGGCATGACGCGCGACATTGAACGCGGCGTGCGTGGCATTGAGTCCTTGATTTCGTATTCGCTCTACAGCATCGTGCCCACCTTGATCGAGGTGACCTTGGTGCTGTCCATCCTGGCGGTGAAGTTCGACGTGTGGTTTGCCGGCATCACCTTGTTGGCTTTGGCCATCTACATCGTGTTCACGGTCAGCGTCACCGAGTGGCGCACCCACTTTCGCCGTCAGGCCAATGAGTTTGACTCGGCAGCGCACACCAAAGCCGTGGATTCGTTGCTCAACTACGAAACTGTCAAATACTTCAGCAACGAAGGCTTTGAGGCCAAGCGTTACGACACCAGCTTGGACCAGCTGCGCCGTGCGCGCTTGAAGTCGCAAACCTCGCTGTCGCTGCTCAACACCGGTCAGCAACTCATCATCGCCATTGCCTTGGTCACCATGCTGTGGCGCGCCACCGTGGGCGTGGTCGAAGGGCGCATGACTTTGGGTGACTTGGTGATGATCAACGCCTTCATGATCCAGCTCTACATCCCGCTCAATTTCTTGGGCGTGCTCTACCGCGAAATCAAGCAAAGCCTGACTGACTTAGATCGCATGTTCAGCTTGCTGGAAAAAGAACGCGAAGTGGCCGACGACCCAGGCGCCGCCGATCTGCAAGTCAGTGGCCCGCCCACGGTGCGCTTTGAGTCGGTGGTGTTTGCCTACGAGGCTGCGCGGCCCATTCTGCATGGCATCAGCTTTGAAATTCCTGCTGGCAAAACCGTGGCCGTGGTGGGGCCGTCGGGCTCGGGCAAGTCCACGCTGGCGCGTTTGTTGTTCAGGTTTTACGACGTGGGCAGCGGCCACATCACCATCGACGGGCAAGACATTCGGTGTGTCACCCAAAACAGTGTGCGCCGTGCCCTGGGCATCGTGCCGCAAGACACGGTGCTGTTCAACGACACCGTGCGCTACAACATCGCCTATGGCCGCACCGACGCCTCGGTGCAAGAAGTGGAGCAAGCGGCCCGTGCCGCCCACATCCACGACTTCATCGCCGCCACGCCCAAGGGTTACGACACCATGGTGGGTGAACGGGGTTTGAAGCTCTCGGGCGGTGAGAGGCAGCGCGTGGCGATAGCGCGCACCTTGCTCAAGAACCCACCGATTGTGATTTTTGACGAAGCCACTTCGGCCTTGGACAGCGCCAACGAGCGCGCCATTCAAGGGGAGTTGCAGAGCGCTGCGCACAACAAAACCACCTTGGTGATTGCCCACCGCTTGTCCACCGTGGTCGATGCCCACGAGATTTTGGTGCTGGACGCCGGGCGCATTGTGGAGCGCGGATCGCATGTGGCCTTGTTGGCGCTCAATGGGCGGTATGCGCAGATGTGGGCGTTACAGCAGTCGTCTGAGGTTTGACGCTTTTATCCCTGTTGTTTTTCGCGCATTCGTTTTTGCGTTTGACGGTGCTGCGAAGCACGGGTGGTGCACCCCAAACGGCTGACATCGCTGCGCGATGAATGGCGCCTTATTGGGGTACACCACCCATGCTTCTTAGGGCGAGCGGATACCTTCAAGGCCTCCATGGTGGTGAAGGCTATCGAGACCTCTGCTACCTGAAACTTTGCGCCTTGGCGCCATGGCCTAAGCCTGTCGCTTTTCGCTTTCCGTCTTTCGTCTTTCGCTTCTCGCCCGAAATTCTTCGAACAACAACATGCGGGTTGGGGGAGGCCGATGCGGCGCCATTCGTCGCGCAGCGATGTAAGCCGCAGCGGCCTCCTCCAACCCGCATCCACAAGGGCGAGGAAGACGAAGCGCAAGAGGAAGAGGAAGAGGAAGATGATCGACGGCATGACGGTGAGGATCGACGACACCAACAAAAAAGGCCCCTCGTCAGCAACGAGAGGCCTTCACAGCCAAAGCTGAAAACGTTTACTTCAAACCAGCTGCGGCCTTCAATGCAGCCGCCTTGTCGGTGCGCTCCCACGTGAACTCGGGTTCTTCACGGCCGAAGTGGCCATAGGCCGCGGTCTTGCTGTAGATCGGGCGCAGCAAGTCGAGCATTTGAATGATGCCTTTGGGGCGCAGGTCAAAGTGCTCGGCCACCAAGGCGGCGATCTTCTCGTCGCTGATCACGCCGGTGCCTTCGGTGTTGACCGTGATGTTCATTGGACGCGCCACACCAATCGCATACGCCACTTGAATTTGGCACTTGCTGGCCAAACCGGCGGCCACGATGTTCTTGGCCACATAGCGTGCAGCGTAGGCGGCGGAGCGGTCCACCTTGGACGGGTCTTTGCCCGAGAAAGCGCCACCACCGTGGGGGCAAGCGCCGCCGTAGGTGTCCACAATGATCTTGCGGCCCGTCAAACCGCAGTCGCCTTGTGGGCCGCCAATGACAAAACGACCCGTGGGGTTGATCAAGTACTTGGTGTCTTGGAGCCACTCTTTGGGCAGCACGGGCTTGATGATTTCTTCGATGATGGCTTCGGTGAAGCTGGCCTTCATCTTGGTGGCCGACTCGCTTTGGTCCGGGCTGTGTTGGGTCGACAGCACCACGGTGTCAATGCTGTGGGGCTTGCCATCCACATAGCGCATGGTCACTTGGCTCTTGGCGTCAGGGCGCAAGAACGGCAAGCGGCCGTCTTTGCGCAGCTGGGCTTGGCGCTCCACCAAGCGGTGGGCGTAGTGGATGGGGGCTGGCATCAGCTCAGGGGTTTCGCTGCAAGCGTAGCCAAACATCAGGCCTTGGTCACCGGCACCGGTGTTGAGGTGGTCGTCACTGGCATGGTCCACGCCCTGGGCGATGTCGTTGGACTGTTTGTCGTAGCAAACCATGACGGCGCAGCCCTTGTAATCGATGCCGTAGTCGGTGTTGTCGTAGCCAATGCGTTTGATGGTGTCGCGCGCCACTTGGATGTAGTCCACGTTGGCTTGGGTGGTGATCTCACCAGCCAACACCACCAGACCGGTGTTGGTCAGGGTCTCAGCGGCCACGCGTGAGCGTGGGTCTTGGGCGAAGATGGCGTCCAGGATCGCGTCAGAAATTTGGTCCGCCACTTTGTCGGGGTGGCCTTCTGAGACAGATTCGGAAGTGAAGAGATAGTCGAGAGACATGAAAAAAGCTCCTAAGGTTGATGGTTGGCGTTGCCAACCCCGAAGGAGCCCGGCGAACGCTTTAGCAGATGGTTCGGCCTTGACCGATCCGGGACCCACCTGGGTGGGGTTGTCGCTCTGCAAGTTGCTCTGTTAACTCAGCGACAATCGATATTGTATTCAACTTTTATCGTTTCAATCAGCCTCATGGCCCCTGTCACCCGTCTGTTCCATTGCTTATCGCGTGTGCCGCTGCCATGGATGCAACGCGCAGGCGCCGTGCTGGGTTGGTTGGTGTGGGCCTTGTCGCCCAGTTATCGGCACCACTTCAACACCAATGTGCACGCCGCTGGGCTGACTTGGCGCGATGCCCGCGGCGCCATTGCCGCCATGGGCATGATGGTGGCTGAACTGCCGTGGGTGTGGATGCGTTCGACCTCCCAGCCCTTGGGTGATGTGGTGCGCTGGGAAGGCGCTGAGCACTTTGAAGCCGCCTTGCTGGCGGGCAAGGGGGCCATTGTGATGTCGCCCCATCTGGGCTGCTGGGAAATTGGAGCGCAAGCGATTGCCGAAAAATTCGGTCCCCGATTCGGCCCCTTGGTGGCGCTGTACCGACCCGCCCGCAAAGCGTGGCTTGAGCCCTTGGTGGCGCAAGCGCGCACGCGTCCCTATTTGGCGTCCGCCCCCACCTCCTTGGCGGGCGTTCGCACCTTGATTCGCACCTTGCGTACCGGGGGCTACACCGCCATCTTGCCCGACCAAGTGCCGCCTTTGGGGCAAGGCGTGTGGGCGCCCTTTTTTGGCCGCGATGTCTACACCATGACGCTGCTGGGCAAGTTGGCCCAACAAACGGGCGCCACCGTGATCTTGACTTGGTGCGAGCGCTTGGCGCCAGGCCAAGGCTTTTGCATGCACATGCGCCCTCTCCATGCCCCTGAGTTGGTGGACGCCACTTGCTCGCCCGAGTTGGCTGCCGCTGCCGTGAACCGTGGGGTTGAAGCTTTGGTGCGCGAGGCCCCTGGCCAATACCTGTGGAGTTATGCCCGAGACAAGCCGCCACGAGGCGAGGGCTGAGCCATGGTTTCGCAACTGGGACTTTGGTTGCTGCGCGGTTTGGGCTATTTGCCTTTGCCCGTGTTGCGCGCATTGGGCGCTGCTTTGGGCCTGTTGTTGTTCGCCGTGGTGGCCGATCGGCGGCATGTGGTGTTCACCAATTTACGCACCTGCTTTCCAACCTTGACTGCTGCACAGCGGCACACCTTGGCGCGTCAGACGTTTGTGCACTTTGCACAGGCTTGGCTGGACCGCAGTTGGTTGTGGCACCGCTCACCCGCTTGCATCCAAGCGCGGGTGACGCTCGGCGGCGACGTGGCCAGCTTGTCCGAGGTCCAACCCACGGTGTTGTTCGCACCGCATTTTGTGGGTTTGGATGTGGGCTGGACCGCGTTGACCTTGAATTTGCCCCTGCACTTCACCACCATCTTCACACCACAGTCCAACGCCGTGGTCGATGCATGGGTGGCCAAGGGACGCTTGCGTTTTGGTCAGGTGCGCTTGTTTCGCCGTGAGGACGGCGTCAAGCCCATCGTGAGCGCATTGCGCCAGCATGAATTGCTGTATCTCTTGCCAGACATGAACTTTGGGCCCAGCGAGTCCATCTTTGTGCCGTTTTATGGTGAGCCAGCGGCCACGGTGCCTTCGTTGTCACGGTTTGCCAAGCTCGGGCGGGCGCGGGTGGTGCCGGTGATCACGCGGATGACCCCGACGGGGTATGAGGTCACAGTGCACCCGGCATGGCCTGACTTTCCCACCGACGATGTGTCGGCCGACACCGCCACCATGAACCTGCGTTTGCAAGGCTTCATCGACGCCATGCCCGCCCAATACTTCTGGGTCCACAAGCGTTTCAAAACACGCCCGCCTGGCGCGCCAGAACTTTATTGATGTCTGTCGTGTGCCCGCGCGCTGATGCGCGTGGTGCGTTCACCTGCGGTGCGCCCGGCTTTGTCTTCGCTCAAAAAGTCAGCCACCTGTTGCGTCACCCGAGCAGGTTGCTCATGCAACAACCAATGCGTGCCGTTTTTGATGCGGTGCACGGTCAGCTTGGGCACGTAGTCGCCTAAACCCTCGATCAAGCCGGGCAGCAAGGCACTGTCTTGCATGCCCCAGATCACGCAAGTGGGGACGTTCACCGTCAACATGTCTTGTGGCAGATGCAGGGCCGATGCCGCCGGGTCGCCCAAGCGTGGTGGCCGCATGGGCGATGCGCGGTAGTAGTTCAGCGCAGCGTTCAAGCCCAGATCCCAAATGGCGCGGTATTGGTCTTTCACTGCCTCGGTCAACCACGCGTGCTTGCCATCAGCCGCGCCCATGCCGGTGAAAAACTCCCACAGGCGGCGGTAGTTGTCTTCGGCCAGCAGTGCCTGGGCGTCTGGTCGAATCAAAAAATTCATGTACGCACTGGCGGCTTGTTGTGCCGGGTTGTTTTGCAGTTCGCGCAGCATGGTGCCGGGATGGGGTGCGTTGAGGATGACCAATCGACGCAGCTGCGTGGGGTGTTGGTTGGCGAAGTTCCAAGCGATTGCACCGCCCCAGTCATGCGCCACCAAACCTGCCAAGGGCGCGTTCGGGCTCTCTAGGCTGGCCAAGGCCAGCACGTCTTGCACCAAATGCTTGGCGCGGTAGTCGCTCACTTCAGCCGGGCTGCTGGAGTGTTCGTAACCGCGCAAATTAGGGGCCACGCAGCGGTAGCCGCCATGCTCGGGTTGTGCGAAGTAGGTCAAGAGGTCGTCCCAGACAAAGGCCGCCTCAGGAAAACCATGCAAAAACATCAGCACCGGACGCCCCGGCTCACCGCTGACCCGGCAACTCAAGGCAATGCCAGTCGCCAGGGTGTGTGTGAGCGTTTGAATCACGGGTGCATCCAGTCGTACAGCAGCGTGGCCACTTCGTCCACCCCTTGTTTTTTGAGGGCAGAGAACAACTTGACTTGGCCACCACCGGCTTGCAGTTTGGCGATCGAGAGGGCTTTGGCGCCTTCGGTGCGGTTGAGTTTGTCGGCTTTGGTCAGCAGTACCAAGAATTTCAGACCCTCTTCCACGCGGGGGCGAATCACGTCGAGCAAGATGTCGTCCAAATCGGTCAAACCATGGCGCGGGTCGCACATCAGTACCACCGCACGCAAGTTCTCACGGGTCAACAAATAGTTGGCCATCACCTGTTGCCAACGGATCTTGTCCTGCTTGGGCACAGCGGCATAGCCGTAGCCGGGTAAGTCGGCCAGCACCGCGTCTGTCTGGCCCTGGCGACCCAAGGCAAACAAGTTGATGTGTTGGGTGCGGCCGGGTGTTTTGGACGCGTAAGCCAAGCGCTTTTGCTGCGTCAGCACGTTGATGCAGGTCGACTTGCCGGCGTTGGAGCGACCGACAAAGGCAATCTCAGGCAGTTCGTAGGCGGGCAGGTGGTGCAACTGAGCGGCGGTGGTCAAGAACCGGGCGGTGTGCAACCAGCCCATGGCGTGCTTGGCCTGTTGGGCTGGACTCAGGGCAGTGAAGGGGGGCGGTGCCAAGACCGTGGGCGCGGCTTCCTGTGGGGTGTCGTCAGGAGCGGGAGTGGCTTGTGTGTCAGGCTGATTCATACAGCATTGTAGAATCGACGGAGTTTTTCAGCGTCTTTGCGCGTCATTTACCAAAGCACATCTATGAAATTGTTTGCCTCTTTGCTGATTGCTGCCGCCTTGGTGGCCCCTGTTGTATCTGCACATGCCAATGAACCCGCCAAAGTAGCCAAGCCCGATTTGGCCAAAGGCGAAGCCAGCTTCACCGCTGTGTGCGCGGCTTGCCACGGTGCCGAT
This sequence comes from Limnohabitans sp., assembly GCF_046052825.1. GTDB lineage: Bacteria > Pseudomonadota > Gammaproteobacteria > Burkholderiales > Burkholderiaceae_C > Limnohabitans. The sequence continues at coordinate 24,018 of NZ_JAVLFP010000049.1, forward strand.
GGCAATTCGGGCGCCCCCGTCAACCCCAAGTTGGCCCAACAGCACCCCGAATACATCGTCAAGCAATTGCAAGAGTTCAAGTCTGGCAAGCGTGCCAATGCCGTGATGAGTGGCATGGCCGCCACCTTGAGTGAAGACGACATGAAGAACATTGCCGCTTGGGTGGGTTCTAAGAAAGCCAAAACAGGCTTTGCCAAAGACAAAGAGTTGGTCACCTTGGGTGAGCGTATTTACCGCGGTGGCATTGCCGACCGTCAAATTGCCGCTTGCGCGGGTTGCCACACACCCAATGGCGCGGGCATTCCTTCCCAGTACCCACGTCTGTCCGGTCAGCATGCGGAATACACCGCAGCGCAGTTGACAGCGTTCCGTGACGGCGTGCGTAAAAACAGCGTGCAAATGGCCCAAGTGGCGGCCAAGCTCAACGACCGTGAAATCAAGGCTGTGGCCGACTACATGGCGGGTCTGCGCTGATCTGAACTGACGATTGGAAAAAGCTGGCCTGGTGCCAGCTTTTTTTTGGCCTCGAATTGGTAAGAACCTCCTTGGCTCAGGCTTGGCCTTTGAGGTGTGGTTTTGCACGTTGGCACCAAGCACCGCACAATGTCATCCATGACCACCAGGAGATGTCGTGTCGCGCCACCTTTTTTCAGCCCACAGTGATTCAGGATTTATTCACCCCCACAGCAGCGAGATCACGCCACTGTCTGCCTATGTGCAGCGGCGTGACTGGTTGAAACAGCTTGCGGCTGGGGCCGGCGGCGCTGCATTGGCCGCTTGGGCGGGCCGAGAAGCATGGGCCCAGGCTGCTCCCCCTAGGCCCGGCAAGCTCAGCCCCTTGGCGGGGGCGGTGAGCCGCCAAGCCGGTGCCAGCACGATGGAGAAGGTCACGCCTTACGCTGACGCCAGCAGCTACAACAATTACTACGAGTTCGGCACCGACAAAGCCGATCCTGCCAAATACGCCCACACCCTCAAGACCCAGCCTTGGCGTGTCGAGATCGAAGGCTTGGTCAAAAAGCCAGGGCCTATCGACTTGGAAGATTTGCTCAAACTCAGCCCCATGGAAGAGCGCATTTACCGCCTGCGTTGTGTCGAAGGCTGGTCGATGGTCATCCCTTGGGTGGGGTACTCCTTGTCCGAGTTGATCAAGCGCGTCGAACCATTGGGCAGCGCCAAGTATGTGGAGTTCATCACACTGGCCGATCCCAAAACCATGCCGGGCGTGGGTTCGCGCGTGCTCGATTGGCCCTATGTGGAGGGGCTGCGTTTGGACGAAGCCATGCACCCGTTGACCTTGTTGAGTTTTGGCATGTACGGCGAAGTGCTGCCCAACCAAAGTGGCGCGCCCGTGCGCTTGGTGGTGCCTTGGAAGTACGGTTTCAAGAGCGCCAAGAGTTTGGTCAAGATCCGTTTTGTCGACAAGCAGCCCACCAATTCGTGGGGTCGCTCAGCACCTCAGGAATATGGCTTTTATTCCAACGTCAACCCAAGCGTGGACCACCCACGCTGGAGCCAAGCCACGGAGCGGCGCATTGGCGAAGATGGTTTGTTTGCCAAGAAGCGCAAAACCCTGATGTTCAATGGTTACGAAGCGCAAGTGGGCCAGCTCTACAAGGGCATGGACCTGAGCAAGTTTTTCTAAACACAACGCCCGCTGTGACCGTGACCCTGACCGTGCGCACCGCCTTGCGTCACGCGGCTGCCAAGCCGCTGCTGTGGGTCTTGTTGCTGCTGCCCTTGGCATGGTTGCTGTGGGGTGCATTCAACGATGCCCTAGGGGCCAACCCCGCGGAGTACCTCATCCGCGCCACGGGCGACTGGACCTTGCGTGCCTTGTGCTTGACACTGGCCGTGACCCCCTTGCGCGTGGGTCTGGGGTGGCCCGAGCTGGCGCGTTTTCGCCGCATGCTGGGGCTCACGGTGTATGGCTACGTGGTGCTGCACCTGCTGTGTTACAGCTGGCTCGACATGGGTTTCGAATGGGGCGATATCGCCCAAGACATTGCCAAGCGGCCATTCATTTGGATGGGGTTTTCAGCCTTTGTGCTGCTCACACCCTTGGCTGCCACGTCGTTCAATGCGGCCATTCGTCGCTTGGGTGCCAAGCGTTGGCAAACCCTGCACAAGGCGGTGTATCTGGTGGCCGCCCTTGCGGTGTTGCACTTTTATTGGATGCGTGCGGGCAAGCACAACTTTGCCGAGGTGTGGGTGTATGGCTTGATCTTGGGCGGCTTGTTGTTGTGGCGTGTGAGGGCTTGGGTGATCAAGCGTTGACCAGCGACTCCAAAGCCATTTGCTCGGCAGTTGACTCGCGGCGGCGAATCACATGGGCCTGGGTGCCGTCCACCAACACCTCCGCCGCACGTCCACGGGTGTTGTAGTTGCTGGCCATGGCCATGCAGTAAGCACCGGTGGACAGCACGGCCAGCACATCGCCTGCCTGCACCACCAGCTGGCGGTCGCGACCGAGCCAGTCGCCGCTCTCGCAAATCGGGCCGACCACGTCGTAGCACACGCTGTCGCCGATGCGTGGTGCAAGGGGCACGATTTGGTGGAAGGCCTCGTACATGGCGGGGCGGGGCAAGTCGTTCATGGCGGCGTCGACGATGCAAAAGTTTTTTTGCTCACCGGGTTTGAGGTAGAGCACTTCGGTCAGGCACACGCCGGCATTGCCCACCAGTGAGCGACCCGGTTCGATCATCAGTTGGCGCTGGCCGTAGCCCCGTGCATCCAGTTTGGCCAGCAGTTGCGCCCACAGCGCATCGGCTGCGGGTGGGGTGTCGCCGTTGTAGTCGATGCCCAATCCACCGCCAAAGTCGATGTGGTGGATCGGGATGCCGGCGGCTTCGATCGCATCCACCAAATCGAGCACGCGGTCCATCGCATCGAGGTAAGGCGTGGCCTCGGTGATTTGCGAGCCAATGTGGCAGTCAATGCCCACCACGTTCAAGCCGGGCAGGGCCGCCGCGCGCTGGTAGGTCTGCAGGGCTTGTTCGTGGGCCACGCCAAATTTGTTGCCTTTGAGGCCGGTGGAAATGTAGGGGTGGGTCTTGGCGTCGACGTTGGGGTTGACGCGAATGCTCACCGGGGCGCGCAGGCCCATGGCATGCGCCACTTCGCTCAACACTTCCAGCTCGGCATCGCTCTCGACATTGAAGCAGGCGATGCCCGCTTGCAGGGCTTGGCGCATTTCGGCGCGGGTTTTGCCCACACCTGAAAAAATCACTTGGGCCGGGTCGCCACCGGCGGCGATGACGCGTTCCAGTTCGCCGCCTGAGACGATGTCAAAACCACATCCGGCTTGTGCAAACACTTGCAGCACGCCCAAGGACGAGTTGGCTTTCATGGCGTAGCAAATGCGTGCCTTGCGTCCGGCAAAGCCGCGTTGGTAAGCGGCCAGTGCGCTCAACATGGCGGCTTTGGAGTACACAAACAAAGGCGTGCCGTGCTGCGCAGCCAGGTCGGCCAGTTTCACGCCTTCAAGGTAGAGGGCGTTGTGTTGGGTGGCCACGAAGGGGGCACCGGCAAGCGTGGGGTGTGACATCGAACAGCTCGTGAAAGAGGACAAAAAATCAGCGGCCCGACGGTGCGGGGCTGACCGGTGCCGAGGCGGCAGGTGTGGGGGATGGGGCGCTGGACGTTGCGCCACCGGGCAACTGGCGACGCACGATGTCGGGCAGGGTGGCACGTTGTTGAAACTCGGGGTCGTTGGGCAACTGCAAAGGCCCCTTTTGCCCGCATGCCACCAGCAACGCCATGACACAGGCACAGGCGGCCACACGACCACCAAGGGCACTGGCCCTGACTAGAATCTTTTGCTCAATACCCATGGCGCAAATTGTAATGACCGATCTTGAATTCTTGGACCACGCTGAACAACTCCTGCGTGCGGTGGAGCTGGCGTGTGACCGCATCAACGACGAGAGCGATGCCGACATCGACAACCAGCGCACCGGCGGCATGATCACCCTGGTCTTTGCCAACCGCAGCCAAATCATCATCAACTTGCAAAAACCGTTGCACGAGGTGTGGTTGGCGGCCAGGTCGGGCGGCTATCACTTCCGCTGGGATGGTCAGCACTGGGCAGACACCAAAGGGCAGGGTGAGTTTTTTCAGCGCTTGACGCAAGACGCCAGCACCCAGTCGGGCTTGGCGCTTGCTTTCACGGCTTGAGCCGACGCTGCACTTCCAACCCAACCTCGCGCAAAACACTCAGTTTTTGAACAAATCGAGGATGCGTTTTTTCTCGTCGTTGGCTGGCAACTCACTGGGCGCTGATTTGCTCTCAAGTCCCAAACTGCTCACGCCGCCGCCTCGGCTGTATTCGCTGTAAAACCATTCACCGCCTTCGTGGGTGAGGCCTGCAGGTGGTGCGGGCTCGGTGATGGGCACGTTTTGCAGGGCGTGCTGCATGTAGCTGATCCACACGGGCAAGCTCAGGCCACCGCCGGTTTCACGGTCACCCAGTTTGCGTGGCGTGTCGTAGCCAATCCAGGTCACCGCCGTGAGGGTGGGTTGAAAGCCTGCAAACCAGGCGTCCATCGAGTCGTTGGTGGTGCCTGTCTTGCCGTAAACGTCGGGGCGCTTCAAGGTGGCTTGGGCGCGTGCCGCGGTGCCGGAGCGGGTGACCTCTTGCAACAAGCTGGTCATCACAAACGCGTTGCGTGCATCGATGCCTCGCACCGACTCGTCCAGCTCTGGGGGGGTGAACTCGGACAGCACCTTGCCCGTTTGGTCGGTGACCTTGCTGATCAGGTAGGGGTTGACGCGGTAGCCGCCATTGGCAAACACCGAATAGCCCGTGGCCATTTGCATGGGCGTCACCGAGCCCGCGCCAAGCGCCATGGTCAGGTAAGGGGGGTGCTTGTCGGCTTCAAAGCCAAAGTGGGTGATCCATTGCTGCGCGTTTTGTGCGCCCACGGCTTGCAGCAGGCGAATCGAGATCATGTTTTTGGATTTGGCCAAACCCTTGCGCAGCGTCATGGGGCCCTCAAATGTGCCGTCGTAGTTTTTGGGTTCCCAGGGTTGGCCGCCAGTCACGCTGGCGTCAAAAAACAGCGGGGCATCGTTCACCACGGTTGCCGGTGTGAAGCCTTTTTCCAACGCTGCCGAATAAATAAAAGGCTTGAAGCTGGACCCCGGTTGCCGCCAGGCTTGGGTCACGTGGTTGAACTTGTTCTTGTCAAAGTCAAAGCCGCCCACCAGCGCGTGGATGGCCCCATCGCGGGGGTCCACCGACACAAATGCGCCTTCGACCTCGGGCAGTTGGGTGATTTCCCACGCCCCTTTGGCGGTCTTGGTCACACGGATCAAAGCGCCTGGGCGCAAGCGGATGTTGGGCGGCGCTTTGTCAGACAAGCCCGACTGCACGGGTTGCAGGCCTTCGCCCGTGATCTCCAGCACTTCGCTGTTTTGGCGCACAGCCCTGACTTTCTTGGGACTGGCTTCCAGCACCACGGCGGCCAACAAGTCGCCCTTGTCGCCTTGCTCAATCAAGGCGTCGTCGATCGCGTCTTCTTGTTCTGCGGGGGTGCTGGGCAAGGTGATGAACTTCTCAGGTCCCCGGTAGTGCTGGCGGCGTTCGTAGTCCATGATGCCGCGACGCAGCGCAAAGTAAGCCGCCTGTTGGTCGCTGGCGCGGATGGTGGTGTACACATTCAGGCCACGGGTGTAAATCTCGGGGCCGTATTGCGCAAACATCAGCTGGCGTGCCATCTCGGCCACGTACTCGGCGTGGGTGTTGAGGCTGCTGGCAGCGGTGCGAATCTTCAACTCTTCTTGCTTGGCGGCAACGGCTTCGGCTTTGCTGATGAAGCCGTTCTCTTCCATGCGCTCAATGATGTAGAGCTGACGCGAGCGTGCCCGCTTGGGGTTGGCGATCGGGTTGTAGGCCGACGGAGCTTTGGGCAAACCGGCCAGCATGGCCGCTTCGGCGATGCTGATGTTTTTCAAAGGCTTGCCAAAGTACGCCTCAGAGGCCGCCGCAAAGCCATAGGCACGGTTGCCCAAATAAATTTGGTTCAGGTAGATCTCAAAAATCTGGTCTTTGCTGAGCATGTGCTCCAGCTTGGTGGTGAGCAGAATTTCGTAAATTTTGCGGGTGAAGGTTTTTTCCGACGACAGATACACATTGCGTGCCACCTGCATGGTGATGGTCGAGGCCCCTTGGCTTTTGGCCCGTCCCAAGTTGGCCAAGCTCGCACGCAGCAAGCCGATGTAGTCCACCCCGCCGTGTTGGTAAAAGCGCGCATCCTCGATGGCCAGCACCGCGTCTTTCATGACCTTGGGAATGTCTTTGAAAGGGGTCAGGTTGCGTCGCTCTTCGCCAAACTCGCCAATCTGTGTGCCTTCGACCGAGTACACGCGCATCGACAGTTTGGGGCGGTAGTCCGACAGGTCGCTCACATCAGGCAACTGTGGGTAGGCCATGGCCAGGGCCAACCCCACCAACAGGGCCACCACCAGCATGCCAGCCGCGGCAATGCCGAAGGCCCACAGCAGCAACTGGCCAGCCAGTGAGCGGGACGCTGCGGGTGCAGCGGCTTGTTCTTTCGAACTTTCGGGGGGGTGCTTGTGGGCCATAAGTGAATGAAATTATAAAAACCATGCTGTGATCACAAAATCTCTGAGTCAGGCGCCTGCAACCCCATCGTATTGGTCTTCAAAATTTCGCGACTTTTCAACAACCAGAGGAGGCCGCATGTCCCTGTTCCCGTGGCGCTTGCCACGCCGTCCATCCGGTCAAGTTGTGGCGGGTTTGGACCTGGGGGCGGACGCTGCCTGGCTGGTGGTTTTGGCCGGCAGCGCGGAGCAAGCGCAGGCGGTCAGTTTTGCCCAAGCCCTGACCTTGCCCGACGGCTTGGTGCAAGGCGCCCTGGTGCTCGACCCCGTGTCCTTGGGCCAATGGCTCAAAACTTTGCTTCTTGAGCAGGGGCTGACGCCCCATGGCTTGTGTTTGTCGGTGGACGACGCGTGGCTCACACGCCAGCAGGTGGCCATGTCAGCACAGTTGTCGTCCCGTGACTTGGCGTTTCAGTTGGCAGCCGAGTTGGAAATCACCCACGCCACCGACCCAGCCCAGGTGTGCTGGACCTACAACGCAGTGGCTGCTGCTGCGCCCAACCCGTCTGCGGCACAGGTGACCTACGACCTGGGTTTTTTGGCGCAAGAACCCGTGCTGCGCTTGAAAGAATTGGCCAAAGCAGCGGGCTTGAGGGCTTGGGTGGTGGAGCCACGCACAGACGCCTCCGAGCGCGTGTTGCGCGCACAAATCCATCCGTCACACGCTTTTCTCTCTGCGTTGCCCGGCCCGGCCGCAGTGGCATGCGGCTTGTGCTTGGCCGCCTGGGCAGAGACTGGCCTGAACTTTTTGCCCCACCGCCGTTGGGCGCGTCAACGTCGACAGCGTGCATGGATGCAACACTTAGGTGGCGTGGTTGCGCTGGGCGCTGTGTTGACATTGGGGGGTGTCGCATGGCTTGAGGCCATGGTCCACGCGCATCAACAGCAGTTGCTGGTCGGACCTCGGGTGCGAGAGCGCTTGGCTGCCGCTCAGAGCGCGCAGCAAGAACTCCGCGCGGCCTTGCAACGCGCAAAGGCGCAGGGTGAGTGGTTGAACGCGCAACACCTTCAGCAGCAGCACACCGTGCAGTGGCATGACGCGTTGCGCCAAGCCAGTCACAAGCTTTGGGTCTCTCATTTGCGCCAAGACCAAGCCCGTTGGGTGGTGCAAGGCGAAGCGCTGAGCGCCACCCAGGTGCAGCAATGGACGACACAACTGGCGGCACTGCCCGTCTGGCAACGCGCACCGGAGGTACACCAATTGCAGTTTGTGCGCTCTGCCTCCGCCGGCGGCGGATGGGTGTGGCAATTTCGAATCGATGCTGAGTTGAAAGGCGTGCGCTGATGCCAGACCACCTGGCGGCCCTTGCGGGTGCATGGCGTCAAGTGGTGGCTTGGGCCTTTGCGCACCGCAAAGCCTCATGGGCTGTCGCGCTGCTGCTGGGGGTGGCCTTTGTCATGCCCTGGGGAATGGCCAGCCTGCAAACCTGGCTGGAGGTGCAAGCGCAGTGGGAGCAACAAGGGATCGACCAGCGCAACTTGGCCGGACTTGAGGCCACCAATGCGGATCTGAGGCGCACCTTGTCTGCGGGCGCTGCGTTGCAGGCCTTGCCTGGGATGGGCCGCATGACGGAGGGCGCGCATCAACAAGGCTTGCACATCACAGGGCTGACGATGGGCAAACCTGTGCGTGTGCTGCGCACAGACAGCGCCGAGTTGCAGCAGCTTCCCGTGAGTTTCAAAGCGCAAGGCACATGGGCCAATTGGTCGAGTTGGGTGTCGGGTTGGCCTCAGCAAATGCCCAGTGCCCAGCTCCATATGCTGGATCTCGTGGCCCGTCCCGATGGGTCGGTGGACGTTCAAGTGTCGGTGGCTGTGCCGCAACGGGTGGCTTTGCAAGCAGAGCCTGCATCGGCTCCGCAGCCAGATGGGCTGGCTCCTTCCAGCGAGGCCGCGTTGGCTGACGCCACCGCTTGGGCCGCCACCCAGCGCCAGCAGGCGCAACAGCACCCGAGTTTTGCGCCTTGGATGGCGCTGGAGTTGAAGCGCCCACGCCAAGCGCTGGAGGCTTTTCCTCTGGCGCATTTGCGCTACATCGGGCACCTCACCCAAGCGGGACGCAGCCTGGCGCTGGTGCGCGTGATGGACCCCAGCCAGTCTGCGCTGTCGCAGGTGTACACGGTGTCGGTCGGCGCCTACCTGGGACAAGACTTTGGGCGGGTCGAGGCGGTGGACCTTGCGCAATTGCAGGTGCGTGAGTTGGTGCGTGACGCCAACGGAACGTGGCAAACCCGCCGGGTGAGTTTGCCTTGGACGGAGACCAGACCATGAGTTTCAGTGTGCGTTCATTCGCGTGTCCTCGCCGGCTAGTGGCGCTGCTGGGGCTGAGCGCAACGCTCTGGGTCTGTGGCCAAGCCCAGGCCCAAGACACGTCGCCTGTCTACAGCGGCCAAGCCATGTCGCTGAATTTTCAGACCATCGAGGTGCGCACGGCTTTGCAAATCGTGGCCGACTTCACCGGGCTCAACATCGTCACTTCCGACAGCGTCACAGGCTCCTTGACCCTGCGCTTGCAGCACGTGCCTTGGGACCAGGTGCTGGACATCATCACCCAGGCCAAAGGCTTGAGCCAGCGCCGTCAAGGCAACGTCATCTGGGTGGCGCCCCGTGCCGAGGTGGCCGCGCGCGACAAACTGGAATTTGAAAGCCGCCTGGCCTTGCAAAACCTAGAGCCGGTGCAGACCCGCAGTTTTGTGCTCAATTACGCCAAAGCGGTCGATGTGGTGGCGCAGATTCAGGGCTCAGGGGCTGCGCCCATTGGGTCGTCTTTTGCGGGTTGGGGCGGCAACACCGGCGCCAGCAGTTTTGCCAATCCGTCACCCAGCCAAGCGGCCTTGAGCCCGGCCTCCTTTGGCGGCGCGGCCAGCATCGCTACGCGCATCTTGAGCGTGCGAGGCAGCGCCATGGCGGAGCCCCGCACCAACCAACTGTTCGTTACCGACATCCCCTCGCGCTTGGACCAGGTGGCCGAGATGATCACCAAAATCGACGTGCCACTGCGGCAGGTGATGATCGAGGCGCGCATTGTGCAAGCCACCGACACCTTTGGTCGCGCCTTGGGCGTGCGTTTGGGGGGTGTGGGGCAAACCGGTGCACAAACCGTGGTGGGCCCCACCGCCGCCACGACCTTGGCCAACGCCAACCCCACCGCCTTGCAAGCGACCAACTTCAACATCGCTGACAAAGCCCTCACCACCACCGGACAGTTTGTCAACTTGCCAGCCGCTGCCATCAATGGCTTTGATTCGGCCAGCTTTGCGGTGTCGATCTTCAACGCATCGAAAAACCAGTTTTTGAATTTGGAGCTGTCTGCCTTGGAGTCCGATGGCAAAGGCAAGGTGGTGTCGAGCCCGCGCGTGGTTACCGCAGACCAAACCAAAGCCATCATCGAGCAAGGCACCGAATTGCCTTACCAGGTGGCAGCCGCCAGCGGGGCAACGTCGATTGCTTTTCGCAAGGCCAACCTCAAGCTGGAAGTCACGCCGCAAATCACCCCGGAGGGCGGCATCGTGTTGGACTTGGATGTGCACAAAGACAGCGTGGGCCAATCGACCACCGCAGGGTTTGCGATTGACACCAAGCATGTCACCACCCAAGTTCGGGTGGACAACGGCGGCACCGTGATGATTGGCGGCATTTTTGAAAGCACCGAGCAAGACGACGAGTACAAGGTGCCGTTCTTTGGCGATTTGCCAGTGTTGGGTTATCTGTTCAAAAACCGCCGCCGCAGCACCTCCAAGCAAGAGTTGCTGGTGTTCATAACCCCTAAAATGCTCGACCAAAGTGCATCCGCACGTTAAGAAAGCACACCTTGTTGGTTTTGGTTGGTCTGCCGGGGTCTGGCAAATCTACCGTGGGGCGACAACTCGCCCGACGGCTCTCTATCCCCTTTGTTGATTCGGATCATGCGATTGAGCAGCGCCTAGGCTGTTCCATTCGCGATTTTTTCGAGCGCGAAGGGGAAGACCGCTTTCGCGACGTAGAGGCTGACGTGCTCGATGGTTTGAGCCAGCGCCCACGCGGCGTGCTCTCCACCGGGGGCGGGTCGGTGTTGCGCCCTGAAAACCGCGAGCGTCTGCGCCAACGCGGCCAGGTGTTTTATTTGCGATCCACCCCCGAAGAAGTGTTTCGCCGCTTGCGCCACGACCAAAACCGCCCGCTGCTGCAAGTGGCCGATCCACTTGGGCGCTTGCGCGAATTGTTTGCCATCCGCGACCCGCTGTACCGCGAAGCCGCGCATTACGTGATTGAAACCGGGCGACCCACCGTGGCCTCGTTGGTCAACATGATCGTGTCGCAACTGGAGCTGGCAGGTCAGCTCGATGCCCTCACGGCACTTCCGCCATCTTCCTCTGTTGTTTGAAATTTAAAGGCGCTTGCCATGTCTGCCTCTCCCGCCTCTGCCGTATCTGTGTCCATCGATCTGGGCGAGCGCAGCTACCCCATCTTGATTGGCACCCAACTGTTGGATGCCCCCAGCACCTGGGCTGATTTACCCAAAGCCAGCAGCGCTGTGATCGTCACCAACAACACGGTGGGGCCGCTCTATGTGGCGCGCTTGCAAGCGGCTTTGGCGGGCCAGTACCCGCACATCCACACCGTGGTGCTGCCCGATGGCGAAAGTCACAAAGACTGGTCCACGCTGAACCAAATTTTTGACCTGTTGCTGGCCCAAGGCTGTGACCGCAAAACCGTGCTGTTTGCCTTGGGCGGTGGTGTGGTGGGCGACATGACGGGGTTTGCGGCCGCCTGCTACATGCGCGGCGTGCCCTTTGTGCAAGTGCCCACCACCTTGCTGGCGCAGGTGGACTCGTCGGTCGGCGGCAAAACCGCCATCAACCACCCGCTGGGCAAGAACATGATTGGGGCCTTCTACCAACCCCAGCGTGTGGTGTGTGATTTGGACACCCTGCAAACCTTGCCCGCGCGCGAGATGAGCGCGGGCTTGGCCGAGATCATCAAGTACGGACCGATTGCCGACATGGCGTTTCTTGACTGGATCGATGCCCACCTCGATGCCCTGATGGCACGCGACCCCCAAGCCTTGGCCCATGCGGTGCAGCGCAGCTGCGAAATCAAGGCCTGGGTGGTGGGGCAGGACGAACGCGAGTCGGGCCTGCGCGCCATCCTCAACTTTGGCCACACATTTGGCCATGCCATCGAAGCAGGCTTGGGCTTTGGCGTCTGGTTGCACGGCGAGGCCGTGGGCTGTGGCATGGTGATGGCGGCGCATTTGTCGCACCGCCTGGGGCTGGTCGATGCCGCGTTTGTCAGCCGCTTCACCGCCTTGTTGGCGCGTGCGGGCTTGCCCACGGTGGGCCCGCAGTTGGGCACCGACGTTTACCTGCACCACATGCGGGTGGACAAAAAAGCCGAGGCCGGCGACATCCGTTTTGTGCTCATCCACCAGCCCGGCAGCGCCGTGGTGCGCGGTGCCCCCGATGCGTTGGTGGTCGAGGTCATCACCGCGTGTTGTCAAGGATGAAGCACCTCAGCCTGGCGGTGTTTGCTTGCGACGCAGCCCAGTCACGTGGGCGTCGCCACACGGAAGTTGAAGCGCACTTGATGGCCCCCAATGTGCGCAACCCGCACCAGCGCGACCGCGACCGCATCGTCCACTCCACCGCGTTTCGCCGTTTGGTCTACAAGACCCAGGTGTTTTTGAACCACGAAGGCGATTTGTTTCGCACCCGCATGACGCACTCGCTGGAGGTGGCGCAGTTGGGCCGCTCCATCGCCCGTGCGCTGTGCTTGAACGAAGACTTGGTCGAGGCGGTGGCCTTGGCCCACGACCTGGGCCACACCCCGTTTGGCCACGCCGGGCAAGACGCGCTCAACGCTTGCATGGCACCTTTTGGCGGCTTCGAACACAACCTGCAAAGCCTGCGTGTGGTGGACGAACTGGAAGAGCGCTACCCCGCCTTCAATGGTTTGAACCTGAGCTTTGAAACCCGCGAGGGCATCTTGAAGCACTGCGCCCGGCGCAACGCCGAGTTGATCGAGGCACAAGAGCCCGGCGGTGTGGCGGCTCGTTTTTTGAACGGCACACAACCCAGCTTGGAAGCGCAGTTGTGCAACCTGGCCGACGAGATTGCCTACAACGCGCACGACATCGACGACGGCGTGCGCTCTGGGTTGTTGAGCATGGCGCAACTCCAAGAGGTGCCCTTGTTTGCCCGTTACTGTGAACAGACCTTGTCCGAGTACCCCCAACTGCAAGGCCGACGTGTGCTGTACGAAACCATCCGCCGCATGCTGAGCGACCAGGTCTACGACGTCGTGGCTGCCACCCAAGCGGCGCTGGCGCAACATGCGCCTGAAAGCGCTGATGCAGCCAGAGCCTGTCCGCCCCTGGTGCAGTTCAGCCAAGAGATGCGAGAGCAGTCCAAAACACTCAAAGCGTTTTTGTTTCGCAACCTGTACCGACACCCTCAGGTGATGCAAACCACCGACTGGGCGCGCGAGGTGGTGCGTGAGTTGTTTGACGCTTACCTCGCCAAGCCCCACGAAATGCCTGCCGCCTACGCCCAGCGCTCAGATGTGGCACGTGCCGTGGCAGATTACCTTTCTGGCATGACCGACCGTTTTGCCACCCGCGAACACGCACGATTGACCGCATGACAACATCCCGTTCTTTGATTCATCCGGCTTGGGTGGTGGTGCTCGCAGCCGTGTGCGCGGCGTTGCATGTGGGCAAAATTCCGCCGGCCCTGCCCGTGCTGCAAGCTGCTTTGTCGTTGAGCTTGGTGCAAGCGGGGTTCTTGTTGTCCATGGTGCAGTTGGGGGGCATGACGCTGGGCTTGGCCGTGGGCTTGAGTGTGGACAGCATCGGTTTGCGGCGCAGCGTCTTGGTGGGTTTGGGCTTGCTCACGGTCTCGAGCGCCTTGGGCGGTTTTGCTTCGGGCATCGAAACCTTGCTGGTGTTGCGTGCCATCGAAGGCTTTGGCTTTTTGTGGGTCGTCATGCCCGGCCCGGCTCTGATTCGTCGCTGCGTGCCGCCCGCACAGATCAACGCCCGCATGGGGCAATGGAGCGCTTACATGCCACTCGGCACGGCCGCTGCGTTGCTGGTGGGCGCGTGGGTCTTGTCGGTGTGGACTTGGCCTGTGTGGTGGTGGCTCATGAGCGGCGTGTCTGCCCTGGCCTGGTGGATGGTGTGGACGGGCTTGGCGCCAGATGCCCTCTATCCCGCTGTGCAGGCATCGGGGAAGGTGGGCTGGCCGCGACGTTTGAGCCAAACCCTGCGTTCACGCGGGCCTTGGTTGTTGTCGCTCACCTTTGGTGTTTATGCCGCACAGTGGTTGTCGGTGATTGGTTTCTTGCCCACCATGTACGCAGGTCTGGGCGTGGACAAGGGGGTGTCGGGTTTGCTCACCGCAGGCGTGGCGCTGGCCAATATGACGGGCAACTTGGCCTCGGGTCGTTTGCTTCAGCGCGGCTGGCAAAGCCGCTGGCTGTTGTTCATTGGCTTTGGCGCCATGGCCCTGGGGGCCGTGGGTGCGTTTGGCGAGTGGCAGGGTTTGGGCTTGCCGATGGCCGGGCGTTATGTGTCGGTCATCCTGCTGTCGGCGGTGGGCGGTTTGATCCCTGGCACCTTGTTTGCGCTCTCCATGCGCTTGGCGCCCAGCCCAGACACACTCTCCACCACCGTGGGTTGGATGCAGCAGTGGTCGGCCACCGGGCAGTTCTTTGGCCCGCCTGTGGTGGCTTGGGTCGCGGCCAGCATGGGCGGCTGGCAATGGACCTGGGCGGTCACAGGCAGTTGTTGCTTGGTGGGCATGGGCTTGGCCTTGGCCATTGACCGTGCGCTGCGTGTGCCAGCCCCACATGGGGGACAAGGCCTGCCATGACCGACATCGAGCGGACTGCCATTGAAGACACCCAAACTTGGTTGATGCAAGCCGTGGTGGGTTTGAATCTGTGCCCATTTGCCAAAGCCGTGGTGGTGAAAGACAGGGTGCGTTACCGCGTGTGCACCTCTGCCGAGTCTGTCGACTTGTTGGCCATGTTGCGCGAAGAATTGCAACACCTGGCTGAGGCAGACCCGGAACAACTCGACACCACCTTGCTGATTGCACCCCATGCCTTGCCTGACTTTTTGGACTTCAACGACTTCTTGGGTGATTGCGATGAGGTGCTTTGCGAGCTTGAGTTAGACGGCGTGCTGCAAGTGGCCGACTTTCACCCGCACTACCAATTTGGCGGCACGGACGTGGACGACATGGAGAACTTCACCAACCGCTCGCCGTACCCCACGCTGCACTTGTTGCGCGAGTCGAGCATCGACAAGGCGGTGGAGGCCTACCCAGATGCGTCGCTCATCTTTGAGCGCAACATCGAGGTGTTGAGCACGCTGGGGCATGAGGGGTGGCTTGCGTTGGGGGTGAGGGCGCGGGTGTGAGTGAGCGCCCGGCACAATCGAAGCATGCCCAAACACAAAACAGCAGCACCCCAGAAACCGCTCGACCTCGACCTGCGCCCCGGCCAATCCATTGAGCTGCTCAAAGAGCTGCACATCCTCACGCGCGAGGGCAAGCTCAACCAAGACTCGCGGCGCAAACTCAAGCAGGTCTACCACCTGTTTCAGTTCATCGACAAGCTGCTGAAAGAACTGCCCGCCAGCGAGGCGGGACCCACCTTGGCGGACCACGGGGCAGGCAAGTCGTATTTGGGTTTCATCATCTACGACCTGTTTTTCAAGGCGCTGGGGCGGGGCCATATTTATGGCATTGAAACCCGGGCTGAATTGGTGGCCTCCTCTCAGGCGCTGGCGCAGCGCTTGGGGTTTGAGCGCATGCAGTTTCTCAACCTCAGCGTCGCCGAGTCGGCGCACAGTGACGCGCTGCCTGCGCACATCGACGTGGTCACTGCGCTGCACGCCTGCGACACCGCCACCGACGACGCCATCGCGTTTGGCCTGCAAAAGAAAGCCCAGCACATGGTGCTCGTGCCATGCTGCCAGGCCGAGTTGGCGCGCGTGCTCAACCAGCACAAAGCCCTCAACTTGCAGCGCACACCCTTGGCCGAGCTGTGGCGTCACCCCTTGCACACCCGCGAGATGGGCAGCCAACTCACCAACGTCTTGCGGTGTTTGTACCTGGAGGCGCAGGGCTACCAAGTCACCGTCACCGAGCTGGTCGGTTGGGAGCACAGCATGAAAAACGAACTCATCCTGGCCAAGTACACCGGCCAGAAAAAACGCACTGCCGCCGAGAGTTTGCAGGCCTTGTTGGAAGAGTTTGGCTTGCAAGACTTGGCAGCAACGCGCTTCAAAATCTGAGGGATCTCTTTTAATTGGGGTCAGAACCCAATTAACATGATGCGATGGCTCGCCTTCCCCGTCTCACTGTCACCGGCTACCCGCACCATGTCATTTTGCGGGGCAACAACCGGCAGGATATTTTTCGCACCCCTGACGATGACCAGCGCATGCTCGATTTGCTCTTCGAGCACAGCCGTGCACAAAAGGTCGACGTGCACGCCTATGTGCTGATGAGCAACCACCTGCACCTGCTGGTTACGCCTCAACAAGACCAAGCCTTGCCCAAGATGATGCAGGCGGTGGGCCGCAGCTATGTGCAGGTGTTCAACAAAGTCCACGGCCGCACCGGCACGCTGTGGGAAGGGCGTTACCGCTCCACCTTGATCCAGACCGACCGCTACTTGCTGGCCTGTATGGCCTACATCGACCTCAACCCTGTGCGCGCCCACCTGGTGGCGCAGCCCGAAGACTATGTGTGGTCCAGCCATCGGCATTACATCGGCCAACGCAGTGATCGTTTGGTCACGCCCCATGCCTTGTATTGGGCTTTGGGCAACACCCCATTTGCCCGCGAGGCGGCGTACGCCGAATTGGTGCGGGCTGGCATCAACGCGGACCAACAGGGTGCATTGACCGATGCCACGCTCAGTGGTTGGGCGTTGGGAGACGATGAGTTCAAAGGCAGTTTGCAAGCGCAAACTGAGCGTCGGTTGAGCAAATCCAAGGCGGGACGGCCCTTTGCCAAGGTTGATAAACCTGTCCCCAATTAATTCCTGGCGCTTGTGAGGCTTTAATTAATTAGGTTCTGACCCCAATTAATTTGCTTGGCACAAATGGTGCAGTGCAGTATCCTCTCACCCCCGCTGAATATTTAGAGGAATGCGCCATGACCACGGCTGCCCAAAAAGCTCAACTGCAACATCAGGGTTTGTACGACCCTTCCAACGAACATGACGCCTGCGGCGTGGGTTTTGTGGCCCACATCAAAGGGGTCAAGAGCCATGCCATCGTGGGTCAGGCCCTGAAGATTCTGGAAAACCTGGATCACCGGGGTGCGGTGGGCGCAGATGCCTTGATGGGCGACGGCGCAGGCATCTTGATTCAGCTGCCCGATGCGCTGTACCGCGAAGAGATGGCCAAACAAGGCGTGACCTTGCCGACCCTGGGCGAGTACGGTGTGGGCATGGTGTTCTTGCCCAAAGAACATGCATCCCGTCTGGCCTGTGAGCAAGAGTTGGAGCGTGCGGTTTTGGCCGAAGGCCAGGTGCTCTTGGGGTGGCGCGATGTGCCCGTCAACCTTGAGATGCCCATGTCGCCCACGGTGCGCGCCAAAGAGCCGATCATGCGCCAGATCTTCATCGGTCGCGGCAACAACGTGATCGTGCAAGACGCGCTGGAACGCAAGCTGTATGTGATTCGCAAAACCGCCAGCGCTGCCATTCAAAACCTGAACCTCAAGCACAGCAAAGAATATTACGTGCCCAGCATGTCCAGCCGCACGGTCATTTACAAAGGCTTGCTGTTGGCCGACCAAGTGGGCACCTATTTCAAAGACCTGTCGGACGAACGCTGCGTCTCGGCCTTGGGCCTGGTGCACCAACGTTTCTCAACCAACACCTTCCCCGAGTGGCCGCTGGCCCACCCGTATCGCTATGTGGCGCACAACGGCGAGATCAACACGGTCAAAGGCAACTACAACTGGATGAAGGCCCGCGAAGGCGTGATGTCGTCACCCGTGTTGGGCGACGACTTGAAAAAGCTCTACCCCATCAGCTTTGCCGACCAATCGGACACCGCCACGTTTGACAACTGTTTGGAGTTGCTCACGATGTCGGGCTACCCCATCAGCCAAGCTGTGATGATGATGATCCCAGAGCCCTGGGAGCAACACACCACCATGGACGAGCGTCGCAAAGCGTTTTACGAATACCACGCTGCGATGTTGGAGCCCTGGGACGGTCCCGCGTCCATTGTGTTCACCGATGGCCGCCAGATCGGTGCCACGCTCGACCGCAACGGCTTGCGTCCCTCGCGTTACTGCATCACCGACGACGACATGGTGATCATGGGTTCAGAGTCCGGCGTGTTGCCTGTGGCCGAAAGCAAGATCGTGCGCAAGTGGCGTTTGCAACCCGGCAAGATGTTCCTGATCGATCTGGAACAAGGCCGCATGATCGACGACGAAGAGCTCAAAGCCGGCTTGACCAACACCAAACCGTACAAGCAGTGGATCGAGAACGTCCGCATCCGCTTGGACGACGTCAAACATCCGGTGGCAGGTGAAAGCACGCAAGAGTTGCCCTTGGGCGCCTCTGAGCCACACGGCGTGGGCTTGGAAGATGCCAGCCCTGAATTGCTGGATTTGCAACAAGCGTTTGGCTACACGCAAGAAGACATCAAGTTTTTGATGGCCCCCATGGCCATCAACGGCGAAGAAGGCATCGGCTCCATGGGCAACGACAGCCCCTTGGCTGTTTTGTCGAGCAAAAACAAACCGCTCTACAACTACTTCAAGCAGTTGTTTGCTCAGGTGACCAACCCGCCGATCGACCCGATCCGCGAAGCCATCGTCATGTCCTTGGTGTCATTCATTGGCCCCAAGCCCAACCTGCTTGACATCAACCAAGTCAACCCACCCATGCGCTTGGAAGTGAGCCAGCCCGTGCTCAACTTCTCCGACATGGCCAAGTTGCGCGACATCGAGCAGCACACCCAAGGCAAATTCAAGAGTGCCACGCTCAACATCGCCTATCCCCTGGCGTGGGGGCATGACGGTGTGGAGGCCAAGTTGGCTTCTTTGTGTGCTGAAGCGGTCGATGCGATCAAGGGTGGCAAAAACATTTTGATCATCAGCGACCGTGGCGTGAGCGCCACCCAGGTGGCCATCCCTGCCGTGTTGGCACTGTCTGCCATTCACCAGCACTTGGTGCGCGAAGGTTTGCGCACCACCGCTGGCTTGGTGGTGGAGACGGGCAGCGCCCGCGAAGTGCATCACTTTGCCGTCTTGGCCGGTTACGGTGCCGAAGCGGTCCACCCCTACCTCGCCATGCAAACCTTGGCTGCGATGCACAAAGACTTGCCAGCCGATTTGTCAACCGACAAAGCGATTTACAACTACGTCAAAGCCATTGGCAAAGGCCTGTCCAAGATCATGTCCAAGATGGGCGTGTCGACCTACATGTCGTATTGCGGAGCGCAATTGTTTGAAGCCATCGGCATCAACACCGAAACCATCAGCAAGTACTTCACCGGCACGCCCAGCCGTGTGGAAGGCATCGGTATTTTTGAGATGGCAGAAGAAGCCATCCGCATGCACCATGCCGCGTTTGGTGACAGCCCCATCTTGGCCAACATGCTCGACACCGGCGGTGAATACGCTTGGCGTGCCCGTGGCGAAGAACACATGTGGACGCCTGATGCGATTGCCAAGTTGCAGCACAGCACCCGCTCAAACAACTTCAACACGTACAAAGAGTACGCCCAGATCGTCAACGACCAAAACAAGCGTCACCTGACTCTGCGTGGTTTGTTCGACTTCAAGATCGACCCAGCCAAAGCCATTTCGGTGGACGAGGTCGAACCCGCCACCGAGATCGTCAAACGCTTTGCCACCGGGGCTATGTCCTTGGGCTCGATCAGCACCGAAGCCCATGCCACCCTGGCTGTGGCGATGAACCGCATCGGTGGAAAAAGCAACACTGGCGAAGGCGGTGAAGACCCTGCGCGTTACCGCAACGAACTCAAAGGCATCCCCATCAAACAGGGGGAAACCTTGAAGAGCGTGATCGGTGACGATGTGGTCGAAGTCGACATGCCGCTGCAAGCGGGCGACAGCCTGCGCTCGCGCATCAAACAAGTGGCCTCGGGCCGCTTTGGTGTCACCGCCGAATACCTCTCGTCGTCAGATCAAATCCAGATCAAGATGGCACAAGGTGCCAAGCCGGGCGAGGGCGGCCAGTTGCCAGGTGCCAAAGTGTCTGAGTACATCGGCAAGTTGCGTTACAGCGTGCCAGGCGTGGGCTTGATTTCGCCTCCGCCACACCACGACATTTACTCCATCGAAGACTTGGCCCAATTGATCCACGACTTGAAAAACGTGGCACCCCATGCCGACATCAGCGTCAAGCTGGTGTCTGAAATTGGTGTGGGCACCATCGCCGCAGGCGTGGCCAAGTGCAAGGCCGATCACGTGGTGATCGCCGGGCACGACGGTGGCACGGGCGCATCGCCTTGGTCGTCCATCAAGCACGCAGGCAGCCCGTGGGAAATCGGTTTGGCCGAAACCCAACAAACCTTGGTGCTCAACGGTTTGCGCGGTCGTATCCGTGTGCAAGCCGACGGCCAAATGAAGACGGGCCGTGACGTGGCCGTGGGTGCTTTGTTGGGTGCTGACGAGTTTGGCTTTGCCACCGCACCGCTGGTGGTAGAAGGCTGCATCATGATGCGCAAGTGCCACCTCAACACCTGCCCGGTGGGTGTGGCCACGCAAGACCCCGAGTTGCGCAAGAAGTTCACCGGCAAGCCAGAGCATGTGGTGAATTACTTCTTCTTCATCGCCGAAGAAGTGCGCCAGATCATGGCCCAGTTGGGCATCCGCAAGTTTGACGACATGATTGGCCGTGCCGACTTGCTCGACATGCGCCAAGGCATTGAGCACTGGAAAGCCAGTGGCCTGGACTTCAGCCGTTTGCTGGCTGTGCCGCAAGTGGGTGCCGATGTGCCGCGCTTGCATGTGTCGACCCAAGACCACGGTTTGGAAAAAGCACTCGATCAAAAACTGATCGAGAAATCCAAACCCGCCATCGAGCGTGGCGAAAAAGTGCAATTCATGGACGTGACGCGCAACGTCAACCGCTCGGTCGGTGCCATGCTGTCTGGCGCGGTGACCAAGGTGCACCCAGAAGGTTTGCCGGATGACTCCATCCGCATCCAACTCGAAGGCACGGGCGGTCAATCGTTTGGCGCGTTTTTGTGCAACGGCATCACCTTGTATCTGATTGGTGACGCCAATGACTACACCGGCAAAGGTTTGTCGGGTGGTCGCGTGGTGGTTCGTCCGAGCCTCGATTTCCGCGGCGAAGCGGTCAACAACATCATCGTCGGCAACACCGTGATGATTGGTGCCACACGCGGCGAAGCCTTCTTTGCAGGCGTGGCCGGCGAGCGCTTTGCGGTGCGCCTGTCCGGTGCCACCGCGGTGGTGGAAGGCACGGGCGACCACGGCTGCGAATACATGACCGGTGGCACCGTGGCTGTGCTGGGCAAGACAGGGCGCAACTTTGCGGCCGGTATGAGCGGCGGCGTGGCCTATGTGTACGACGAAGACGGTCAATTTGCCAAACGCTGCAACACCGCCATGGTGTCGTTGGAAAAAGTGCTGACCGCTGCTGAGCAAGAAGCTGCGTTGCCACGTGCCATCTGGCACCGTGAGCAAAGCGACGAAGCCCAGCTCAAAAAGCTGCTCGAAGACCACCACCGCTGGACCGGCTCCAAGCGTGCCCGCGATGTGCTGGACACCTGGGCTGAGTCACGCGGCAAGTTCGTCAAAGTCTTCCCCAACGAATACAAGCGTGCCTTGGGCGAGCTGCATGCGGCCAAGGAAGCGAAGGCCTCCGTGGTCAAAGCAAAAAAAGCTGTCGCCGCCAATTAAGCCAATCTGCACGTTAGAGCACAAGGACATACATCATGGGAAAAGTCACCGGCTTCATGGAAATTGAGCGCATCGAGGAGGGCTACAAGCCCGTGCCTGAGCGCCTGAAGCATTACAAAGAGTTCGTCATCGGCTTGGATGACACACAAGCCAAAGCCCAAAGCGCGCGCTGCATGGATTGCGGCACGCCGTTTTGCAACAACGGTTGCCCGGTCAACAACATCATTCCGGATTTCAACGACTTGGTGTACCAAGGCGACTGGAAGAACGCGATCGAGGTGCTGCACAGCACCAACAACTTCCCCGAGTTCACCGGACGCATTTGCCCCGCACCTTGCGAAGCCGCTTGCGTGGTCAACGTCAATGGCGACGCTGTGGGCATCAAGTCCATTGAGCACGCCATCATTGACAAGGCCTGGACTGAGGGCTGGGTGACGCCCCAAGTGCCCAAGCACAAAACCGGCAAAAAAGTGGCGGTGGTGGGCTCTGGCCCTGCAGGCATGGCCGCTGCACAGCAGTTGGCACGCGTGGGCCACGACGTGACCCTGTTCGAAAAGAACGACCGCATCGGTGGCTTGCTGCGCTACGGCATTCCAGACTTCAAGATGGAAAAGTCACACATCGACCGCCGTGCCAAACAGCTTGAAGCCGAAGGCGTGACCATCCGCACCGGCGTGATGGTGGGTGAGTTGCCCAAGGGCTCCAAAGTCACCAATTGGGCGGTGGAGACCATCAGCCCCGAGCAGCTCAAGAAAGACTTCGACGCGGTGCTTTTGACCGGTGGTTCCGAGCAGTCACGCGATTTGCCCGCCCCGGGCCGTGACTTGGCAGGCATTCATTTCGCCATGGAGTTTTTGCCACAGCAAAACAAGGTCAATGCCGGCGACAAGCTGAAAGACCAATTGCGTGCCGATGGCAAACATGTGGTGGTGATTGGCGGTGGCGACACCGGCAGCGATTGCGTGGGCACCAGCACCCGTCACGGCGCTGCGGCCGTGGTGCAGTTCGAGGTGATGCCCATGCCGCCCGAGCAAGAAAACAAACCCTTGGTGTGGCCCTACTGGCCGCTCAAGCTGCGCACCAGCTCCAGCCACGACGAGAGTGCCGAAAAGGGCTTGCTCAAGCGCGAGTTCGCCATTTCGACCAAAGAGTTCGTGGGTGAAAACGGCCAAGTCACGGGCGTGAAAACCGTTCGTGTCGAGTGGAAAGACGGCAAGATGGTGGAGGTGGCTGGTACAGAAGAAACCATCAAGGCCGACTTGGTGCTCTTGGCCATGGGCTTTGTCAATCCTGTCGCCACCGTGCTCGACGCCTTTGGGGTGGACAAAGATGCCCGTGGCAATGCCAAGGCCAGCACCGAGGCGACGGGGGGTTATGCCACCAATGTGGCCAAGGTGTTTGCAGCAGGCGACATTCGCCGTGGTCAGTCCTTGGTGGTGTGGGCCATCCGCGAAGGCCGACAGGCCGCCCGCTCTGTGGATGAGTTCTTGATGGGCGCGAGCGATCTGCCCCGTTGATCTATACCCATCTTCACAAGTCTGTAACGACTTGGTTTTAAAATCGCAAAGCCGGCATTCACCGGCTTTTGCTTTGCTATGACTTTCCCATTAAACCCTTCCTCCAACATGACGCCCTTGGTCGAACTGCGCGACATCCGCTTTGGCTATGGCGAGCGCGTCATTTTGGATGGCATCACCTTGACGGTGCCGCGTGGCAAAGTCACGGCCTTGATGGGTGCCTCTGGCGGCGGAAAAACCACGGTCTTGCGCCTCATTGGCGGCCAGTACCGCGCCCAGTCGGGCAGCTTGACCTTTGATGGTCAAGAAATCTCTACCCTCGACCCAGCCGGCTTGTATGCCGTGCGCCGTCGCATGGGCATGCTGTTTCAGTTTGGCGCCTTGTTCACCGACTTGAGCGTGTTTGACAACGTGGCGTTTCCCCTGCGTGAGCACACCGACTTGAGCGAATCCATGGTGCGCGACATTGTGCTGATGAAGCTCGAAGCCGTGGGCTTGCGCGGTGCGCGCGATCTCATGCCGTCTGAGGTCTCGGGTGGCATGGCAAGGCGCGTGGCCTTAGCCCGCGCCATGGCCTTGGACCCGCAGCTGGTGATGTACGACGAGCCTTTTGCGGGCTTGGACCCGATTTCTTTAGGCACCGCTGCGCGTTTGATTCGCCAGCTCAACGACACCTTGGGGTTGACCAGTGTCATCGTGTCGCACGACTTGGACGAGACCTTCCACATCGCCGATCAGGTGATCGTGCTGGCCAACGGCAAGATCGCGGCACAGGGCACGCCGGACGAAGTGCGCCACAGCACCGACCCCTTGGTGCACCAGTTTGTCAGCGCAGCGCCTGAAGGGCCGGTGCGCTTTCATTACCCCGGCCCCTCGGTGGCGCAAGATTTTGGTGTTCGAGGTTCGGTATGAAGTTCATCGCCAACATCGGGTTTGCCATTCGCAGTTACCTGGCCGATTTGGGTCAAGCCACACGGTTGTTTGTGCGCTTGCTCAGCCTGCTGGGGGACAACCTGCGCCGCTTTGGCTTGGTGCGTGACCAAATTCATTTTTTGGGCAACTACTCGCTGGCCATCATTGCCGTGTCGGGTTTGTTTGTGGGCTTTGTGCTCAGCCTGCAGGGTTACTACACCTTGCAGCGCTATGGCTCGTCGGAGGCGCTGGGTTTGTTGGTCGCCTTGAGCTTGGTGCGAGAGTTAGGCCCGGTGGTGAGTGCCTTGTTGTTTGTGGGGCGTGCTGGCACCTCGCTGACCGCAGAGATCGGTCTCATGAAGGCGGGCGAACAACTCAGCGCCATGGACTTGATGGCCGTGGACCCCGTGCGTCGTATTTTGGCGCCGCGCTTTTGGGGTGGCGTCATCACCATGCCCTTGCTGGCTGCCGTCTTCAGTGCCGTGGGTGTGCTGGGCGGGTGGATGGTGGGCGTGCTCATGATCGGTGTCGATGCTGGCTCGTTTTGGAGCCAGATGCAAGGCGGTGTGGACGTTTGGAAAGACGTTGGCAACGGGGTGGTGAAAAGTTTTGTCTTTGGTGTCACCGTGACCTTTGTGGCTTTGCAGCAAGGCTACCAAGCGCAGCCCACGCCGGAAGGCGTGTCTCGTGCTACCACCCGCACGGTGGTGGTGGCTTCTTTGGCCGTGTTGGCGTTGGACTTTGTTCTGACCGCCATGATGTTCAGTATTTAAATTCGAGGCGACGCAATGCAACGCTCTAAAAATGACGTGTGGGTGGGTTTGTTTGTCCTGTTGGGGGCGGCGGCTATTTTGTTTTTGGCCCTCAAGTCGGCCAATTTGCTGAGTTTGAACTTTCAATCCACCTACGCGGTGACGGCGCGTTTTGACAACATCGGTGGGTTGAAGCGTCAAGCCGCTGTCAAAAGCTCGGGCGTGGTGGTCGGGCGGGTGGAGTCGGTCACGTTTGACGACAAAACTTTCCAAGCCACGGTGACCATGGCGATGGAGAGCCGCTACAAATTTCCCAAAGACAGCTCGTTGAAAATCTTGACCAGCGGCTTGTTGGGCGAGCAATACATTGGCATAGAGGCCGGCTCTGAGGCGGATAACCTGGCCTCTGGCGACCGCATCCAATCCACCCAATCGGCCGTGGTGTTGGAGAACTTGATCAGCCAATTCCTCTACAACAAAGCGGCCGACCCAGCCCCGAGCCAAGGTTCCGCCAAATGAACGTTCTGTGTTTCAAGCGCCCAGTCGGCGCAATGCTGTGTGCAGGCGCAATGTTGATGGTTTCGGCGTGTGCGACCGGTCCCAATGCCAATCCGAAGGACCCGTTGGAGCCGATGAACCGCAAAATTGCGAGCTTCAACGACAGCGTGGACGAAAACGTGACCCAACCTTTGGCGCGTGGCTACCGCGATTACACGCCCAAGCCTTTGCAAACGGGGTTGCATAATTTTTTCAACAACCTGTCCGATGTTCGAACCACCCTCAACAGCGGTTTGCAACTGAAAGGCAAAGACACAGCAGAGTCGTTCATGCGCGTGGTGGTCAACACGGTGTTTGGCATTTACGGCGTGTTTGATGTGGCCACTGAAATCAAACTTCAGCGTCACAACGAAGACTTTGGGCAAACCCTGGGCTTTTGGGGTGTGGGCAGCGGCCCGTATGTGGTGTTGCCATTGTTTGGCCCCTCGACCGTGCGTGACACGGCCGGTTTCATGACAGACGCCACCACCGACGCGGTGCATGGCATCAGCGATGTCTCGATCCGCAACCAAACCACCGCCTTGCGTTTGGTGGACAAGCGGGCGGCGCTGCTGGACGCTGGCAACTTGCTTGAAGAGGCCTCTCTCGATAAATACAGCTTCACCCGCGACGCTTTTTTACAATACCGACGCTCGCAAATTTACGACGGCAACCCGCCAGAGGAAGACGAGCCCGACTACAGCGTCGAGCCTGAGTCGGCCAAATGACGCGCCAGCGCGTTGAAACCACATGTTATCGATGGACCTGAAACCAATGCCCCGTTTTTCTTTGATCCGACGTACGTTGACACGTGCCACCGCTGCCTTGGCCATTGGGCTGCTGGGCGGCGTGACACTGATCCCCGCCGCGTGGGCGGCTGACGACACAGCCGACGCCTTTATCAAACGCTTGTCCAGCGATTTGTTGGACACCGTCAAAGCCGACAAAACGATCTTGTCGGGTGACATCAACAAAATCTCGGTGCTGGTCGACCAGCGCGTCATGCCAAATCTGAATTTTCAACGCATGACGGCCTCTGCCGTGGGCCCAGGATGGCGTCAGGCCACCCCAGAGCAGCAAAAGCGTCTGCAAGAAGAGTTCAAAGCCTTGTTGGTTCGCACCTACGCTGGGGCGGTTAACCAAGTCAGCGACCAGTCGGTTGTGGTCAAGCCCTCGCGCGCCGCTCCTGAAGACAAGGAGTTCATTGTTCGCACCGAAGTCCGTGGCAAAGGTGACCCGATTCAGCTCGATTACCGGGTGGAGAAATCCCCCGATGCTCCATCGGGTTGGCGCATTTACAACCTCAATGTCATGGGCGTGTGGCTGGTCGACAACTACCGCACCCAATTTGCCCAAGAAATCAATGCCAAAGGGGTCGATGGGTTGATTGCAAGCTTGGCAGAACGTAACAAATCCAACAGCGTGCGCAAAGCGGACGCCAAATAAGCCATGTCTACCCCTGTTGCGCGCCCCGTGGCACTGCCTGCCATCTTGACCCAGGCTCAAGCCCAGTCGGTGGCTGACGCGTTGGTGAAGGCTCTGCGTGCCAACATGGCGCAAGGCGACCAAGCGGTGGTCGATGCCTCGGCGCTGACGCAATTTGATTCGTCCGCTTTGGCGGTGGTGCTGGCTTGTCGGCGTGCCGTGTTGGCGCAAGGCGGGCAGCTCCAAGTGCACGGTTTGCCTGAGCGTGCCCAGGCCTTGGCGCGCGTTTATGGCGTGACCGAGTTGATCGGCTGAACGTTGTTGCCCGAAGGGTACTGGCAAAGCCTTAAAATCGAAGGCTTCCCATGCCAGCTATCTCCTTTCAATCCGTTTCCAAAACCTACGTCACTGCCCGAGGCCCGTTTCAGGCCCTGGACGGTGTGCGCTTTGACATTCAGCCCGGCGAGTTCTTTGGCTTGCTAGGCCCCAATGGTGCGGGCAAAACCACCCTCATCAGCATCCTGGCGGGCTTGTCCAAAGCCAGTGCCGGTGCCGTCACCGTGCACGGCTTTGACGTCAACACCCAAGCCGCTCAGGCGCGCCGCCAATTGGGCGTGGTGCCGCAAGAGTTGGTGTTTGATCCTTTTTTCAACGTGCGCGAAGCTTTGCGCTTTCAATCGGGCTACTTTGGCGTGACCCACAACGACGATTGGATCGACGAGTTGTTGCACAGCCTCGGCTTGGCCGACAAAGCCAACCACAACATGCGCCAACTCTCGGGCGGCATGAAGCGTCGCGTGTTGGTGGCCCAGGCCTTGGTGCACAAACCGCCCGTCATCGTGCTCGACGAGCCCACGGCCGGTGTGGACGTGGAGTTGCGCCAAACCTTGTGGCAATTCATTGCCAAGCTCAACAAGCAAGGCCACACCGTGTTGCTGACCACCCATTACTTGGAAGAGGCCGAAGCCTTGTGCAACCGCATTGCCATGCTCAAGCAGGGCAAGGTGGTGGCGCTGGAGAACACCAGCGAGTTGCTCAAAGCCGCGTCCAGCAATGTGTTGCGCTTCAAGCTCGATGCCGAATTGCCTGCGGCGTTGGCGGTCAAGGCGCGCGTCACGGGCCGCATTGTGCAATTGCCGGCCAACGATGCGCTGGAGATTGAGCGCTATTTGGCCGCGGTGCGTGAAGCGGGCTTGGTGGCCGAAGACATTGAAATTCGCAAAGCCGATTTGGAAGACGTGTTCTTGGACGTGATGGCGGCACATGCCGACGAGGTGCGCGTATGACCGGCTGGACCGCTCTGTTTTACAAAGAAGTGCTGCGCTTTTGGAAGGTGGGTTTCCAAACCGTGGCGGCGCCTGTGCTGACCGCCGTGCTGTACCTGCTGATCTTTGGCCATGTGTTGGAAGACCGTGTGCAGGTCTACAGCGGTGTGAGCTACACCGCGTTCTTGATTCCAGGTTTGGTGATGATGAGCGTGTTGCAAAACGCCTTTGCCAACAGCTCATCGTCGTTGGTGCAAAGCAAGATCATGGGCAACTTGGTGTTTTTGTTGCTCACGCCGCTGTCGCACTGGAGCTGGTTCTTTGCCTATACCTTGTCGGCCATGGTGCGTGGCTTGGTGGTGGGCTTGGGCGTGTTGCTGGTGACCAGTGTGTTTGTCTGGCAATCCTCGGTGCTGAGCGTTTCGCTGTGGCCAGCCCACCCATTGTGGGCCTTGGTGTTTGCTGCGTGCGGTGCCGCGATGCTCGGCGGGCTTGGCTTGATCGCGGGTTTGTGGGCCGACAAGTTTGACCAAATGGCCGCGTTTCAAAACTTTGTCATCATGCCCATGACATTTTTGAGTGGCGTGTTTTATTCCATCCATTCCTTGCCCAGCTTTTGGCAAAGCGTGAGCCACCTCAACCCTTTCTTCTACATGATTGACGGTTTCCGTTATGGCTTTTTTGGCCAAAGCGATGTGTCACCGTGGCTCAGTCTGGGTTTGGTGGTGAGCTGCTTGTTGACGGTCTCGGGTGTGGCGCTGCATTTGCTGCGCACAGGCTACAAAATTCGAGGCTGAACCGCATGATCACCGCACAAGAAATACAAGCATTGATTGCTGCCCAATTGCCTTGCGAGCATTTGCACGTCGATGGCGATGGCCGCCACTGGTACGCCACCTTGGTATCGGCCGAGTTCGAGGGCAAGCGCTTGATTCAGCGCCACCAACGGGTGTATGCCACGCTGGGCCAAAAAATGCAGAACGACGAGGTCCATGCCTTGTCGATGAAAACCTACACCCCCGCCGAGTGGCAAGCCTTGCCTGCTGCCGATCGCGCTTGAGCCCCCCAACGCTATGGACAAACTATTGATTCGCGGCGGTCGCAGCTTGAACGGCGAGGTGCTGATTTCTGGCGCTAAAAACGCGGCGTTGCCCGAACTGTGCGCGGCCTTGCTGACCGACCAAACCGTGGTGCTGGGCAATGTGCCGCAGCTGCAAGACGTGGCCACCATGCTCAAGCTGATCCGCAACATGGGTGTCACGGCGGAGCGCGACGATGCCGGCGGGTTGCATTTGAATGCGGGGCGCTTGAACAACCCCGAAGCCCCGTATGAGCTGGTCAAAACCATGCGTGCCTCGGTGCTGGCTTTGGGGCCTTTGCTGGCGCGTTTTGGTCGTGCCAAAGTGTCGTTGCCTGGCGGTTGCGCCATTGGCTCGCGTCCTGTCGATCAGCACATCAAGGGCTTGCAGGCCATGGGGGCCGAGATTGAAGTGGCGCACGGCTACATGCTGGCCAAGCTCAAGCCGGGTTTGACGCGCTTGAAGGGCGCACGCATTGCCACCGACATGGTGACGGTCACGGGCACCGAAAACTTTTTGATGGCCGCGGCGCTGGCCGATGGCGAGACAGTGTTGGAAAACGCCGCTCAAGAACCTGAAATCCCAGACTTGGCCGAGATGCTGATTGCCATGGGGGCCAAAATTGAAGGCCATGGCACCAGCCGCATCCACATCCAAGGTGTCGAGCGCTTGAACGGCTGTCACCACCAGGTGGTGGCCGACCGCATCGAAGCTGGCACCTTTTTGTGTGCCGTGGCAGCCACAGGGGGCGATGTGTTGTTGCGCCATGCCCGTGCCGACCATTTGGACGCGGTGATCGACAAGCTGCGAGACGCAGGTGCCACCGTCACCGCCACCCCTGAGGGCATTCGCATTCAAGGTGCTGCCCCTGCGTTTGCGCACCTCAAGGCGCAAAACTTTCGCACCACCGAATACCCCGGTTTCCCCACCGACATGCAAGCCCAGTTCATGGTACTCAACGCCATTGCACGGGGGGCATCGAAGGTGACAGAAACCATTTTTGAAAACCGTTTCATGCACGTCAACGAGTTGGTGCGCTTGGGCGCGCACATCCAGATCGACGGCAAGGTGGCGGTGCTCGAAGGCGTGCCCCAGTTGTCGGGCGCCACCGTCATGGCCACCGACTTGCGGGCCTCGGCCTCGTTGGTGATTGCCGGCTTGGTGGCCGAGGGGGAGACCTTGGTCGACCGCATCTACCACCTCGACCGTGGCTACGACAAGATGGAAGCCAAGTTGCGCGCCATTGGCGCTGACATTGAACGAGTCAAATGATGGCCCCTACGCCATGAAAGCACATGACATGATCACACTCGCGCTCTCCAAAGGCCGCATCTTCGATGAAACCCTGCCGTTGCTCAAAGCCGCAGGCATTGAGGTGTTGGAAGACCCTGAAAAATCGCGCAAGCTGATCTTGCCCACCAACCACGCCAACGTGCGTGTGGTGCTGGTGCGTGCCTCAGATGTGCCCACCTACGTGCAGTACGGCGGTGCCGACTTGGGCGTGACCGGTCTAGACACCTTGATCGAGCACGGCGGTGGTTATGCCAACGGTGTGGTGGCGGCCGGCTTGTACCAGCCGCTGGACTTGCAAATCGCCAAGTGCCGCATGAGCGTGGCCGTGCGGGCTGATTTTGACTACGCGGCCCAGGTCAAACAAGGCGCACGCTTGAAAGTGGCCACCAAATACACCGCGATTGCGCGTGACTTTTTTGCCTCCAAGGGTGTGCACGTGGACATGGTCAAGCTGTATGGCTCGATGGAGTTGGCGCCGCTCACCGGCTTGGCTGATGCCATCGTTGACCTGGTGTCGACCGGCAACACGCTCAAGGCCAACCACTTGGTGGAGGTCGAGCGCATCATGGACATCAGCTCGCGCTTGGTGGTCAACCAAGCCGCCCTCAAATTGAAGCAAGCAGCCATTCGCCGCATCATCGATGCGTTCGAAGCCGCCTTGCCTGCCGCCCGTTAACTTCTAACTTCTGACACCGACCTGCCATGGCACAACCGCTCCGTCTCTCGACCGCAAGCCCCAGCTTTGAAGCCGATTTCAAAGCGCGCCTGCATTGGTCGGCGGACACCGATGCCGCCATTGAGCAACGTGTGGCCGAGATCTTGGCCGATGTGCGCGCACGCGGGGACGCCGCCGTGCTGGAATACACCGAACGCTTCGACGGCTTGAAGGCCGACCGCATGGAGGCCTTGGAGCTGACGCAGGCCGAACTCAAAGCCGCTTTCGACAGTTTGCCCACCGAGCAGCGCGACGCCTTGCAGGCGGCGGCGGCCCGGGTGCGCAGCTACCACGAGGCACAGCGCAAAGCCAGCGGCGAGAGCTGGAGCTACCGCGACGCCGATGGCACCTTGCTGGGCCAAAAAGTCACGCCGCTTGACCGTGTGGGCATTTACGTGCCGGGTGGCAAAGCCGCCTACCCATCGAGCGTGTTGATGAATGCCATTCCCGCCCACGTTGCCGGGGTGGCCGACATCATCATGGTGGTGCCCACGCCCGCCCGCGACAAACATGCAGCCAACGCTGCGCAGGGTGAACGCAACCCTCTGGTGCTGGCTGCCGCCTATGTGGCGGGTGTCAGCCGCGTCTTCACCATTGGCGGGGCGCAAGCGGTGGCAGCGCTCGCTTACGGCACGGCCACGGTGCCAGCGGTGGACAAAATCACCGGCCCTGGCAACGCTTATGTGGCGGCTGCCAAACGCCGAGTGTTTGGCACCGTGGGCATTGACATGATTGCGGGCCCGAGCGAAATTTTGGTGCTGGCCGATGGCTCCACACCGCCTGACTGGGTGGCGATGGATTTGTTCAGCCAGGCCGAACACGACGAGCTGGCGCAAAGCGTGTTGCTGTGTCCCGACGCGGCCTACATTGACCGTGTGCAAGCCGAGATCGAGCGTTTGTTGCCGCAGATGCCACGGCGCGAGATCATCGAAAAATCGCTCAATGGCCGTGGGGTGTTGATCCACACCCGCAGCATGGAAGAAGCCTGTGCCATCAGCAACCGCATTGCGCCCGAGCACTTGGAGGTGTCGAGCCACGAGCCCCACCGTTGGGAGCCGTTGCTCAAGCACGCAGGCGCTATTTTCTTGGGCGCTTACACCAGCGAAAGCCTGGGCGACTACTGTGCCGGCCCGAACCACGTGTTGCCCACCAGTGGCACCGCGCGTTTCAGCTCGCCATTGGGTGTTTACGACTTTCAAAAGCGCAGCAGCCTGATTGAGGTGAGCGAGCAGGGTGCGCAGACGCTGGGCAAGATTGCCGCCGTGTTGGCCTATGGCGAAGGCTTGCAAGCCCACGCCATGGCCGCCGAGTTCCGTTTGAAGAAAGATTGCGCATGAGTACCCCCTTGCGTTTCATCCGCCCCGACGTCCAAGCCATGCATGCCTATGCCGTGCAGCATTCGGCGGGCATGGTCAAGCTCGACGCGATGGAAAACCCTTTCACCCTCTCGTCTGAATTGCAAGCGCAATTGGGTGCGCGTTTGGGTGCGGTTGAGGTCAACCGCTACCCCGGTTCGCGGATCGACGATTTGAAGAATGCGCTGGCCCGTTATGTCGAATTGCCGGCAGGGTCGACGCTGATGTTGGGCAATGGCTCCGACGAGTTGATTTCCTTGTTGTCGATGGCCTGCGCTGTCCCAGGCGCCAAAGTACTTGCGCCAGAACCCGGTTTTGTGATGTACGCCATGAGCGCGCAGTTGCAAGGATTGCCCTACATCGGCGTGCCTTTGACGGCCGACTTTGAGTTGGACGAGCCGGCCATGTCCGCTGCAATTGCACAGCACGAGCCGGCCATCGTGTACCTGGCCTACCCCAACAACCCCACGGCCAATTTGTGGGACGGGTCGGTGATTCGCCGCCTCATCGCCCAAGTCAGCGCGTACGGTGGCTTGGTGGTCATGGACGAGGCCTACCAACCCTTTTCGAGCCGCAGTTGGTTGGATGAAATTCGCCAGCACCCAGCAGCCAATGCGCATGTGTTGTTGATGCGCACCTTGTCCAAGTTTGGTTTGGCTGGGATTCGCTTGGGCTACATGGTGGGCCCCACGGCGCTGGTGCATGAAGTTGACAAACTGCGTCCGCCCTACAACGTGAGCGTGCTCAACGCCGAGTGCGCGTTGTTCGCCTTAGAGCACGCCGATGTGTTTGCCGTGCAGGCGGCCACCATCCGCGCTGAGCGCGAGGTGTTGTTCAAAGCGTTGCAGCAGTTGCCGGGTGTCACTCCCTATGCCAGCGATGCCAACATGATGCTGGTGCGCTTTGCAGCGCCACAGGGTGACACAGACAGCGCCGCCAGCCACGTGTTTGCCGCGCTCAAAGCGCGCCATGTGTTGGTGAAGAACGTTTCTAAAATGCATCCCTTGCTGGCCAACTGCCTGCGCTTGACGGTGGGAACACCGGATGAGAACGCACAATTGCTGGCGGCCTTGACCTCTGCTCTTTCTTGAAAGCCCCGCATGACCGCTCGTACCGCTGAAGTCAGCCGCAACACCGCCGAGACCCGCATCACCGTCAAGGTCAACCTCGATGGCACAGGTCAGTCCAAGCTGTCCACCGGCATTGGTTTTTTTGACCACATGCTGGACCAAATTGCGCGCCATGGCTTGATCGATTTGGACATCCATGCCGAAGGCGATTTGCACATCGATGGCCACCACACCGTCGAAGACGTGGGCATCACCTTGGGCCAAGCGTTTGCCAAAGCCGTGGGCGACAAAAAAGGCATTCGCCGCTATGGCCACGCCTACGTGCCCCTCGATGAAGCCCTGAGCCGCGTGGTGGTGGACTTTTCTGGCCGCCCTGGCTTGGTGATGCACGTGCCGTTCAAGAGCGGCATGATCGGCGAATTCGACAGCCAGTTGGCGTTTGAGTTTTTTCAGGGCTTTGTGAACCACGCGGGTGTGACACTGCACATCGACAACCTGCGCGGTGAGAACGCCCACCACCAGGCCGAAACCGTGTTCAAAGCGTTTGCTCGCGCCCTGCGTGCTGCGCTTGAGCTGGACCCACGCTCGGTGGGCATGATCCCCTCCACCAAGGGCAGTTTGTGATGCGCCTGCTCTCATGAACAACAAAGTCGCAGTTGTGGACTACGGCATGGGCAACCTGCGCTCGGTGGCGCAGGCCGTGATGCACGCCGCCTCGTTGGTGGACCATGCCGACGTGGTGGTCACATCTGACCCGCAGGTGGTGCGTGACGCACACCGCGTGGTCTTGCCTGGCCAAGGTGCCATGCCCGATTGCATGCGCGAGTTGCGCGAGTCGGGCTTGATGGACGCCGTGCTGGACGCCGCGCACAAAAAACCTTTGTTTGGCGTGTGCGTGGGCATGCAAATGCTGCTCGACCACAGCGCAGAGGGTGACACCCCGGGCTTGGGGTTGATTCCGGGTGAGGTGGTGAAGTTTGATTTGGCTGGGCGCACCCAGGCCGATGGCAGCCGCTTCAAAGTGCCCCAGATGGGCTGGAACCAAGTGCTGCAAACCCGAGCTCACGCCATGTGGCAAGACGTGCCTGACAACAGCTACTTTTATTTCGTGCACAGCTTTTATGCACGGCCCAAAGACTTGGCCCATTCTGCGGCGCAGACAGACTACGGTGGTTTGTTCACCTGCGCTGTGTCACGCGATAATATTTTTGCGACACAATTTCACCCAGAAAAAAGTGCAGCACATGGCCTAGCCCTGTACCGCAATTTTCTGCACTGGACACCCTGATCTTTCACCTCACCGGGCCTGCTTGAAGCCCTTTGCCACCATGCTACTTATTCCTGCGATTGACCTCAAAGACGGACATTGCGTGCGCCTCAAACAAGGCGACATGGACCAGGCCACCACGTTTGGCGAAGACCCCGCGCAAATGGCGTTGAACTGGGTCGCCAAAGGCGCGCGACGTTTGCACCTGGTGGACTTGAACGGCGCTTTCGCGGGCAAACCGCAAAACAACCTGGCCATCAAAGCCATTTTGAAAGCCGTGGGCCAGGACATTCCGGTGCAGCTCGGCGGTGGCATCCGTGACTTGGACACGATTGAGAAATACATCGACGCGGGTTTGCGCTACGTCATCATCGGCACGGCTGCGGTGAAAAACCCGGGCTTCTTGCGCGATGCCTGCAGTGCGTTTGGCGGCCACATCATCGTGGGGCTGGATGCCAAAGACGGCAAAGTGGCCACCGATGGCTGGAGCAAACTGACTGGCCACGAAGTGGCAGATCTGGGCAAGAAGTTTGAAGACTACGGTGTGGAGTCCATCATCTACACCGACATTGGGCGTGACGGCATGCTCAGCGGCATCAACATCGACGCCACCGTCAAACTGGCACAGGCCCTGACCATTCCGGTCATCGCCTCAGGCGGTTTGTCCAACATGGCCGACATCGACCAGTTGTGCGCCGTGGAAGACGAAGGCGTGGAAGGCGTGATTTGTGGCCGCGCCATTTACAGCGGCGATCTGGATTTTGAACAAGCCCAAGCCCGCGCCGATGAGCTCAATGGTTAATTCTTCACCCGCCGATCAGTCGGCCCGCGACTGAGGGTTGGAGCCATGCCCATGTTCACCACGGACGTTTTTCAAGGTCTGGCCTGCCATCGCCTGAGCTTGCCGTGCGGCGACACCGTGTTGGTGGCCCTGCAAGGTGCCCATGTGTTGTCATGGGCGAGCCAGGGCAGAGAACGTTTGTTTTTGAGCCCTGCCAATGTGTGGGATGGCCAGGCGGCCATCCGTGGCGGCGTGCCGGTGTGCTTTCCGCAATTCAACCAACGCGGCACCTTGCCCAAGCATGGCTTTGCCCGCAACGTGATGTGGTCTTTGGCTGATTCGTCAGCAGATGACGCGCAGGCCCACTTTGACTTCACACTGGCGTCGAATGCGCACACGCAAGCCATTTGGCCGCAGCAATTTGTGGCGCAACTGCGCGTGCAGTTGCAACCCGGCCAATTGACACTGAGCTTGTCTGTGCACAACACCGACACGCTGCCCTTGAGCTTCACCGGTGCCTTGCACACCTACCTGGCCGTGGATGACATTGATTTGACCGACGTGACCGGTTTGCAGGGGCAAGCCGAATGGGACGCCGTGGCCGATGTGCATGGTGTGGCCGACGACACCTTGTACTTTGATGGCGAGTTTGACCGTGTGTACGCTGCCGCGCCTGGTGCGCTGCGCGTACAAGATGGCAGCGGCGTGGTGTGTGTTGAGCAAAGCCCTTCTTGGGGCCAATCGGTGGTTTGGAACCCCGGCCCCGAGAAATGCGCCTCCTTGAAAGACATGCCCACCGATGGCTTTGCGCGCATGTTGTGCGTGGAGGCCGCTCAGGTGTACGAGCCGATCCATGTGCCAGCAGGTCAGCAATGGCTGGGCTGGCAACGTTTGACTGTCTCGTGAGAATTTATTTGCTGGAACTCTATGCTCGCTAAACGCATCATTCCTTGCCTTGACGTGACCGGTGGTCGCGTGGTCAAAGGCGTCAACTTTGTGGAACTGCGGGATGCGGGAGACCCGGTGGAAATTGCCGCTCGCTACAACGAGCAAGGCGCCGATGAGCTGACGTTTTTGGACATCACCGCCACCAGCGACGCGCGTGATGTGATCTTGCACATCATCGAAGCCGTGGCCAGCCAAGTGTTCATTCCGCTCACCGTGGGTGGGGGTGTGCGCACGGTGGACGATGTGCGCCGATTGCTCAACGCCGGTGCCGACAAAGTGAGCTTCAACTCGGCCGCCATTGCCAACCCCCAAGTGATTCGTGATGCCTCGGCCAAATACGGTGCCCAGTGCATCGTGGTGGCCATTGATGCCAAACGTCGTACCCCTGAAGAGGAACAACGCATGGGCGCCAACGGTCTGCCAACGGGCCCCGGTTGGGACGTGTTCAGCCATGGCGGGCGCAAAAACGTGGGCCTGGATGCGGTGGCTTGGGCCACCCAAATGGCCGAGCACGGGGCTGGCGAAATTTTGCTCACCAGCATGGACCGTGACGGCACCAAGTCAGGCTTTGACTTGGCTTTGACCCGTGCCGTGGCCGATGCTGTGTCGGTGCCTGTCATCGCCTCGGGGGGCGTGGGCAACCTGGACCACCTGGCCGACGGCGTGCAGCAAGGCGGCGCCGATGCGGTGCTGGCGGCCAGCATTTTTCACTACGGCGAATACACCGTGCAGCAAGCCAAGCAACGCATGCGTGAGCGCGGCGTACCTGTGCGCTTGTGAAGCGTTGACCACTTGCTCAAACGCTGAGCAAGGCATTCAAAGGGCTGGCCGTGTCGCTTGCCGACCCCATTTCCTTGGGCGGCCGCATGCTGGTTTTTTTGAATTCCAACGTGCAAAAAAACGTACCCTATATAGTTAATTAATTTGTTTTCTGAGGCTATAGTGATTGTAATGGATGCGTTCGCGCACCTGATCTAGCAAGCGCTGGGATGCCAAAGGGGGCGCGGCGACTTTCTCAGATTTGTTATGTCTTTACTTAAACACCACCAAAGGGTAAGCCAATGATGTCAAACGTTTTTTTGCAAACAGTCCGGCGTTGTTGTCCGACAAACTCTAGCCATGTTGGCTGATTTGTCTTCTACTTCAAAGTTAGTCGTCGCAAACACCCTATGTGCGCACTTCCCACTGATCAATCCGTCGTTGAGCTAGTCCGCTGGGGCTCAACCTTGGCGGTACAGGCGCTTGCAGGCCTCGTTGGTGTCATGATTGGCGCTTGGCTCACCTCGCGGCGTGAAGAACGGCAACGCCAACTCGCGTTCCTTGAGAAGCAACTTTCGCTCTTCTACTCACCCATGCTTGGCGTGCGCAACGAAATTCAGACGTACGGACAGTTACGCGTACGAGTGCAGAACGAGGCACAAGCGGCGTGGACCCAATTGTGCGCTGATACCGATGATCTTCCCGTTCATGAGCGTCGCAGGATCACAACGGAGAGATGGCCTGAGTTCAAGCGTCTCATTGAATTCGACAACGAGCGCCTTCACAAGGAACTCCTCCCCGTGTACCGGAAGATGGTCGCGCTCTTTCGTGAGAACTATTGGCTTTCCGAACCTGCGACCCGCGATTACTACGCTGACATGCTGGAGTTCGTCGATCTCTGGGAACGATGGATAGACAAGGCCTTGCCTGCGGAAGTACTCAAGAGACTCGAACACACGGAAGAGAATCTCAAGCCTTTCTACGAGCACCTCGCCAAAAAGCACGATGAAATTCGCGCCAAGCTCAAGTCTGGCACCGGCGACGCCTAACCCCTCGCTCAAACCGACCCGCTACAGCACCTGCCTCCGCGGACGTCTTAGCTTGAACGTTAGCGCATGCGTTTCGCAAGTCGGTCATTGAGTCTCCGCGCGTCCAAGCTTGTTTACGCCGCAGTTTTGCGGCGACATTTGCCGGTCTTGGCAAGCAACTGGCGTTTTCTGAACGTTGAACTCACCTCACCCGTGACCTTGAAAATAGAGAATCATTGTTGTTGCCACTCAACAGCGTCACGTTAAGTCAACCTCAACCTCGAAAGGAAAACGTATGAACAACCCCGTCGGCTGGTTTGAAATTTATGTGCAAGACATGTCACGCGCC
Source organism: Limnohabitans sp. (assembly GCF_046052825.1). Lineage (GTDB taxonomy): Bacteria > Pseudomonadota > Gammaproteobacteria > Burkholderiales > Burkholderiaceae_C > Limnohabitans. The sequence continues at coordinate 62,606 of NZ_JAVLFP010000049.1, forward strand.
AAAGCGTTTTACGAGGCGGTGTTTGACACCACGCTGTCTCAGCTCGACAACCCAGGTCTTGAGATGTGGGCTTTCCCCATGGACACGTCTACCTTCGGTGCCTCTGGCGCGCTGGTGTGCATGCCCGGTTTTCCATCGGGGGCCAACAGTGTGCTGGTGTATTTCAAGTGTGCAGATTGCGCCATAGAGGCAGACAAAGCCATCAAAGCGGGCGGCACAGTCCAAAAGCCCAAGATGTCCATTGGGCCTTACGGGCATATCGCGCTGGTCATGGATACCGAGGGCAACATGCTGGGACTTCACTCCATGCAGTGATTTTTTTGTGCTGCGCATGGCGTCAGTACATCCGCCATCGCAAAGGCCATCGCGGCCAATGTCCTAAGATCACACCTTATGAATTGGCTAGAAAAAATCAAATGGGACGACAAGGGCTTGGTGCCCGTCATCGCCCAAGAAAAAGACAGCGGCGATGTGCTGATGTTTGCCTGGATGAACCGCGAGGCCCTGCAAAAAACAGCAGAGCTCAAGCGTGCGGTGTACTTCAGCCGTTCGCGCAACAAGTTGTGGTTCAAAGGTGAAGAGTCGGGTCATGTGCAAACCGTGCACGACATTCGCCTGGACTGCGACAACGACGTGGTGTTGCTGCGTGTGACACAGCTGGGTCACACACCTGGCATAGCCTGCCATACTGGGCGACACAGTTGCTTTTTCCAACGCTTGGAAGGCGACGACTGGCAAGCCTGTGAGCCTGTGCTCAAAGACCCCGAATCGATTTACAAATGACCGCCATGAGTTCGACCGACGTCAACAATTTAGACACTTTGCAGCGCCTCGCGGCGGTGATTGAAAGCCGCAAGCCCGCGAACGGCGGTGACCCGGAGAAGAGCTACGTCTCGCGTTTGCTGCACAAAGGGCCAGATGCTTTTTTGAAAAAGATTGGCGAAGAAGCCACCGAAACCGTGATGGCCGCCAAAGATGTGGACCATGGCGGAGACCCCGCCAAACTGGTGTACGAAGTAGCTGATTTGTGGTTTCACAGCATGATTGCGCTGGCCCACTATGGCCTGACGCCTGCCGATGTGGTGAGTGAGTTGGCGCGCCGTGAAGGGCTGAGCGGTTTGGAAGAAAAAGCCCTGCGCAAGTCACAGGCCCGCGAACAGACGGGCGAATGACGCATCCTATGGCGCTGCCATCTCCTTCGACTGGACAACATGATGCCTTGCAAGCCGTCAGTTGGGTCAGCTATGTGCTGCACCTGATCGTGGCGGTGAGCGCCGTGATTCCGGGGGCACAAGTGGGCCCGGTTCTGTTGGTGGTGGCGCTGATTTTGGATTTGGTGAAACGAGAAGAAGCCCGTGGCACCTGGCAGGCTTCGCACTTTCGCTACCGCATCCGCACCGTGTTGTTGGCAGCCGTCTTGTATGTGGTGACTGCGCCTTTGTGGTTTTTGTTTCTGATTCCAGGCTGGATTGCCTGGATTTTGATTTCGATTTGGTTTCTGTACCGTATCGTGTTGGGCTTGGTTCGCATGAACAAGCAGCAACCCATGGACGACTTCGTTCTTCAAAGTGATCAGTATGACGAGTGACAACTGTATTTTTTGCAAAATCATTGCCGGGCAAATTCCTTCGCGCAAAGTCTACGAAGACGACGAGGTGTTTGCTTTTCATGACATCAACCCTTGGGCACCCATCCATTTTCTGATGATCCCCAAGTTGCATATTCCCTCGATGGCGCACGTCGGCCCTGAGCATGAAGGCTTATTGGGGCGCATGATGTTGCTCGCCCCTAAGTTGGCTTTGCAAGAAGGCGCACGACCTTACCCAGAGGGCGGCTTTCGCATTGTGACCAACACGGGTGCCGAGGGTGGACAAGAAGTCCACCATTTGCACTGGCATGTCATGGGTGGACCGCGCCCATGGTTGCGTGGCTGATTAGAATTCCCCGTATTCAAGGAGAAACACATGGGTTCGTTTTCAATTTGGCATTGGCTGATCGTTTTGTTGATCGTCATCATGGTGTTTGGCACCAAGAAGCTGAAAAACTTAGGCGGTGATTTGGGCGGGGCTGTGAAAGGCTTCAAAGATGGCATGAAAGAAGGTTCGACGCCTGAAGACAAGCCTGCTGCGCAAGTCAATGCGGCCACCGAAGCTGCCAAGACCACCATCGACGTTGAAGCCAAGCACAAGTCTTGATGCACATTGATCGTTTGCTGTGATTGATCTGGGTATTTCCAAAATTGCGCTGATTGGCGCCGTGGCGTTGATCGTCATTGGCCCCGAGAAGCTGCCACGTGTGGCCAGAACGGTGGGCGCATTGATTGGCAAGGCGCAACGCTATGTGTCTGACGTCAAAGCCGAGGTCAACCGGTCGATGGAGCTCGATGAGCTCAAAAAGATGAAAGACACGGTGGAAAGCGCGGCTCGCGATGTGGAGCATTCGGTGCAAACCGCCAGCAGTGATTTTGAAAAAGACTGGGCCGAGACCACCGCAGGCTTGACCGGTCACGAGTACACCCCACTCGAAACCCCACCCCTGAGCTACCAGCACCCCGGCAAGAAGTGGCGCCTCAAGCGCGGCAGCGTGCCCCAGTGGTACAAAGCCCGCCAAGGTGTGCGCACCAAGGCCTTGTCCAGCGCAGCCCGTGTGGCGCGTTTTCGTCCCGCTGTGAGGCCTGATGTCTGATACCCCATCCCATGACGAACTCTCTGGCACTGAGCAGCCGTTTGTTCAGCACCTGATTGAGTTGCGTGACCGTTTGGTCAAGGCCACCATTGCTGTGGCTGTGGCGGGCGCTGTGTTGGCGATCTTCCCCGGTCCTGCTGAGTTGTATGACTTGTTGGCCGCGCCCTTGGTGGCGCAGTTGCCCGCAGGTGCGACGTTGATTGCAACGTCGGTGATTTCACCGTTTTTGGTGCCACTCAAAATTTTGCTGATGGCCGCATTTTTGTTGGCCTTGCCGGTGGTGCTTTATCAGGTGTGGGCGTTTGTGGCGCCAGGCTTGTATTCGCATGAGAAAAAGCTGGTGTTGCCCCTGGTGGTGTCGAGCACTTTGCTGTTCATGATTGGGGTGGCTTTTTGCTACTTCTTTGTGTTTGGCCAGGTGTTCAAGTTCATCCAGAGCTTTGCGCCCAAAAGCATCACGGCCGCACCTGACATTGAGGCCTATTTGAGCTTTGTGATGACGATGTTCATTGCATTTGGCTTGGCGTTTGAGGTGCCCATTGTGGTGATCGTATTGGCCCGCATGAATGTGGTGAGCATTGAAAAACTCAAAGCTTTTCGCTCGTACTTTGTGGTGTTGGCCTTCATCGTGGCCGCCATCGTGACCCCGCCTGATGTGGTGTCGCAACTGGCTTTGGCCATTCCCATGTGCGTGTTGTACGAAATCGGCATTTGGGCTGCCCAGCTGTTCATCAAACATACCCAAGCGCCAGACGCTGAGTGAAACGGTTGAAAGCCCCATGAAACGTCATTGGTTGCTTTTTTCCCAACTGGTCACCGTGGCGGTGGCCCTGTGGTTTGTGGTGGCCACGCTCAAGCCGCAGTGGTTGAACCTGGCGCCCCGCATGTCTGGCCTGAGCTTGCAAGAGGCGCCGCCTATGGCCCCCGGGGCGGTGATGCCCGGCAGTTTGAGCCAGGCGGCCAAGCGGGCTGCTCCCGCAGTGGTCAGTATTGCCACCACGCAAGCGGCCAAGAAAACGCCTCAGTCGAACGATCCTTGGTTCCAGTTCTTTTACGGCGAGCGTGACAGCGATGCGCCTCAAGCGGGGTTGGGCAGTGGCGTGATCGTCAGCGCTGAGGGCTACATCCTGACCAACAACCACGTGATCGAGGGGGCCGACGAGATTGAGGTCACCTTGAGCGACAGCCGAAGGGCGCGTGCCACCGTGGTCGGTACCGACCCTGAGACAGACTTGGCCATTTTGCGCATTCAGCTGGATCGTTTGCCCGTGATCACGCTGGGAAATTCCGACACGGCGCAAGTGGGGGACAAAGTGCTGGCCATTGGTAACCCGTTTGGCGTGGGCCAAACCGTGACCAGTGGCATTGTGTCGGCCTTGGGGCGCAATCAATTGGGCATCAACACATTTGAGAATTTCATTCAAACCGATGCCGCCATCAACCCCGGCAATTCAGGCGGCGCCTTGGTGGATGTGAATGGCAGTTTGTTGGGCATCAACACGGCGATTTATTCCCGCTCAGGCGGCAACATGGGCATTGGCTTTGCCATTCCCGTCTCTACCGCGCGTCAAGTGCTGGAAGGCATCGTGCGGGATGGCCAAGTCACCCGGGGTTGGGTGGGCATTGAGCCCGATGAACTCACCCCTGAATTGGCGGAAACTTTTGGCTTGAAGGATGTCGAGGGCGTGCTCATCACCGGTGTGTTGCAAAACGCACCTGCTGCCAAAGCCGGTGTGCGCCCTGGCGATGTGTTGGTGCGGGTGGCTGGTGAGCCAGTGCGCCATGTGGGTGAGTTGCTGACGCGCATTGCGGCCCTGCCGCCAGGGGTGCCGGTCAAGTTGGATGTGGTGCGCCGCAACCAAGCCTTGAGCTTGGAGGTGACGCCTTCGCAGCGTGCCAAACACAAGGCGGCCCAGCGATGACTGAGCCACTGGGCGTGTCGCGCCATGTTCTGGTCGACACCTGCAACGCCTTGTTGCAGCCCGCGCGATTCAAAGACTATGGGCCCAATGGCTTGCAGGTGGAGGGCAAAGCGCATGTCCATCACATGGTGTCGGGTGTGACCGCCAGTCGGGCGCTGATTGAGGCCGCGATTGAAGCCAAAGCCGACGCGATCTTCGTGCACCACGGTCTGTTTTGGCGCGGGCAAGATGGCGCCGTGACGGGTTGGATGAAGCAACGACTGGCTTTGTTGTTGGCGCATGACATCAACTTGCTGGCGTATCACTTGCCATTGGACGCACACCCAGAGTTGGGTAACAACGCGCAGCTTGGGCTGCGTTTGGGTTTGACGGTGCAAGGCACGTTTGGCGATCAAAACTTGGGTTTGTGGGGAGAGCAATCCGAAGGCCAAGCCTTTCCAACCGTTGACATGTTGGCGCACACCTTGTCCCAGGTGTTGCAGCGCTCTCCCGTGGTCGTGCCAGGGGCAGGTCGGCCCATTCGGCGCATCGCTTGGTGCACGGGCGGAGCGCAAGGTTTTTTTGAAGCGGCCATTGCGGCGGGGGCGGATGCTTTCATTACCGGTGAAATTTCTGAACCTCAGGCGCATTTGGCGCGCGAGACCGGCGTGGCATTTTTAGCCTGTGGGCACCACGCCACTGAACGTTATGGGGCGCCTGCGGTGGCGGCGCATGTCGCTACTCAACTGGGGTTGACGCACCAGTTCATCGACATCGACAACCCGGCTTGACGATGGTGGCCGACTTCAAGCCCATTGCCCTGACTTTGGGAGATGCCGCGGGCATTGGCCCTGAAATAGTGGCAATGGCTTTTCGCGACTCTCCTGAATGTGTGCAGGGTTGCGTGGTGGTGGGGGATCTGGCTGTGATGCAACGTGCCGCAGATGTGTTGGCCGCAGCCCATCCAAGTGCTGCACGGCTGACGCTGTTGCCGCTGTCCCAGCTGTCTGAGCTTCCTCGTGATTTGCCCCGTATGGCCTTACCCGTTTTGCAAGTGGGCAAGCCTATGACCCGTGCGCAATTGCCCGTGTGGGGCCAAATCAGTGCAGCCGCCGGCGCATTGGCGGCTGATGCGGTGTTGTGGGCGGCACAAGCCGCCCTGCGAGGTGAGTTGTCATCGTTGGTGACGGCGCCTTTGCACAAAGAGGCCTTGTCTGCCGCCGGGGTGCCGTTTCCAGGGCACACCGAGATGCTGCAAGCCTGTGCAGCAGCCCACGTTGGGGTGCCAGTTGCACAGATGCCCGTGCGCATGATGCTGGCCAACCGTGAGCTGCGCACGGTGCTGGTGAGCATTCACGTGCCCTTGCGCCAAGCCATAGAGGCGGTGACGGTTGAGAATATTTTGCAAACCTTGCGCATCACGCATGCTGCCGAATTGGCGGCCACGGGGCGTGCGCCGCATATGGGCGTGGCGGGTTTGAATCCGCATGCGGGCGAGGGCGGGCTGTTAGGCCGCGAGGAGCTTGACATCATCGTGCCTGCGTTGCAGCAAGCGCGTGCAGAGGGGCTGCAGGTGAGCGGACCGTTTGCGCCTGACACCGTGTTCATGCGGGCACGTGCCAAAGACGGCAGCCCGGGTGAGTTCGATGTGGTGATCGCGATGTACCACGACCAAGGACTGATCCCCGTCAAGTATCTTGGCGTGGAGCAAGGGGTCAATGTGACCTTGGGTCTGCCCTTGGTTCGAACCAGTCCAGACCATGGAACGGCCTTTGATTTGGCGGGCACGGGCCGGGCCGATCCATCCAGCTTGCTGGAAGCGCTGGCCATGGCCCGACGCTTGTCTGGCGGGTGACCTTTTGCCTGCGGTGCACTCGAAGGCCGCATAGCTGTCAGCTACAATATGGGGTTAACCCAACCAGTGACAATTGTTTGAGGAATTCCATGAGTGACACCCCAGTAGACACCAGCAAACGCACGTGGCTGATTGCATCCACCTGCGCCGGTGCAGTTGGCGGCGCGGCAGTTGCTGTCCCCTTTGTGAGTACTTTCCAGCCTTCTGAAAAGGCCAAAGCCGCCGGAGCGGCAGTGGAAGTTGATATTTCAGCCCTCAAACCCGGTGAAAAAATGACCGTCGAATGGCGCGGCAAGCCCGTTTGGATTGTCAAGCGCACGCCTGAGCAATTGGAGACGCTCAACAAAACCGAGTCGCAGTTGGCTGATCCCAAGTCAGAGCGCAAGCCTGCCGAGTTCACGCCTGTGTATGCGCGTAACCAAGCGCGTTCCATCAAGCCTGAAATCTTCGTGGGTGTCGGCATTTGCACGCACTTGGGTTGCTCGCCCTCCGATAAATTCACCTTGGGTGCTCAGCCTTCTCTGCCAGACGATTGGCAAGGCGGCTTTCTGTGCCCTTGCCATGGATCTACCTTTGACATGGCTGGTCGTGTGTTCAAGAACAAACCTGCGCCAGACAATCTCGAAGTCCCGCCTCATATGTACCTCTCCGACACAAAGTTGTTGATCGGTGAAGACAAGAAAGCCTGATAGGACACACCATGGCTGAATTCAAAGAAATCTCTCCCAACGCCAGTGCTGGCGAAAAACTGCTCAACTGGGTGGACAACCGTTTCCCGGCGTCCAAGATGTACAAAGAGCACTTGTCTGAGTACTACGCCCCCAAGAACTTCAACTTCTTTTATTTCTTCGGCTCGCTCGCCCTCTTGGTGCTGGTGATCCAAATCGTGACCGGTATTTTCTTGGTCATGCACTACAAGCCCGATGCCGCTTTGGCTTTTGGTTCGGTCGAGTACATCATGCGTGATGTGCCCTGGGGTTGGTTGATTCGCTACATGCACTCCACCGGCGCTTCGGCGTTCTTCATCGTGGTCTACATGCACATGTACCGCGGCCTGATTTACGGTTCATACCGCAAGCCACGCGAGCTGGTGTGGGTGTTTGGTTGTGCTATCTTCTTGTGCTTGATGGCAGAAGCTTTCATGGGTTACTTGTTGCCGTGGGGCCAAATGTCCTACTGGGGCGCGCAAGTGATCGTGAACTTGTTTGCCGCTGTTCCTTTTGTGGGTCCCGACCTGGCCTTGTTGATTCGCGGCGACTATGTCGTCAGTGATGCGACCTTGAACCGTTTCTTCAGCTTCCACGTGATTGCTGTGCCTTTGGTTCTGTTGGGTTTGGTGGTGGCGCACATCATCGCCTTGCACGAGGTGGGTTCAAACAACCCTGATGGCGTTGAAATCAAGGGCCCGAATGCACCGAAAGATGCACAAGGTCATCCTTTGGACGGTATTCCATTCCACCCTTACTACACCGTGCACGACATCTTGGGTGTCAGCGGTTTCTTGTTGGTGTTCACGGCGATCATCTTCTTTGCGCCTGAATTCGGTGGCTACTTCCTCGAATACAACAACTTCATTCCAGCCGACCCGCTCAAGACGCCCCTGCACATTGCACCGGTTTGGTATTTCACGCCTTTCTACTCGATGCTGCGTGCCATCACGAGCGAGATGATGTATGCCTTGATCGCTTGTGTCTTGGCGGGCGCCATTTTGGGTGTGACCCGTACCAAGCTGTCAGGCTTGTTCAAAGGCGTGGTGATCGGTGGTGCAGTGGCATTGGTGTTGATGATGCTGTCGATTGATGCCAAGTTCTGGGGCGTGGTGGTGATGGGTGGCGCTGTGGTCATCCTGTTCTTCTTGCCTTGGTTGGACAACTGCGCTGTCAAGTCCATCCGTTACCGCCCCGATTGGCACAAGTACCTCTACGGTATCTTCGTCATCAACTTTGTGGTGCTGGCTTACTTGGGCGTCCAACCTCCTTCCGCGATTGGCGAACGCGTGTCCCAAGTGGGCACTCTGTTCTACTTCGGTTTCTTCTTCTTGATGCCTTGGTGGAGTCGCCTCGGCCAGACCAAGCCGGTTCCTGACCGTGTGACGTTTGCCCCTCACTGAGATTCACGGAGCTATTCACCATGAAAAAATTTATTCTCAGCTTGGCTCTGATTCTCGGTGCGGTTACTGGTGCTCAGGCGTCGGGTGGCGACACCATTGCTTGGGATAAAGCACCCAACAAAACCAATGATTTGGCGGCTTTGCAACACGGTGCCAAACTGTTTGTGAACCATTGCCTCAACTGTCACTCGGCAGCCTTCATGCGCTACAACCGCTTGACTGACATTGGTTTGACAGAGCAACAGATCAAAGACAACTTCTTGTTCACCACTGAAAAAGTGGGCGAGACCATGAAGGCCAACATTGATCCTAAGCAAGCCAAAGAGTGGTTCGGTGGTAACCCGCCCGACCTGACTGTGATTGCGCGTTCGCGCGCAGGCCATGGTGGCACGGGTGCCGATTACCTCTACACCTACATGCGCACGTTCTACCGCGACGAAACCAAAGCCACCGGTTGGAACAACCTGGTGTTCCCCAATGTGGGCATGCCCCATGTGTTGTGGGAAATGCAAGGGGTGCGTCGCCCCATCTACGAAGAGCACGAAGAACACGGACATACAGTTCATGCCTTCAAAGGTTGGGAGCAAGTCGCACCCGGCACCATGACGCCATTGCAATATGACGAAGCCATGGGTGACTTGGTGGGCTACTTGCAATGGATGGGGGAGCCTGCTCAAAACACACGCGTTCGCGTGGGTGTTTGGGTCTTGTTGTTCTTGCTCGGATTCATGGTCATCGCTTGGCGACTGAATGCTTCGTTCTGGAAAGACATCAAGTAAGCACAATACCTCGGTGATGGGTTGACGCCTGTCATCACCTCACGGAGTGACAGGCCGGCCTGTCACTCTTTTTGATTTTTAGGAGCCGCCCATCATGATGGTGCTTTACTCGGGAACCACGTGTCCCTTTTCCCACCGCTGCCGTTTTGTCCTGTTTGAAAAAGGCATGGACTTTGAGATTCGTGATGTGGATCTCTACAACAAGCCCGAAGACATCAACGTGATGAACCCCTATGGGCAAGTTCCCATTTTGGTGGAGCGTGATTTGATCTTGTACGAATCGAACATCATCAACGAATACATCGATGAGCGTTTCCCTCATCCCCAATTGATGCCCGGTGACCCTGTGGATCGCGCGCGTGTTCGTTTGTTCTTGTTGAACTTCGAAAAAGAACTGTTTGCCAATGTCTTGACCCTGGAGTCACGCGTGGCCAAAGCGAATGACAAAGCCTTGGAAAAAGCGCGCGCCCACATCCGTGACCGCCTGACCCAATTGGCTCCCGTGTTCTTGAAAAACAAGTTCATGTTGGGTGACAACTTCTCGATGCTCGACGTGGCCATTGCGCCTTTGTTGTGGCGCTTGGACCACTATGGGATTGAGTTGTCGAAGAATGCGGCGCCATTGTTGAAATATGCCGAGCGTATTTTTTCTCGCCCTGCCTACATTGAGGCGCTGACACCGTCTGAAAAAGTGATGCGCAAGTAATTGCCATGTTGAACACACCTGACGCCTCATCTACCCGACCTTACCTGCTGCGTGCCTTGCACGAGTGGTGCACGGACAACGGGTACACGCCTTATGTGGCTGTGTTGGTGGACGAAACGGTGCAAGTTCCGATGGAGTACGTCAAAAACGGTGAGGTGGTGTTGAATGTCAGTTTTGACGCCACCAGCAGCCTGAGCTTGGGCAATGAGTTCATTGAGTTCAAAGCCCGCTTTGCAGGCATTGCCCGTGAAATTGTGGTCCCAGTCAGTCGTGTGTTGGCGATTTACGCGCGTGAAAACGGGCAGGGCATGGCGTTTCCAATGCCTGTGCCCAACTCGCCCGGCGTAAGCACTCAAACCGCTGCATCGCGTGCTCGCCCTGGCTTGTCGGCGGTCGACACAGCGCATGTCGAGCTGTCCTCAGACAGCAGTGACGCGCCCCCACCCCCAACGTCGCCAGCAGGACGCCCCACACTCACACGCGTGAAATAAAAAAACGAGCTTCTTCAAGGCTAAAATAACACCCACGCCGATTTAGCTCAGTTGGTAGAGCACCCGCCTTGTAAGCGGTAGGTCGTCAGTTCGAATCCGACAATCGGCACCATTTGAAAGCCCGCTGCGCACAAGCCCAGCGGGCTTTTTCTGTTCAGGTGGGTGACTTTACTTTCACACGAATCGTCGTCACATTCCAACCTTTGGTGCGCAGGTGTGCACACAACGCAGGCAAGGTCTGACGCAGTTTGGCAGCGACGGCGCTGTTGGGGACCAGCAAGCACCACGTGTCACCTTCCACCGAACCAGATTGGACCAAAGTGCGCAAAGACATTGGCAGCAGAGGTGCAATGGCCCGCAACCTGTTTTGATTGTCCCGTGCGATGGCGGAGAGTTGCGCTAAGCCAGGTGCTGTGTCAACAACTTGCTCCAGTGTTTGAGCGCGACCTCTCAAGATGGTGCGAGTCTTGGGGGGTGTGCTGTAGCCCAGAGCACGGTAAGCCGCTAGGGTGTCAGGGTGGGCGGGTTCACGGGTGGCCATGGCTGAATTATGCGGCTGTGCACGGTTAAAATCCGCCGCTTCTATCCAGCCTTTCACAAAGGAACAAGTGGCGCTCTGATTTGCAAGAAACAGAGGTCACTGCAGCGCTCACATGGCTTTCAATTTTCTTACCCAAATTTTCGGTAGTCGCAATGAGCGCTTACTCAAGCAGTACCGTAAAACAGTCGCACAAATCAACGCCTTAGAGTCCGGCTTAGAGCAACTCAGCGATGTGGCATTGCAAGCCAAGACGGACGAATTCAAACAACGTGTTTTGGCCGGTGAAACGCTGGACGCGGTGCTTCCCGAGGCCTATGCCGTGGTGCGTGAAGCATCCAAACGTGTGATGAAAATGCGCCACTTTGATGTGCAGCTGATCGGGGGCATTGCCTTGCACCAAGGCAAGATTGCAGAGATGCGCACGGGTGAAGGCAAGACACTGACCGCCACGTTGCCGGTCTACCTCAATGCCTTGACAGGGCAAGGCGTGCATGTGGTGACGGTGAACGATTACTTGGCCAACCGTGATGCGCAATGGATGGCGCGTTTGTACAACTTCCTTGGCCTGTCGGTGGGCATCAACTTACCGCAAATGCCCCGGGTGGAAAAGCAAGCGGCCTATCGCGCTGACATCACCTACGGCACCAACAACGAATACGGCTTTGACTATTTGCGCGACAACATGGTGTACGAGCCAGTCGATCGCGTGCAGCGCGGTTTGAACTACGCCATCGTGGATGAGGTGGACTCGATCTTGATCGATGAAGCGCGTACGCCATTGATCATCAGTGGGCAAGCGGAGGACCACACCGAGCTGTATGTGGCGATCAACCAAGTGGTGCCACTGCTGACGCGCCAAATTGGCGAAGAAGATCCGCGCACCGGTGAGGGCATCATCACCCCAGGCGACTTCACCGTCGATGAGAAATCGCATCAAGTGTTCATGACCGAGCAGGGCCATGAAAATGCCGAGAGAATTTTGGCCAGCCGGGGGCTGTTGCCTGAAGGTGCGTCTTTGTATGACCCTGCCAATATCAGCCTAATGCACCACTTGTATGCGGCCTTGCGTGCCAACCACCTTTACCACCGCGATCAGCACTATGTGAACCAAGGTGGCGAAATTGTGATCGTTGATGAATTCACAGGACGTTTGATGTCAGGACGTCGCTGGAGCGAAGGCTTGCACCAAGCCGTTGAGGCCAAAGAGGGTGTTCAGATTCAAGCGGAAAACCAAACGCTGGCATCCATCACCTTCCAGAACTATTTCCGCCTTTACAACAAGTTGGGTGGGATGACCGGTACCGCCGACACCGAGGCCTATGAGTTCCAAGAAATTTATGGACTGGAAACTTTGGTGGTGCCACCTAACCGCATCAGCCGTCGTGATGATCAGCTGGACCGCGTTTACAAGACCACAGACGAGAAATACAAAGCTGCGATAGACGACATCCGTGATTGCTACGAGCGTGGGCAGCCCGTGTTGGTGGGGACCACATCGATCGAAAACTCCGAGCTGATTGCCAACATGTTGGAGCAGGCCAAGCTGCCCCATCAAGTGCTCAATGCCAAGCAGCATGCCCGCGAGGCGGACATCGTGGCTCAGGCTGGGCGCGCCAAGATGATCACCATTGCAACCAACATGGCGGGTCGCGGGACCGACATTGTGTTGGGCGGCAACGTGGAGAAACTGATTGCCGAGGTGGAGGCGGATGACAGCCTGGACGCCACAGCCAAGCAACAAAAAATTGACGCTTTGCGCGTGCAGTGGACCAAAGACCACGAGCAGGTGAAGTCGCTGGGTGGCCTGCGCATCATTGCCACGGAGCGCCATGAGTCACGTCGCATTGACAACCAACTGCGGGGCCGTTCTGGTCGACAGGGTGACCCAGGCTCATCGCGTTTTTACCTGAGTTTGGATGACGCCTTGATGCGCATCTTTGCGGGTGAACGTGTCAAGTCGATCATGGACCGCTTGAAGATGCCTGAAGGTGAAGCCATTGAGGCGGGCATTGTGACTCGAAGCATTGAGAGCGCGCAGCGCAAAGTTGAAGCACGCAACTTTGACATCCGCAAGCAGCTGTTGGAGTACGACGATGTGTCCAACGACCAACGCCGTGTGATTTATCAGCAGCGCAACGACATTTTGGATGCCAAAGATTTGACCGCTCAAATTGCAGGTTTGCGTGAGGGGTGTTTCGTCGATGTGGTGCGTCAATTTGTGCCCCATGAATCGGTCGAAGAGCAGTGGGACATCGCAGGTTTGCAGCGCGCCTTGTTGCAAGAGTGGCAACTGGATGTGTCTTTGGCGCAAGACATTGAACAAGCCACAGCCATCACCGATGAGGACATCGTGGCCCGGGTGGTCTCCGCTGCTCATGCTGCATTTCAAACCAAATTGGACCGCGTGGGCATAGAGCAGTTCACGTCTTTCATGCGCGTGGTCTTACTGCAAAACATTGACAGCCATTGGCGTGAACATTTGGCGGCGTTGGACTATTTGCGACAAGGCATTCATTTGCGTGGCTATGCTCAAAAGCAGCCCAAGCAAGAGTACAAGCGAGAAGCTTTCGAGCTGTTTGGTCAGTTGCTGGATGCCGTCAAAAACGAAGTCACCCGCGTGCTCGTGACCGTGAAGATCGAATCGACCGAGCAAATCGAACAAGCTGCCAGCGACCTCGAAGACCGTGCAGAAAGTTTGCATAACGTGACCTATACCGCGCCCAATGAATCTGGTCAGGCGGAAACCACGCCAGACCCGCTCACCTTTGCGGCACAGGTACCCGCGGTTGGACGCAACGAGCCTTGCCCTTGCGGCAGCGGTAAAAAATACAAACATTGCCATGGCCAATTGGCCTGATTGATATGTCCGTTCATTTGTTTCCTCCTGTGGCTTCTGATTTGCATCCCATCGCGGGCGTGCGCGTGGGAGTCACCCAAGCTGGTATTCGCAAAGCCGACCGCAAAGACTTGACCGTGGTGTTGATTGACGAAGGGGCTTCTGTCAGCGGCGTCTTCACCCAAAACCGTTTCTGCGCTGCGCCAGTTCAAGTCTGCCGCGAGCATTTGGCAGCAGCTCAGGGTATCCGTGCCATGCTGATCAACACAGGCAACGCCAACGCTGGCACAGGCCAGCCCGGCTTGTTACGTGCACGTGCCACCTGCGTGGCTTTGGCCAAAGCACTGGATATTGCACAAGAGCAGGTGTTGCCGTTCTCAACAGGTGTGATCATGGAGCCGCTGCCGCACGACCGCATCATGGCGGGTTTGCCCTCAGCCATTGCGGCCGCAGGTCACGCCACCAGCGCTCAGCAGTGGGTAGACGCCGCCGAGGGCATCATGACCACTGACACTGTGCCCAAAGCAGCCAGCACCCAGTTGCAGTTGGCCGGCACGACCGTCAGCATCACGGGCATCAGCAAGGGCGCTGGCATGATTCGTCCCAACATGGCTACCATGCTGGGCTTTGTGGCAACGGACGCATGTGTCGCTCCCGAGCTGATGAAAGCGCTGTCGTTGGCCTTGGCGGAAGGCTCGTTCAACCGTGTGACGGTGGATGGTGACACCTCGACCAATGACTCGTTTGTGGTGATTGCCACCAACAAAGCGGCACACGCGCCCATCACCAGCCTAGACAGTCCTGAGGGCCAGGCTTTGTTTCAGGCCATGTTGCAGGTGGCGCGCCAGTTGGCACAGGCCATCGTGCGCGATGGCGAAGGCGCCACGAAATTCATCACCATTCAGGTGGAAGGTGGCCGTGACGCCGCTGAATGCCGTCAAGTGGCGTATGCGATCGCACATTCACCGCTGGTGAAAACCGCTTTTTACGCCAGCGACCCGAATTTGGGGCGCATCTTGGCGGCTGTGGGCTACGCGGGCATTGCCGACCTCGACCAAACACGCATTGACTTGTACTTGGACGATGTGCACGTGGCCATCCAAGGTGGGCGCCATCCGAGTTACCGCGAAGAAGATGGTCAGCGTGTGATGAAACAAACCGAAATCACCGTGCGTGTGGTTTTAGGACGAGGCAACGCCACCGACACCGTGTGGACCTGCGACCTGAGCCATGAGTACGTGACCATCAATGCCGATTACCGTAGCTGACATGACAGATCTTTCACAACATCCCCTCGAACGCTTGGTGCAACGCGCCGAAGCCTTGATGGCACGCATCGAGTCCGTGCTGCCGCAACCTTTGTCTGCGCCTGATTGGTCTGCCAGCGTGGCGTACCGCTACCGCAAGCGCAGCAGTGGGCACGGCAACTTGGAGCCCGTGCGCCATGTGGCGACCTTGGGTCTGAAAGATCTGCAAGAGATCGATGGACAGAAGGAAAAAATTCAGCGCAACACCGAGCAATTTGTCACCGGCTTGCCTGCCAACAATGTGTTGTTGACGGGGGCGCGTGGCACAGGAAAGTCGTCGCTGATCAAAGCTTGTCTGAATGAGTACGCGCCGCGTGGTTTGCGACTGATCGAGGTGGACAAAGATGACTTGACGGATTTGCCCGACATCATCGATGTGGTGTCGACGCGTCCTGAGAAATTCATGATTTTTTGCGATGACCTGAGCTTTGAAGATGGCGAGCCAGGCTACAAAGCCCTTAAGTCCATCTTGGACGGATCGGTGGCAGCTGCTACACCCAATGTGCTGATTTATGCCACCAGCAACCGACGCCATTTGTTGCCAGAGTACATGAAAGAAAACCTCACCTACACCCACACCGAAGATGGGGAGGTGCATCCAGGTGAGGGCGTCGAAGAGAAAATTTCGCTGTCAGAGCGCTTTGGTTTGTGGGTCAGCTTCTATCCTTTCAGTCAGGACGAGTACCTCACCATCGTGGCCCAGTGGTTGTCTTCCTATGGTGTCCCTGCTGCGCAGATCGAGAGCGCAAGACCCGAGGCCTTGGTGTGGGCCTTGGAGCGCGCTTCCCGCAGCGGACGCGTGGCTTACCAGTTTGCCCGTGATTACGCGGGTAAACATGCCCAGGTTTGACGCAACACCATGACATCTCCGCTTGTGCGTGTGGTCGATGCGGACCAACCTCGTTCCCTAGAGCGTGGTTTGGTGCAAGTGGCGGTCGGCGTGTTGATTCGTGACGACCATGCGTTCTTGATGACCTCCCGCCCGTTGGGTAAGGCCTACGCTGGTTATTGGGAGTTTCCGGGTGGCAAGCTTGAAGCGGGTGAAACGGTGGCCGAGGCTTTGCGCCGTGAGCTGCAAGAAGAAATTGGCATCACCATCACCGACTGTCAACCATGGCAGACTGAAGTGATCGACTACCCGCATGCCTTGGTTCAGTTGAATTTTTGCAAAGTCACACAGTGGACGGGTGAGTTGCAAATGCGTGAAGCGCAAACCTTTGCTTGGCAGCAATTGCCTGTGCTGGTCGAGCCTGTGTTGCCGGGAACGGTGCCCGTGTTGCAGTGGTTTGCGACAGAAAGACAATTTGCAGGGGCAACCCACAAGTCTTAGCCAACGTGCTTACTGCAAGGGTGTGTTTTCAAAGTCCGTGTCGTCTTGCGGCGTTTGATCGGGCAAGCGGTGTTCTTCATTGGCCCAAGCGCCAAGGTCGATGTTGCGGCAGCGTTCGCTACAAAAAGGGCGGTAAACGTTGGCTGATTCGTAGCGGCTAGGACCGCTGCATTGCGGGCATTTGACGATGCGAACTTCCGTGCCCATGGCTCAAGCGCACAAAGCCATTTCAAACGGCACATCATCGGTGCTGACTTGCAATCGGCCATCACCATCTTGACGCATCATGCGCACCCAAATCATCAAGCGATTGCCGCTGATTTCAGGAATCAAACCTAAGGCAGGGTCAATCGCCACGCGCATGAGTTGAAATTTTCCTTGCGCCAAGGATTGCTGAAATTGACCACCCATGGCCATCATTTTTTGGGTGCTTCCTGTGTCACGCATCAAGGTGAGCAACAACTTGACAGAGGCATTCATGGGTTGAAAGCTCTCGGCCCAACGCAAGATGTCGAGGCGACGCACATCACCACTTTGTTGCTGCCACGCATGGTAGGCCGGCAGATCAAAGCAGCAGGTGCCGCCAGGAATTGCCACGCGGTTGCGCAGGGCGGCCAGCCATTCGTTGTCCGTCACAGACTGCCCGATTTTGCCAACGGCATTGTTCATGGCTTCAAAGCAACGTTCCAATTGGTAGAGCAACTGGTCCAAGGCCGCTTCAGACACCGATGGATTGCCACGCAGGCCATTGAACATTTGCTTGTGACGATCTAAGTCTTTGAGGATGTCAGACTTGAGGTCTGTACGCCCACCGGCTTCGACCAACTCGAACAGCGTGGTGAGCGCGAAGTGATTGTCCACAGGGTGGTTGCGTGTGGTCAATTCTTCGAAACGCTGAAACAGGTGTTCCAGGCGCAGGTAAGTGCGCACACGCTCGTTGAAGGGATGTTCGTACAGAATCACGCAGTAAAACGAATAGATCGGAGGCCGTTTTGGACAGCCTGAATCATACCCGGTGAAATCTCATTTTCTGGGCAGAATGTCTGGCGTTACAGGGGCAAACTGAGGACCTCTGCCTGCAACTGGGCTAAGCTGAGTTGCTCGTTGTAAATGACCCAATCTGCGGCAGCCAAGCGTTGAGGGCGACTTGCCTGCGCGTCGATGATGTTTTGCACCGTCTCAGCACCCAACCCACTTCGCGCATGGACGCGCTGAATTTGTGTTTCGACCCGACAGTCAACCACCAGTATTTTGTGGAGCATGTGACGCCAACGTCCAGACTCCACCAGGAGTGGTATGTCAAACACCACGGTGCGGTGTCCGGCCTGAATGGCTTCTTGAACCCGTCGTTGTGTTTCTTGTCCGACCAAGGGATGAACGATGGCTTCGAGGACTTTTTTGGCGGTGGGATCTCGAAAAACAAGGGCGCGCATCTGATCTCGGTCCAGCGAGCCTTCGGGCGTGATGAAATGCCCCCCCAATTGTTCGGCAATCAATGGGATAGCCAAGCCCTGAGGGGCTGTGAATTGGCGCGCAATGGCATCTGCATCAACCAAAGCGGCACCTCGCTCGACCAGCATGTGCGCCACCGTGCTTTTTCCGCTGCCAATCCCACCTGTGAGCCCCAAGTGAAATGTGCCAGAAGACGGGTAAGCGCTGGTCATGTGCATGAGTCTACGCAAACAAACTTACCAGCCCAGCCATTGGATGGCGGCATGGGGCCCGTACACAGCGAGTGAGGCTCCAGCCGCAGCCAAAAATGGACCAAATGGCACATAGCGACCTTCGTGCAGTTGGCCCCTTGCTTTTAAGGCCAAGCCAACCACTGCGCCTGCCATGCTGGCTAAAAATACCAAGGGGATCAGCGGCAAGGGGCCCAACCAGGCGCCCAAGGCAGCAAGCAGTTTGAAGTCGCCTGCGCCCATACCCTCTTGTTGCGTTATTTTTTCAAAAACAAAAGCAACCAACCACAAAGACGCATAGCCAACTGCTGCGCCCCAAACGGCTTCCTCAACTGGCAATGCAATCCAGTGCATGCTGCTGGCGATCAAGCCTGCCCACAGCAAGGTTTGCGTCAAAGCGTCCGGGAGCAGCGTGGTCTGCCAATCGATCACAGACAAGGCTAACAAACTGGTTGCAAAAAAGGCCCAGGACAAGGCGCTTGGCGTCAATCCCCAACGCCAAGCGCAGGCAAGCCACAGCAAGCTGGTCACGATTTCAATCAATGGGTAAATCGCGCCTATCGGATGCTGGCAAAAATTGCATCGTCCTTTGAGGCAGACATAACTTAAAAGAGGCACCAGGTGCCATGCGCGCAGTGGTGTGTGGCAATTGGGGCAATGCGAGGCAGGGTAGCAAATATCCCATCTTGTTGCTGAATGAGGCGATGGCTCTTGGGCTTGCATCACCATTCGCGGCAAGCGATGAATCAGCACATTGACAAAACTACCGACTACCAATCCGAAGGTCAGAGCCAAAAGAGCAAAGGACATACTCAACTCAGTCATACCACTTGTCCCAATTGAAAAATCGGCAAATACAAAGCCACCACCATGCCACCAATGAGAAGCCCTAAGGTCACCATGATGAAGGGTTCGAGCAAGGTGGACAAACGTTCAACGGCAGTTTCAACCTCTCGCTCATAGTGAGAGGCGGTGGCGTCTAACATTTTGTCGAGTGCGCCAGACTCTTCACCGATGGCACACATTTGGATTGCCATTGAAGAAAATAAACGACGGTGCGTGGCCATGGCTTCAGTCAAAGAGCTGCCTCGCATCAGTTGATCGCGAACGGATTGAGTGGCTCGCTCGTACTTTAAATTGCCGGTAACACCTTGAACGGCTTGCAGTGCGTCAGTGAGTGTGATGCCTGCCGCAAACAGCGTTGAGAGTGTACGCGCCCATCTCGCCAAGCAGGCATGTCGCACCACTGGGCCGGCCAGTGGTAAACGCAATACCAAACCGTGCCAGCGTTCTTTCAACATGTCGCTGCGATGGACTGCGTACAGCAAAGAACCCATGAGTGCGCAGGTGCTGATCAGTGCGGCCCAGCCATGTTGTTGCCAGCTTTGGCTCAGGCCAACCACCCAGCGTGTCAAAGCCGGCAACTCTGCATCGAATGAGGCAAAGATGTTTTCAAAAGCGGGCACAACAAAGGACAATAAAAAAATCATCACACTCAAGGCTATCACGAGGACGGCGCTCGGATAAATCAAGGCAGACCTCAGGGTGCTGCGTAAGGCTTCTGACTTTTCGCGGTGAATGGCGAGTCGATTCAACATGGTGTCCAGCATGCCTGCCATTTCGCCAGCAGCGACAAGGTTACAAAACAAAGCATCAAACGCAGCGTGGCGTCGAAGCGCTTGATGCAAGGGCATGCCTTCTTCGACCTGATGGCGCAGGTCTTGCACCAAGGCTTTGATGGCAGCTTGCCTCAGTCCGCGAGTGATGATGTCAAACGCTTGCAACAAGGGGACACCCGATAAAAGCAAAGTGGCCAATTGACGTGTCAGTCGCGTGATGTCTTTCGGTCGAACCCTGGCGGAGTTTTTCAACCAAGTGATGTAGTTGATTTGGCGCTGCACGCGTGTGGCACGAATGCGCTGCGCATGAAGTTGGGCCACCACGGCATCCTTTGTTGCGGCCTGCATGGTGCCTTGCACAAAGCGCGCCTCGCGGTCATGGCCATGCCATTTGAAAACGGGATCAGCCATGTTGCGTCAGCGCCATCACCTCTTGCGCAGAAGTGAGGCCGTGTAAGACCTTGAGTAACCCGGCTTCTCGTAAATTGCGCACCCCCTCAGAGCTTGCTTGTTTTGCCATGTCTTGCGCGCTGCAGTGGTTCAAGATCAGCGACTGCATGTTGTCGCTGATGGGAAGAACTTGAAAAATACCAAGGCGACCTTTGTAGCCTCCATCACACGCATGACACCCCACGGGTTTGAAGAGTGGGCGAGTTTGAATATCTTCAACGCTGAAGATGGTTTGTGGCGTCAATTCCAGCGCTGACCGTATCTCACGCGTTTGCGATTCATGCATCGGTGTTTTGCACCCATCACACAAACGCCTCACCAAGCGTTGCGCTGTGATCAACACCACGCTAGCCGCGACGTTGAATGGCTCCACACCCATGTGATGAAGCCGTGTCAACGTACTGGTCGCGTCGTTGGTGTGCAAAGTTGACAGGACCAAATGGCCTGTTTGGGAGGCTTGGATCGCAATCTGTGCGGTTTCTAGGTCCCTGATTTCACCCAACATGATCACGTCAGGGTCTTGCCTCAGCAATGCACGCAACGTGTTCGCAAAAGTCAAACCTGCACGTTCGTTGATGTTGACTTGATTGGCGCCCTCGAGTTGGATTTCGGAGGGGTCTTCGACCGTCGATAGATTGATTTCTGGACGGTTCAAAATGTCCAAGCAACTGTACAAAGAGAGCGTCTTGCCAGAGCCTGTGGGGCCTGTCATGAGCACCATGCCATGGGGACGTTCGATGGCTTCTACCAAGCGGGCTTGGTCGTCGGCTTCATATCCCAAACTGCTGAGGCTTGGGCGTGCTTGGCTGAACTTCAAGATGCGGATCACGACTTTTTCGCCGTGAACGGTGGGCAGTGAGCTCACCCGCAAGTCAACGCCTTGTCCTGCATGGGTGTATTGAATGCGGCCATCTTGTGGCAACCGCTTTTCAGCAATGTCCATGCGAGCCAACACTTTGATGCGAGACACCAATGCATCGCGAAGACTCATCGCTGGGGTGGCCGCCAACCGCAAGCGACCATCAATCCGAAAGCGTACCCGACAACTGTTGTCGCCGGTCTCGACATGTATGTCGGATGCGCCGTCCTGCAAGGCTTTGTGCAACAGTGAGTCCAAGACTTTGACTGCTGGACCTTCAGGTATTTGGGGTATCGATGGATGAAGGGAAGACATACGAATTCTGAACAGGGAATTCAGAATTCTTCAATCTACTCATCGCTTAAGGAGCGAGTCTTCATCACAAAAAAGCCCTGCATGACTTTGCAAACAGGGCGTTTAGCGTGCATCGCATGCTTGTGGTCGGGGTGAGAGGATTCGAACCTCCGGCCTCTACGTCCCGAACGTAGCGCTCTACCAGGCTAAGCTACACCCCGACGTGTTGCAGTCGTCGTGACTGCAGCTGTTAGCTTTTGCTATTTTAGCCAAACCGTTCTTGTGGGAGCTTTGACTTTTGTGTCAAAGCTCAATGCTTAACCCATAGAATCTAAATCAGGTCAATTGGCATTGAGGTATTCAAATGAAGCATATCGATCAAATCATCCGCTGGCTTTCTGTGCCTGGCATTCAAGTGGCTGCGCTGAGTTTTTTGCTTGGCGGCATTGCATATGCGGGCACTTTCCCCACCATTCCTTTGAGTGAGTTACCTGACCCTCTGCGGTCTGTTTGGAAAGAACTCAAGCCTGAAATGACGCCCATGAGCCATTGCGCGACTGCATTTGACAGCCACAGCGATGGAGACAAAATGGTTTTCAGATGCTCTATTCATATCAAGATGTCAGCAGAGGGGGAGCGTCGTGCCATGAAATATTGCGAAGAAAAACGAGAGGAAAAGAATATCAAAGCACCTTGTCGCTTGGTCGTTGAATAATTTGACGGTAAGGATAAAACCCCCCTACTAATTAACGATAGATAGCAACGTCTGATTTTCTGACCCTTATCAAAGCGAAGAAAATTTTCGATGATTAAGTCATACCGAATAAAAAATATACAAAAACGTAAATACTCCCTGTATATAATAAGTTTTTATTTAATTTAGTTGGAGATATTTATGGCTCGTACCACTGTGGCAGCGCAATTGGCTAAGTTGCGTAAAGATCGTGAAATATTGGAAAAGCGTGAAAAAGCATTGCTTGCCAAAACCAACGACAAAGTGCTGGGGCAAATTGTCGCTTTGGCCAAAGATGCCGGCATCACGGCCGCTGACATTGTCAAAGCCTTGGGCGCAGCAAAGCCTACCAAAGCTAAAGCACCCCGTGCAGCTAAAAAAGGTGCTTTGGCGGGTAAAAAAGTGGCAGCCAAATACCGCAACCCAGTCAATCCAGAGCAAACTTGGACAGGTCGAGGTGTTTCTCCTGCTTGGGTACAAGCCTTGAAGACGGCGGGCACCTTGGATACAGCTTTGATTGCTGCGCCTGTGGCTGCGCAAGCCTAATCAGTTACGGCGGTCCAGCAATTGGGCCGCCAATTCGTGCAGCGCCTCTTGATAAGGCCCTTTGGGTAGTTTGATAAGTGCCGCAATGGCACGTTCAGCTTCTGCACTTGCGGCAGAGCGCGTTGCTTCTAGTGCGCCAGTGCGGCGAACAATTTGAATAATCTCATCTAAGCCGTCCATTTCACCATTTTCAATGGCTCTTTGGATGGTGTCTTTTTCATGCGCTGTTCCGCGTTGCATGGCAATGATCAATGGGAGGGTATTTTTTCCCTCACGCAAATCATCACCTAAATTTTTACCTAATTCTTGGGCATCGCCATCGTAGTCAAGCACATCGTCAATCACTTGAAATGCCGTCCCCAAGGCTTGGCCATACTCAGCGCATGCCATCTCTACCTCTGGCGTGCTGCCCGCAATGACAGCGGCCAATCGCGTGCTTGCCTCAAATAGTTTGGCCGTTTTGGAGCGAATGACCCGTAAATAACCAGCTTCATCCAGCGAAGCGTCGTGCATATTCATCAGTTGCAATACTTCGCCTTCAGCGATCACATTGGTGGCATCGGCCAATATTTCCATGACCCGCATTTCTCCGGAATCAACCATCATCTGAAATGCGCGTGAATATAAAAAGTCACCGACCAAAACACTGGCTGGATTACCAAAGGATTCATTGGCAGTGGGTCTTCCCCGGCGCAAAGTTGATTCGTCCACTACGTCATCGTGCAATAAGGTGGCCGTATGAATAAACTCAACCACTGCGGCCAAGTTATGGCGTTGTGGGCCTTTGTAGCCTATTGCCCCAGCCATGAGCAGCAGCAAGGCAGGTCGAATTCGTTTGCCGCCTGCTGAAATGATGTACTGAGACACTTGCCCAACCAAGGGCACACCTGAATCCAACCGCTGGGCGATGACGCGGTCGACCTCGGCCATGTCGGCAGAGATCAGTTGCAAAGCGGAGGAGGGTGCGGTCGACAAGATAAGCCTTAAACCAATGGAAAGCCCACTGATTATAGGGACGCCGGTGGGGCGTAAATGAAAAAGCCACAGGCAAGTCTTGGAACTGCTATAATTTTTGGCTCTGCGGAAATCCGTCCGTAGAGTTCACTCAGATTTTATCTAGAGGTCTTACATGTACGCGGTCATAAAAACCGGTGGCAAACAGTATCGTGTTGCTGCTGGCGAAAAAATTAAAGTAGAACAGATTGCTGCGGACGTTGGCCAAGAGATTGTGATCGATCAAGTGTTGGCAGTCGGTAACGGCGCTGAACTCAAGATCGGCACACCCTTGGTGTCCGGCGCAACTGTCACAGTCACAGTCTTGTCTCACGGTAAGCACGACAAAGTTCGCATTTTCAAAATGCGTCGTCGTAAACACTACCAAAAGCGCCAAGGGCATCGTCAGCAGTTCACTGAATTGCAGATTGCTTCCATCAACGGTTAAGGAGCACTGACATGGCACAGAAAAAAGGCGGCGGCTCTACGCGAAACGGGCGCGATTCCAAGCCCAAAATGCTCGGTGTCAAAGCGTTCGGTGGTGAGTTGATCACTGCTGGCGCCATCATCGTGCGTCAACGTGGTACCAAGTTTCATCCCGGCACCAATGTCGGCGTGGGCAAAGACCACACCTTGTTCGCTTTGGTAGACGGCCACGTGTCGTTCGGCGTCAAGGGTGCTTTGAACAAGCACATGGTCAACATCACACCTGTTTGATTCCATCGAACTGATGTGTGACAAAGCCCCGACTTGTCGGGGCTTTACTTTTTAAACCAGACCCATGAAATTCGTAGACGAAGCCTATATCGACATTGCCGCTGGCGATGGGGGGAACGGCTGTGTCTCGTTTCGCCATGAGAAATACAAAGAATTTGGCGGCCCCAACGGCGGCGACGGTGGCCGAGGGGGGCATGTGTTCGCAGTGGCGGACCCCAACCTCAACACGCTGGTGGACTTTCGCTTTTCGCGCCGCCACGAAGCCAAGCGGGGTCAACACGGCATGGGCTCCGACATGTTTGGCCATGCGGGGGATGACATCACCCTCAAAATGCCGGTGGGCACCATCATCACCGACGCAGAAACCGGTGACGTGTTGTACGAGTTGCTCATTCCTGGCGAGGTGATCACCATCGCCAAAGGGGGTGATGGTGGCTTTGGCAACATGCGTTTCAAGAGCGCCATCAACCGTGCGCCGCGTCAGAAAACACCCGGCTGGCCTGGCGAGAAAAAAGAGCTCAAGCTCGAGCTCAAAGTGTTGGCCGATGTGGGCTTGCTGGGCATGCCCAATGCGGGTAAGTCCACGCTGATTACAGCCATTTCAAATGCGCGTCCAAAAATTGCCGATTACCCCTTCACCACCTTGCACCCCAATTTGGGGGTGGTCCGTGTAGGGCCAGAGCAAAGCTTTGTGGTGGCGGACGTACCCGGTTTGATCGAGGGCGCATCTGACGGTGCCGGATTGGGCCATCAGTTTTTGAGGCACCTACAACGCACACGGTTGTTGCTGCATCTTGTGGACATTGCCCCGTTTGACGAAGGTGTCGATCCGGTCAAACAAGCCAAAGCCATCGTGGCTGAGCTCAAAAAATACGACAAAGCCTTGTATGACAAGCCGCGTTGGTTGGTTTTGAACAAGCTCGACATGGTGCCCAAGGACGAGCGTGAAGCCGTGGTGGCTGACTTTGTCAAACGGTTCAAGTACAAAGGCCCTGTATTCCAGATCTCTGCGCTCACGCGCGAGGGTTGTGAGCCCTTGATCAAAGACATTTTCAAACACATCAAAGCGCAACAAGTGGCTGAGCAGCCGCCTGAATACGTGGATCCTCGCTTTGTAGACGATGCCCCTGACTCCGCCCCATGACACAGACTTCTACCCACTTGTTGCGCGACGCGCGTCGCATCGTGGTCAAGGTCGGGTCTAGCCTGGTGACCAACGAAGGCCGAGGCTTGGATGACCAAGCCATCGGCGAGTGGTGTCGGCAATTGGGTGTCTTGGTTCGGGATGGGCGAGAAGTCATCATGGTGTCTAGCGGCGCCATTGCCGAAGGCATGAAGCGTTTGGGCTGGACCACCCGTCCGCACGAACTGCATGAGTTGCAAGCTGCAGCGGCTGTGGGTCAAATGGGCTTGGCGCAGATGTACGAAACCAAGTTGCGCGAAAACGGCTTGGGTTCAGCCCAAGTCCTGCTCACCCATGCAGATTTAGCTGACCGCGAACGCTACCTCAACGCGCGCTCGACCTTGTTGACCTTGCTCGCGCATGGCGTGCTGCCCGTCATCAACGAGAACGACACCGTCGTCAACGATGAAATCAAATTCGGTGACAACGACACCTTGGGTGCCTTGGTGGCCAATTTGGTGGAGGCCGATGCCTTGGTCATCTTGACCGATCAACAAGGTCTCTACACCGCCGATCCGCGACGCGACCCCACTGCCACGTTTGTGCACGAGGCGCGAGCAGGAGACGCGGCATTGGAAGACATGGCAGGCGGCGCAGGCTCCAGCCTCGGCAAAGGCGGCATGATCACCAAAATCTTGGCAGCCAAGCGCGCGGCAGGATCTGGCGCGTCGACCGTCATCGCTTGGGGCCGTGAGCCCGATGCCTTGGTGCGCTTGACCCAGGGCGAAGCCATTGGCACTTTGCTGGTGGCGCAGACTCAAAAGCAACAAGCCCGCAAGCAATGGATGGCAGACCATCTGCAGTTGCGTGGTTCGGTCACCATTGACGATGGCGCCGTCGTCAAATTGCTGCATGAAGGCAAAAGCTTGCTGCCGATTGGCATGACGGGCGTGGATGGCGATTTTTCTCGCGGTGAAGTCATTGCCATCTTGGACCTCAAGGGGCAGGAGGTGGCCCGTGGACTGGCCAATTACGCTGCGGCAGAGGCCCGCTTGTTATGCCGCAAACCTTCTGGCGATGTCGAGCAACTGCTGGGTTATGTGGCCGAGCCCGAGATGGTCCATCGTGACAACTTGGTACTCACGCAACTCTCCTGAGTTTGGACCGCACGCAGCCCCTCAGGACTTCGCACAGTTCAATCACCTTGTTTGAGCGCAGATTGCGGGTCTGGATCAAAACTCGCCCCTGGCGGTAACTCCATGCCCATGCTGATGGACATGCCAAAGTGCTTGGTGGTCACAGTCATTTCCCCTTGAACCTGACCCATGCCGCGCAAGTAGCGGTTGCGACCTTCTTGCCGTGGCAAATAACGTGACAACTCGGTCAGCGCCATTTCATACACACCGCGTTTGAACTCCACCACCACATCCAATGGCACCCAGTAATCGTTCCATCGCCACGCGTCGAACTCGGGATGGTTGGTGGCGCGCAAATTCAACGAATGGTCGGGCGCCATCAGTTGCAACAAAAACCAAATTTGCTTTTGGCCTTTGTAGAAGCCTCGCGCGTCACGTCGGATGAACCGGTCTGGCACCTCATAGCGCAACCAGTCTCGGGTACGGGCCACGATGCGCACATGCTCTTGTTTGAGCCCCACTTCTTCGTGCAATTCGCGGAACATGGCCTGTTCGGGAGTCTCTCCTCGATCGATGCCGCCCTGCGGAAATTGCCAACTGTGGGTGCGGATGCGCTTGCCCCAAAACACCTGATTTTTCTGGTTGAGCAAGATGATGCCGACATTGGGTCTGAACCCTTCTCGGTCAAGCATAATCAAACCTCAAATTTTTTAAACTGAGTCCATTATGCACAGAGCTGCTGTGCTCACCTCAGGACTCACCCTGATTCCCCTCTGACATTTCGTTTTTTGTGCCGCCATGAAAGCCTCCCAGTTCCTCATCTCTACCCTCAAAGAAGCCCCTGCCGACGCCGAAGTGGTGAGCCACAAACTCATGATGCGCGCGGGCTTGATCAAGAAACTGGGCGCCGGTATTTACAACTACATGCCCATGGGCTTGCGCGTCATTCGCAAGGTCGAAGCCATCGTGCGCGAAGAAATGAACCGCGCAGGTGCAGTAGAACTCAGCATGCCGGTGGTGCAGCCCTCTGAGCTGTGGCAAGAAACCGGACGCTTCGAAAAAATGGGCCCCGAGTTGCTGCGCATCAAAGACCGCCATGGTCGCGACTTTGTGGTTCAACCCACCAGCGAAGAAGTGGTGACTGACATTGCTCGCCAAGAATTGCGCAGCTACAAACAGTTGCCCAAAAACTTCTACCAAATCCAAACCAAATTTCGCGATGAACGTCGCCCCCGTTTTGGCTTGATGCGTGGGCGTGAGTTCATCATGAAAGACGCCTACAGTTTTGA
This sequence comes from Limnohabitans sp., assembly GCF_046052825.1. Taxonomy (GTDB): domain Bacteria; phylum Pseudomonadota; class Gammaproteobacteria; order Burkholderiales; family Burkholderiaceae_C; genus Limnohabitans. Next base: position 90,588 of record NZ_JAVLFP010000049.1, read on the forward strand.
CCGCAACCCAACCGCTGCCAAAGCCAGCTACCAAGTCATGGCTCAGGCCTACCGTCAAATCTTTGACCGCTTTGGCTTGCAATACCGTGCTGTGGCCGCTGACAGCGGCGCCATTGGTGGGGACTTGAGCGAAGAGTTTCAGGTGATCGCCGCGACGGGCGAAGACGCCATCGTCTACTGCCCCACCAGCAGCTATGCCGCCAACATGGAAAAAGCCGAGGCCTTGGCCCCTGTGCAAGCCCGTGGTGCGGCTACGCAAGCGCTGACACAAACTGCCACCCCAGGCAAAAGCACCTGCGAAGACGTGGCGGCATTGTTGAATGTGCCCTTGAACTCCACTGTCAAATCGCTGGTGTTGGCCACAGACACGCTCAACGACACAGGCGAAGTCGTCAAGTCGCAAGTGTGGCTTTTGCTTTTGCGCGGCGACCACGACATGAACGAAGTCAAAGTAGGCAAGCTGCCGGGCTTTGAGGGTGGTTTCCGTTTTGCAACCGCTGGCGAAATTGACAGCCACTTTGGTTGTAAGCCGGGCTACTTAGGCCCCGTCAACTTGAAGCAGCCTCTCCAAGTGGTGGCTGACCGCGATGTTGCTGTGATGAGCAACTGGGTGTGCGGCGCCAACGAGGTGGACTTTCACAACACTGGCGTCAACTGGGGGCGTGACCTGCCCGAACCCGACCTCGTGGCCGACCTGCGCAACGTGGTGGCCGGTGATGCTTCCCCCGACGGGCAAGGCGTGTTGGCCATCGAGCGTGGCATTGAAGTGGGCCATGTGTTTTACCTCGGCACCAAGTACAGCCAAGCCATGAACGCCACTTTCCTGGATGAAAACGGCAAACCCCAATTCATGGAAATGGGCTGCTACGGCATTGGCATCACCCGCTTGCCAGCGGCGGCCATTGAGCAGAACCATGACGCCAAAGGCATCATCTGGCCCGACGCCATTGCCCCCTTCTCCTTGGTCATTTGTCCGATTGGCATGGACCGCAGTGCTGAAGTCAAAACGGCGGCAGAGCAGCTCTATGCAGACCTGATGGCTGCTGGCGTGGACGTGATCTTGGACGACCGCGGCGAGCGCCCTGGCGCCATGTTTGCCGATTGGGAGCTCATTGGCGTGCCGCACCGCGTGACCATTGGCGACAAAGGCCTCAAAGACGGCTTGGTGGAATACCAAAATCGCCGTGACCCTGAGGCCACCAAAGTGCCTGCTGCTGACGTGTTGGCGTTTGTGAAAGCCAAACTCAGCGTCTGACAAGCATGTGCTTCTCCGATATTGCGCAATAGCTCATCGGTGCGATGCTGGTCGCTTGGGGAGATCAAAAGCTTTTGGCTGGGATAGCTCCAAACTGGTCAGCGTATGCAAGAACGCCACCAAGTCATCCATCTCCTGCGTGTTCAAGTGCAGGGGTTTGAGCAATGCTTCTCCATCTTGGTGTAGGCGCTCTTCGTTCAGCGCCGAGTAGTGCCTCACCACGTCCTGCAAAGTGGCCAAACTGCCGTTGTGCATATAGGGTGCCGTGAGCGCCACATTGCGCAGCGACGGCACTTTGAACTGACCAAATTGACTGTGATGCTCCGTCAAGTGCCGGGTTCGCGCTCCTGAAGCGCGCGTGGCGTCATCAGACCAGATGCCCAGACGGTTGTGCGCGTCCTCGCGTACCAAGCGAACACCTGCGTGGCGACCTGCATCCACCTGTCCGTGTGCCACAAAAAATGGCACCCCAATGTCATGAAACTCGCCATTCGAAAACATGGGTCCCACATGGCACACACTGCACCTGCCCTTGCCCATGAAGATCGATAAACCCCGTCTCGCTGCTGGTGGGTAACGCGCTGCGGCTTGTGCGTCATTGCGCGCCAGTGCATCACGCAACACATCAAAGCTGCTTTTGCCTGACCGCAAGGTTTCCATATACGCCGCCAGGGCCTTGGCAGCATTCACCAGCCGGGCCTCATCAGCATCATGGGGCGGTGCATGCGCTTGACGTGATACGCCAAATGCCCGTTGATACTTGCGGGCCAAAGCGGCATCACTTCTCAGCAGGCCAGCCACATGCGTCGCAGTGGCACCCATCTCTTGGGGGCTCAACAAAGGCCGAAGCGCGAACGACCACAGGCTGTCCGAGCCGCCGTCCCAGCCTAGCCAGTATGTGTGCGCCACATTCCACAGGCTTGGCGTATTTCGCACCAGTGGGGCTTGGCCGATGGCGCCTTTGGCCAGTGGCAAACCATCCGTCAAGCCTTGGGCGGGTTGGTGACAACTGGCACATGACATGTCCGCTCTTGGCGACAGGCGTGCCTCAAAAAAAAGTGCGCGGCCCAGTGCCATCGCTGCTGGTTGGCCCGAGACGTGGTTGGACACATCGTTTTCGCGCTTCAAAGGCCAGGGACCGTGCGACAAGATGGCCTGCCGCTCCTCCTGCGTGAAGGCTGGCGTGGCCTGCGTCGCAGGTACCCACGCCACCATTAGCCATGCCCACCACAAGCCGTTCATTCGCGCCAAGAAACCATGGCTCATGATGGCTTCACCGCAGGTTGTCATCCAAGCGCAGCGTCTCTTGTCCTTTGGACGTTTGCACCTCAAACACATATTGCCAGCGCCCTGGCATGTGAAACAACAAACCCGTGACTTGAAACTGATTCCCACTGTTGCGCGATACCTGGGGCCGGTAGTTCATGCCATGCTTGTGCGCCGGCATCAGCGCATCCACTTTCAGGTCAGACACCGTAACGCCAGGTGGCGCACACACCTCGGCCACCAGCCCAAAGGGTTGCCCCACTTTCACGGGAGCAGGGGTGGTGCGAAACGCCACTTGCCATTCACCCGATTGGGCCACCTGTCGGTCTGGACCCTTCTCGCACCCTGCATACGTTGTATTGGCCCAGCACAGCAGTACCAAGCCAAGTGTTGCAACCGCACCATGCGATGGGGCGCTCATGGCTTGACCATCTGGCCAAACAAGGCTTCACCATTTTTGTAGGCAATGCGCTCTGCCACTGGCAGTGGCAGGTCTTGTAACCACTGGCGTGACCAACGCGCATGCTCAGGCACATAAAACCATCGCTCCGGGGTGTAGGTGTCCGTGCCCAACAAAAACCGATCAGGAAACTCCATGAACGCTGCACGCCACTCGGGGTCTACCTTGCCCCCGTTGCCCTGATCGCTGCGAAACGCCAAATCCGCCCACAGGTGTTTGTGCTTGCGCAGCATCTCGCGTACCTTGGCGGGCGTATCAAAACCCGAATGCGCCCACAGCACCCGCGCATCGGGGTCTTGCTGAAAAATACGTGTGACAGCCTCTGCATCTGAATGCGCATGCAAGAACAACTGGTGTTCCTTGGCCAACTGCACCATGCGGCGGGGAATGGGCAAATCCATGTCGGCGCCATAAATATGAAACTCACCGATGGCGGCGTACTTGTATCGCTTGAGCCTGTCCTCTAGGTGCGCCACCAGGGTGTCACTGCGAAACCAAGTGCTGGTTTCGCCGCGATGGCGGTAGGGCCGCAGCGAGGGGATGACCAAGTCAGGGGCCTGTGCATACAGCTTTTGCGTGCCCTCATCGCCTGAACTCGACACCATGGCACGGCGCACCCCGCTTTTGCGCAGCATGGTCACGACTTCTTCAGGCGAAATCCGCTCCCACGCATCGTGGCTGTAGTGCAGGTGCGCGTCAAAAATAGGCAACCCATCGTTGGCATGTGCCGAATTGAGGGTCAGCATTAGACAGACAGCAAATCCAATTCGACGCATAAGCAGCCCTTATTTATTGAATACGAAGTAGTTAATGTAACGTGATGCGGCTTGAGCTGGTGTGGAACGGGTCTTAAGCCCCTCAACACCGGTGCTGCTCGATCGCAAGGGCAAGATGCGGGCTGTGGGTCGTATTACGATGTCACAGCCTTTCGGATGAAAGTGTCTGCTGCCTGCGTCAAATTCACTCACGGCTGACCAGTCAGCGCGAACAGTCGCAGTTGGTGGCTTTGAACTACCAAAAGCCTGCCTGCATCGGTTTTCCCAAACAAAGTTGTGATGGTGAAGAAGTGAAATTCCAGAAACTTGTGTTGCCATTCCTCTTTGGGGCCTTGTTTGCCTTGAACTCCAAAGCCGGTGCCCAGCGCGAAGAGCCACTGGCTGACGCTGTCCGCACTGCCTTGAGCGCTGCCGTGGCGCAGCAGGGCCCGCCAGAGTTGGTGCATGCCGACGTGCAGTCTGAGCAAGTCTTTGCAGCTTGGCTGTCGCACACACAAAGCTTGCTGCGACAGCGCCTTGGCCCAACAGGCCAGCCCACGACGACAGCAGACGCAGGGCAAAGCCCGCTTGCGCCCAGACACGAACTCGATGCCGACACGATGCAGCGCGAGTTTTTGCACACCGTGTGGTACGAAAGCCAGCGCGCTGGCCTTGACCCAGCCTGGGTGCTGGGGTTGATTCAGGTGGAAAGCGGATTTCGTAAATTCGCCATCAGTCGCGCAGGCGCCCGTGGGTACATGCAGGTGATGCCGTTTTGGACACGGGTGTTGTCTGAGGGTGACGCCAGCCAGCTGTTCCATGCGCAGGCCAATGTGCGATTTGGTTGCGTGATTTTGCGTCACTACCTCAACCTGGAACGCGGCAACTTGGTGCTGGCGCTGGGCCGCTACAACGGCAGCCGCGAGCAAAGCGCTTACCCTAGGGCGGTGTTGTCAGCCAGCAAGGCCTGGCGACCTCGCGAGCTCTGAGGTTCAAGCGTTCAAGGCCTTGAGCAGCTCACCCGATTCGTACATCTCCATCATGATGTCTGAGCCGCCGATGAACTCGCCTTTGACATACAGCTGAGGAATGGTGGGCCAGTTGCTGTATTCCTTGATGCCTTGACGGATCTCGGCGTCGTCCAGCACGTTCACCGTTTTGATGGCTTTAGGCTCGACGCCGCAAGCTTTCAAAACTTGAATGGCACGGCCCGAGAAACCGCACATGGGAAAGCTTGCGCTGCCCTTCATGAACAGCAGAACCTCGTTGCTCTTGACCAGATCGTCAATGCGTTGTTGCACATCACTCATCGTCACTCTCCAAACTAAAACCAGATTATTTCATTGTCGGCCAACGCCCGCCACTGCATCGCAAGATGCCCGCAAGGTCAGGGCGGCTTTGTACCTGTTCAAACCCGGCGTTCATCAACATATCATGCACCGCCAGAGCTTGGTCAAAGCCGTGTTCCAGCAGCAACCAGCCGCCCGGTCGCAGATGCGCACCCGCTTGTTGAACGATCTGTCGAATGTCGTCCAAGCCGTCGTGACCTGAAGCCAAGGCCCTCAAGGGTTCATGCCGCAAGGTTTGCAAATGGGGGTCGTGGTCGGCCACATACGGTGGGTTGGACACGATGGCGTCAAACTGCGCATCGCCCAACGCAGCACACCAACTGCCTTGGCGCCAGGTGATGGGCAGGGCTAACCGGTGGGCGTTGGCTTGTGCCACCGCCAGAGCATCTGCACTCAGGTCGACCGCCCACACGTCGGCTTGAGGGCGGCTGTGTTTCAGGGCCAGGGCAATGGCGCCGCTGCCGGTGCCCAAGTCCACCACGTGGGGTGCTGGTACATCGGCCAAACAGCTCAGCGCCCATTCCACCAACACCTCGGTGTCCGCGCGCGGGTCGAGCACCCGTGCATCGACATGCAGTGGCAAGTCAAAAAACTCTTTCTGCCCTGTGATGTAGGCCACAGGTTCGTGCGACACGCGACGCGCCACTTGGTTCTGAAATGTCTGGTGCACCGTGGGAGCTAAGGTGTCGGGGCCATGGCTGAGCAACCAAGCACGGTCATGCAGGCCTTGCCCCGCACTGTGCAGCAACAGCACTTGGGCTTCCAGTCGGGTCACGCCTTGCTGCTGTGCCCAGGCCAGGGCGGCTTGCACGGTGAAGGCGTGTTCGGCGTTGGGTCGTGGATGCGCCGAGGTCATGACGTGCCAGGGTCGAGGGCTTGCAATTGCTCGGCTTCATGGGCGTGGCGCAAGGCCAGCAGGGGCTCGCTCAAGTCACCCTCCATGATCAGGTTGAGCTTGTAAAGCGTCAGGTTGATGCGGTGGTCGCTCCAGCGGCCCTGCGGAAAGTTGTAGGTGCGAATGCGGTCGCTGCGGTCGCCGCTGCCAATCAAGCCTTTGCGCAAGGCGGCGTCTTTGGCGGCACGCTCGCTGCGGTCTTTTTCTTGGATGCGCGCGGTCAACACCCGCAGCGCTTGGGCTTTGTTGCTGTGCTGGCTGCGGCCGTCTTGGCATTCGGCCACGATGCCCGTGGGCAAGTGGGTGATGCGCACCGCCGAATCGGTCTTGTTGATGTGTTGGCCGCCGGCACCACTGGCGCGGTACGTGTCGATGCGCAGGTCGGCCGGGTTGATTTTGACCGCTTGCGCCTCATCGGGCTCGGGCATCACAGCCACGGTGCAAGCGCTGGTGTGGATGCGCCCCTGGGTTTCGGTGGCGGGCACACGCTGCACGCGGTGACCACCCGATTCAAATTTGAGCTGGCCATACACACCGTCTGTGCCGCTGGGGCTTTCGAGCCGAAGCACCACTTCTTTGTAGCCGCCCAAGTCGCTGGCCGATTCGCTGACCAACTCGGTTCGCCAGCCCTGACGTTCAGCGTAGCGGGTGTACATGCGCAGCAAATCGGCTGCAAACAAGGCCGACTCATCGCCGCCTGTGCCGGCGCGAATTTCCAAAAACGCGGGCCGCGCATCATCGGGGTCTTTGGGCAACAGCATGCGCTGCAACTCGGTTTCAAGTTGCGCCAACTCGGCTTGGGCCTGAGTGATTTCCTCCTCTGCCATGCCCCGCATGTCGGGGTCATCGCCGCTTTCTTGAAGCATGAGCTGCGCCGCTTGCAAGTCAGACTCACGTTGCTGGTAGCGCGCATAACGCCCGGCGGTTGCGGTCACATCGGTGTGCTCGCGTGACAAGGCCAAGAACTGCGTCATGTCCTTCATGATGTCTTCACGCGACAACAAAAAGTCCAGTTCTGCCAAACGTTGGGCGTAACGCTCCAGTTGAGCGCGCAAAAAGGCTTTCATGGCATCAGGCCGCTGTGACCCAAGCCCAAGGCAACGGGGGGCACGTGAAATGAAAAAGCCGTTTCATGACTTGCTGCGTAAAAAGAACCGCTCAATTGCGTGGCGGGCGTGTTCGCGAGACGCGACATCGCCAGCGTGCAACTCAGCCATGGCGCCGTGCAGCATTTTTTGAGTCAAGCCGCGCGACAGGGCTTCGAGGACAGCGTCCACGTCATCCCCTTTGGCCAGCAATTTGCGGGCACGAGCCAGCTCGGCATCTCGCCATTCGTCGGTTTGGGCGTTGAGTTGCTGAATCAGCGGCACGTTGCTGCGTTGTTCCAGCCAGTGGGCAAAGTTTTGCACCCCCACATCGATGATGGCTTCGGCCTGCGCCACCGCAGCTTGGCGGTTGGCTTGGCCGGTTTGCACCACCTGTGACAAATCGTCCACGGTGTAAAGGTAGATATCCTCCAGCGACTTCACCTCGGGCTCAATGTCGCGGGGCACGGCTAAATCGACCATGAACATGGGGCGGTGCTTGCGCTGTTTCAGGGCCCGCTCCACAGCGCCTAGGCCAATCAAGGGCAATGTGCTGGCGGTGCAACTGATGACGATGTCAAACTCGTGCAGCCGCTGGGGAAGGTCTGACAAGCGCATCACGTCGCCACCAAATTGCAGGGCCAGTTTTTCACCACGCTCCAAGGTGCGGTTGGCAATGGCCAAGGATTTGGGCTGTTTCGCTGCGAAATGGGTGGCGCACAGCTCAATCATTTCACCGGCGCCCACAAACAAGACCTTGGTTTGTGCCAGTTCCTCAAAAAGCTGGCCCGCCAAACGCACAGCGGCGGCAGCCATGCTGATGGAGTGGGCGCCAATTTCGGTGGAGCTGCGCACTTCTTTGGCCACCGCAAAAGAGCGCTGAAACAACTGGTTCAAGGTGGTGCCCAAAGCCCCAGCTTCAGAGGCGGCACGCACCGCGTCTTTCATTTGCCCCAGGATCTGTGGCTCTCCCAAGACCATCGAGTCCAGGCCGCTGGCCACCCTAAATGCGTGGCGTGCAGCCTCGCTCTCGGTCAGCTCATAGGTGTGTCCTTGCAGGGCGTCCATAGGCACGCCGCCAGACTGGGCCAGCCAGGCCAAGGTTTGTTGCATTTGGTTGTGCGTGCCAGCCCCGTAAATCTCGGTTCGGTTGCAGGTGGACAAGATCGCCACCTCGCTGTCGCCGGTGAACGTGTTGCGCAGGGTGGTCAGGCTGGGCCCCATTTGTTCGACTGCAAAGGCGAAGCGACCCCGCAGATCGAGCGGGGCTGTGTTGTGATTGAGGCCAAGAGCCCAGACTGCCATAGGTGTAGATTATAAAATTTACCAATGGGCCCTTATGAACAGCTGATTCACCTGTTGAATTTCATGGCACCTGCGTGGTGTCTGGGTCTGCTGTGCGCGCTTGCTGCACGTGGCATGGCCAGACTGGGCCTGCCCCGGTCGGTTTGGCGCCTGCGCACCCAGGTTGGGGTCCATGGTGTGTTGGGTATGGCCGTGATGTTGGGCGGGCTGGCGCTGTGGGGGGTGGATGGCAAGATGGCCACCTGGGGCGCCCTTGTGTTGGTGGCCGCCAGTGCCCAATGGACGATGTGCCAAGCCTGGCGCCGCTGAATGGCGCACAACACGTAGGGCTGTGGTGCCCTGCGGTAACATTCAAACCCCTCTCGCGCACCCTCCACAATGAACGCACCCACCTCGCTCCATCACCTGCTGTCCATGGCTGAAGAGAGCCCACGGCTGCGCGAAATCCCCTACAACTACACCTCGTTTTCTGACCGAGAAATCGTGTTGCGCTTGCTCGGTGCCCAAGCCTGGGAATTGCTGTTGCGCTTGCGCCAAGAACGCCGCACGGGTCGCTCAGCCCGCATGCTGTACGAGGTGCTGGGCGACATCTGGGTGGTGCAACGCAACCCTTATTTGCAAGACGACTTGCTGGATAACCCCAAGCGTCGCCGCCAGTTGGTGGACGCCTTGCATCACCGTTTGGGTGAGGTCGAGCGCCGCCGTACCCCCAAAGAAGACGCAGAACGCGACAGCTTGGTGGGGCAGTTGTTGGCCGCAGCCTCGCTGGCCATAGAAAGCTTCAACGCCCAGTTTGAAGCGATTGCCGCTTTGCGTAAAAAAACCGAGCGCTTGCTCAAAAAGCACACTGCCGCGGACAACATCAAATTCGACGGCTTGTCGAGGGTGTCCCATGTGACCGACGCGACCGACTGGCGGGTGGAATACCCCTTCGTGGTGCTGACCCCTGACACCGAGGTCGAAATGGCCAAGATGGTCAAAGACTGTATTGATTTAGGGCTCACCATCGTTCCGCGTGGCGGCGGCACGGGCTACACCGGTGGCGCGATTCCCCTGACGTGGAAGAGCGCGGTCATCAACACCGAAAAACTCGAAGCCATGTCACAGGTGGATGTACGCCCCTTACCGGGTGTGGACCATCCGGTCCCCACCATCTGGACCGAAGCCGGTGTGGTCACGCAGCGCGTGGCCGATGCGGCTGAGCGTGCCGGCTTTGTGTTTGCCGTAGACCCTACCTCCGCAGAAGCCTCGTGCATTGGCGGCAATATCGCCATGAACGCCGGGGGCAAAAAGGCTGTGCTGTGGGGCACCGCGCTCGACAACTTGGCCAGCTGGCGCATGGTCACTCCGGACGCGCAGTGGCTCGAGGTCACCCGCGTCGGCCATAACCTGGGCAAGATCCACGACGCTGACATTGCCAGCTTTGACTTGCAGTATTTCGAGGCCGATGGCAAAACCCCGGTTCGCCAAGAGCGTCTGGACATTCCTGGCCCGTCCTTTCGCAAAGAAGGTCTGGGCAAAGACGTCACTGACAAGTTTTTGAGCGGCTTGCCTGGCATCCAAAAAGAAGGCTGTGACGGCTTGATCACCAGCGCCCGTTGGATCTTGCACCGCATGCCCCAGCACACCCGCACGGTGTGCATGGAGTTCTTTGGCAACGCCAAAGATGCGGTGCCCAGCATCGTGGACATCAAAGATTTCATGTTTGCTGAGCAAAAGCGCAGCGGCGTGTTGTTGGCGGGCTTGGAGCATTTGGACGACCGTTACCTGCGTGCGGTGGGCTATGCCACCAAGAGCAAACGCGGTGGCTTGCCCAAAATGGTGTTGATTGGCGACATCGCGGGTGACGACGCCGACGACGTGGCGCGCGTGACCTCTGAAGTGGTGCGCTTGGCCAACTCGCGCAGTGGCGAAGGCTTTGTGGCCATCAGCCCTGAAGCGCGTAAAAAGTTCTGGCTCGACCGCAAACGCACAGCCGCCATCAGCCGCCACACCAACGCTTTCAAGATCAACGAAGACGTGGTCATTCCGCTGCCCCGGATGGCCGAATACACCGACGGCATCGAGCGCATCAACATCGAACTGTCGCTGCGCAACAAAATTGCCCTGTGCGATGCCTTGGACGATTTTTTCGCGTCTGGCAACCTGCCCTTGGGTAAGTCGGACGACGCAGCTGACATTGCCTCGCCCGAGTTGCTGGAAGACCGTGTCACGCAAGCGCGCTCGCTGATTGCCGAGGTGCGGGGACTGTGGCAGCAGTGGCTGCACGATTGCGACGCGTTGTTCGTGCCCTTGCAAGACCACAGCTTGCGCGCCAGTTGGAAGACCCAGATTCGCGCCGTGTTGCAAAACATCTTCACGGGGGCGGCTTTCTTGCCGATCCTGGAAGAATGCAACGCCATTCACCAACGCGTGCTCAAAGGGCGCGTGTGGGTGGCCCTGCACATGCACGCCGGTGACGGCAATGTGCACACCAACATCCCCGTCAACAGCGACGACTACGCCATGCTGCAAACCGCACATGAAGCCGTGGCGCGCATCATGACCTTGGCCCGTTCGCTCAACGGCGTGATTTCAGGCGAACACGGCATTGGCATCACCAAGCTGGCGTTTTTGACCGATGCCGAGTTGCAACCTTTTGCCGACTACAAAGCCCGTGTCGACCCCGAAGGACGCTTCAACAAAGGCAAACTGCTGCGCAACAACGATGTCGACGCCAATCTGCGTCACGCTGATTTGAGCCAGGCTTACACCCCAAGCTTTGGCTTGATGGGCCATGAGTCCCTGATCATGCAGCAGTCTGACATTGGGGCCATTGCGGCCAGCGTCAAAGACTGCTTGCGCTGCGGCAAGTGCAAGCCGGTGTGTGCCACCCATGTGCCACGCGCCAATTTGCTCTACAGCCCGCGCAACAAAATCTTGGCCACCTCGTTGTTGGCAGAAGCCTTCTTGTACGAAGAGCAAACCCGTCGTGGTGTGTCTATCAAACACTGGCAAGAGTTTGAAGACGTGGCCGACCACTGCACCGTGTGTCACAAGTGCTTGACGCCTTGCCCGGTCAATATTGACTTTGGTGACGTGTCCATGAACATGCGCAACTTGTTGCGCAAGATGGGGCAAAAAACTTTCCGACCGGGCAATGCGGCTGCCATGTTGATGCTCAACGCCACCAACCCGGAAACCATCAAGTTGGTCCGTGCCGGTATGGTGGGTGTGGGCATGAAGTTACAGCGCATGGCCCATGACGTCTTGAAGTTGGTGGCCCGCAAGCAAACCAATTCGCCTCCGGCCTCGGTCGGTGCTGCGCCCATCAAAGAGCAGGTGATTCACTTCATCAACAAAAAAATGCCAGGTGGCTTGCCCAAGAAAACCGCCCGCGCTTTGTTGGACATCGAAGACAAAGATTACGTGCCCATCATCCGCAACCCCAAGACCACCACCTCCGACACCGAGGCTGTGTTCTATTTCCCAGGTTGTGGCTCAGAGCGCTTGTTCAGCCAAGTCGGCTTGGCGACCCAAGCCATGCTGTGGCATGCCGGTGTGCAAACCGTGTTGCCGCCTGGCTATTTGTGCTGCGGTTATCCGCAGCGCGGCAGCGGGCAGTTTGACAAGGCTGAAAAAATCATCACCGACAACCGTGTGCTGTTCCACCGGGTGGCCAACACGCTCAACTACCTCGACATCAAGACCGTGGTGGTGAGCTGTGGCACTTGTTATGACCAATTGCAGGGCTACGAGTTCGACAAAATCTTCCCAGGCTGTCGCATCGTTGACATCCACGAGTACTTGTTAGAGAAGAACATCACACTCGACACCAGCCAGCAAGGCGCCTACCTGTACCACGACCCCTGCCACAGCCCCATGAAGCAGCAAGAGCCGATGAAAACGGTCAGGTCCTTGGTGGGGGACACCGTCCTCAAGAGCGATCGTTGTTGTGGTGAGTCCGGCACCTTGGGTGTGACACGCCCAGACATTGCCACTCAGGTGCGCTTTCGCAAGGAAGAAGAAATCCGCAAAGATGAAACCGCACTGCGTGCCATCACTGGCGAAGCAACGGGCAACGTCAAAATCTTGACCAGCTGCCCCAGCTGTTTGCAAGGCCTGACCCGTTATGGCGACGACTTGCAAAACGGTTTGCTCGAAGCCGACTACATCGTGGTTGAGATGGCGCGCAAAATTTTGGGTGAACAGTGGATGCCCACCTATGTGGCCCAAGCCAATGCCGGTGGCATTGAGCGCGTGTTGGTCTGAGGCGGGAGCACAAGCATGGCTGGTTTAGACAAAAACACCCCCACCCCGCAAGACATCACGGTGCACGGGGCCACCCGCGCGCTGGAGGTCAGCTTTTCGGATGGTGCCTCGTTCCGCATCCCGTTTGAACTCATGCGCATCTACAGCCCATCGGCTGAAGTGCAGGGGCACGGGCAAGGTCAAGAAGTGTTGCAAACCGGCAAACGCGAGGTCACCCTGACGGAGCTGGCCCCGGTTGGCAACTACGCCGTGCAACCCACCTTCAGCGATGGCCACGACACGGGCATCTTTTCGTGGGAGTACCTCTATTTTCTGGGTGCGCAGCAAGACCAACTGTGGGCGGATTACGAGCGCCGCTTGACAGAAGCCGGCGTCATACGCGATGCACCCATGCCCGAGGCAGCGGGTTCGAGTTGCGGCCATTCGCACTGATACCATCCAGCTTCATGAGCAGCACACACTTCGGTTTCAAAACGGTTGACGAGTCAGACAAAGCCCGCCATGTGCGTGGCGTGTTTGATTCAGTGGCATCCAAGTACGACGTCATGAATGACCTCATGTCCATGGGCTTGCACCGTGTCTGGAAGCGTTACACCGTGAGGGTGGCTGACCTGCGCGAGGGCTACCAAGTGCTCGACATCGCAGGCGGCACCGGCGACTTGGCCATGGCCTTTGCCAAAGAGGTGGGTCACACAGGACGCGTGGTGCACACCGACATCAACGAAGCCATGCTGAGCACCGGGCGTGATCGCTTGCTCGACCATGGCGTGGTCTTGCCCACCCTGGTGTGCGATGCCGAAAAACTGCCTTTCCCAGACAACCACTTTGATGTGGTCAGCGTGGCCTTTGGCTTGCGCAACATGACCCACAAAGACGCGGCACTTCAAGAGATGTGCCGTGTGCTCAAACCCAACGGTAAATTGCTGGTGTTGGAATTCTCCAAAGTGGCCAAGCCCCTGGAAAAGGCCTACGACTGGTACTCCTTTAACGTTCTCCCTAAACTGGGCAAGATGGTTGCAGGTGACGACGCCAGTTACCGTTATTTGGCCGAATCCATCCGCATGCACCCCAGTCAAGAAGACTTGAAAGCGTTGATGAAAACCTGCGGCTTTGGCCATGTGGACTTTCACAATCTGAGCGCTGGCGTGGTGGCCTTGCATGTGGGCATCAAGTGTTGAATTTGTGCTGGTTTTTGGAGACAAGAAAATGAAAATTTGGTCCGCTCTGTTGGTCATCGCGATGGCCTTGACAAGTTTGCATGCCGACGCTGCCAAGCGTTTGGGGGGGGGTAAATCGGTGGGGCAGCAGTCCAACCAGGTCACCCAGCGTGAAACCGCCAAGCCTGCCCCTGCCCCTGCTGCTGCGCCCAGCGTCGCACCAGCAGCGCCTGCTGCCCCGGCAGCCGCGCCCAGCCGTTTTGGTGGCATGGGCGGCATGCTCGGTGGTTTGGCTGCTGGCTTAGGCTTGGCTTGGCTAGCCCACTCGATGGGCTTTGGCGCTGAGTTCGGTCAGTTCTTGATGTTTGGTTTGATCGCTTTGGTGGTCATGATGGTCATTGGCATGGTCATGCGCCGTCGCCAACCCGCTGTTGCCAACAACAGCCCTTACGCTTTCGAAGGGGCTGGCGCGCCGGTAGAGCCGCGCAGCATGCCGCAATACAACCCACACAACGTGGGCAACGATGCTTCTGCTCGACCGGTAGACACCGACCCACGCTTTTCCTCCGATGTGTCTGCCTCTCAAGGGGCCGTCATTGGTTCTGGCTTGGCGGGCACTCAAACATGGGGTATTCCGGCCGGCTTTGACACGGAAGGTTTTGTCAATGCAGCCAAACAAAACTTCCACACCTTGCAACAAGCTTGGGACAAGTCGGATGTGTCTACGCTGCGCTCGATGATGACCGACACCATGGTGGAAGAAATCAAAGCCCAATTGGCCGAGCGTGAAACCACAGCGGGTGGTCAACCCAACCACACCGAGGTGGTGATGCTCAACGCCCAACTCCTGGGCATCGAAGAGGCAGGTGCTTTTTACATGGCCAGCATCGAGTTCTCGGGCCTCATCCGTGAAGAGCCCTCTGCCGGCCCCACACCCTTCCGCGAGGTTTGGAACATGACCAAACCCAAAGATGGCAGCTTGGGCTGGTTGGTGGCAGGCGTGCAAGCCCTGCAGTAAGCCAGCTTGAAAAGCCATGCCGTCTGAGTGACGTGCAAATACAAGGAATAATTGGGGACTATGGCCACACAGTCCCCTTTTTCTTGGTTGAGTGACGCTGCAAACAAGTTGCGCGCCAACCTGCCCGCCGATTTACCTCAAGCTTTGATGCCCCCGCCCTGGGCGGTCCAAGAGCTGCAGCAGCGCGTGGTGTTGTTTCTCAACCATGTGTTGCTGCAAGAACCTGCTGCGCGCGATCGCTTGCAACGCCAACGTGGCCGAAGCGTGCAACTCCATTGGCGCGATCAAGTGTTTCAATGCCAGTTCACCCCCGCAGGCTTGTTGGAGCTGTTGCCTGTTGGTCAGCCTGTCCACACACCCGACTTGGTGTTGCGCGTCAGCGAGTCTTCACCCGTGGCTTTGGCTCGTTCGGTGTTGCAAGGCAACAAACCTGCGATTCGCATCGAGGGCGACGTGCAATTGGCCGCCGAAGTGAACTGGTTGATCGACCACGTGCGCTGGGACCCCGAGGAAGACTTGGCGCGCGTCATCGGTGATGCCCCTGCACACACACTGGCCCAAATTGCTCAGCGTGTCGTCGCTGCCCTGAGAGATTTTGTGAAGCCTCTCTCGACACCGAAGGCGCCGTCATGACACGCTTGTACCGCGGTGTGTACATCGTTTTCATTGTGTTGCGCTATGGCTTAGATGAGTTGGTGCTGACCAGTTTTCAAAAGCCAGGCTTGCGTTTGTTGGCACGCATCGTGTCGGTGGGGCGCGACCTGCGCGCACCACGTGGTCAGCGACTGCGTGAAGCGCTCGAGCATCTGGGGCCGATCTTTGTCAAGTTTGGCCAGGTGCTGTCGACTCGGCGCGATCTGCTGCCGCCCGATATCGCAGACGAGCTCGCGCTGTTGCAAGACCGGGTGCCACCATTCCCCTCCAGCGTGGCTGTTGCCACCATTGAGCGCGCATTTGGCCGTCCCTTGGCAGACGTGTTTGTGGAGTTCACCCACCAGCCCGTGGCCAGCGCCTCCATTGCCCAGGTGCACTTTGCTGTAGCCAAAGACCGCAACGGTCAATTGCGTGACGTGGCGGTCAAAGTGCTGCGACCCGGCATGCTGAACGTGATCGACAAAGACCTGAGCCTCATGCGCATGATGGCGGGTTGGGTCGACCTGTTGTCGGTCGACGGCAAACGCTTGAAGCCGCGCGAGGTGGTGGCTGAGTTTGACAAGTACCTGCACGACGAGTTGGATTTGGTGCGTGAAGCCGCCAATGCCGCACAGTTGCGCCGCAACATGGAAGGCCTCAACTTGGTGTTGATCCCAGAGATGCTCTGGGACTATTGCCACACCGAGGTGATCGTGATGGAGCGCATGAACGGCGTGCCCATCAGCCAGGTGGATCGTTTGCGTGAAGCAGGGGTGGATATTCCGAAGTTGGCCCGCGATGGCGTCACGATTTTTTTCACCCAGGTCTTTCGCGATGGTTTTTTCCATGCCGACATGCACCCCGGCAACATTCAGGTCAGTTTGGATCCAGCCACTTTTGGGCGCTATGTGTCGCTTGACTTTGGCATCGTGGGCACGCTGACCGAATTTGACAAAGAGTATCTGGCGCAAAACTTCACCGCCTTCTTTCGCCGTGACTACAAGCGCGTGGCCGAGTTGCATGTCGAGTCGGGTTGGGTGCCTGCCGACACCCGCGTGGATGAGTTGGAGTCGGCCATCCGTGCGGTGTGCGAGCCCTACTTTGATCGCCCACTCAAAGAAATTTCCTTAGGCCTGGTCTTGATGCGTTTGTTCCAGACCTCGCGCCGTTTCAATGTTGAGATCCAGCCGCAACTGGTGTTGCTGCAAAAAACCTTGCTCAACATCGAAGGCTTGGGGCGACAACTCGATCCTGAATTGGACTTGTGGAGCACGGCCAAACCCTTCTTGGAAAAGTGGATGCTGGACCAAGTGGGCCCCAAAAAACTGTGGGACCAATTGGTGGCCGAGGCGCCCCGTTATGCCAAGTTGCTGCCCGAGTTGCCGCGCTTGGTGCATGATTTTTTAAAGCACCGTCAAGGTGAGGACAACCCACAATTGCAAACCCTGATCCAAGAGCAGCGCCGCACCAACCGCCTGTTACAGCGCTTGATGTGGTGTGGTGTGGGCTTTGTGGCGGGTTTGTTGGTGATGCAATTTTTGGTCCGCTTGCACCCGCATTTCTGAGTTTTTGTAAGGAGTTTGACCCGTGCTGCTCACACTTGTCATGGTCTATTTGTTGGTCACCATTGCCATTGGGTTGATGGCTGCCAAGCGGGTCCAAAACTCGGCCGACTTTGCCATTGCGGGCCGGCATTTGCCCTTGGCGATGATTGTCACCACCACCTTTGCCACCTGGTTCGGATCGGAAACCGTGTTGGGCATTCCGGCCAAATTTGTCAACGGCGGCTTGCACGGTGTGGTCGAAGACCCTTTCGGCGCAGGGTTTTGTTTGATCTTGGTTGGGCTGTTTTTTGCGGGCAAGCTCTACCGCATGACGCTGCTCACCATCAGCGACTACTACCGTGAGCGTTATGGGCGCACCGTCGAAGTGGTGTGCTCGTTGATCATCATGGTCAGCTACTTGGGTTGGGTGTCGGCGCAGGTGACGGCCCTGGGGCTCGTCTTCAACGTGTTGTCCAACGAGGTCATCAGCGTGCCCCTCGGCATGGTGATCGGCGTGGTGTCGATCTTGGCGTACACCTTGTTTGGTGGCATGTGGTCGGTGGCCATCACCGACTTCATCCAGATGATCATCTTGGTGGTGGGCTTGTCCATCTTGGCCGTGTTTGCGGCCGACCAAGCAGGTGGCGCGGACAAAGTGGTGGCTTTGGCCATCAGCCAAGACATGTTCAAGTTTTGGCCAGAACCCAACTTCAAGGACATGGTGTTTTTCTTTGCCGCCGCGATCACCATCATGTTTGGATCGATTCCGCAACAAGATGTGTTCCAGCGCGTGATGTCCGCCAACAGCGTCAAGGCTGCCACGCACGGCCCGGTGATTGGTGGCATTTGTTACATCTTGTTTGCCTTTGTGCCGATGTTCTTGGTGGTCAGCGCCATGCTCATCATGCCGGAGAAGGCCGCCGCCTTGATCGCCGAAGACCCGCAAAAAGTGTTGCCTACTTTGGTGATGGAACACATGCCTTTTGCCATGCAGGTGCTCTTTTTCGGAGCTTTGCTATCTGCCATCAAGTCGTGTGCCTCGGCCACCTTGCTCGCGCCCAGTGTGACCTTCACCGAAAACATTTGGCGTCAGTTCCATCCTCACCAAAGCGACAAGCAAGAGTTGCGTGCCATGCGGATCACCGTGCTGGTCTTCAGTTCGCTGGTGCTGTGCTACGCCATTGCCATGCAAGGCACCTCTATCTATGAAATGGTCTCTGGCGCTTACCAAGTGCCTCTGGTCGGCGCTTTCGTGCCTTTGGTTTTTGGCTTGTATTGGCCAAGAGCCACCACACAGGGCGCCATTTTTGCCATCGCCTTCGGTTTGCTGATTTGGGGCTTGTTCATGTTCACCCCTGCAGGCGAGGAATTCCCAGCGCAATTGGCGGGTGTGTTGGCCAGTTTGGTCGGGATGTGTGGTGGGTCATTGGCCCCCCAGGCCATCCGCAATACCCATGCCGGCCACCACCCACTGGCGACCACCTGAGCCGGTTGAAACAGGCTTGACGGCCCTGGAAAGAGGGCCTTGAAGATGGGCCCACCGCCTATAATTGCAGGTTTTACCCATCCTTCAGCCATGCCTATCTACGCCTACAAATGCGGGTCCTGCGGCCATGCCAAGGACGTTTTGCAAAAAATCTCAGATGCACCTCTGACCGATTGCCCAGAGTGCGGCAAACCCACGTTCACCAAACAGCTCACGGCCGCTGGTTTTCAGCTCAAAGGCTCGGGTTGGTACGCCACCGACTTCAAGGGCGGCTCGGGTGGCACCTCGGCGCCTCCGGTTGCACCCGCTGCTGGCACTGATGCGGCAGCCCCTGCCGCTGCACCCAGTGGAGGCGATGCGCCAGCTGCATCGACTTCAGCGGCTGCGGGCGGCTGTGGCACCTCATGCGCTTGTCATTGAACCCCATGTCTTTTTCACTCAGCTCACACCATGCCTCTTAAAAAATACCTGCTGGCCGGCCTTTTGGTCTGGACGCCTTTGGCCATCACGGTCTGGGTCCTGACTTGGTTGGTCGCCGTGATGGACGGCATGTTCATCAACACCGTTTCTTCCGTTGTATCGCATGAGACCTTGGTGGAGCTGCGTGACATCACAGGCTTGGGCATGGTGTTGGTCTTCTTGGGGCTGCTGATCACGGGCGCCTTGGTGTCCAACGTGGCCGGGCGCTGGTGGGTCAAACAATGGGACAAGTTGTTCACCCACATCCCGATCGTCAAGTCCATTTACACCAGCGTCAAAAAGGTATCTGACACCTTGTTTTCCAGCAACGGCAATGCATTTCGCCAAGCTTTGCTGGTGCAGTACCCGCGCGAGGGTGTGTGGACGATTGCATTTCAAACTGGCACGCCCACAGGCGAGATTGCAGAAAAATTACCCGGTGACTATGTCAGTGTCTACGTCCCCACCACGCCCAACCCCACCAGTGGCTTCTTTTTGGTGGTGCCGCGCTCGGAGGTCAAAGAGCTTGACCTGAGCGTGGACGAAGCCCTGACTTATGTGATCTCGATGGGCGCGGTGTCGCCTGGTACCCCTGAAATTCAAACAAAGAGTAATTGAACATGGCAATGCGTTCCCACTATTGCGGTCTGGTGACCGAAGCCCTGAATGGCCAAACCGTGAGCCTGTGCGGCTGGGTCAACCGTCGCCGCGACCACGGTGGCGTGATCTTCATCGACTTGCGCGACCGCGAAGGCTATGTCCAAGTGGTGTGTGACCCAGACCGGCCTGAGATGTTCAAGGTGGCCGAAGACGTGCGCAACGAGTTTTGCATCCAAGTCAAAGGCTTGGTGCGCGCGCGCCCTGAAGGCACCACCAACGACAACCTCAAAAGCGGCAAGATTGAAGTGTTGTGCCATGAGTTGATCGTGCTCAATGCATCGGTGACGCCTCCGTTCCAAATTGACGACGACAACTTGTCGGAGACCACGCGCCTCACGCACCGCGTGCTCGACCTGCGCCGCCCCTACATGCAAAACAACCTGATGCTGCGCTACCGCGTGTCAATGGAAGTGCGCAAGTTTTTGGACGCCAATGGCTTTGTCGACATCGAAACCCCCATGCTCACCAAGAGCACGCCCGAAGGCGCACGCGATTACCTGGTGCCCAGCCGTGTCCACGACGGCCAGTTCTTTGCGCTGCCTCAGTCGCCCCAGTTGTTCAAACAGTTGTTGATGGTGGCCGGCTACGACCGCTACTACCAAATCACCAAGTGCTTCCGCGACGAAGACTTGCGCGCTGACCGTCAACCGGAATTCACCCAGATCGATATTGAAACCTCCTTCTTGGACGAACAAGAAATCCGTGACATGTTCCAGGGCATGATCACCACGGTGTTCAAGAACACCATCCAAGTTGATTTGGGCGAGTTTCCGGTGATGACCTATGCCGACGCCATGCACTTGTTCGGTTCGGACAAGCCAGACCTGCGCGTCAAGTTGCAGTTCACCGAAGTCACCGATGTGATGGGCGATGTGGACTTCAAAGTCTTCTCCGGTGCTGCCAACATGAAGGGCGGTCGCGTGGTGGCCTTGCGTGTGCCCCATGGCTCGGCAGAGGGTGGCGGCATCAGCCGTGGCGAGATTGACGCCTACACCGAGTTCGTCAAAATCTACGGCGCCAAGGGCTTGGCTTACATCCGAGTCAACGACTTGTCCAAGGGACGTGACGGTCTGCAGTCGCCCATCGTCAAAAACATCCACGATGCAGCGCTCAACGCCGTGCTGGAGCGCAGCGGTGCACAAAACGGTGATTTGATTTTCTTTGGTGCCGACAAAGCCAAGATCGTCAACGACGCCATCGGTGCTTTGCGCATCAAAATTGGTCACAGTGAGTTTGGCAAAAAGAACGGTTTGTTCGAAGACCGTTGGGCGCCGATGTGGGTGGTTGACTTCCCCATGTTCGAGTTCGACGAAGAAGCCCAGCGCTACACGGCCACCCACCACCCCTTCACAGCCCCCAAAGACGGCCACGAAGACTGGATGGTCACCGCCCCTGAGAAGTGCATCTCCAAGGGCTACGACATGGTGTTGAACGGTTGGGAAATGGGCGGCGGCTCGGTGCGTATCCACCGCGCGGACGTGCAGCAAAAAGTGTTTGATGCTTTGAAGATCACGCCTGAAGAAGCCCAGTTGAAATTTGGTTTCTTGCTCGATGCCCTCCAATACGGGGCACCGCCACACGGTGGTTTGGCCTTTGGTTTGGACCGCATCGTCACCATGATGACCGGCGCCGAGTCGATCCGTGACGTGATTGCCTTCCCCAAAACCCAACGTGCACAGTGCTTGCTCACGCAAGCTCCCAGCCCGGTGGACGAAAAACAATTGCGCGAGTTGCACATTCGCTTGCGAAACTTAGATGCCGTGAAGGCTTGACCGCCCTGACAGGCCTGAACTTCTTTCTAAGCAAAAAGGCGCTGACTCCATTCAGTGCCTTTTTTGCGTCTGGGGTCCGTTGGTTTACCGCGGTGCGTCTAAATTCAGCACACTTGCCAATGGCACATCACTGGGTGCCTCGTAATCGGCCACCAGCCATGCGCGGTTGGGGTGATCTGCTGCTTCGCGGAGAAAGTCTTTGATCACCCGAATCGACGCCAGGTCAAGCCCGCCAAAGGGTTGATCCATCAAGGTGATGGCGGCTCCAGACGCCAGCGCGGCAATCACCATCACCTTGCGTCGGCTGCCTGTGGAGAGCATGTGCAGCTGTTTCGGGCGGTGTTCGTTCATCTGCAACGCGCTGGCCAAATCTTCCAGCAACGCATCATTCCAGTTGGGGTAGTGCGCGTGCAGCGCATCCCAACAGGCTTGCACGGTGGTGCTGTGATGTGCAGGGTCTTGCAAGTCAATCCAAAACACACCGCCCTCAGGTGCCATGACGCTGCCCGCCGTGGGCGGCACCTGGCCAGCCAGCAAACGCAACAGTGTGGTTTTGCCCGTGCCTTCGTCGCCGCAAACCCAACTCACGCCAGCGGGCCAGGTGTGGGTGAGGTTTTGAATGGGGCCGAGGGTGAGGCCTTGGGCTTTAAGCAGAGGCATAGGGATGAGATGAAGCCAGAGCAACCATCGCCGCTTCAGACGTTCGGTCTGACAATTGACGCAGACCTACCGAGTTGCTGAGACCCATCTTGACACGGATTTTTTTCATCATCACTCACTTTCCGCTGGTTGACCTGTCAAGTCGTCATAACGACCGTCGATCCATTAGAACCTACCAAGCTCAACGGAACACCCTCAGATGCTGTGAGATGGTTGACATCAAACAGTACCAGAATGAATTCTTTTCTAAGTCTGGAACTCGATGGATTAGGATGAACGACTGCTTATGACGATTTCCCAATTCCCTGCGCAATATTTCCCGTTGCCTTCCTCCGACCGCCGACTGGCCTACAGCGATGTGGGTGACGCCAACAGCGAGCACGTGCTGTTGTGCTTGCCAGGCTTGCTGGAAACCCGAGCTACGTTTGAACCCTTGCTGCACGCGGCCAAGGCGGTGCCGGGTTTGCGGGTGATCAGCTTGGACCACTGTGGGCGCGGCGACTCTGACCCTTTGCCCCACGACAGCGGCTATGCCATGTCGGTGTATGTGCAAGACACCGCCGAATTTGTGCGTCGGGTGGTGATGCGCGATGGCGCGCCAGTGCCGCGCATTGAAGTGCTGGGGACCAGCATGGGCGGTATCTTGGCCATGTATTTGGCGCAAGACCCTCAGTTGCAAATCAAAGGCCTGTTTCTCAACGACATTGGTTTGAGCTTGAACTGGATGGCCATCTATGGCCTTTACGGCAGCATGAAGCAAGGTGGGCGCATGCCCAGCGCCTCAGTTCTGGCGCAACAACTTCGGGTGAGTGTGGGTGCCGTGGAGGCCGTGCAGTCGTCAACGCACTTTGATTTGCCCTACAAGAAGGACTGGAAGGGCATGCACTTTGCCCAGCTGCTAGAGGCTTTCAGCGGGCCGGTGCGTTGGGTTTATGGGGGTGAATCTGCGGTGTGCACCCAGGAGCAGATCAGCGAAATCAAGCGGGTCTTGCCGGGCAGTGCGCTGTTTTTGGTGGCGGGTGCGGTGCATCCCGCGCCTTACACCGATGCCGTGTGCCAATTTGTGTTGAATGCGCTCAAGCCTGCGCCAGCCGTGCATCCCAAACATGCGGCTTTCACGCAGCAAGATCTGTGGGCACAGACCACCTCGCCGGGGCAGGACCAAGGCTTTTGGCCTTGGCTCAAACGGCGCTACCTAAGCGCCAAAGCGAAGTAACTTCTTGTGACCGTGCCGCATGCAGGGGGTCGCTGGTGTCCATGACTTTGCTGTGGCGCGGACGGATGTCGTGGCGCCCCAGCACTTGCAGGCCGGCCTCTGAAATCCATCCCATCAGCGCTTCGCGTGAGCGCAAGCCCAGGTGTTCCGCCAGGTCGGACAAGATGAGCCAGCCTTCGCCTTGAGGCGTCAGGTGTTCGCGCAAGCCACTCAAAAAACCGCGCAGCATGCCGCTGTCTGGGTCGTACACGGCATGTTCGATCGGTGAGCTTGGACGTGCCGGCACCCAAGGCGGGTTGCACACCACCAGCGGCGCTTGCCCGGGGGGGAACAAGTGGGTTTGCACAAGGTCCACCTGCGGCAACAGCTGTAAGCGTTGCAGATTGTCGTGGGCGCAGGCCAGCGCCCGTGGGTCTTGGTCAGTGGCCACCACGTGCTGCACGCCGCGTTTGGCCAACACGGCCGACAGCACGCCGGTGCCTACGCCAATGTCAAACGCCAAGCTGGTGTCGGGCAAAGGGGTGCGTGCAACCAAGTCGACGTATTCACCCCGGATGGGGGAGAACACGCCGTAGTGAGGGTGAATGCGGCTGTGGGGCGGCGCTCCCAGCGCAGCGATCTCTACGCCCTTTTTGCGCCACTCGTGTGCGCCCACCACCCCTAACAGTTCGCGCAACGAGACCATGCAGGCTTGACCATTGCTGGGACCCCAAGCTTCGTGGCAGGCAAGTTGCAGATCGGGTGCGCGGCGCAGGGGAATGCTGTAGTCGGCCTGGAGTGGCACCAGCACCATGCCCAAGGTGCGAGCGCGTTGGCCCAAGGCTTGGCGGTGCAAGTGAAAACTTTGCGCAGGTGTGGGCGGCGTGGCGGCTGATTTGTTGGCTTTGCGCGGCTTGCGGTCGGCGCGACGCACCAAGGCTTGCAGCAGTTGGCGTGCGTTGTGAAAGTCGCCTTGCCACAGCAAGCCCGTGCCTTCGCTGGCGTAGCGGTAGGCGGTGTCGGCGTTGAGGGTGTCGTCGGCAAGCTGGATGCGGCGCGGGGCGGGTGCGCCGCTTTCTGAGCGCCAACTCAAAGAGAGGGGGTCGATCAAGGGAAGTGTCAACGGTTGTCCCAGTGCCACGTCAGGCCCAATTGCCAGCGTTGGCTGTTGGGTTCGTACCAGGTCTTGACGACATCCGAATCTGCCAAGTAGGTGTAACGGACGTAGGGAGTGATCATCTGGCGTGAGTCTAAGCTGTAGTCCCAACTGGCTTGTGCGTAAACGCCATGTCGTTGCGTGTTGGTGATGTCGGGCTTGTTCGGGTCGGATTGGGAGAGTTTGGAGCCATGGCGACCACGCAGCAACAGGCCGCTTTCGAACTGCCAAGCGTCGTCACTGACCCAGCGCAATGGCAGCCACAGCTGCACCGCTTGTCGCTCATAGCCCGAACCACCGGTGGTGGAGTTGCCGCGCAGGTCATTCCACAGCGTGTGCAGCCCCAAGCCTGCATACAAGCCTTGGGTGGGTCCAAGGCCAGGCAGGACTCGGGAAAGCCCCCGCCAACGCGATTCGATGTTGGTCACACCGCCCATGCTTCCTGTGGTGTTGCTGGTGTAGTGCTGCTGCCCAATGAAGACATCGGCCTCTCCCGTCACGCCTGGCACATTGCCTAGGCGTCGAGTTTTGGCATGAAGCCCCAACTCTGGCCCGTGCAATTGCATGACGGGCTCTTTGTAGTGGTTCAGGCCTGCACTGGTCGACCATTCAAGGTCGAGGGGGCCCGCTGTTGACAGGTGATGAAAAACAGCAATACCAACAAAAACTTGGAAATGTGTAGATTTATTCATGTTTAGTTTATATCACAAATTAGTCAAATAGTTAACAAATATAGCATTTTTGGCCGCTGAGGCACACTCTGTGCAACTCATGCAAACTTTCAAAGTCGCCACTTACAACATCCACAAGGGCGTTCAAGGCTTGGGGCCTGCGCGTCGCTTGGAGATTCACAACTTGGGTCACGCGGTGGAGCAGTTCGATGCCGATATCGTGTGCCTTCAAGAGGTGCGCGCCTTCAACCGTTTGCACGCCCGACGGTTTTTGCATTGGCCCGACGTTGGGCAGGCCGAGTTTTTGGCGCCAGAGGGTTACACCGCGGTTTACCAGACCAATGCCATCACCCAACACGGGGAGCATGGCAATGCGTTGCTGAGCCGCTGGCCCGTGGTGGACCAAAGCCATGAAAACATGTCCGACCACCGCTTTGAGCAGCGGGGGTTGTTGCATGTCACTTTGCAAATTCAGGGGCGCGATGTGCATGTCATCGTGGTGCACTTGGGTTTGTTGCCAGCCAGCCGCGTGCGTCAAGTCAAGCAACTGCAACGCTACATTGCGCGCGAGGTGCCCGCCAATGTGCCTGTGCTGGTGGCCGGAGATTTCAACGATTGGGGCAACACGGTGAAACGCATGATGGCTGAGTTTGGGTTTCAGGGGCAGTTGGGTGCAGCCGCGCCGACCTATCCCTCCCGCTTGCCGCTGGTTCAACTGGACCATGTGTATGCGCGCGGTGTGCAGGCCGTCAAAAGTGTGACGCCCCAAGGTGCCATATGGCACCGCATGTCCGACCACTTGCCTTTGCTGGTGGAATTTGCCTGGGATAAAGCCTGATGCAGCAGCACGCAGCACACGACATTTGCTTGCTGCGCGGCGCAGTGGATTTATTTCCTGCCCTGATCCAAGCCATGGATGCCGCCCAACGCGACGTGCGCTTGGAAACCTACATCTTTGACACCGCCGGGGCAGCGGCCGATGTTGCGCACGCCTTGGTACGCGCGGCCCAGCGCGGGGTGACGGTTTGTCTGGTGGTGGACGGGGTGGGCACGCGTGATTTGCCCGCTGTATGGCGCACCCGCTTTGATGAAGCAGGCGTGCAATGGCGCGTGTATGCGCCCTTGAGCGGCGGTGGCTTGTGGTGGCCCAGCCATTGGCGTCGATTGCACCGCAAGTTGTGTGTGGTGGACGGTGCGCTGGCGTTTTGTGGCGGCATCAACATCTTGGACGATTTTTTGGACCCGCACGTCAAAGGCCTATTGCCTTCGGCACGGTTGGATTACGCGGTGAGCCTGCGTGGCCCACTGGTTGAAGCGGTGCACGACACCATGACGCAACTGTGGTCTCGGCTAGAGGCTGTGCGCGAGTTGCGCAGCAACGATGTGGTCGGCGCATTGGATGCTTTGATGAGTGCCGACCAGACGGTCCATTTGTCCACCAAGGGAACAGCACAACTGCTGCTGCGCGACAACGTGCGCCATCGAGTCCACATCGAGCGGGCTTATCGCAAGGCGATTGGCACGGCACACCAAGACATTGTGCTGGCCTGTGCCTATTTCTTTCCGGGTTTGCGCTTGCGACGCGCCTTGGTCATGGCCGCGCTTCGTGGGGTTCGCGTGCGCTTGCTGCTGCAAGGGCATTACGAGTACTTCTTGCCCTACCGCGCATCGCGCCAACTGTATGGACAGTTGTTGGCCGCCGGGGTGGAGATTTACGAGTACCACGCCAGTTTCTTGCATGCCAAGGTGGCGGTGATCGACGGGCATTGGGCCACGGTGGGCTCCTCCAACTTAGACCCGTTGAGTTTGTTGCTGGCGCGAGAAGCCAATGTGGTGATGCGCGACGCCACTTTGGCCCAAGCCCTACAAGACAGCCTGGTGGATGCCATGCATTCAGGCTCGGTGTTGGTCGACCCACAGGCCTTTCTGCAACGTGGCTGGTGGCAGCGCGGCATCGACATGATGGCCTCTTGGGTCTTGCGCTTTGGTGTCTTTTTGACAGGCAAACGCTACTGACTGCGGGGGTTTCTGTTCGCTGCTACCATGCTCGCCATGAATGAGAAAGACACCTTTGAGGGCACGCCCGTTTCTGTCAAGATTCGCGAGCGTTTGACCGCCGCGCGCAAGCGCTACCACTCCAACGACAACATCGCCGAGTTCATCCAACCCGGAGAGCTGGAAGCTTTGCTCAACGAGGTGGAAACCAAGATGCAAGGCGTTCTTGACAGCCTGGTCATCGACACCGACCACGACCACAACACCGGCGACACCGCCCGTCGCGTGGCCAAGATGTACCTGCAAGAAGTCTTCAAAGGCCGCTACCTCGCGGCCCCGGCCATCACCGAATTCCCCAATGCCGAGCACCTCAACGAGTTGATGATCGTCGGCCCCATCACCGTGCGCAGCGCATGCAGCCACCACTTTTGCCCCGTGATTGGCAAGATCTGGATTGGCGTGCTGCCCAACGAACGCACCAACGTGATTGGCTTGTCCAAGTACGCGCGCTTGGCCGAATGGGTCATGGGCCGTCCCCAAATTCAAGAAGAGGCCGTGGTGCAACTGGCCGACTTGATTCAAGAAAAAACACAGCCCGATGGCTTGGCCATCGTCATGGAGGCCAGCCACTTTTGCATGTCTTGGCGCGGGGTCAAGGACATGGACAGCAAGATGATCAACTCGGTCATGCGCGGTGCTTTCTTGAAAGACCCCAACTTGCGCCGTGAATTTTTGTCTCTGATTCCTAAAAAGGACTGATGCCATGCTGGTTCGTTTGTTGTATGTCAGCCGTGCGGTGCACCCTGAGTCGCCAGAAGCCACCGAGTCCATCTTGGCCAGTGCGCGCGACCACAACCTGGGCAATGGCATCACGGGCGTGCTGTGCTATGGCGGGGAAATCTACCTCCAGGCCATTGAGGGTGGGCGCAACCAAGTCAACGATTTGTACACCCACATCGTGCGCGACCCGCGGCACAAAGATGTGGTTTTGCTGAGCTACCAAGAAATCACCGAACGTCGCTTTGGTGGCTGGACCATGGGCCAAGTGCGTTTGGACAAACTCAACCCTTCTATCGTGTTGAAGTACTCCGAAACTCCCGAGCTCGACCCCTACGGTGTGTCTGGCCAGGTGTCGTTTGCACTGCTGGAAGAACTGATGGCCACCGCGTCCATCGTCGGTCGCGCTTAAACATTGCCAGCAGTTTGGCTGGCATGAGTGCCTCGCCCATGTTGTTGGGCTGCGACTTCAGCAGCAGCCCCTCCCGACGTAAACCCATCGTGTTGGCCTTGGGCCATGTGGCACAAGGCCGGGTGCAATTGCGTGAACTGGTGCGCCTGCACACCCTGCCAGACTTCGCCAATTGGCTGCAACAGCCGCAGGCCTGGGTGGGTGGTTTTGATTTGCCATTTGGGCTGCCGCGCGAACTGGTGCAGACCCTGGGCTGGCCCACCGATTGGCAAGCCTGTATGCACCACTACGCCGCCCTGAGCCGTGCCGAGATACGTGACACCTTCAAAGCCTTTTGCGATGCGCGTCCCGTGGGGGGCAAATTCGCCCACCGCGCCACAGACACGCCCGCAGGTTCTAGCCCTTCCATGAAGTGGGTCAACCCACCTGTGGCCTACATGCTGCACGCCGGTGTGCCTTTGCTCCTACAAGCGGGCGTGCACTTGCCATGCGTGCACATGCCGTCCCTTGCCAGTCCCCTCTCTGTTGGGACACGCATTGCTCTGGAGGCCTACCCCGGCTTGCTGGCGCGTGAGCTGATAGGCAACACCAGCTACAAAAGCGACGACAAAGCCAAGCAAACCCCTGAGCGTTTGATTGCGCGCAAGCAACTGTTGCAAGCCCTGGAGTTGGGGCAGACCCGCCTGGGGCTGCGCCTCAAACTCACCCACGCGCAACACGACACCTTGGTGGACGATGCCTCCGGCGACAGCTTGGACGCTGTGTTGTGCATGGTGCAAGCGGCTTGGGCGCAGGTGCAGCACGAAGCAGGGCACCCGCACTATGGCTTGCCGGCCTGTGACCCGTTGGAGGGGTGGATCGTCACCGCCTGAGCAGACCAAGTTTGGGGCCTGTGCACAGGCCCCTTCATGGCCTCAGATGCACCACCCCATGTCCGCCGGCAATGTCTCCAACTGCCGCAGTTGTTGCACCGCCTCGGCATCGGTGCGGTACATGCGCAAGCCTGCGTGGGGCTGCAAGCAGCCCGCTCGGCGCAACACGGTTTCGACGGGCAACTTCATGCCACTGATGTGCAAGGTGATGCGTCGCTCGTGAAGCACGGCCTCTAGCTTGGCCAGGCTCTCCACGCCGGTGGCGTCAACGCGGTTGATGGGCAGGGCAAACAGGCAGACGTGGCGAACTTCGTGCTGGCTGAGGTGTTCCATCACCGCGCGCTCAAGTGAGCTGGCCGCTGCAAAGTCCAGTTCGGCGTCCATGCGCAGGGCGAAGAGCTGAGGGGCCAAGGGAGGTAGCTTCCACAGATGGCGGTCGCGCAAGCTGCCGTCGGCGTGCAAGCCCACTTCGATGATGCGCGGGTGCAAGCGTGTGTGCAAAAAGTGGCTCAAGCCCATCAGCATGCCCGCCAGCACGCCCCAATACAAGCGCGGGGCCGACAGCAGGGTGATCACCAAGGTGACGACCGCCGTGGCGGCTTCGACCCGGTTGATGGTGTAGAGCTGCACAAAGGCACGTGGTTTGATCAACCCCATCACGGCCGCCACCACAATGGCCGCCAGTACCGATTGCGGTACGGGTTGCAGCACCCAGGTGAAGCACAGCAAGATCAGCAAAATCACGCCGACAGACAACACCGTGGCCCACGCAGACTGCGCGCCTGCATACAGGTTCAAGGCCGAGCGCGAGAACGAGGAGCTGGTGGGAAAGGCCCCACACAACCCTGAAGCCACTTTGCCCAAACCTTGGCCGATCAGGTCTTGGTCTTGGTCCCAACGTTTGCCACTGCGGTCGTTGTCGACCTTGGCGCTTGAGGCCGTTTCTAAAAAACTCACCAAGGTGATCACCAAGGTGGGCAGCACCAGCTGCTTGAAGGTGTCCCAATCGACAACCTTGGGCCAAAACAGGCTTGGAAAACCTTGCGGCAAAGCCCCCACCACCGCAGAGCCTTGGGCCTGCAAGTCCAGTCCAGCGCTCACAGCCGCAGCCCCTAAAACCACCACCAGCACGGTGGGAAACGTGGGGCGCCAGCGGCGTGCCAAGACCAGTACCAACAAGCTCACCAAACCCAACAACAGGCTGGCTGCATCGAT
The DNA here is from genome assembly GCF_046052825.1 of Limnohabitans sp. Taxonomy (GTDB): domain Bacteria; phylum Pseudomonadota; class Gammaproteobacteria; order Burkholderiales; family Burkholderiaceae_C; genus Limnohabitans. The sequence continues at coordinate 120,891 of NZ_JAVLFP010000049.1, forward strand.
GTGCTGCGGTTGCCAGAGCGACGACCAGCCGTGCGTGAGGCCCAACAGCGCTGGCAGTTGCGAGGCAATGATCAAAAGGCCGGCCCCTTGCGTGAAAGCCATCAACACGGGGGAGCTGACCAAATTCAGCAACCACCCAAAACGTGCAAACCCCAAGCCGACTTGCAGCAAGCCCGTCATCAGCGACAACCACACCGTGAGGTTGACCCACTCGGCGCTGCCTGGCTCGGCCATGCCGGTGAGTGATGCCGACACCAAAATACTGGTGAGTGCCGTGGGCCCGACGGACAAGCGGCTCGATGCGCTGAACAACACCGCCACCAGCGCGGGAATGAGTGAGGCGTAAATGCCTGTGATCAGCGGCATGCCCGCCAAGGCCGCGTAGGCCACGCCTTGAGGAATGACCATCAGGCCCACGCTCAAACCTGCAAAGGCTTCGCTTTTGAGAAGTTCAGCCGTGGGGCGGGGCCAGTTTAAAAACGGAAACCAGTGGTTCAATTCGCGCATAGATCCATCCTAACGCGGGCACCTTGGGTGGGCGTCTCTCGATGTCTTTGAGCGGCGCTGGCAAACCTGGGGTTCGCTGCCGACTCCAATACGACGTGATGCTAAGACCCAAAAACCACCTCCTGCCGTTGTTACGAGCCACGCTGATGGCGGCTTGTCTGTGTGCAAGCGCTGTGCAGGCCGGTCTGGAGCGCGCGTGGCTTGGTGTGGTCACGCATGTGAGCGACGGTGACACCGTGTGGGTGCAGCCCTTGCATGGGGGCGAGGTGCACAAGGTGCGCTTATTGGGCATTGATGCGCCTGAGATTTGCCAAACCTGGGGGCCTCAGTCGCGCATGGCGCTGCACGGTGTGCTGCAGGGTCAAACGGTGGAGGTGCTGGGCCACCACCGCGACACCTATGGACGCTTGCTCGCGCAGTTGTCACGCCAAGGCCATGACGTGGGCGCATGGATGGTGGCGCAAGGCCATGCTTGGTCGTACAGCTACCAGCAGCAGGCGGGCATCTATGACGATTTGCAAATTCAGGCCCAAAATCAGCGGCGGGGCCTGTTTGCCGATCCGCGTGCCTTGCCGCCACGTTGGTTCAGAAAGCGTTTTGGCGCTTGTCCTTGACGCGTCAATTCAATGGGCTTGGCCACACACTGGGCAGCTCGGGTTGCGCTGCAAGCGCACCTCGTTCCATTCCAGGCTGCGCCCGTCGAGCATTTGCAATCGGCCGGTCAGGCGTGAACCCAAACCCGCCAGCAGCTTGACGGCTTCCATGGCCTGCAAGCTACCCACCACGCCCACCAGAGGGGCGAGCACACCCAGGGTGGCGCACTGCACTTCTTCTGGCGCCTGGTCGGGCGGGAAGATGCAGGCATAGCAGGGCGACTTGGCATCGCGCGCGTCGTACACCGCCAGTTGTGCGTCCATGCGAATGGCCGCGCCAGACACCAGGGGGACGCGGTGTTGCACGCAGGCAGCGTTGACCGCTTGGCGGGTGAGGAAGTTGTCGCAACAGTCCACCACCACTTGCACGGTGGGGACCAAAGCATCGAGTTCGGCGGAGTCGAGTTTGTGCGCCAACGCGGTCACCCGCACCTCGGGGTTCAAGGCCTGCATGGCTTGGGTGGCCGAGGCCACCTTGCTCATGCCAATACGCTCGGTGGTGTGGGCGATTTGACGTTGCAAGTTGGTGAGGTCCACCACGTCATGGTCGGCAATCGTGATGTGACCCACACCCGATGCCGCCAGATACATCGCCACTGGAGAGCCCAGCCCACCCGCACCAACGATCAACGCATGGCTGTCGAGCAAGCGCTGCTGGCCTTCCACGCCCAAGTCATCCAGCAGGATGTGGCGCGAGTAACGCAGCAGTTGGTCGTCGTTCACGGCAGGCTCACCCGTGCGTCACTTGTCTTTGGTTTCGGAGACAGGACGCTCGGTTTGTGTCTTGCTGGCCAAGACAGGCAGGCCTTTGAGACGCAGGATGGCTTGTTGCAACTGGAAGTCTTTGTCGCTGCCAAACTCGGGCGGGCGACGCTCGCTGTTGGGCTTTTTGGACTCTTCTTCCAAGCGCTTGATGGCTTCTTCTCGAGCCCGCTCGCGTTCTTTTTCTTGCTCTTTGGTGGCTTCGTTGCCTTGGCCACTTTGCAGGTGCTTGTCCAGGTCGGCTTCACGCATGCGCAGCACGGCATACGGGCTGCCCTCTGCGGTGTCGTCTAGCAGCACGTCAGGCACGATGCCCTTGGCCTGAATAGAGCGTCCGCTGGGCGTGTAGTAACGCGCGGTGGTGATCTTCAAGGCGGTATCCGCGCCCAACTGACGCACGGTCTGTACCGAGCCTTTGCCAAAGGTCTGGCTGCCCATGATGGTCGCGCGTTTGTGGTCTTGCAAAGCGCCCGCCACGATCTCGCTGGCCGATGCGGAGCCCTCGTTGACCAACACCACCAGCGGCACTTTTTTGTAAAAGCCTTTGGTGGTTTGATGCAAGCGGGCAATCGGGTCAACGTTGCTGCTGCGGTAGAACTCGGGTGCCGCTTTGTAGGCAAATTTGCTTTCGGCCATTTGGCCGTTGGTCGAGACCACCGTCACGTTGTCGGGCAAGAACACGGCCGACACGGCCACGGCAGCATCGAGCAAACCACCGGGGTCGTTGCGCAGGTCAAGCACCAAGCCTTTGAGCTTGGGGTCTTGCTTGTAAATTTCATCGAGTTTCTTGGTGAAATCTTCCACCGAGCGCTCTTGGAACTGGCTCAGGCGGATCCAGCCCATGCCGGGCTCTATCAATTTGCCTTTGACACTTTGGGTTTTGATTTCTTCACGCACGATGCTGACGGGGAAGGTGCGGTTTTCGTCCTTGCGGTAAATCGTCAACATCACCTTCGTGCCGGGTTCGCCACGCATGCGTTTGACCGCATCGTTGAGCGACAAACCCTTGACGGCGGTGTCGTCAATTTTGGTGATCATGTCGCCAGACTTCATGCCAGCGCGAAAAGCGGGGGAGCCTTCAATGGGCGAGACCACTTTGACCAGTCCCTCTTCTTGGGTGATCTCGATGCCCACGCCCACAAAACGACCGGTGGTTCCTTCGCGGAATTCTTTGAAGGTTTTTTTGTCGTAGTACTGAGAATGCGGGTCCAGGCTGGCCACCATGCCTGTGATGGCATCGTTGATGAGTTTTTTCTCGTCAACCGGCTCCACGTAATCGCTCTTGACCATGCTGAAGACGGCTGCGAGTTGCTGCAACTCTTCCAACGGCAATGGTGCCATGTTGGCGCGTGCGGTGGTTTGCAGTGACACGGTGGTCAGTGCCCCGGTCAATGCCCCGATGGTGATCCAACCTGCGATCTTGAGTTTTTGGCCCATGGTGCCCTTGCGTGTTGACGTGATGTGAATGGCTCAATATACAACGCGCCTGTCAGGCGCATGGTGTCTGCCAGGTAATTAGCCCTTGCCCTGTGAGGCCACTGCGGCAGCCGCCTTGGCTGCGGCCTCGGCGTCGCCCAGGTAGTAGTGGCGGATGGGCTTGAGGTTCTCGTCGAGCTCATACACCAGTGGAATGCCGTTGGGGATGTTCAACCCCACGATGTCTTGGTCGGAGATGTTGTCCAAGTACTTCACCAAGGCGCGGATCGAGTTGCCATGTGCGGCCACCACAATGCGCTTGCCCGCCTTGATGGCAGGAGCCATGGATTCGTTCCAGAACGGCATCACGCGCTCGACGGTGTCCTTCAAACACTCGGTCAGCGGCACTTGTTCAGGCGCAATCTTGGCGTAACGTGGGTCGCCGCGCTCGCTGCGCGGGTCGGTGGCTTCCAGCACCGGCGGCGGGGTGTCGTAGCTGCGGCGCCAGATCAGCACCTGGTCTTCGCCGTACTGCTTGGCCATATCGGCCTTGTTCAAGCCTTGCAAGCCACCGTAGTGGCGCTCGTTGAGGCGCCAGCTCTTGAGCACGGGCAGCCAAGTGCAGTCCATCTCGTCCAAAGCCAGGTACAGCGTGCGAATGGCGCGCTTGAGCACGCTGGTATAGGCCACGTCAAACTGAAAGCCTTCGGCCTTGAGCAAGCGGCCTGCGTTTTGCGCTTGGGCCACGCCTGTGGGCGTCAAGTCCACATCGGTCCAGCCGGTGAAGCGGTTTTCAAGGTTCCAAGTGGATTCGCCGTGGCGGATTAAAACGAGTTTGTACATGGGTGTTTTTGAAACAAAGTCAGCTGAAGGAGTGGGCTGATTTTAGAATGCTGGACTGACACTGATTTTTCTAACAACTTCTCCTGAACTGGACCCCCCGTGAAATTTATCCTCGACAACTGGATGTTGATTGCTGTTGCACTGAGCAGCGGCTTCTTTTTGCTGCTGCCTGTGGTGCAAGACGCAGCAGGCTCTGGCATGTCACCCACCCAAGCCGTGCAATGCATGAACCGCGAAAAAGGCGTGGTCATCGATGTCTGCGGTGACGACGAGTTTGCGGCGGGCCACATCTCGGGTGCTGTGCATGTGCCGCTCGACCAGTTGGAAAATCGTTTGACAGCTGTGGCCAAAAACAAGAGCCTGCCCCTCATCATGGTGTGCGCGTCGGGCGCCCGCTCCAAACGTGCCCAAGCCGTGGCTCAAAAACTCGGCTACGAGAAGGTGCATTCCTTGCAAGGCGGACTCAAAGCTTGGAAAGAAGCTAATCTTCCTGTCACCAAAGCTTGATCATTTAAGAAAGACCCACCATGCAAGCCGTCAAGATGTACACCACCGCCGTTTGCCCTTACTGCGTTCGTGCCAAACAAATTCTTCAAGCCAAAGGGGTGGCGCACATCGAAGAAGTGCGCGTGGACACCAACCCTGACGAGCGCATGCGCATGATGGACCTGACGGGCCGGCGCACCGTGCCACAAATCTTCATTGGCGAGACCCATGTGGGCGGTTGCGATGATTTGATCGCGCTCGACAGCCAGGGCGGCTTGGTCCCCTTGCTGCAATCTTGAGCTGACATAATCTGCGCCATCCCGATTTGTTGCCCGCTTCGGTACTCACCGACGCGGGCTTTTTTGTACAAGGAAAAAAATGTCTGACGACCTCACACCCGTGTTCCAAATTCAGCGCGTCTACCTGAAAGACCTGTCGCTCGAGCAACCCAACTCGCCCGCCATCTTGACCTTGCAAGAGCAGCCCTCGGTAGATATCCAACTGGGCGTGGGCATGGAACAAGTGGCCGACGGGATTGTCGAAGTCACCGTCACCGCCACGGTGACCACCAAGTTGCAAGACAAAACCGTGTTCTTGGTGGAAGCCAAGCAAGCGGGTATCTTTGAAATTCGCAACCTGCCCGAAGACCAAATGGGCGCCGTGGTGGGCATTGCCTGCCCGCAAATCGTCTACCCCTACTTGCGCGGTAACGTGGCCGATGTGATTCAACGTGCAGGCTTTCCGCCTGTGCATTTGGCAGAAATCAACTTCCAAGCCATGTACGAGCAGCAACAAGCTGCGGCGCAGTAATTTTTTAACCCCTTTTCCACCAATCAGCCGCGATGAAAATCGCCGTTTTGGGCGCAGGTGCATGGGGCACCGCCCTGGCCATCCATGCCGGGCGGGACCATGACGTGACCTTGTGGGCGCGCGATGCAGCCCAGGCCCAGTCGATGACCGCCCAGCGCCTCAACACGCGTTACTTGCCGGGCTTGCCGTTCACCGAGGGGGTGCAGGTGTCTTCTCAGGCGCTGGGCCCTTGGTTGGCTGCACAAGACCTGGTGGTCATCGGTTCTCCCATGCGCAGCTTGCGAGGCATGCTCACGCAGTTGGCCCCCATTCTGGGCAGCAAAGTTCCGGTTGCTTGGTTGTGCAAAGGGTTTGAAGCCTCCGACCACGGTGTCGGTTGCATGGCCCATGAAGTTCGCGCCCAAGTGGCGCCTGATTTACGCGGTGGGGCTTTGAGTGGACCCAGCTTTGCGCAAGAAGTGGCCCGTGGCATGCCCACTGCTTTGGTGGCAGCCAGTGCCGACGCGCATGCACGCGAGGCCATGGTGCAAGGCTTTCACCACCACCACCTGCGCGTCTATGCCAACGACGACATCGTGGGCGTGGAAGTGGGGGGAGCCGTGAAAAACGTGTTGGCCATTGCCACCGGTTTGTGCGACGGCTTGCAGTTGGGACTCAACGCCCGCGCGGCCTTGATCACCCGTGGTTTGGCTGAAATCACCCGTCTTGGCTTGGCGTTGGGCGCCAAAGCTGAAACCTTCATGGGCCTGTCGGGCCTGGGCGACTTGGTGCTCACTGCCACTGGCGACTTGAGCCGCAACCGCCAAGTGGGTTTGGCATTGGCCCAGGGCATGAGCTTGCAACAAGCGGTGGACTCGTTGGGCCATGTGGCCGAGGGTGTGTACAGCGCCCGCACGGTGGTGCAACGGGCCCAGGCGGTGGGTGTGGAAATGCCCATCGCACAAGCCGTGGTGGCTTTGCTTGATGGCCACATCAACCCTCAGCAAGCTGTGGCGCTGTTGATGGGGCGTGACGCCAAAGGCGAGTAACAGCGAACACACGTACCTGGAGATGCATCAGCGCTGCTTGGCCGCGCACTTTTGCAATCGGCCAATGCCGCTTAACCTGGCGCCTCAAACCTCCAAGTTATCAATCAACCGCGTCTTGCCCAACTTGGCCGCACCCAACACCACCAACGGGTCATCACAAGGGCCTGTGATGGGCGAGAGGTCGTGCTGGCGGCGCACCGTCAGGTAGTCGGGCACCCAATCGCGCGCGCGCAGCGCTTGCATGGCCGCCTCTTCGGCGGCAGCCACATCGAGCACTCCTTTGGCGTTGCCGTCTCTAACCGCAGCCGCCAGGCCTTTGAGGGCGAGTGAGAGCTGAACGGCTTCGGTCAATTCAGCCTCGCTCAGGTAGCCGTTGCGTGAACTCAGTGCCAAGCCATTGGCCGCGCGGCGGGTTTCAGCGCCGATGATGTCGATGGGCAAGGCCATTTGCTGCACCATGCGGCGAATCACCATCAGCTGCTGGTAGTCTTTTTTGCCAAAGAGGGCGATGTCGGGTTGCACGCAGTTGAACAACTTGTGCACCACGGTGCTCACGCCGACAAAAAAACCGGGGCGAAAAGCGCCCTCCAAAATGTCGGCCAACTCGGCTGGCGGGTGTACCTTGAACACCTGAGGTTCGGGGTACAGGTCTTTCTCAGAGGGGGCAAACAGCACATCGCAACCGTTGGCGGCCAGCAGTTCGCTGTCGCGTTCAAAGGTGCGGGGGTAGCTGTCAAAGTCCTCGTGCGGCGCAAACTGCAAGCGGTTCACAAAGATACTGGCCACCGTCATGGCACCCGGCCCACCCGCACGCGCATCCACCCCTTGGCGTGCCATGCGCATCAGTTCCAGGTGTCCGTCGTGCAGGTTGCCCATGGTGGGCACAAAGGCGCGCAGCGTGGCGGGCTTCAAGGTGCGACGCAAGTCGGCAATGGTGTGGATGATGTGCATAGGGGGTGTCGGCAAGAAGCGCCCATGCGGGCAGCGTCAACTCGGGGTGTAGGCCAGGCGCACGTAAATGGGCGCAAAGGCCTCGGCTTGGGTGATGTCGATCAGGGTTTCTTTGGCCAGTTCGAGCAAGGCAATGAAGGTCACCACCAGCACGGGCACGCCCTGGCTCGCATCGAAGAGTTTTTCAAATTCAACAAAACGCTGCCCTTGAAGGCGACGCAACACGATGCTCATGTGTTCGCGCACCGACAACTCTTCGCGTGAAATCTTGTGGTGCTGCACCAGCTTGGCCCGCTTCAAAATGTCGGCCCAGGCTTGCTGCAACTCCACCACATGCACTTCAGGAAAACGCGGTTGCAACGATTGCTCGATGTAGACCTGTGCGCGCAAAAAGTCGCGACCAAACTGCGGCACTTCGTTGAGTTTGGCTGCGGCCAGTTTCATTTGCTCGTATTCCAGCAGGCGACGAACCAGCTCGGCGCGTGGGTCTTCGGGCTCTTGGCCTTCCGCCACCTTCTTGGGGGGCAGCAACATGCGTGACTTGATTTCAATCAGCATGGCCGCCATCAGCAAGTACTCGGCAGCGAGCTCCAAGTTGCGGCTGCGAATTTCTTCCACATAGCTCAGGTACTGGCGCGTGAGCGCCGCCATGGGAATGTCGAGGATGTTGAAGTTTTGTTTGCGGATGAGGTACAGCAGCAAATCCAGCGGCCCTTGGAAGGCCTCTAGGAAAACTTCCAGTGCATCGGGCGGGATGTACAGGTCGTGCGGCATGGTGAACAACGGTTCGCCATACAGCTTGGCCACCGCCACGTGGTCGACCACCTGGGGCATCGCCGCAGGGGCATCGGCTGCCTCAGGCAGCGTGGGTTCAGTGGGGTTCACACCAGCACCGCTTAGCCAAGGGCTCAGGCTTTGGTTTGGTAGACGTAGGGCTTTTGTGCCACGCGTGCTGCGCCAAACTCGGCCTGCGCTTCGCGGTCAACTGCCTTGTCCCACAGCAAGGCACGTCCGTCGCGTTGCTGCCCTTCAAGCAAGGGCTTTTGGGCCTTGAGTTGCTCAATGAACTGGGTGGCTTCTGAGGTGTAGGGGGCGCGCTGAAAAATAGACATGGAGCAAATTCCTTCAATTGCCGTCATTTTACCGACCGGTGGCCTGTGCCAAGCCTTGGGCCAAGTCGGGGGCCAAATCTGCCGGAGACACCAGGGCCAACAAGCCGCTGCGCTGTGCCATGTCCAAGGGCTGGTGGGCCAAGCCGCACACGATCAAGCGGACTTGTTTTTTATGACAGCCCCGTGCCAGGGCCAACAAGGCGTCGGCACCGGAGGAGTCGATGTAGATCAGGTTTTTCAAATCCAGCACCAACGCGCTACGGGGCAACGGGTCTTGCATGGCTTCCACCAATTTGACGGCACCAAAAAACAAGGCACCGTACAAGCGGTGGGCCTGCACTTCGGCTTCAAGGCCAGCCAGCATCGGAAAGTGCTGTGCCTGCACCTGCTCCGCGCGCGTCAAGCTGGAGATGCGGTAAATGAAGGTCAAGCACGCGGCCATCAGCCCCACTTCAACCGCCACGGTCAAATCCACGATCACTGTGAGTAAGAACACCGCGATCAGCGAGACGCGGTAAGGCATGCGGAATTGGCGCAGGTGCACAAACTCACGCCACTCGCCCATGTTCCAAGCCACGAACATCAAAATTGCCGACAGCGCGGCCAGCGGCACGCTGCCTGCCAAGGGGGCGGCCAACCACATGATGGCCAGCAAGGTGAGGGCATGCACCATGCCCGCGACGGGGCTGTTGCCACCGTTTTTCACATTGGTCACGGTGCGTGCAATCGTGCCAGTGGCAGGCATGCCACCAAAGAAGGGTGTCACCAGGTTGGCAATGCCTTGAGCCATCAATTCTTGGTTGGCGTCGTGGTGGTCGCCGTAGGGCGAGTCGGCCATCATTTGGTCTGCAATGCGGGCGCACAGCAGCGACTCGATCGAGCCCAGCAGGGCCAAGGTTGTGGCCGGGATCAGCAAAAACTTGGCCGTCTCCCAGCTGAAGGTGGGCAGTTGAAAGGCGGGCAAGGCATTGGGGATCGGGCCAAAGCGTGAGGCAATGGTTTCAACCTCCAATCCCAGCCAAGTGCTGGTCAGCGTCGCCCCCACCAACACCACGATAGACCCTGGGACGATGGAGAGTTTTTTGCTCACGGCGTGGTGCGCATGCAGGCGAGGCAATAGCACCTGCCACACCACCAACACGCCCAAGCACAGGCTGGCCAGTGCCAGCGCCTGCACCTTCACGGTGTGCAGGTTGGCACTCAAGGTGGTCAAAACGCCCAGAAAATCGGCGGGCACGCTGGCCACCTGCAGGCCCAAAAAGTCTTTGACTTGCGACACCATGATCAGCACCGCAATGCCGTTGGTAAAGCCAATCACCACCGCCACCGGGATGAAGCGAATCAAGGTGCCCAAACGCAAAGCGCCCATGGCCAGCAACATCAGCCCCGACATGGCGGTGGCGATCATCAAATTGGCCAAGCCATAGCGCTCCAAAATGCCGTACACGATCACGATGAAGGCCCCCGCTGGCCCACCAATTTGAACCCGGCTGCCGCCCAAGGCCGAGATCAAAAATCCCGCAATGATGGCGGTGAACAAACCCGCTTCCGGCTTGAGCCCCGACGCAATGGCAAACGCCATGGCCAGCGGCAAAGCCACCACACCCACCGTCAACCCAGCACCCACATCTTGAATCAAACGTTCGCGGCTGTAACCCGCGACGGCGTCCATGAGCTTGGGGCGAAAAGTAGCCATCAAAGTTAATGGGGGTCAGAACCTAATTAATGGATACGCATGCCGGCTTTGGCACCAGGCCAAGGTTGCAGCACAAAGATGCCGGGTTCGGCTTTTTCGTCGGCGTGGCTGGCCGCGAGCACCATGCCTTCAGACACACCAAATTTCATTTTGCGAGGTGCCAGGTTGGCCACCATCACCGTGAGTTTGCCCACCAAGTCTTCAGGCTTGTACATGCTGGCAATGCCGCTGAAGACGTTGCGTGTTTGGCCCTCGCCCACATCGAGGGTGAGGCGCAGCAACTTGGTGCTGCCTTCCACGGCTTCGCAGTTCACGATCTGTGCAATGCGCAGATCAATCTTGGCAAAGTCGTCGATGGAGATGGTGGGGGCGATCTCTTCGCCGCCTGGGGTGACTTTTTCTTCCACCACGGCGGGTGGCTCAAACAAGGCTTCGAGTTGTTCGGGGGTGACGCGTTGCATGAGGTGGGTATAGGTCCCAATGGTATGACTGCTCATACGGGTATTTGCGTCAGACCACTGCATCGGCGCTATGTTCAGAAAACCTTCAACCTGCACTGCAAGTTTGGGCAAAACGGGTTTCAGGTAGAGCGAAAGCAACCTAAAGCCTTCGACGGCAACGCTACAAACAATATGTAATTTTTCCTTGTCCTCTCCCTTTGCCAGTTCCCAGGGTTTATTTAGATCCCAATAGTGATTAAAGCCATCAGCCAACTCCATTACCTTTCTTAAACCGCGCGAAAACTCCCGGTTTTCATAGCAGTTTGCTATTTCATCAGCTGCTTTTATTGCGTTATTCATGCATGGAAGTTGAACGCTTTCTGCTCCATTTGAATTTTTGAAGGAGTCCCAAAGTGCAGCCCCCGATAGTTGTCCATTGAAATGCTTGTGAACAAATCCAACAGCACGGCTGGCAATGTTGACAAACTTACCGATCAGGTCGCTGTTGACGCGCGCCATGAAGTCCTCAGCATTGAAGTCAATGTCTTCGTTGCGGGCCGACAGTTTGGTGGCCAAGTAATAGCGCAGCCACTCGGGGTTCATGCCCAGGCTCAAGTACTTGAGCGGGTCCAGTCCCGTGCCTCGGCTCTTGCTCATCTTCTCGCCGTTGTTGACGGTGAGAAAGCCATGCACATGCACTTTGTCGGGCACTTTGCGACCACTGAATTTGAGCATTGCAGGCCAAAACAAGGTGTGAAAAGTCACGATGTCTTTGCCAATGAAATGGTGTTGCTCCAGCGCGGGGTTGGCCATGTAGGCTTCGTAGTCGACGCCACGTCGGTCAAGCAAGTTTTTCAACGAAGCCAAGTAGCCCACGGGGGCGTCAAGCCAGACATAAAAGTATTTGGCGGGTGCCCCATTGATCGCCGTATCCGGGATTTCGATGCCGAAGTAGGGCGCATCGCGCGAGATGTCCCAGTCGCCTAGGCCTTCGCTGGTGGAGCCATCGGGGTTGGTGCGCACGCTGAACCACTCTTTGACCTTGTTGGCCACTTCAGGTTGCAGTCGGGGTTTGCCGTTCTCATCGTTGCCCTGGGTCCACTTTTGCAAAAACTCCACACAGCGTGGGTCAGACAATTGAAAGAAGAAATGCTCTGAGCTTTTCAACTCAGGCTTGGCACCCGACAAGGCCGAGAACGGGTTGATCAAATCGGTCGGGGCATACACCGCGCCACACACCTCGCAGTTGTCACCGTACTGGTCGTGGGCATGGCATTTGGGGCACTCGCCTTTGATGAAGCGGTCGGGCAAAAACATGTTCTTCTCAGGGTCAAAGAACTGCTCAATCGTGCGCCGCTCAATCAGCGAGCCACCTTGGGACGCGGGGATGTCGCGCAGGTCGCGGTAAATCTGGCGCGCCAGTTCGTGGTTCTCGGGTGCGTCGGTGCTGTGCCAATTGTCAAAGGCGATGTGAAAACCATTCAGGTAGGGCTTGCGGCCCGCAGCAATGTTGGCCACAAACTGCTGTGGCGTGATGCCGGCCTTTTCAGCCGCGATCATGATGGGTGCGCCATGGGTGTCGTCGGCACCCACGAAATCGACCTGGTGCTCCTGCATGCGCTGGAACCGCACCCAGATATCAGCCTGGATGTACTCCATGATGTGGCCGATGTGGAAGTTGCCATTCGCGTAGGGCAGGGCAGTGGTGACGAAGAGCTGGCGCTGAGACATGAAGAGGAAGACCTTAGGGGAAGGAGACTGATTTTAGTTCGCTAGACTCTGACGCATTCATATTTGGAGATCTCCCCCATGGCATTGACCGAGCAGGCGCTGAGCGCAGCCCTACAAACCGTGCTCGACCCCAACACGGGCCAAGATTTTGTGAGCACCAAGGCGCTCAAAAATCTACAGATACATGGCGACGATGTGTCCTTTGATGTGGTGCTGGGCTACCCCGCCAAGAGCCAAATTGCCGACATGCGCAAGGCCTTGATTGCAGCCGCCAAGAGCGTGCCAGGTGTGGGCAATGTGTCGGTCAACATCACCACCCAGATCGTGGCCCATGCGGCTCAGCGCGGCGTGCAACTGCTGCCCCAGGTGAAAAACATCATCGCCGTGGCCTCGGGCAAAGGCGGCGTGGGCAAAAGCACCACGGCGGCCAATTTGGCGCTGGCCTTGGCCGCCGAAGGTGCCCAAGTGGGTTTGTTGGATGCCGACATTTACGGACCCAGCCAGCCCATGATGATGGGCATTGAGGGACGCCCTGAGAGCGAAGACGGCAAAACCATGGACCCGCTGGAGAACTACGGCGTGCAAGTCATGTCGATTGGCTTTTTGGTGGACCAAGACGAAGCCATGATTTGGCGCGGCCCCATGGCCACCCAGGCCCTGGAGCAGTTGCTGCGTCAAACCAACTGGAAAGACCTGGACTATCTGATCGTCGACATGCCGCCGGGCACCGGCGACATTCAACTCACCTTGAGCCAGCGCGTGCCCATGACCGGCGCGGTGATCGTCACCACCCCCCAAGACATTGCGCTGCTGGACGCCAAAAAAGGCATCAAGATGTTCGAAAAGGTGGGCGTGCCCATCCTTGGCTTGGTCGAGAACATGGCGGTTCATGTGTGCAGCAACTGCGGCCACATGGAACACATTTTTGGTGCCGATGGCGGCAAAAAAATGGCTGCCCAATATGGCATGGACTATCTCGGCGCTTTGCCGCTGGACATGCAAATCCGTTTGCAAGCCGACAGCGGCAAACCCACAGTGGTGGCCGATCCAGACGGGGAAGTCGCAGGCATCTACAAAGCGATGGCGCGCCTTGTGGCCGTGAAAATTGCGGCCAAAGCCAAAGACTTTTCGTCCAAATTTCCAAGCATCAAGATCTCCAAAGACACTTGAAGTTCAGGAATGAGCCTGCATGAGTTTTCGCCCCAGCCTACAAGTTGCCGTGGTCATGCGCCGAGAGCGCGTGCCCGGCGCCATGAGCCGGTGGCAGACATGGCGTTGGGTGTTGCACGATGTGCTGGGACACGACGTGACGCCGCATGCCGAGCACTTTGGCACTGAGCCACGCTGCGTGCGTCACACCGAGGATGAACAGCTGTGGCTGCACCCGGGCTTCACCGTCGAATTGTTTCGGGACGATGCAGAAGGCTATTACCTCAATGCCACCACACCCGCGCCCTGTTGGTTTGTGTTGTGGCGCATGGAGGAAGAACCGGGTTTGAGCGATGAGGTGATGGCGGTCCCCACCCTGGTGAGCCTGAGTTACCACGATGCGGGTCGTTGGTTGGATGCCCAAGAGAACGTTGACCCTCTGGCCGCGCCCGAAGAGGTGGTGGCTTGGATGGCCGCATTTGCCGAAGAACATTGGGTGGCCGAGGTCAAACGCCGCAGACGACCCGACAGCTTCAAACCCTTGCAAGACCGCTTTGGCAACCCCGCAGCGGTGAGCACCACCAAATGGCGGGGAGGGGGTTCGGGCTCAGGCGAGGGAGGCGCGCATGGCGGATGACGACACCCCTGCTGGATTTTTAGGCCGTTGGTCGCGTCGGAAAGCCGAAGTGCGCCAAGGCAAAACGGTGGCAGAGCCAACGCCGGCCAGTTCGCTCGGGTTGCCCCAAGGCGCCACAGACGTCACCCACGCCGCTACCTCACCGTCGCCACAGACTGAACCTGCCACCGAGGCCAAGCCCCCAGCCCCAGCACCTACCTTGGAGGATGTGCAGTCGCTCACGCCAACGTCTGACTACACGCCCTACATGGCGCACGGGGTCACATCGGACGTCAAAAACGCAGCCCTGAAAAAGCTGTTCACCGACCCGCACTTCAATGTGATGGACCGCATGGACATCTACATCGACGACTACGGCCAGCCCGACCCGATTCCCCTGGCCATGTTGAAACAAATGAATGGCGCCAAGTTTTTGAACTTGTTTGACGAAGACACTGAAACACCTGCGACGAACCTTGAGGTTGACCTGCCAACAGACGCGCCCTCTCAACTCGTGGCACAGTCCTCCCCTGCCCAAACCATTTCACCCACCGACACCCCCACGCATGACCACGCTGATTTGCGACTGCAACCGGACCCAACCCCTCGACCAGAAGGCACTGGGCCAAAGCCTGCATGAAGAGCTGACACTGCACACCGCCTTGTGCCGGCGTGAGGCGGGCGCTTTCATCAGCGCGGTGCAAAGCACCACCGACGCTGTGGTGGTGGCCTGCACGCAAGAGCAACGCTTGTTGGGTGACTTGGCTGCACAAGCACAAGCCAAAACCTCGGTCATCAAGTTCGTCAACATCCGCGAAACCGGGGGCTGGAGCCGCGACGCCAAAGACGCCACGCCCAAAATCGCTGCGCTTTTGGCGGCGGCGCACCTGCCAGATCCAGAGCCTGTGCCCACCGTCACCTTCAAGAGTGCCGGGCGCTTGCTGATCATTGGCGACATCGATGCCGCAGAGCAAGCGGCGGCCTTGTTGTCAGACGTGCTCAACGTCACCCTGTTCACCCAAGGGCCTGGAGAGGCGGGCGGGGCGCAGAGTCGCCGTTACCCCGTCTTGGGCGGGCAGGTGCTGCGTGTGGACGGCTGGTTGGGTGCGTTCCAACTCACGTGGTCCAGCAACAACCCGATCGACTTGGACATGTGCACCCGCTGCAACGCCTGTGTGGTGGCCTGTCCTGAGCAAGCCATTGGGCTGGATTACCAAATTGACCTGAGCAAATGCCAGTCTCACCGCGACTGCGTTGCCGCCTGCGGTGCGGTGGGCGCCATCAACTTCCAACGTGAGGCCGCGCCAGAAACGGCCAACTTTGATTTGGTGCTCGACTTGCGCGCCCACAGCGCCTTCAGCCGTCACGCTTTGCCGCAAGGCTATTTCCGCCAGGCCGATGCGGCCACCTTGCTGCGCTTGCGCGAGTTGGTGGGCGAGTTTGAAAAACCACGTTTTTTTGCCTACAAACAAAAGCTGTGTGCGCACAGCCGCAACGAGCAAGTGGGCTGCCAAGCGTGTGTGGACATTTGCTCAGCCGAGGCGATCAGCTCTGAACCCGCGCGTCAACAAATCAAGGTCAATCCCAATCTGTGCGTAGGCTGCGGTGCCTGCACCACGGTGTGTCCGACCGGTGCCTTGAGCTACGCCTACCCGAGTGCGCCTGAGCAGGGGGTGAAACTCAAAACCCTGCTGAGCACCTACCTGCAGGCCGGTGGCCAAGACCCCGTGTTGCTGCTGCACAGCCAAGAGGCGGGTCTGGCCTTGGTGCAGGAGATGGGCCGTGCCGCCCAGTTGCAGCTGGCCCAGGGCGTGCCCGCGCATGTGATCCCCGTCTCGCTGTGGCACACCGCCAGCTTGGGGTTGGACGTGTGGCTGACGGCCCTGGCGTATGGCGCTGCCCAAGTTGTGGTGCTGGTCACCCGCGAAGAAGCGCCGCAATATGCCGAGGGCCTGCAAGCCCAAATGAACCAGGTCCAGGCCTTGCTCGAAGGTTTGGGCTACGCCTTGCCTGGCCAACCCGTGGTGCAACTGCTGCATGCCACGCAGGCGCTGGCGTTGGACGCCGAATTGCAACGCCTGTGTACCGGCAAACAGCGACTGCGCGCCCGCATCCCCTTGGCCACCATGGCGGTGATGGCGGACAAACGCAGCAGTTTGGGTTTGCTGGTCGACCATTTGTTGGACCATGCACCCGCTTTGAAAGCGAGCCCCGCCGCTGAGGCCTTGAGCCTGCCCGCCGATGGCGCATTGTTTGGCTCGGTGGACGTGAACAAAGACAGCTGCACCTTGTGCATGAGCTGCGTCAGCGCTTGCCCGGCCAATGCCTTGCAAGACAACCAACAAGCCCCCCAGCTGCGCTTTGTCGAGAAGAACTGCGTGCAATGCGGCCTGTGTGTCACCACCTGTCCTGAAAACGCATTGCAGTTGGTGCCGCGCTTGTTGCTGACCGCGCAACGCAAAGAACTGCGCGTGCTCAACGAAACCCAGCCCTACGGCTGCGTGCGCTGTGGCAAAGCCTTTGGCACGCTCAAGGGCATCGAGGCCATGATGGCCAAACTGTCTGGGCACTCCATGTTCCAAGGCGCTGCGCTGGAGCGTCTCAAAATGTGCGGCGATTGCCGTGTGATTGACATCTACAGCTCGGGTGACGAGCAAAAAATCTGATGACCCAAGCCCCGCCTCACCTGTCCACGGCCCTGGACGAAGAAACCGCACGTGCGGAGTTGTACGGTTTGATCGCCGAGTTGTTTTATGCTCCGCCCACGCCAGCCTTGCTGGCGCAGTTGCGCGTGGCAGCCACGCAGGCGCCCAGCGCGGGTGGCTTTTTAGAAGAACCCTGGCGCATCTTGGTGGGCACCGCCCGTGAAATGGACGACACCGCCATTGCGCGCGAACACGAAGCCTTGTTTGGTGGTGTGGGCAAGCCTGAGGTGTACGTCTATGCCTCGCATTACCTGAGTGGTTTTTTGAATGAAAAACCCTTGGTGCAGTTGCGTCACGACTTGGCCGCCTTAGGCCTCACGCGCGACACGACCACCATGTCGGAGACCGAAGACCATGTGTCTTACCTGATGGAAGTCATGCGCTTCTTGGTGGCGGGTGACGATGTGGCGGTTTCTAACTTGACGCAGCAAGCCAAATTCTTTGCCGCCCATGTCCAGACCTGGGTGTTGGCTTTGAGCGACGCTTTGCAGGCCAACCCACGGGCACGTTTTTATGCCGCCTTGGCGGGCCTCACACGTGCCTTTGTGAGCGTGGAGACCCAAGGCTTTGACCTGTTGGCGTAGACCATACGCGTCAAATAAATAAGTAAAAGTTATGGGTCTTTTTTGTCGATCACTATAAATAACGCCTCTCTTGAGGTTTTTACTGACCTACGAAGGTTCTAGACCCTTTACAGTATGCAAAGTCGTGCATACCCACGATGGCTCGAGGAGATCAACATGAAAAAAGAACAAACCCAGGCGTCGCGCCGTGGATTCTTTATGGGCGCTGCAGCCGCAGGCGCTGCCGCTGCGGCAGTCACTGCACTGCCCCGCGTGAACCTGCCCACCGAGGTTGCGGCTTTGAAGCCAGCGCCAGAAAACGGTGGCGGTTACAGCTTGAGCGAACACGTCAAGCGCTACTACCAGACCACCCGTGTCTGAGTGACCCTCACCGAATTCGCAGGAGTACCCCTATGTTGCTGACCCGTAAATCTGACGCTGCCCAGTCTGGCAGTTCTGGCTTGGTGGATCGCCTGCAGCGCGGTTTGTCGCAAGCCTTGCCCACTTTGGACCGTCGTGGCTTCTTGCGCCGTTCAGGCCTGGGCGTGGGGGTTGGCTTGGCCGCCACCCAACTCAGCTTGGTGAAAAAAGCCGATGCAGCCAATGCCACCGCAGGCAACGGCACCGGCAAGATTGAAGTCAAACGCACGGTCTGCACCCACTGCTCGGTGGGCTGTGCGGTCGATGCCGTGGTGGAAAACGGTGTCTGGGTGCGCCAAGAACCGGTGTTCGACTCCCCCATCAACTTGGGCGCACATTGCGCCAAAGGTGCGGCCCTGCGTGAGCACGGTCATGGTGAATTCCGCCTGCGCTACCCCATGAAGCTGGTCAACGGCAAATACGAGCGCATCAGCTGGGACACAGCGCTGACCGAAATCAGCGCCAAGCTGCTGGAGTTGCGCAAAGCCAGCGGCCCCGATTCGGTCTACTGGATTGGCTCCTCCAAACACAACAACGAACAAGCTTATTTGCTGCGCAAGTTTGTGAGCTATTGGGGCTCCAACAACTGCGACCACCAGGCCCGTATTTGCCACTCCACCACGGTGGCCGGTGTGGCCAACACCTGGGGTTATGGCGCCATGACCAACTCGTACAACGACATGCAAAACAGCAAGGTCGCTCTGTACATCGGCTCCAACGCCGCCGAAGCTCACCCAGTGAGCATGCTGCACATGCTGCATGCCAAAGAAAACGGTTGCAAGATGATCGTGGTCGACCCACGTTTCACCCGCACAGCGGCCAAGGCCGACGAGTACGTGCGCATCCGCTCGGGCTCGGACATCGCGTTTTTGTTTGGCCTGTTGCACATCATCTTCAAGAACGGTTGGGAAGATAAGAAATACATCAACGACCGTGTGTTCGGCATGGACAAGGTCAAGGAAGAAGTGCTGGCCAAATGGTCGCCCGACAAAGTGGAAGAGGTCTGCGGCGTCAAGCCAGACCAGTTGCTCAAGATCGCCACCCTGTTGAACGAGCACCGTCCCGGCACCATCGTGTGGTGCATGGGTCAAACCCAACACACCACCGGCAACGCCATCGTGCGGGCCTCGTGCATCTTGCAATTGGCTTTGGGCAACGTGGGCAAATCGGGCGGTGGCACCAACATCTTCCGCGGCCACGACAACGTGCAAGGCGCCACCGATGTGGGCCCGAACCCCGACTCCTTGCCCGGCTACTACGGCTTGGTGGAGGGGGCTTGGAAACACTTTGCCAAAGCCTGGGGTGTGGACTTTGAGTGGATCAAGGGCCGCTTTGCCAGCCCCGCCATGATGAGCAAGCCCGGCATCACCGTCTCGCGCTGGATCGATGGTGTGCTGGAGAAGAACGAACTCATCGACCAAGACAGCAACCTGCGCGGCGTCTTCTACTGGGGCCATGCGCCCAACTCGCAGACCCGCGGTCTGGACATGAAACGCGCCATGGACAAGCTTGACTTGTTGGTGGTGGTCGATCCTTACCCTTCCGCCACGGCAGCCATGGCCGCCATGCCCGGCAAGGCCGAAGACCTCAACCCCAACCGCGCGGTATACCTGCTGCCTGCAGCCACGCAGTTTGAAACCAGTGGATCTTGCACAGCCTCGAACCGCTCGATTCAGTGGCGTGAGAAAGTCATTGAACCCTTGTGGGAGAGCCGTTCCGACCACATGATCATGTACCAGTTCGCCGAAAAACTCGGCTTTGGCAAAGAGCTGGTCAAGAACTACAAGCTGCAACAAGTCAACGGCATGGACGAGCCCATGGTGGAAGACATCTTGCGTGAAATCAACAAGTCGGTCTGGACCATTGGCTACACCGGCCAAAGCCCAGAACGCTTGAAAGCGCACATGCGCAACATGCACTTGTTTGACGTCAAGACGTTGAAGTCCAAGGGCGGCAAAGACAAAGAAACGGGTTACGACTTTGGGGGCGATTACTTCGGCTTGCCTTGGCCCTGCTGGGGCACCGCAGAGCTCAAGCATCCCGGTTCTCCCAATTTGTACGACACCTCCAAACACGTCATGGACGGCGGCGGTAACTTCCGCGCCAACTTCGGCGTCGAGCGCGAAGGCAAAAACCTGTTGGCCGAAGACGGGTCGCACTCGCTGGGTGCCGACATCACCACCGGCTACCCCGAGCTGGACCACGTGTTGCTCAAGAAGTTGGGCTGGTGGGACGAACTCACCGATGCCGAGAAAGCCTTGGCCGAGGGCAAGAACTGGAAGACCGACAACTCGGGCGGCATGATCCGCGTGTTCATGCAAAACCATGGCTGCCACCCGTTTGGCAACGCCAAGGCCCGCGCTGTGGTGTGGAATTTCCCAGACCCCATCCCGCAACACCGCGAGCCTTTGTATGGCACGCGTCCTGACCTGGTGGCCAAGTACCCCACGCACGACGACAAGAAAGCCTTCTGGCGCCTGCCCACCTTGTACAAAACCGTGCAAGACAAAAACGTGGCCGACAAGGTGCACGAGAAGTTCCCGCTCATCCTCACCTCGGGCCGTTTGGTCGAGTACGAAGGGGGCGGCGAAGAAACCCGTTCCAACCCCTGGCTGGCCGAGTTGCAGCAAGAGGCCTATGTCGAGGTGCATCCCAAGACGGCGGCGGATCGCGGCATTCGCAACGGCGAACGCGTGTGGCTGCACAGCCCCACCGGCGCACGCTTGAATGTGCAAGCCATGGTGACCGAGCGTGTGGACACGGGCACGGTGTGGATGCCTTTCCACTTCTCGGGCCGTTGGCAAGGTGCCGACATGCTGGCGCATTACCCCAAAGGGGCCGCGCCCATTGTGCGTGGCGAAGCCGTCAACACCGCCACCACCTACGGTTACGACAGCGTGACCATGATGCAAGAGACCAAGACAACGGTCTGTAACTTTGAAAAAGCTTAAGGGGACACGGCAATGGCAAGAATGAAATTCATCTGCGATGCCGAGCGTTGCATCGAATGTAACGGCTGCGTCACCGCTTGCAAGAACGAACACGAGGTGCCCTGGGGCGTCAACCGCCGCCGCGTGGTCACGCTCAATGACGGCGTGCCTGGCGAGAAATCCATCTCTGTCGCGTGCATGCACTGTTCAGACGCACCGTGCATGGCTGTGTGCCCTGTCAACTGCTTTTATCGCACCGACGAAGGTGTGGTGCTGCACGACAAAGACGTTTGCATTGGCTGCGGCTACTGCTCTTACGCCTGCCCATTCGGTGCGCCACAGTTCCCAAGTGCTGGCACTTTCGGTGTGCGTGGCAAGATGGACAAGTGCACTTTCTGTGCCGGTGGTCCAGAAGAAAACGGCAGCGAAGCTGAGTTTGAAAAATACGGCCGTAACCGTTTGGCCGAAGGCAAGCTGCCCGCGTGCGCCGAGATGTGTTCTACCAAGGCTTTGCTGGCAGGTGATGGCGACGTGGTGGCAGACATCTTCCGCACCCGCGTCTTGCAGCGCGGCAAGGGCGCTGAAGTTTGGGGTTGGGGCACCGCTTATGGCTCCAAACAAGCAGGTCAGGCACCCGCTGCGGCTGCACCCGGTGCAGCTCCAGCCGCAACCGGAGCCAAATCATGATACGCACAGTCTTGTTGATTGCCACTGCCACAGTGCTCGCTGCGTGCGGCGAAAAGCCTCAGACGGCTGGCACCCCAAAATCAGACGTAGCACCCATGATGGGTACCGGTGTTGCCGGTTACACCGCCAGTGGTTGGACCGCTGGAGACAAAGGCAGCTGGGAAAGTGCGCTCAAGGCACGCCAGCAATT
>NZ_JAVLFP010000050.1:0-15367 GCF_046052825.1 Limnohabitans sp.
GGCCATGGGTGGGTGCAAAAGGAAAGGTGTCAGGTCTTTGTCAAGCTCGGATCATATCTTCTATAAGACATAAGACAGGTGCCTTGAGGGTTTTCGAGGGTAAACTTGTCGACATCTTTTTTTCATCCCTCACCTAACTGGAGTTTTCACCATGAGCAAAAAGCCTGTTCGCGTTGCCGTTACCGGCGCAGCTGGCCAAATCGGTTATGCCTTGTTGTTTCGCATCGCTTCGGGCGAAATGCTGGGCAAAGACCAACCCGTGATCTTGCAACTGCTGGAAATTCCTGACGAGAAAGCCCAAAAAGCACTCAAGGGCGTGATGATGGAGCTCGAAGATTGCGCGTTCCCCCTGTTGGTGGGCATGGAAGCCCATGCTGACCCGATGAACGCGTTCAAAGACACCGATTACGCTTTGTTGGTGGGCTCACGCCCCCGCGGCCCAGGCATGGAGCGCGCTGAGTTGTTGGCCATCAACGGTGCCATTTTCACAACCCAAGGCAAGGCCTTGAATGCCGTGGCGTCGCGCGACGTCAAAGTGCTGGTGGTGGGCAACCCCGCCAACACCAACGCCTACATCGCCATGAAGGCCGCACCTGACTTGAAGCCTGGCAACTTCACCGCCATGCTGCGCCTGGACCACAACCGTGCGGCCAGCCAAATTGCCGCCAAGACCGGCAAAGCCGTTGCTGACATCGAAAAGCTCACCGTGTGGGGCAACCACTCGCCCACGATGTACGCCGACTACCGTTTTGCCACCATCCAGGGCGAGTCGGTCAAAGACATGATCAACGACCAAGAGTGGAACGCCAACGTGTTCTTGCCCACCGTGGGCAAGCGCGGTGCCGCCATCATCGAAGCGCGTGGCTTGTCGTCGGCCGCATCGGCCGCCAACGCCGCCATCGACCACATGCGCGACTGGGCTTTGGGCACCAACGGCAAGTGGGTGACCATGGGCATTCCTTCGCAAGGCTGGTATGGCATTCCTAAAGACGTCATGTTTGGTTTCCCCGTGACCTGCGACAACGGCGAATACCAAGTGGTCGAGGGCTTGGCCATCGACGCTTTCAGCCAAAGCTGCATCGACAAGACGCTCAAAGAGCTGACCGACGAGCAAGCTGGCGTGGCCCACCTGATCAAGTAAGCCGCCCCAAGTCAAGCACGACAGGAAGCCATCCGCATGAGCCTCGCTGCCCCCACCGCCCACCAGGTTGGCGGGGGCGCGCATCCGCGCGACGTGTTGCTGGGTGCGCAAGCGTCTCGCGTGTCGTTGCCCGTGTGCGATCACTACAGCGGTGTCGAGGTGCGCATGCGCAAAAGCTTGCAGCTGCAAGCGGAGATGACGCAAGAGTTTGGCACCTGTGTGTTTGATGCCACCTTGGACTGCGAAGACGGCGCCCCTGTGGGCGGCGAAGCCGAACACGCCGCCTTGGTGACCGAACTGGCCTTGGCCGCATCGCCCCAAGCACGCGTGGCGGTGCGGGTGCATCCGGTCGACCATGCCTGCTTTGAGGCCGACATCGCCCACATTGCGGGCAAAGCGGGGCACCGCTTGCGCCACATCATGCTGCCCAAGGTGGAGTCGGTGGCCGACATCGAGCGTGCCGAGCGCGCTTTGGTGAATGCCGGCGCCGCACACTTGCCTTTGCAGGTGCTGATCGAGTCGCCCGCTGCGGTGCACCGTGCTTTTGAGATCGCGGCGCACCCCCGGGTGCAGTCGCTGAGTTTTGGTTTGATGGATTTTGTGTCGTCTCACGGTGGGGCAATTCCTGCGGCAGGCATGAGCTCTGAGGGGCAGTTCAGCCATCCTTTGGTGCTGCGTGCCAAGTTAGAGATTGCCAGCGCTTGCCATGCCCACGGCAAAGTGCCCTCGCACTGTGTGGTCACCGAGTTCAGTGACGTCCAGGCCATGCGAAGCGCCGCCCAGCGTGCGGCCCAGCAGCTGGGATTCACCCGCATGTGGAGCATTCATCCCGCGCAAATACGCCCCATCCTGGAGGCCATGGCCCCTGATGCGGCTGAGATCGACCAAGCCTGCGAGGTGGTGCTGGCCGCCGTGGCTGCCCACTGGGCACCCATCAGCTACCGGGGCCATTTGCACGACCGTGCCAGCTACCGCTTCTTTTGGCATCTGATCGAGCGTGCCCATGCAACTGGCCGTCCCCTGCCGCACGAGGTGCGGCTATTCTTCGGTGATTCACAAGGAGACGGTCATGCGTAACTGGATCATTGCCAGCACCCTGTCGCTGGCACTCGTGCCGGCCACCTTGCTGGCGGCAACGAGCGACGACGCTGCCAAGCCCAAACCTGTGGCCAAGGCCAAGCCTGAGCAGACCCACAAAGCCAAAGACAAAGCCCAAGCCAAGGCCCAAACAGCGCCCAAGCCGGTTGCCACCTACAAGCGCCCCAGCGCACCCGCCCCCATGCTTGCCAGCGAGCCACCCCTGGACCCCGACCGCACGGCGGTGGCCGAGCAAGTGCACACCGGACGCATGGTGTGTGAGCTGGGCAACGCGGTGCATGTGACGCCAGACACGCAAAACGCCGACCACTTTCATGTGCAGATGAACAAGCATCTGTTCCACATGCGCCCGGTGGTGTCGGCCACAGGCGCCATCCGTTTGGAAGACGCCCAAGCCGGTGCGATGTGGCTGCAGTTGTCCAACAAGTCGATGTTGATGAACAGCAAACTCGGCCAGCGCATGGCCGACGAATGCCAAAGCCCCGACCAAATGGCCGTGGCCCAAGCGATGAAATTGGCCCCGCCTGTGAGCTTGCTGGAAGGCTTGAACACGGGCGCGAATTTGGCCAAGAAATAACCCTTCACTTTTTTGATTTGATAGACCGGAGAGAAAACCATGTTGAAAGCCTACCGTGACCACGTGGCCGAGCGCAAAGCGCTGGGCATCCCCCCGCTGCCTTTGACGGCAAAGCAAACCGGCGAGCTCATTGAGCTGCTGAAGAACCCACCCCAAGGTGAAGAGGCCACCTTGGTTGACCTCATCACCCACCGTGTGCCAGCCGGTGTGGACGATGCTGCCAAGGTCAAAGCCAGCTACTTGGCCGCTGTGGCCCATGGCACTGAAAAAAGTGCGCTGATCAGCCGCGAAAAAGCAACCGAATTGTTGGGCACCATGTTGGGTGGCTACAACCTGACCCCGTTGATCGACTTGCTCGACGACGCGGCAGTCGGTGGTGTGGCTGCTGAGGCCTTGAAGAAAACCTTGTTGATGTTTGACCAGTTCCACGACGTCAAAGACAAAGCCGACAAGGGCAATGCCAACGCCAAGTCTGTGTTGCAAAGCTGGGCCGACGCCGAGTGGTTCACCAGCCGCCCCGAAGTGCCCCACAGCATCACCTTGACCGTGCTCAAAGTCACGGGCGAAACCAACACCGACGACTTGTCGCCCGCGCCCGATGCCTGGAGCCGCCCTGACATTCCATTGCATGCTTTGGCGATGTTGAAAAACAAGCGCGATGGCATCACCCCTGAAGAGGATGGCAAGCGCGGTCCCGTCAAATTCATCGAAGACCTGCGTGCCAAGGGCAACCTGGTGGCCTACGTGGGCGACGTGGTGGGTACCGGTTCAAGCCGCAAGTCGGCCACCAACAGCGTGCTGTGGTTCACCGGTGAAGACATTCCATTTGTGCCGAACAAGCGTTTCGGTGGTGTGTGTTTGGGCAACAAGATTGCGCCGATTTTTTACAACACCATGGAAGATGCGGGCGCATTGCCGATCGAACTTGATGTGTCGCAAATGAACATGGGTGACGTGATCGAGTTGCGCCCTTACGAAGGCAAGGCCTTCAAAGATGGCCAAGAGATTGCCAGCTTCACCGTCAAGAGCGATGTGTTGTTTGACGAAGTGCGTGCCGGTGGCCGTATCCCCTTGATCGTGGGCCGTGGCTTGACCACCAAAGCCCGCGAAGCGCTGGGCTTGCCTGCCTCCACCCTGTTCCGTCTGCCCCAAGTGCCGACCAACAAGGTCAAGGGTTTCACCTTGGCGCAAAAAATGGTGGGCCGCGCTTGCGGTTTGCCAGAAGGCCAGGGCGTGTTGCCCGGTACTTACTGCGAACCCAAGATGACCTCGGTGGGTTCACAAGACACCACCGGCCCCATGACCCGTGACGAGTTGAAAGACTTGGCCTGCTTGGGCTTCAGTTCTGACTTGGTGATGCAGTCGTTCTGCCACACCGCGGCCTACCCCAAGCCCGTGGACGTGAAGATGCACCACGAGCTGCCTGAGTTCATCAGCAACCGCGGTGGCATCAGCTTGAAGCCCGGTGACGGCATCATCCACAGCTGGCTCAACCGCATGTTGTTGCCCGACACCGTGGGCACCGGTGGCGACAGCCACACACGTTTCCCCATCGGCATCAGCTTCCCTGCGGGTTCGGGCTTGGTGGCGTTTGCCGCTGCCACGGGCGTGATGCCTCTGGACATGCCGGAGTCGGTGTTGGTGCGCTTCAAAGGCAAGATGCAGCCTGGTGTGACCCTGCGCGATTTGGTGCATGCCATTCCGCTGTACGCCATCAA
This sequence comes from Limnohabitans sp., assembly GCF_046052825.1. Lineage (GTDB taxonomy): Bacteria > Pseudomonadota > Gammaproteobacteria > Burkholderiales > Burkholderiaceae_C > Limnohabitans. The sequence continues at coordinate 4,535 of NZ_JAVLFP010000050.1, forward strand.
GCAAGGTTTGTTGACGGTGGAAAAGAAAGGCAAGAAGAACATCTTCTCTGGCCGCATTTTGGAAATCGAAGGCCTGCCCGACATGAAGGTCGAGCAAGCGTTTGAGTTGTCCGACGCCTCTGCCGAGCGCTCTGCCGCCGGTTGCACGGTGCACCTGAACAAAGAGCCTGTGATCGAGTACCTCAACAGCAACATCGTGTTGTTGAAGAACATGATTGCCCAAGGCTATGCCGATGCGCGCACCATCACGCGCCGCATCCAAGCCATGGAAGCCTGGTTGGCCAATCCCCAACTGTTGCAACCCGACGCAGGTGCCGAATACGCGGCAGTGATTGAGATTGACTTGGCCGACATCGTCGAGCCCATCGTGTGCTGCCCCAACGACCCGGATGATGCCAAGACCTTGTCTGACGTGGCAGGTGCCAAGATTGACGAAGTGTTCATTGGCTCTTGCATGACCAACATTGGCCACTTCCGTGCTGCCTCTAAGTTGCTTGAAGGCAAGCGTGACATCCCCGTCAAGCTGTGGATGGCGCCGCCCACCAAGATGGATGCCCAGCAGTTGACCGAAGAGGGCCACTACGGCATCTTTGGCAACGCCGGGGCCCGCATGGAAATGCCAGGCTGTTCGCTGTGCATGGGCAACCAAGCACAGGTGAAAGAGGGCGCGACCGTGATGTCCACCAGCACGCGTAACTTCCCCAACCGTTTGGGCAAAAACACACAGGTGTATTTGGGCTCTGCCGAGTTGTCGGCAGTGGCATCCAAGATTGGCCGCATCCCCACCCAAGCCGAGTACTTGGCCGACATGGGCGTGATCAACGCCGATGGCAGCAAGATTTACAAGTACCTCAACTTTGACCAGATCGCGGAGTACAAAGAAGCGGCCGACAAAGTCGCTGCTTGAAGCCCACCATCGCAGGCCTTGGGCCTGCGGTGCTTCCAAGCCTCTTGCGGTCACGCAAGAGGCTTTTTATTTGGCGAAGATGCAGGTTTAAAGGGTTAACACTTAGGAGAAGCGCTTCCTAGGTTTCCCAAAATGCTGTGCATACCCATTCATCAAGAAGGGGTGTTACCTCATCCCCGCCACAGGAGACACAGATGCAAAAAATTTTGCACATCAACCCCGACAAATGCACCGGCTGCTTGCAGTGCGAGATGGCTTGTTCGTTCGAGAACTACGGCACCTTTGCCACTGCCAAGTCACGCATCAAGGTGTTCGACTTCCACGAGACCGGCAAAAAAGTGCCCTACACCTGCACCCAGTGCGACGAGGCTTGGTGCTTGCACGCCTGCCCTGTGGAGGCCATCACACAAAACAAAACCACGGGTGCGATGGAGGTCAATGAGACCACCTGTGTGGGCTGCAAAGTCTGCACCATTGCCTGTCCTTTCGGCACCATCAACTACGTGCAAGAAACCGGCAAAGTGCAAAAGTGCGATTTGTGCGGTGGTGACCCGGCTTGCGCTTCGGCCTGCCCCACCGCTGCCATCACCTTTGTCGACGCCAACTGGACCGGCCTCGACAAGATGAAACAGTGGGCCAATAAATTGGGCAACCAAGCGTCTGCCGCTTGAGCCAACACCAGGAGAACACATCATGACTTGGGCTGGAAAAATCCTCCGCATCAACCTCACCGCAGGCACCGTCAAGAGCGAGCCCCTGAACATGCAATGGGCGCGCGACTACGTGGGCTCGCGTGGCTTGGGCTCCAAATACCTGATCAGCGAAATCGACCCCAAGGTGGACCCGCTGTCGCCTGACAACAAGCTCATCTGGGCCACCGGTCCTCTGACGGGCACCATGGCCTCCACCGGTGGACGCTACACCGTCATCACCAAAGGGCCCTTGACGGGTGCCATTGCCTGCTCGAACTCGGGCGGCTACTTTGGCGCTGAGCTCAAGATGGCGGGCTGGGACATGGTGATTTGCGAAGGCAAGTCGCCCACGCCGGTTTACCTGTACATCAACGACGGCGTGGCCGAGTTGCGGGACGCCGCCGACATCTGGGGCAAGAGCGTGTGGGAAACCGAAGCCCACCTCAAAAAGACCTTGCAAGACCCGCTGGTGCGTGTGTCGTCCATCGGCAAAGCCGGTGAGAACCATGTGCTGTATGCCTCGGTGGTGAACGACTTGCACCGTGCGGCAGGCCGCTCGGGTGTGGGCGCTGTGATGGGCAGCAAAAACCTCAAGGCCCTGGCTGTGCGTGGCACCCTCGGCGTGGGCAATGTGCGTGACCCCAAGGCCTTCATGAAGGTCACCGCCGAGAAGAAAAAAATCTTGGCCGACAACGCGGTCACAGGCCAAGGCCTGCCAGCCTATGGCACCCAGGTGTTGATGAACGTGATCAACGAAGTGGGGGCCTTGCCGACGCGCAACCACCGCGATGTGCAGTTTGAAGGTGCCAAAGACATTTCTGCCGAAGCCATGGCCACGCCGCGCGAGAGCGATGGCAAAAAACACCTGGTCACCAACCAGGCCTGCTTTGGTTGCACCATTGCGTGTGGGCGTATCAGCAAGATGGACGAGACCCACTTCACGGTCCAAAACAAACCCCAGTACTGGGGCGCGTCCGGCGGCTTGGAATACGAAGCTGCTTGGGCTTTGGGCGCAGCCAACGGTGTGAACGACTTGGAGGCCTTGCAGTACGCCAACCTGTTGTGCAACGAAGAAGGCATTGACCCCATCAGCTTTGGCGCCACCGTGGGCGCCGTGATGGAGTTGTACGAAATGGGCGTGCTGACCCAAGAGCAGTTGGGCATCGACGCCAAGTTTGGATCCGCCCAAGCACTGGCCTTCTTTGCTGAAGAAACCGTCAATGGCCGAGGCTTTGGCAAAGAGATCGGCCAAGGCTCCAAACGCCTGACCGAAAAATACGGCCACCCCGACCTGAGCATGAGTGTCAAAGGCCAAGAGTTCCCGGCCTACGACGGCCGTGCCATCCAGGGCATCGGCTTAGCGTATGCCACCTCCAACCGGGGTGCCTGCCATTTGCGGGGCTACACCATCGCGTCGGAAGTGTTGGGCATTCCCGTCAAGACCGATCCGCTGGAACACGAGGGCAAGCCCGAGTTGGTCAAAGCCTTCCAAGACGCCACCGCTGCATTTGACTCGTCGGGCCTGTGCATCTTCACCACCTTTGCGTGGGGACTGGCCGACTTGGCACCGCAAATGCAAGCCGCCTGCAACGAGGACTACACCACCGAAGAGCTGGAGAAAATTGGCGAGCGCATTTGGAACATGGAGCGCGAGTTCAACAACGCCGCAGGCTTCACCTCCAAAGACGACAGCCTGCCCAAGCGTTTGCTGACCGAAGCGGCCAAGACCGGCCCGGCCAAAGGCAAGGTCAGCATGCTGCCGCAGATGCTGCCCAAGTACTACGACGTGCGTGGTTGGGACGCTGACGGTCGTCCGACCGAAGCCACCAAACAACGCCTCGGACTTTGAGGCGGTAGGTCATGACCCATCACGTCATTCTTGGCGCTGGCCCAGCGGGCGTGATTGCCGCAGAAACCATCCGCAAGCACGCGCCCCACGACCGCATCACCCTGGTGGGCGATGAGGCCGAGCCGCCGTACTCGCGCATGGCCATTCCGTACCTGCTGATCGGCAACATCGACGAGCGTGGCACCTATCTGCGCAAAACGGCCGACCATTTCAAGCACTTGAACGTGACGCAAGTCACGGCCCGCGCGGAATCGGTGGATGTGGCTGCACGCCAAGTGGTGCTCGACAACGGCAGCCGCTTGGGCTTTGACACCTTGCTGATTGCCACCGGGTCACGCCCGGTGCGCCCACCCATTCCAGGCATCGACAGCGCGGGCGTGCACCCGTGCTGGACGCTGGAGGATGCCCGGGCCATCATGGCCTTGGCTCAACCCGGCGCACGCGTGTTGCAAATGGGCGCGGGCTTCATTGGCTGCATCATCATGGAAGCCTTGGCCGCACGCGGTGTGAATTTGAGTGTGGTGGAAATGGGCGACCGCATGGTGCCGCGCATGATGGGCCCGGTGGCCGGCGGCATGATCCGCGACTGGTGCGAGGCCAAGGGTGTGCACGTGTTCACAGGTGCCAAGGTCGAGGCCATTGTGCCCACGGGTGGCGCGCACGACACCACCGATGCGCACCTGCAAGTGCGCTTGTCCACGGGCGACAAAATTGCCGCTGATTTGGTGATCAGCGCCACCGGCGTGAAGCCCTGCATCGACTTTCTCAAAAACAGTGGCATCACCTGCTTGCAAGGGGTGTTGACCGACGAGCATTTGCAAACCAATGTGCCGGGCATCTACGCTGCGGGCGACTGCGCCGAAGCGTTCGACAAGGTCAGTGGCACCACCATCGTCAGTGCCATCCAGCCCAATGCCGCTGAGCAAGCGCGTGTGGCTGCTTTGAACATGGTGGGCCAGCACGCAGCCCTCAAAGGCGTCACGCAAATCAACGTGCTCGACACCCTGGGGCTGATCTCGGCGAGCTTTGGCAACTGGCAAGGCGTGCCAGGCGGCGAACACGCCGAACTCACCGCCGACGGTCGTCACCTGAGCTTGCAGTTCAAAGACGATGTGCTGGTGGGCTGCAACAGCGTGGGCTGGACCGAGCATGTGGGCGTGATGCGTGGCTTGGTCGAGGGCCAGGTGCGATTGGGCCCTTGGAAAGACAAGCTCCAGCAAGACCCCACGCGTCTGATGGACGCCTACTTGGCCTGTGCGCAGGGCCAAGGCCAATGGTCGGGGGCTGCGGATCACCGCCGCCGTTGAGGGGTGCGTGTAGAGTCTCGCGGCATGCAGATCACCTTCAAGCTTTTCGCCACGCTCACCGACTACCTGCCGCCCGCTGTGCGGCGTGACAACCTGATGCAGCTGGAGGTGGCACCTGACGCCACCATTGCCCAAATCATCGAACCCTTTGGCATGCCCCCGAAGCTGGTGCACCTGGTGCTGGTGAATGGCCGCTACATCGAACCCGAAAAACGCTGGACCACCACCTTGGTCGAAGGCGATGTGCTGGCCATTTGGCCGCCCATCGCAGGCGGTTGACATTCCCCTCTCGCACCGCGCTGCGCCCCTACTTTCACTGCTGTGCAATCGCATTACGACGCATCGTTTGCCCGCGAAATGGGCTGCACCGAAGCCGAATGGCTGGGTTGGTTGCCTGCCGCCATTGGCGCGCACGCATGGCAACGTGAGGGGCAAAGCGTGCGCATTGACTTGGGGCCCACCGCGTCGGACGTCGCCCGCTTGCACGTGCGCTGGTCGGTGGGGGCACCGCGTGTGATTGCACTGGCGCGCATTCCACGTTTGCTGGTGCAGTTTGACTTCAGCGCGTGCGACGCCGCTCAGCGCTACACCTTCATGCGCCGCTTTGATCTGTATATGCAGCGGGGCGGCGGTTAAGATTTCGGCATGCCTTTTGAGCGTTTGAAATACATGCCCTTGCGCGACGCCACCGAGGCCCGTGCCATGTTTGCCGTGGGCCTTGTGTTGGTGGCGCAGCACCAGTTGGACATGCGCCCCCCACCGCCAGAGCCGACCACGTGCTGTGGGCGAGGCTGCAACGGCTGTGTGTGGGACGGGTACTTGAACGCCGCCGAGTTTTGGCGCGACGACTTGCTTACTTGTCCACGCCCATCACTGCATCTGGCAGGTACGTGACGATTTGCGGGAACACCGTGATCAACACAATGCAGACCACCAAGCAGCCAAAGAACGGAATCGCCGCTTTGGCAATGGTGTTGCTGTCTTTGCCGGTCATGTTTTGCAACACAAACAGGTTGAACCCCACGGGCGGGGTGACCTCGGCAATTTCAACCAACAGCACGATGAAAATGCCAAACCACACCAAGTCAAAGCCTGCTTTTTGAATCATGGGCAACACCACCGCGCTGGTGAGCACGATCATGCTGATGCCGTCGAGCGCGGTGCCCAAAATCAAGTAGACCACGGTCAACACCGCGATCAAGGCCAACGGTGACAGGTGCATGCCATTGACCCACTCAGCCAGCTCGCGCGGAATGCCGGTGAAGGCCATGGTCTTGGTGAGAAACGCCGCACCGGCCAAGATGAACATGATCATGCAGCTCGATCGGGTGGTGCCCATCAGGCCTTCGCAGAAGTTGTTCCAAGTCAGGCTGCGGCTCCAGGCGGCCAAACCCAGCGAGCCCACCACGCCATAGGCGGCGCATTCGGTGGCCGTGGCGTAGCCCGCAATCAGCACCCAACAGACAAACACAATCAAGGCACCACACGGAATGAGGCTGCGCGAGAGTTTGATTTTTTCCCAGAAGGTGGTCGGTGCATCGGGTGGGGGCACCTGGTCGGGGTGGCGCAAGCTCCACCACATGATGTAGCCGCTGAACAACGCCATCAACAGCAGCCCCGGCAAAAAGCCGGCCAAGAAAATGCGAATGATCGACGCGTCAGCCGCCACCGCGTACACCACCATGGTGATGGAGGGTGGAATCAAAATACCCAAGGTGCCAGCCGTGGCCAATGAACCCAAGGCCAGTTTCTCGCTGTAGCCGCGTTTCATCAACTCGGGCAAGGCCACTTTGCTGATGGTGGCGCAGGTTGCTGCCGAAGAGCCAGACACCGATCCAAAAATGCCACAGCCCAAAATGGTGGTGTGCATCAAGCGACCCGGCACCCGGTTGAGCCAGGGGCGCAGGCCTTCAAACATCTCTTCACTCAGCTTGGTGCGAAACAAAATTTCGCCCATCCAAATGAACAGCGGCAATGCGGCCAGCTCCCAGCTGGCATTGCTTTCCCAAAACGCGCTGAACAGGTTTTTGCCTGGTTGCGTGTCGGTAAAGAACGCCTGACCCACCCAGCCGCAAATGGCCAAGGTCATGGCAATCCACACCCCGCCCGAGAGCAGCAGGAACATGATGAACAGCAACAAGCCGCCGACGAGAAGAATTTCCATAGAACCTTGGGGCTTAGACGTCGGAAGAAAAGTCACCGCGTGCGTGTCGCTCTTGGACCTCGCGCACATAGGTGGGGGTTTGGCCGCGCAGCACCAAGACCAACTCATCGAGCACAGCAATCAGCAACAGCACCGAGCCGATGGCAAAGCTCAGTTGGGGAATCCACATGGGGATGGGCAGCAGGCCCTGGGCGATGTCGTTGAACTCCCAGCTCTCATAGGTGAACTTGCAAGCCCACCACGCCAAATAAGACACCGCGACCGAACCCACGCACAAGGCCGCAAGCTCCAAGCGCTTGCGCCAGGGCACAGACACCGCTTCGAGCAACAAAGTCACACGCACAAAGTCGCCATGCTTGAAGGCGTGGGCCATGGCAAAAAATGCCGCAGCGGCGCAAAACCAAGACACCACATCGTTGACCGCGCCGGTGCGCACACTGAACTCACGCAGAATGCTTTGCGCCACCATCAAGACGCAAATCAAGGCAATGAAAAGGGCCCCCAGGGCCCCTGCTGCCAAGTAGAGCCGGTCGAGAAATCGACGCATCACTTTTTGCCAGCTTTGGGGGCAGCCGGTGCCGACTTGGCGTAGGCGGCAATGATGGCTTCACCATCAGGCCCCGCCTTCTTTTGCCAATCGGCCAGCATGATGCTGCCGACTTGGCGCATGTCGTCCATCAGCTTGGCGCTGGGGGTGACCACTTTCATGCCTTTTTCAGTCAAAGCTTTTTTGTAAAAACCGTCTTTCTCGGCACTGACTTTCCAGCCACGTGCTTCGGCTTCGGCAGCCGTTTTGGTCAAGGCCGCTTGGGTGGAGGGGTCGAGTGCGTCGAAGGCTTTCTTGTTCACGATCACGGCGTTCTTGGGCAACCAAGCTTGGGTGTCGTAGAAGTACTTCAAGCTCTCATAGGTCTTGGTGTCGTAACCGGTGGAGCCCGAGCTCATGTAGCTTTCCACCACGCCGGTGGCCAGGGCTTGCGACAACTCGGCCGCTTGGATGGTGACGGGTTGCGCCCCAATCAGCTCGGCAATCTTGGCAGTGGCGGGGCTGTAGGCGCGCCACTTGATGCCACGCAGGTCGGCCACTGAGTTGATTTCTTTCTTGGTGTAAATGCCTTGCGACGGCCAAGCCACCGCAAACAACAGCTTCATGCCTTGCGCGCCCAGCAGCTTGTCAAGCACCGGTTTTTGCGCGTCGTACAAGCGCTTGGAGTCGGCGTAGCTGTTGGCCAAGAACGGAATGCCGTCGGTGCCGTAGATGGGGTTTTCGTTTTCAAAGTTCACCAACAGCACTTCGCCAATTTGCGCTTGGCCGCCTTGCACGGCGCGTTTGATTTCGTTGGCTTTGAACAGCGACGCGTTGGCGTGCACCGTGATTTTGAGTTTGCCTGCGGTGGCGGCATCCACGTCTTTGGCGAATTGAATCAAGTTCTCAGAGTGGAAGTTGGTCGCGGCATAAGCGGCGGGTAAGTCCCATTTGGTTTGGGCAAAGGCACTGCCAGCGAACAAGGCCAATGAGAGCGCGGTGATTGGGAAGCTTCGACGTTGCATGAAAACTCCTGGGCGGAATGTGTGAAAGAGTAAGCCTTGACTATAACGAACGCTGTGAGCGCCATGACACAGCGCAGCGGATGTCAAAATCCTTGCATGCAAGCGACACCTACCCCTGACAAATGGCAATTCTGGATTGACCGAGGCGGCACCTTCACCGACATCGTGGCCAAGCGGCCCGACGGCAGCTTGGTGACCCACAAACTGTTGTCTGACAACCCCGAGCAATACCGCGACGCCGCCGTGGCGGGCATTCGCCACTTGTTGGGCTTGCAGCCAGGTCAAGTCATTTCGTCCGACCAAGTGGCCTGCGTGAAGATGGGGACAACCGTGGCCACCAATGCCTTGTTGGAGCGCAAAGGCGAGCCCACTCTGTGGGTGACCACCCAAGGGTTCAAAGATGCCTTGCGCATTGCCTACCAAAACCGCCCGCGTTTGTTTGACCGGCACATTGTGTTGCCCGAGTTGCTGTACCAAGAGGTGATCGAAGCGCACGAGCGCATGGGCGCCCACGGTGAGGTGGTGCAGGATTTGGACCTCGCCCATTTGCGCGCCGAGTTGCAGGCTGCATTTGCGCGGGGTCTGCGCAGCGTGGCGGTGGTCTTCATGCACGGGTACCGGTACACCGCACACGAACAAGCGGCGGCCCAACTGGCGCGTGAGCTGGGCTTCACCCAGGTGAGCACCTCGCACGGCACCAGCCCGATGATGAAGTTCGTCAGCCGGGGCGACACCACGGTGGTGGACGCGTATTTGTCACCCATCTTGCGTCGCTATGTGGACCAAGTGGCCGCCGAGATGCCGGGCGTGTCACTGTTCTTCATGCAGTCCTCGGGGGGCTTGACCGACGCCCATGTGTTCCAGGGCAAAGATGCCATCTTGTCGGGACCGGCGGGCGGCATCGTGGGCATGGCACGCACAGCCGAGTTGGCCCAGGCCGAAGACGCACCCGGCGACGGCGTGAAGGTGATTGGCTTTGACATGGGGGGCACTTCGACTGATGTTTCGCACTACGCCGGTGAGTTTGAGCGCGAGTTTGAAACCCAGGTGGCAGGGGTGCGCATGCGCGCGCCCATGATGAGCATCCACACCGTGGCTGCAGGCGGTGGGTCGATCTTGAGCTTTGATGGCGCACGTTTGCGTGTGGGGCCGCAAAGCGCGGGCGCCAACCCGGGGCCTGCGAGCTACCGACGTGGTGGGCCACTGACCGTGACCGACGCCAACGTGATGCTGGGCAAGGTGCAAGCCAAGCACTTTCCCCATGTGTTTGGCCCACAGGCCAACGAGCCACTCGACCATGCCGTGGTGGCGCAGCAGTTTGACGCCATGGCGCGCGACATGCAGCGCACGCCCGAAGCCTTGGCCGAAGGCTTTGTGCAGATCGCGGTGCAACAGATGGCCAATGCCATCAAGAAAATTTCGGTGGCACGCGGCTATGACGTGACGCGCTACACCTTGCAGTGCTTTGGCGGCGCGGGCGGGCAGCACGCGTGCTTGGTGGCCGATGCCTTGGGCATGACCCGGGTGTTGGTGCATCCCTTGGCGGGTGTGCTGTCGGCCTATGGCATGGGACTGGCCGATCAAAACGTGATCCGTGAACAGGCCATTGAACTGCCCTTGGTGAGCGCCAGCATGGACATCCTCGAACAGACCTTGGCCTCGCTCCAGGCCGCAGCACAAGCCGAACTGTTGCAGCAGCAAGGTGCCGCAGGTGCGGTGTCGGTGCGGCGCAGCGTGCATGTGCGCTACCAAGGCAGCGATTCGGCCTTGCGTGTGCCCATGGGCGAATTGCCCGACATCGTGGCTGCGTTTGAAGCCGCTTACCGCCAGCGTTTTGCATTCTTGATGACGGGCAAAGCCTTGGTGGTCGAGGCCGTGTCGGTGGAAGTGCTGCTGGCGGGCGACGCCCCCAGCGAGCAGCGCCACACCGTGCATCCCCCCCGTGAGGTGCCACGTCGCGACACGGTGCGCATGTACGCCGAGGGGGCTTGGCACGACGCCGCGCTGGTGGTGCGCGAGGACTTGCGTGCGGGCGATGTGGTCACGGGCCCGGCCATCGTGGCCGAGAAAAATGCCACCACGGTGGTGGAGCCGGGTTGGCAAGCGCGCTTGAGTGCGCTGGACCACTTGGTGTTGACCCGTCATGTGGCACGCAGCGTGCGTTATGCCGCAGGCACGCAGGTGGACCCCGTGCTGCTGGAGGTGTTCAACAACCTGTTCATGAACATTGCGGAGCAGATGGGGCTGCAACTGCAGAACACGGCCTACTCGGTGAACATCAAGGAGCGGCTGGATTTTTCCTGCGCGCTGTTCGATGCGGCTGGCAACCTGATCGCCAACGCGCCTCACATGCCGGTGCACCT
>NZ_JAVLFP010000051.1:0-4273 GCF_046052825.1 Limnohabitans sp.
CTTGGTCGGGTCTGGCAGGAGACGTCACCACCTGGGTAAAGTCGGCGCGTCCACTTTGGGTGGTATTCAAAAAAGCAGCCAAGGTGTCCAGGCTGTTGGCATGCGCCACGCCAACGCACGCAAATGCCCCAGCCAAAGCCCACCCCATCACCGCATGCCCCATCGCGTGTGTCCAAGGCATGAAGCGGCCACGGGTGTGTGTGGGTGACACATGAAATGGGGCCTTATTCATGGCGAACAGGTGAGGCTTTGTCATGCGGTGGACGTGTGACGCTACTCATCACGCCTGGGCACCAAAATTTCGCGCTGGCCGTTGTTGCTCATGTCGCTGACCATGCTGGCTTTTTCCATGTCTTCCACCAAACGCGCGGCGCGGTTGTAGCCAATCTTCAAGTGCCTTTGCACCAGCGAGATGCTGGCCTTGCGGTTTTTCAACACCACCTCGACGGCTTGGTCGTACATCGGGTCTTTTTCTGCGGGCGCGTCGCCAAACAAATCGGGGCCGCTGGCATTGCCGTCACCATCGACCGTGCCGCCTTCGAGCACGCCCTCGATGTAGTCGGGCTCGCCTTGGGTCTTGAGGTAGCTCACCACGCGGTGGACTTCTTCATCGCTCACAAAAGCACCGTGCACGCGAATGGGCAGCCCGGTGCCACTGGCCATGTAGAGCATGTCACCCATGCCCAGCAGCGCTTCGGCGCCCATTTGGTCAAGGATGGTGCGGCTGTCAATCTTGCTGCTGACCTGAAAGGCAATGCGGGTCGGGATGTTGGCCTTGATGAGGCCTGTGATCACGTCCACGCTGGGGCGCTGGGTGGCCAAGATCAGGTGAATGCCAGCGGCACGGGCCTTTTGCGCCAAGCGGGCAATCAGCTCTTCGATCTTCTTGCCCACCACCATCATCAGGTCGGCCAATTCGTCGATCACCACCACGATGTGCGGCAAACGCTGCAAGGGCTCAGGCTGCTCGGGCGTGAGGCTGAAGGGGTTGTAGATGAACTCTTCGCGTGCGGCGGCTTCGTCGATCTTGGCGTTGTAGCCCGCCAAGTTGCGCACACCCAGCTTGCTCATGAGCTTGTAGCGCTTTTCCATTTCGCCCACGCACCAGTTCAAGCCGTGTGCGGCTTGGCGCATGTCGGTGACCACCGGTGCCAACAAATGCGGAATGCCTTCGTAGACCGACATCTCCAGCATCTTGGGGTCGATCATCAACAGGCGCACATCACGCGCTTCGGCTTTGTAGAGCAGCGACAAGATCATGGCGTTGATGCCCACCGACTTGCCCGAGCCGGTGGTACCAGCCACCAGCACGTGGGGCATCTTGGCCAAATCGGCCACGACGGGGTTGCCAATGATGTCTTTGCCCAGGCCCATGGTGAGCATGGACTTGGCTTCGTTGTAAACGTCAGAGCCCAAGATTTCACTCAGGCGAATCGACTGGCGTTTGGCGTTGGGCAATTCCAGCGCCATGTAGTTTTTGCCGGGGATGGTCTCGACCACACGAATGGACACCAGCGACAAAGAACGCGCCAAGTCTTTGGCCAGGTTCATCACTTGCGAACCTTTGACACCGGTGGCGGGCTCAATCTCGTAGCGCGTGATCACGGGGCCCGGCGACGCCGCCACCACCCGCACTTCGACACCAAAGTCTTTGAGCTTTTTCTCGATCATGCGGCTGGTCATCTCCAGCGTCTCGGGGGCCACGGTGTCTTGGCGCACCAAGGGGCCGTCCAGCAAATCGACTTGCGGCAGGCGCGAATCGACCATTTCGGCGAACAAGGGCTTTTGGCGCTCTTTGGCCACGCGCGCGCTCTTGGGCACTTCCACCATTTCAGGCTCAATCACCACGGGCACCGGATGGTGCTCCTCTATCTCGACACGCTCTTCCAACACCACCTCTTCGCGCTCGCGCGCGGCAGCCAAACCGTAGGCGACGTCTTGTTCGCGCTCGCGGCGTTCACGCCAAGACTCGATGCGACCGTCAATCCAGGCGCCCATGTTCTCGGCCGTTTGGGCCCAAGAAAAACGAAACACCCAAGACGCGCCCACCACACCAAACACAATGAAGATCAAACCCGAGCCATTGAAGCCCAGCCACTTCAAGCTGAACGGACCCACCAGGTAACCCAGCACGCCACCGCTGACATGCCCGGGCAAACGGTCTTCAAAACGGTACAAGCGGGTCCACTCCAACCCCACACTCGAAATCAGCAGCAAGGCCAGTCCAGCCCAAAAGGCAAAACGGGTGTGGCGCCAGCCCAAGTTTTCCACTGGCGGGGTGTCTTCATCGCGCAAGCGATCGGCCAACGCAGCCAACCAAGCCACCAAGGCGGCGGCGTAGCACCACCACGCCGAGTAGCCCAGCAAGAAAAAGCTCATGTCCCCCAACCAGGCACCCAAGCGGCCACCAAAGTTGCGCACGCTGCTGCCTGTGCCCGAGGTGGTCCATGCAGGATCCAAAGGCGAGTGGGTGAGCAGTGCCAGCAACCAAAACAGCATGAACACAAAACCGGCGGTGAGCGCGATTTCTTGCGCAAAGCGCCTGAATCCGGTGGGTTTGTGGTCGCCATCTGCGCTGGAAGCGCGACGGTCGTTGTTGAGGGTGTTGAGCGAATAGGTCATGTCTGGTGGGAGAGCTTACCTGAGGGACGGCCCCACAGTGGGGAGGGCCTCGGCCAGGGTTCTTACAATCATTCTCTTATTGTCTCTTTCGATTGAGTGGTTCCGATGACTACCCCCCAACACGCCCAAGTTTTGATTCTGGGTTCTGGCCCTGCGGGCTACACCGCCGCCGTGTATGCAGCACGTGCCAATTTGAAGCCTTTGCTGATCACGGGCATGGCCCAAGGCGGTCAATTGATGACCACCACTGAGGTGGACAACTGGCCCGCCGATGTGAACGGTGTGCAAGGCCCCGAGCTGATGCAGCGCTTCCAGCAGCATGCGGAGCGCTTCAACACCCAGATCGTGTTTGACCATGTCCACACGGTCGACTTCTCCAAGCGCCCATTCACGCTGACGGGCGACAGCGGTGTCTACACCTGCGACAGCTTGATCATTTGCACCGGTGCTTCGGCCAAATACCTGGGCCTGCCTTCTGAAGAGGCGTTCATGGGCCGTGGCGTGTCAGGTTGCGCCACCTGCGACGGCTTTTTCTACCGCGAGCAACCCGTTTGCGTGGTGGGTGGTGGCAACACCGCTGTGGAGGAGGCGCTGTACCTCTCCAACATTGCCAGCGTGGTGCACCTGATCCACCGCCGCGACAAATTCAAAGCCGAGGCCATCTTGATCGACAAGCTGATGGACAAAGTGGCCGCAGGCAAGATCGTGCTGCAAACCCACAGCACGTTGGACGAAGTGCTGGGCGACGCCTCAGGCGTGACCGGCGTGCGTCTGAAAAGCACACAAGACGGCAGCACACGCGACTTGACACTGCAAGGCTGCTTCATTGCGATTGGCCACCACCCCAACACCGACATCTTTCAAGGTCAGCTGAACATGAAGGACGGCTACATCATCACCCAAGGCGGTTTGCAGGGCTTTGCCACCATGACCAGCGTGCCCGGTGTCTTTGCGGCTGGCGACGTGCAAGACCACGTGTACCGCCAAGCCATCACCAGCGCGGGAACAGGCTGTATGGCCGCCCTGGACGCCCAACGCTTCTTAGAACAAGAAGGCGTTTGATAAAACGCTATAATTTCAGGCTTTGTTGAACATGCCCGCATCCCACAGATGCGGATCAAGCGACAAATGTCGGGTTACCGCCACCCATTCTGGCGAGGTGAGGCGCTCGTGACCACGAGCTGCCGTTTAGAAAATCATGGAGTGTCCACATGGCACGCGTATGTGAAGTAACGGGCAAAGGCCCGATGACGGGGAACAATGTTTCCCACGCCAACAACAAAACCAAGCGCCGGTTCTTGCCGAACCTGCAATACCGCCGTTTCTGGGTGGAGACCGAAAACCGTTGGGTGCGCCTGCGCGTGTCGAGCGCGGCTCTGCGCCTGATCGACAAAAATGGCATTGACTCTGTGCTGGCCGATTTGCGCGCCCGCGGTCAGGCTTGATGATTTGATGGGCAGCTGCACACAAGCTCTGCCCTCCACTGACTAAATCTATTTAAGGAAACGATCATGGCATCCAAAGGCGGACGCGAAAAAATCAAGCTGGAATCGACAGCCGGCACCGGTCACTTCTACACGACCAGCAAAAACAAGAAAACCATGCCCGAGAAAATGTTGATCATGAAATTTGATCCCAAAGCTCGCAAGCA
>NZ_JAVLFP010000052.1:0-77368 GCF_046052825.1 Limnohabitans sp.
GCACCACGCCCAAAGCTGGATGGCGTTCGTGCGCCAGCAGGGCCTGGCCATCAGCCAGCAGGACATGACGCGCCGCACCACCGGGCGCAATGGCCTGGAATGTGTGCGCGAACTGCTAGGCCAGCCTGAGCTGGACGAGGCCACCGCCTGGGCCCTGGTGCACGCCAAGGAACAGCTGTACCGCGAAGCCTTTGCCCCGGTGTTTGCCGAGGTTCGCGGCTTCAAGGCGTTTGTGGCGCAGGCGCGCGAGCGGGGCCTGAAAATTGGCGTGGGCACGGCCGGCGACATCCACAACGTGAACTTTGCGCTGGGCCACCTGAAACTGGACCCGCCACCGCAAGCCATTGCCCGGGGCGACGAAGGCTTCACCGGCAAACCCACACCCGCCATTTTCCTGGCTGCGGCCGAACGGCTGGGCGTGGCCCCGGCGCGCTGCATCGTGTTCGAAGATGCGCCGTTTGGCATTGAGGCGGCACGCCGCGCCGGCATGCGAGCCGTCGCCGTCTGCACCGGCCACCGGCCGGAGGAACTGGCCGGCCCGCATGTGCTGGCCGCCGTGAACGATTACACCGAGCTTTTGAAAACGAATTTTTTGGAGAAACTCGATGATGCACCTGCGTGATGGCCAAGCCACTGCCACCGTGATCCACCGCGAGGCTTACACCGCGCCCGCCTTCTGGATCGACACCGTCGATCTGTCGTTCGACCTGGACCCGGCCAAGACCCGCGTGCTGAACCGCATGCGCCTGCGCCGCAACCCGGACGTGCCGGCCCAGGCCCTGCGCCTGGACGGCGACGAGTTGAACCTGGCCCGCGTGCTGGTGAACGGCCAGGGCACCTCGTTCAAGATGGATGCCAGCCAACTGGTGCTGGAAAACCTGCCCGAAGGCGACGCGCCGTTCGACCTGGAGATCTTCACCACCTGCGCGCCGGCCAAGAACACCAAGCTGATGGGCCTGTTCGTCAGCAACGACACCTTCTTCACCCAGTGCGAGGCCGAGGGCTTTCGCCGCATCACCTACTTCTTGGACCGTCCTGATGTGATGTCGAGCTACAGCGTCACCCTGCGCGCCGACAAAAAAGCCTACCCGGTGTTGTTGAGCAATGGCAACCTGTTGGCCCAAGGCCCCTTGGAAGACGGCCGTCACTTTGCACAGTGGGTCGACCCACACAAAAAACCCTGCTACTTGTTTGCCTTGGTGGCCGGTCAGTTGGTCTGTCGTGAGCAACGCGTCACGGCGCGCTCTGGCAAAGAGCACCTGTTGCAGGTGTATGTGCGCTCCGGCGATTTGGACAAAACCGAACACGCCATGAACTCGCTGCGTGCCAGCATCGCCTGGGACGAGGCCCGCTTTGGACTGAGCCTCGACTTGGAACGCTTCATGATCGTCGCCACCAGCGACTTCAACATGGGCGCGATGGAGAACAAGGGCCTCAACATCTTCAACACCAAGTTCGTGCTGGCCAACTCAGCCACCGCCACCGACACCGACTACGCCAACATCGAAAGCGTGGTGGGCCACGAGTACTTTCACAACTGGACCGGCAACCGCATCACCTGCCGCGACTGGTTTCAACTCTCGCTCAAAGAAGGCCTCACGGTGTTCCGCGACCAAGAGTTCAGCCAAGACCTGGCCAGCCAGGCGCTGGCAGGCGACGAAGCCGCCGCCAAGTCGGCACGCGCTGTCAAGCGCATCGAAGACGTGCGCTTGCTGCGCACGGTGCAGTTTGCCGAAGACGCCGGCCCCATGGCGCACCCGGTGCGGCCTGACAGCTATGTGGAAATCAACAACTTCTACACCGTCACGATTTACGAAAAAGGCTCCGAGGTCGTGCGCATGATGCAAACCTTGGTCGCGCCCGCCCTCACCGCCAGCGGCACCGTGGGTGGCTTGGCCCATACCGGCCAAGAAGGCTTTGCCAAAGGCATGGCCTTGTACTTTGAACGCCACGACGGCCAAGCCGTCACCTGCGACGACTTTGCCCAAGCCATTGCCGACGCCAACCCGGGCACCGCCTTGGCCCTGTACCTGCCCCAGTTCAAACGCTGGTACGCCCAAGCGGGCACACCCCGTGTTCACGCCGTGGGTAGCTATGACGCCACCACACAGCGCTACACCCTCACACTCAGCCAAAGCTGTGCCGCCAGCCCTGGCCAAGAGCACAAAGACCCCTTTGTCATTCCCGTGCAAATGGGTTTGCTCGACCACACGGGTCGCGAGGTGCTTGCGAGCCAGTTGTTGGTGCTCACAGAGGCCACGCAAAGCTTCGAGTTCCACGACCTGTCCGTCCCCGATGGCCAAGCCCCCGTACCGTCGCTGCTGCGCGACTTCAGCGCCCCGGTCGTGCTGGAAATGGACTTCAGCCCCGCGCAACTGCTGACGCTGCTGGCCCACGACAGCGACCCGTTCAACCAATGGGAAGCTGCGCAACGTCTTTACATGCAGGCGGCCTTGAGCGCAGTGCGGGCTGAGGGCGAGCCGAACCAAGTGCTCGACGCAGCTTTGCTCGACGCCTTGCGCACGGTCTTGCGCCACCCCAACATGGATGCCGCGTTCAAAGAGCTTGTGCTCACCCTGCCCGCCGAAACCTACATCGCCGAACAGCTCGACGTGGTGGACCCACAGCGCATCCACACGGTGCGCGAAGCCATGCGCGCACAACTCGCGCAAGCCCTGCACGACGACTGGGCCTGGGCCTTTGAATCACACCGTGAAAACGGCAGCTACCAACCCGACCCCGTGTCCAGCGGACGACGCGCCCTGAGCGGCCTGGCGCTGCACATGGTGTGCCTGCATGCGCGCAACACGGCAGACACCCACTGGCCCGAGCGTGCGCTGAAGTGCTTTGACAACGCCCACAACATGACGGATCGTTTCAACGCCTTGAGTGCCTTGGTCACTTCTGGCAACGCCTTGGCCACGCCTGCCTTGCAGCGCTTTTACAGCCTGTTCTCGCGCGAAGCCTTGGTGATGGACAAATGGTTTGCACTGCAAGCCAGCGCACCCGACCGAGGTGGCAACGTGCTGCCCGTGGTGCGCCAGCTCATGCAGCACCCCGACTTCACACTCAAAAACCCCAACCGTGCGCGCAGCCTGATCTTCAGCTTTTGCAATGCCAACCCTGGGGCGTTTCACCGCAGCGATGCGGCAGGCTACGTGTTCTGGAGCGAACGTGTGTTGGAGCTCGACGCCTTCAACCCCCAAGTGGCCGCCCGTTTGGCCCGCGCCTTGGACCGCTGGAGCAAGTTGGCCGAGCCTTACCGCAGCGCTGCCCATGTCGCCCTCACCCGCATTGCCGCCAAGTCAGACTTGAGCCGCGACGTGCGCGAAGTCATCACCCGCGCCCTCAGCTAATTTCAACCTTACCTCAGAGACACACCATGAGCATTTCACTCACCCGCTACCTGGTCGAACAGCAACGCGCCAAAGGCCATATCCCATCCGAGTTGCGTTTGCTGCTCGAGGTCGTGGCGCGTGCTTGCAAAAGCATCAGCCAAGCCGTCAACAAAGGCGCTTTGGGCGATGTGCTGGGCACGGCTGGCAGCGAGAACGTGCAAGGCGAGGTGCAAAAAAAGCTCGACATCATCGCCAACGATGTGCTGATTGAAGCCAACGAATGGGGTGGCCACCTGGCCGCCATGGCTTCCGAAGAAATGGACACCATCCACGTGGTGCCCAACCGCTACCCCCAGGGTGAATACCTGCTGATGTTTGACCCGCTCGACGGCTCCAGCAACATCGACGTCAACGTGAGCATTGGCACCATCTTCAGCGTGCTGAAAAAAACCGACACCAGCAAAGGCGTCAGCGAAGACGACTTCTTGCAACCCGGCACAGCCCAAGTGGCTGCGGGTTATTGCGTCTATGGCCCACAAACCACCTTGGTGCTCACGGTGGGTGATGGCGTGGCCATGTTCACCTTGGACCGCGAACAAGGCTCGTTTGTGTTGACACAAGAAGATGTGCGCATCCCCGCCGACACCAAAGAGTTCGCCATCAACATGAGCAATATGCGCCACTGGGACGAGCCCGTGAAGCGCTACATCGACGAGTGCTTGCAAGGCGAAGAAGGCCCACGTGGCAAGAACTTCAACATGCGCTGGATCGCCTCCATGGTGGCCGATGTGCACCGCATCATGACCCGTGGCGGTGTCTTCATGTACCCCTGGGACAAGCGCGAACCCCACAAACCTGGCAAGCTGCGCCTGATGTACGAAGCCAACCCCATGAGCTGGTTGATCGAACAAGCAGGCGGTGCTGCCACCAACGGACGTCAGCGCATTTTGGACGTCAAGCCCACCCAACTGCACGAACGTGTGAGCGTGGTCTTGGGCTCCAAACATGAGGTCGATCGCATCACCAGTTACCACCTGCAAGGCTGAGTCACTCACTCGGGCTGGCTATAATTCAGGCTCAGGTTGCCGGTGTAGCTCAGTCGGTAGAGCAGCTCATTCGTAATGAGAAGGTCGGGTGTTCGATTCATCTCTCCGGCACCAACCCTCCATGCATCAAGCCCCGTTCACACGACGGGGCTTTTTTGTTGCCCCCACACATTCCACGCTGGACAGAACCATCCACCCAGATACGTGGCCCTTATGTCGACAAAGTCGCCTAGACGACTGTTTTTAGCGCGCGGTTCTTGGCAAGCGCTGGATGTCACGGGTTATTCCTATATCTCGAAACGGGCGGCATGTGGTTTTATCCGATGCCGCCTAACTTCTTGGGCGATCGGAAAGCTCACCATGTTGCACAAAAATTTGATCCTCGCCTTGTGGGTCTGTTTGCCCGTGTTTGCCTCTGCACAAGCGCCTGCCAACCCAGGCGATGTGGTACCCGAAAAAATGCCGTTTGACATTCCCTACGGTCCGGCCATCAGCTTGGCAAGAGCCGAAGCCATGCTCAACGCCTCGGTAACCGAAGCCAAGAATCGCAACTGGAAAATCAATTGCGCCGTGATGGATTCGGGCGGTCACCTGGTGTCGTTCAAACGCATGGATGGCGGTCAAATTGCCTCGATTGACATTGCGCTGCACAAAGCCAGAACAGCGGTCAAATTCCGTCGCGACACCAAGATTTTGGAAATCGCCATCCAAAGCAATGCCTACGTGGCCACGCTCGACGACGTGATCGCCTCTCGTGGTGGTTTGCCGATTGTCGAAGCAGACAAGCTCATTGGCGGCATTGGCTGCTCGGGCGGCACCGGCTCGCAAGACGAGGTGGTGGCCAAAGCAGGTTTGGCGGCTCTGCCCAAGTAAGCCATGCAGCGACGCCAACTCCTCTCCAGCACCGCCGGTTTGTCGGGTGCTTTGCTACTGGCAGATCCAGCCACCAGCGCCTCTGAGCCACAAACACCCAAATCACCGCGCGCTCAGCCTGTTCAACCCGTGGGCAAGGCCCATTGGACGGTCAAGCGTGTGGGCTCGGACGAGGTGCGTTTGTTCATGTGGCAAAAGCCGGCGGTGTTGGGCGCTGGCTTGAAATCCCCCAAGGGCACCTTGTTGTTTGTGCACGGCTCCTCGGTGTCGTCAACGCCAGTGTTTGATTTGCAAATTCCGGGTCGCCCCGAGTCTTCGGTGATGGACTGGTTTGCACGCCTGGGGTATGACACCTGGTGCTTTGATTGCGAGGGCTATGGCCGCTCCGACAAAACACGCGCTGTCAACGCAGACATTTCGTGCGGCGCCGATGACCTGGAAGCGGTGAGCGAGTACATCATGAAAGTCAATGGTGGCAAGCGTTTGCTGACCTATGGTTCTTCCTCGGGTGCCTTGCGTGCAGCCCTGTTTGCCCAACGCCGCCCCGAACGTGTGGCGCGCCTGGCACTGGATGCCTTTGTGTGGACTGGCGAAGGCAGCCCGACGCTGGCCGAGCGCAAGAAACGGCTGCCCGCTTATTTGGCCAACAACCGCCGCCCCATCGACCGCACCATGATTCGAAGCATCTTCACGCGCGACCACCCGGGCACCAGCGATTTGACCATCGTGGAAGCCTTCGCCGATGCGGTGTTGGCTTTGGACTCGTCGGTGCCCACCGGCACCTACATCGACATGTCGGCCAATTTGCCGGTGTGTGACCCTGAAAAAATCAACGTCCCCACCTTGATCATGCGAGGGCAATACGACGGCATTGCCAGCTTTCAAGACCTGTCCGCTTTCTTTGAGCGCTTGCCCAACCCAGACAAACAATTTGTTGTGATGCCCGGCATTGCACACACCAGCACCCGCTCCAAAAACTTTGCCTTGGTGTACCACTTGTTGGAAGGGTATTTTTCGCAACCCGCCCCGGTCTACCTTGGCACATGAGCGTTTGATCGCATGATGCGTTTTCCTCTACTTGCACTTTGGGTGGTGGTTTTGGGTGGGTGCGCTTACCCATCGGTCCATGCCAAATCGGCACAAACCAATTACAGCGAGAAATGCAGCATGTGCCACGATGGCGGCGCAGGCCAAGCGCCGCGGGTCAGTGACACCGCTGCGTGGGCACCTCGTGCAGCCAAGGGTCGGCCCGCCTTGTACCAAAGTGCCCTGGCTGGCATACCCAACACGGCCATGGCCGCCAAAGGCGGTTACACCGACTTGTCAGACCAAGAGGTGCGTGACCTTGTGGATCTCATGCTCAAGCTGTCGGGGCATGACGAAGCGGTGCGCAAGCCCCCAAAAACAAACGCCCAGTTGCCAATGGCGCCATCGATGTCGACCAACCGCCCCGCCAGCCGGGTTGCCGCTGCCAAACCGCCACGTGAGTTGACCGATTTGGAGATCAGCACCACGGTGGCTGAGCGCCTGCGCAAGAACCTGGGATCGCCCAACAACACCTTGGACGAGTACGAGGGCATCGTCACGGTCAGAGGGGTGGGCATCAAAGTCCGCACCGAACAAGGCGTCACCACCTTGACGGGTTCTTTGAAAGAAGCCGCCCACATTGAAAAAGCCCACAGCATTGCCGCCGCCACGACCGGGGTCACCCAAGTCGTGAACAAGCTCATTGCAGCCAGCGTTTTCGAATGGGACTGAGCGGTGTGTTCCCTGCATATTTCAAACCGCCGCGACGCGGCATTCAAACTAGGAGACTGACATGGGTTATCTGAGCGATGAAGAACTGTCAAAACTGGAACCCGCCGAGTCGGCGCTGTTCCCCTCCCCGATTCCGGTGCAATGTGTGTCCAGCGATGAGTTCATGCCATCGCCACAAACACCCAAGCAAAAAGAGTACGAATTCCGAGTGAAAGAAATTGGCAACCGACTCGCCAAGCACCTGGGACAGAGCCGACGAAAGTTTTTCAAAAGCTCCTCCGGCATGGCTGCCGCCTTCTTGGCCATGAACCAAACCTACGGACCTATCTTTGGGGTGTCTGAGGCTGAAGCTGCCACACCAGAAATGGCCAATGAACGGTCTAAAAAGTTATCGGGGCAGTTCATCATGGACATGCACACCCACTTTTTACGCGACGACACACGCATTCAATCGTTCTTGCTGCAACGCCAAGCCGTCGGCAAAGCAGGCTGGAACCCAGCCATCAAAGTGGAAGAGCAAACGATTGAAGACCTCAAGTTCGCCAACTACATCAAAGAAATTTACTTGGACAGCGACACCAAGGTGGCCTGCATCAGCGGTGCGCCGTCAGAGGTTCCCGGTGATTGGTTTTTGACAAACGACATGAAGGTCAAATACCGCGCCGCCATCAACGGCATTGCAGGGAGCAAGCGCGCATTTGCCCATGCCATCTTCACACCGGGCTACCCCGGCTGGATGGAAGACATAGACCGTGCCATCGAGGTGCTCAAGCCCGACTCCATGAAGGGCTACACCATTGGCGACAACACCAACAAACACCTGTCCAAGCACCCTTGGTTGCTCGACGATGAGAAGTTGGTCTACCCCGCTTACGAAAAGTTCCAAAAAGCTGGGCTCAAAAATGTGTGTATCCACAAGGGCTTGTTTCCGCCATCGGTTGAAAAGCAGTACCCGCATTTGCTGAAATACTGCCGCGTTGACGACGTGGCCAAAGCCGCCAAAGATTGGCCGCAGCTCAATTTTGTGATTTACCACGGGGGGTACCGCTACGCAGGCGGTGGACGCGCCGAGGATGCGTGGGACCAGTTTGAGCGCACCGGCCGCATCGACTGGATCACCGACTTGGCCGAAATTCCCGCCAAGTACGGCGTCAAAAACGTCTATGCCGACTTGGGGCAATTGTTTGCACAAACCACTGTGGTCGAACCCCGTTTGGCGGCCGTCATGCTGGGCCAACTGATCAAGGGCCTGGGCTTGTCCAACGTGGTGTGGGGAACCGATGCCATTTGGACTGGGGCACCGCAGTGGCAGATTGAGGCCTTGCGCCGCATTGAAATTCCAGAAGCGATTCAACGCAAGTACGGCTATGCGCCACTGGGTGCCGCAGACGGACCGGTCAAGAACGCGATTTTTGGTGACAACAATGCACGCATTTACAACTACAAGCCCGAACAGCGTGCCGAGTTGATCCACGACAAGTTCGCTTACAACAAAGCCATTTATGAAAAACATGGCGAAGGTCGGACCAACTTGGCCTATGGCTACGTGAACCGTCAATCCTCATGACCACACCCGACACAACCCGGCGTCTTTTCTTGGCCGTTGGCGCCAGTTCAAGCCTAGGCTTGGCAAGCGCCTCGGCGCAAGCCAAGACCAAGCCCCAAGCGGCTGGTGTGGTTGGCTCTGAGCACTGGGCCACGCGCCAAGTGGGGAGCGACACCATTCGTCTCTTCATTTGGCGCAAGCACGCAGCCCACCACAATGCCAAAAGCAGCAAAGGCACGATCTTGTTTGTCCATGGCTCCTCCATGGCGGGCACACCTGTGTTTGACCTGCAAGTGCCCGGCAAACCGCAATACTCCACCATGGACCACTTTGCCAAGTTGGGCTACGACACCTGGTGCTTGGACAACGAGGGGTATGGGCGCTCCAGCAAATCGCGCAACATCAACTTTGACATCAGCAATGGCGCCGATGACCTCGCGGCGGTGAGCCAATACATCATGGCGCAGACCGGCGGCAAACCGCTGATGCTCTATGGACTGTCCTCGGGCGCCTTGAAAGCCGCCTTGTTCACCGAACGCTTTCCTGAGCGCGTGAACCGCATTGCCTTGGACGCCTTTGTGTGGACTGGCGAAGGCAGCCCCACCCTGGCCAAGCGTCGTCAGCGCATTGGCGAATGGTCGGGCACCACCCGCCGTGGCATCGACCAGGCCATGATCGAGAGCATCTTCACCCGCGACCATCCGGGGACAGCCGATGCCGATGTGGTCAATGCATTCGCACAAGCCATTCTCAAGCTCGACACCTCGGTGCCCACGGGCTCGTACGTGGACATGTCTATCAACTTGCCCGTGTGCCAGCCCGACAAAATGCAAGTGCCGGTGATGATCATGCGCGGCCAGTTCGATGGCATTGCCGGCTTCAAAGATTTGCTCAATTACTTTGAAAAACTGCCCAACCCCGACAAGCGCTTTGTCGTCATGCCAGGGATTGCGCACTCGAGCTTGCACGAAAAAAATCTGTCCATCGTGTTCAACGTGTTGGAGAGTTTTTTCGCAGAACCTGCGCCCGTCTACGTGGGTTGATGCCGTCAGATTCTCTGGGTTGGTGTAGGCTCCACACCCACCCGGAGAATGTATGACACGAATTTTCAAACACCTGTTCACCGCCTGTGCCGCATGGGCCTTGGTCTGCCCTGTTGTCTGCCAGGTGGCGTGGGCCCAACCCGTTTCACCCGACACCTTTCGTCCCTTGCTGAGTGCGGCACACCGCAGTCCCAGCAACGTGGTGCGCGACCCCTACCGCCATCCGGCGGAGACCCTGGCGTTTTTTGGCATCCAAGCCCATCACACCGTGATCGAGGTGCTGCCTGGCAGCAGCGGCTATTACCTGGAAATTTTGGCGCCTTGGCTCAAAGACAAAGGCCACTACATTGCCGCAGACCGCGACGACTCTCTGCCGCAGTACATCCCCGACCACCTCAAACTCCTGCAACGCCTCAAAGACGAAGCCCGGTTGTATGACCAAGTGCAAGTCACCCCCTTTCGGGCCGACAAGCACCGCATCGCGCCCGATGGCAGCGCCGATGTGGTGATCAGTTTTCGCAACCTGCACAACTGGATCGAGCGCAACGAGTTGCAAGCGTCGTTGCGCGCGTTTCACCGGGCCTTGAAACCCGGTGGGGTGCTCGGCATCGTGGACCACCGAGGTCGCACCGACCAGACCCAAGACGCGCAAATCACATCTGGCTATGTGCGCCAAGACGTGGCGGTGGCCCTGATTGAACAAGCGGGCTTTCAACTCGTGGCCACCTCAGAGGTCAATGCCAACCCCAAAGACACCAAAGACCACCCCGAGGGCGTGTGGACCTTGCCACCGGGCTACCGCTTGAAAGACAAAGACCGTTCCAAGTACGAAGCCATTGGCGAAAGCGACCGCTTCACCCTGCGCTTTGTCAAGCGCTGACCCCCTTCTTTCAGCCCGTCAAACCCTGGGGGCTTGACAGCCGCTCTGATTTCGGAGAAAGTTATTTCAATATTGAAATATACAAGTCCGAAACATTTCTGGAGCGCTCATGAAAATTGTCTGTATCGGTGGAGGGCCTGCTGGCCTGTACTTTGGCCTGCTGATGAAGCAGCGCAATCCGGCGCATGACATCACGGTGGTGGAGCGCAACCGCCCCTATGACACCTTTGGTTGGGGCGTGGTGTTTTCAGACGCCACCATGGACAACATGCGCGCCTGGGACCGCGAAACAGCCGACCAAATTCAAGAAGCCTTCAACCATTGGGACGACATTGAGTTGTTGTTCAAAGGGCGGCGCATCCGCTCAGGTGGCCACGGCTTTGTGGGCATTGGTCGCAAGAAATTGCTCAACATCTTGCAGGCACGCTGCGAGCAGCTTGGCGTCAATCTGGTGTTTGACTGCGATGTGCAGTCCGACCTCGACTTCCCCGATGCCGACTTGGTGATTGCCAGCGACGGCATCAACTCCAACATCCGCACCCGCTACGCCGACACCTTCAAGCCCGACATCGTGACGCGCCCCAACCGTTTCATCTGGCTGGGCACGCACCGCCTGTACGACGCCTTCACCTTTGATTTTCAAAAGACCGAGCACGGCTGGTTCCAGGCCCACATCTACAAGTTTGACGACACCACCACCACCTTCATCGTCGAGTGCCCAGAGCATGTGTTTCTGGCCCACGGCCTCGACAAAGCCGACCAAGAAGCCTCGATTGCGTTTTGCGAGAAGTTGTTTGCCGACACCCTGGAAGGCGCCAAACTGATGACCAACGCGCGCCATCTGCGCGGCTCGGCCTGGCTCAACTTTCAGCGCGTGGTGTGCGAGCAATGGTGGCTGAAAAACCAGCACAACTCCCACGTGGTGCTGATGGGCGACGCGGTGCACACCGCCCACTTCGCCATTGGCTCGGGCACCAAGCTGGCGATTGAAGATGCGATCGAACTCACCCGCCAGTTTGAGTTGCTCGGCGATGACCCCAGCCACATCACCGATGTGTTGACCGCCTACCAAGAAGCACGCCGCATCGAGACCCTCAAAATTCAAAACGCCGCCTGGAATGCCATGGCCTGGTTCGAGGTGTGTGGCGAACGCTACTGCGACCAACTGGAGCCCGAGCAGTTCATGTACTCCATGCTCACCCGCAGCCAGCGCATCAGCCACGAGAACTTGCGTTTGCGCGACAAGGCCTGGCTGGACGGCTATGAACACTGGTTCGCCCAAGACAACCCCGCGCTGCCAGCCACGCCGCCCATGTTCACGCCTTACAGCGTGCGCTCGGTCACGCTCAAAAACCGGGTGGTGGTCTCGCCCATGGCGCAGTACTCGGCCGTCGACGGCATCGCGGGCGACTACCACTTGGTGCACCTGGGCGCGCGCGCCATGGGCGGCGCGGCCATGGTGTTTGCCGAAATGATTTGCACCAGCCCCGACGCCCGCATCACCCCCGGCTGCCCGGGCCTGTGGAACGACGCCCAAGCCGACGCCTGGCAACGCATCGTGGCTTGGGCACACGCCAACAGCGACGCCAAGATGGCCGCGCAAATTGGCCACGCCGGTGCCAAAGGCTCCACCCGCCGCGCCTGGGACGGCATTGACCAACCCCTGAGCGACGACGACACCGAAGCCAACTGGCCACTGCTGAGTGCTTCGCCGCAGCAATACGTGCCAGGCGTGAGCCAAACCTCGCGTGCCATGACCCGCGCCGACATGGACCGCGTCAAGGCCGACTTTGTGGCGGCCACCCAGCGTGCCGCACGGGCCGGCTTTGATTGGTTGGAGCTGCACTGCGCGCACGGCTATTTGCTCTCCAGCTTCATCTCCCCCCTGACCAACCACCGCGACGACGACTACGGTGGCTCGCTCGACAACCGCCTGCGCTACCCGCTCGAAGTGTTTGCAGCGGTGCGTGCAGCGTGGCCGGACCACCTGCCGATGTCGGTGCGCATCTCAGCCCATGACTGGGTGCAAGGCGGCATCACCCCCGACGACGCCGTGCTGATTGCCAAAGCCTTCAAAGCCGCAGGCGCTGACCTGATCGACTGCTCGTCGGGCCAGGTGAGCAAACAAGAAAAGCCGGTGTTTGGCCGCATGTTCCAAACCCCGTTTGCCGACCAAGTGCGACAAGAAGCGGGCATCGCCACCATCGCCGTGGGCGCCATCAGCGAAGCCGACCACGTCAACAGCATCATCGCGGCCGGTCGTGCCGACTTGTGCGCTGTGGCGCGCCCGCACCTGGCCAACCCCGCCTGGACGCTGACCGAAGCCGCCCGCATTGGCTACCCCGCGCTGGCTTGGCCCAAGCAATACCTATCGGCCAAGCGCCAAATCGAAGCCAACTTCGAACGCGCGGCCACACAAGCACTCAAGTAAGTCCATCCTCCACCCTGCACACCACGCCATGAGCCCCTCCCCACTTCACGCACGCCACGCCGTGGTCACTGGCGCAGCGCGCGGCATTGGTGCCGCCATTGCCCAGCAACTCGCCGAGGCCGGTGCCAGCCTGACCCTGATGGGGCGCAACGCCGACAGCCTGCAAGCGCTGGCCCGCACGCTGGGCCCCAACGTGCGCGTGCACATCGAAGCCGCCGATGTGAGCGATGCAGCCGCCATTGAGCGCGCCATGGCGGCGAGCGTGCAAGCGCTGGGCCCCGTGAACATTCTGGTCAACAACGCGGGCCAAGCCGCCAGCATGCCGTTTGGCAAAACCGATTTGGCGTTGTGGCAACAGATGCTCAACGTCAACCTCACCGGCACCTACCTGTGCACACACGCCGCGCTGCCCAGCATGTTGCAAGCCGCCGCCGCTGGCACACCGGGGCGCATCGTCAACGTGGTCAGCACCGCTGGCTTGCAGGGCTACGCCTATGTCAGTGCCTACAGCGCCGCCAAGCACGGCGTGATTGGTTTGACCCGCTCACTGGCCTTGGAGTTGGCGCGCAAAGGCATCACCGTCAACGCCATCTGTCCCGGCTACACCGAGACCGACATCGTGGCCGACGCCATTGCCAACATCGTGCAGAAAACGGGCAAGACCCCCGACGAGGCCCGTGCAGCATTGGCCGAACGCAACCCACAACAACGCTTGGTGCAACCCAACGAAGTGGCCCACGCCGTGCTGAGCGTGTGTTGGCCCGGCAGCAGCGCCATCAATGGACAAGCCATCGCCGTCGATGGCGGGGAGTTGGCAGGATGACCCACCCAGAAACCGAAGACCTCGAATTGCGCGCGCGCGACGACCACCACGCCTCGCTGCGCCTGTGGCTGCGCCTGCTGTCGTGCACCACCTTGGTGGAAGACAGCATTCGCCAACAGCTGCGCGAGCAGTTTGACATTTCGCTCTCGCGCTTTGACTTGATGGCCCAACTCGAACGCCACCCCGAAGGCCTGACCATGGGCGAGCTGTCACGCCGCATGATGGTCAGTGGCGGCAACACCACGGTCATCGTGGACCAGTTGGAAAAAGAACAACTGGTGCAGCGCCAGATCGCGGCCAAAGACCGCCGCTCCTTTCGCGTGCTGCTCACCCCTTCTGGCCACAAAGCCTTCGCCCGCATGGCCTCGGCCCACGAGGGCTGGGTGGTGGACTTGTTCAGCGGCTTGTCAGAGCGCCAGCAGCAGCAACTCAGCAACTTGCTGGGTCACCTCAAAACCAGCATCCACCACAACCCGTCCAACCCGCCCTCGGAGCACGCATGAGCACCTCTTACTTGAACGGCCAAGCCCACCAATTGCCACGTCACCGCCACCTGTTGGCGAACTACCAAGCCGAACACTTTTTGTTTGCCGTGCACGACGGTGTGGCCACCGTCACGCTGAACCGACCCGAGCGTAAAAACCCGCTCTCGTTCGAGTCGTATGCCGAGTTGCGTGATCTGTTTCGCGCCATGGCTTATGCCGACGATGTGCATGCGGTGGTCATCACCGGTTCGGGGGGTAACTTTTGCTCAGGCGGCGATGTGCACGAAATCATTGGCCCCCTCACCCAACTCGACATGCCCGGCCTGCTGGCCTTCACCCGCATGACGGGCGACCTGGTCAAAGCCATGCGGGCTTGCCCGCAACCCATCGTGGCGGCCATCGACGGCATTTGCGCGGGCGCTGGTGCGCTGTTGGCCTTGGCGTCTGACCTGCGCTACGGCACCGAGCGCAGCAAAACCTATTTCTTGTTCAACAAAGTGGGCTTGGCTGGCTGCGACATGGGGGCTTGCGCCCTGCTGCCGCGTGTGATCGGTCAAGGCCGCGCCTCTGAGTTGCTCTACAGCGGGCGCGGCTTGCCAGGCCTTGAGGCCGAACGTTGGGGTTTTTACAACCGTGTGTGCGCGCCCGACGAGGTGTTGGCCCAAGCCCAAGACATGGCCCATCAACTGGCCCATGGCCCGACCTTTGCCAATGCCATGACGAAGAAGATGCTGCAACAAGAATGGAACATGGGCGTCGACGAAGCCATCGAAGCCGAAGCCCAAGCCCAAGCCATTTGCATGATGACCAACGACTTCCACCGGGCCTACCACGCCTTTGTGGCCAAGCAAACGCCTGTCTTTCAAGGAGACTGAGCATGGCAGACACCTTTCCTGTGGCGCGTTCATGGCCCGCCGAACTCGACTGGCCTTTCTTTGACGACGCGCACCGCCACCTCAAGCGCGACTTGCAAGCTTGGTGTCACAGCCACATCGACAGCCAAGCCGCGCACGGCGACGACGTGGACGCCCAGTGCCGCCACTGGGTGAAGGCCTTGGGTCAGGGCCAGTGGTTGGGCCATGCCGTGGCAGGTACCGCGTTTGGCGGCGCCCAAGCCACCATCGACACCCGCGCCATCTGCTTGCTGCGCGAAGAGCTGGCTTGGCACCATGGCTTGGCCGACTTTGCCTTTGCCATGCAAGGCCTGGGCTCAGGCGCCATCAGCCTGTTTGGCACCTCCGCACAACAAACCCACTACCTGCCCCGTGTGGTGCAAGGCAGCGCCATCGCCGCCTTTGCGCTGAGCGAACCCCACGCTGGCTCGGACGTGGCGGCCATGGCGTGCACCGCCACCCCTGACGGCGACGACTACCTCATCAACGGCGAGAAAACCTGGATCTCCAACGGCGGCATCGCCGACTTTTATGTGCTGTTCGCCCGCACCCACGAGGCACCCGGCGCGCGCGGCATCAGCGCCTTCATCGTCGACGCCAACACCCCGGGGCTTGAAATTTCGGAGCGCATCGACGTCATCGCCCCGCACCCCTTGGCCACCCTGCGCTTTGTCAATGCGCGGGTACCTGCCAGCCAACGCTTGGGGCAAGGCGGCCAGGGCTTCAAAGTGGCCATGGCCACGCTGGATGTGTTTCGCACCTCGGTGGCCGCAGCCGCGCTGGGATTTGCCCGCCGGGCCTTGGACGCGTCGATCCAATGGGCACGCACACGCCAGATGTTTGGCCAGAGCTTGGGCGACTTTCAAATCACCCAAGCCAAGATCGCCCAAATGGCCACGCTGCTCGACGCGGCCAGCTTGCTGACCTACCGCGCAGCCTGGCTGCGCGACCAGGGGCAGCGCATCACCCGCGAAGCCGCCATGGCCAAGATGACGGCCACCGAAAACGCGCAACAGATCATCGACATGGCGGTGCAACTGCACGGCGGCATGGGGGTGAAGAAAGGCTGCATCGTCGAGTCGCTGTACCGAGAGATCCGCGCCTTGCGCATCTACGAAGGTGCAACCGAGGTGCAGCAACTCATCATCGGGCGCGACCTGCTCAAGTCCTGACCTGAAAGGCATGCCATGACACAGCCCGACAACTCGCCGCTGAACGCGCCCCTCACGGCATCGTCTCACCTGGACACCTTTGCCCGCGACCGCTTGCCACCACCCGAGCAGTGGCCGCAGTTTGTGTTTGACGCTCCCGAGTTGCACTACCCCGATTTCTTGAACGCCACCGCCGAGTTGGTGGATCGCCATGTGCGCGAGGGCCGCGGCGACCGCCCCGCCATTCACGGAGCCCATGGCAGTTGGAGCTACCGTGCGTTGCAACAGCAGATCGACCGGATTGCCCAAGTGCTGATCCACGACATGGGGCTGGTGTCGGGCAACCGCCTGCTGCTGCGTGGCGCCAACAGCCCCATGATGGCGGCCTGTTGTTTGGCCGCCATCAAAGCGGGCTTGGTGGTGGTGCCCACCATGCCTTTGCTGCGCGCCGTGGAGTTGAAACAAGTGCTCGACAAAGCCCAGGTCAGTGCCGCCTTGTGCGCCAGCAGCTTGTCCGACGAGTTGTCGCACTGCCTCGACCCCACACACCCGCACCACGCTGCCAGCTTGCAACAGATGGTGGTGTTTGACAGCGACGCGCCCACGGGGCTCGAAGCGCGCATGCAGCGCTTTGGCCAACCCTATGTGGGCCACCCCACCACCCGCGATGACGTGTGCCTGATTGCCTTCACCAGCGGCACCACCGGCAAGCCCAAAGGCACCATGCACTTTCACCGCGATGTGCTGGCCATGTGCGACCTGTTCCCGCGCCATGTGCTGAACATGGGGCCTGACGATGTGGTGTGCGGCACGCCGCCGATTGCCTTCACCTTTGGTCTGGGTGGCTTGCTGGCGTTCCCGCTGCGCCATGGCGCCAGCACCGTGCTGCTGGAAAAACTCACACCCGAATTGCTGTTGCACACCATCGCGCAACACCGCGTCACCCAGTGCTACACCGCCCCGACCTTCTACCGACACATGGCGCTCTTGGCCGATGGCGTGGACCTGAGCAGCTTGCGCCACCCGGTGTCTGCGGGCGAGGCCTTGCCCGAGGCCACACGGCAACTGTGGCTTGACCACACGGGCATTCCCATCACCGATGGCATTGGTGGCACCGAGGTGATCCACATCTACATCGCCAGCGCGGGCAAAGACTGGCGGCCCGGCACCTTGGGCCAAGTGGTGCCGGGCTACCAAGCGCAAATCGTCGACGACGACATGCAAGCTGTGCCGCCCGGCACACCCGGACGCTTGGCCGTGCGTGGCCCCACCGGTTGTCGCTACCTGGACGACCCGCGCCAAACCGATTACGTGAAAAACGGTTGGAACCTGCCTGGCGACACCTTTGTGATGGATGCCGACGGCTACTTCAGCTACCTGGCGCGCAACGACGACATGATTGTCTCGGCCGGCTACAACATTGCAGGCCCCGAAGTCGAAGGCGTGCTGCTGAGCCACCCTGCGGTTGCCGAATGCGGCGTGGTCGGGGTGCCCGACGAAGCACGGGGTCATGTGGTGATGGCCCATGTGGTGCTCCAGCCCGGTGTGGAGGCCAACGACACCTTGGTCACCGCACTGCAAGACTTTGTCAAAGCACACATCGCGCCTTACAAGTACCCACGTCGCATCGAGTTCGTGGCCCAATTGCCGCGCACCGAGACCGGTAAGCTGCAACGTTTTCGTCTGCGCCAGGCCGCAGACGCCTCCCACTGAGAAAGGTCACCCATGTGGCATGTTTTACAACCCGAAGGATGGACCGCCCCCAAAGGCTATGCCAATGGCATTGAAGCGCGGGGACGTCAAATTTATGTGGCGGGCATGATTGGCTGGAACGGTCAAGGCCAGTTTGAAACCGACGACTTTGTGGCCCAGTGCGCCCAAGCGCTGCAAAACATCGTGGACACCCTGGCATGCGCCAATGCCGGGCCGCAGCACATCGTGCGCATGACCTGGTACGTGAAAGACAAAAAAGAATACCTAGCGCGTGGCCGAGAGCTCGGCAAGGCCTACCAACAGGTGATCGGCCGCCACTACCCTGTCATGACCTTGGTGCAAGTGGCCGACTTGCTGGAAGATCGCGCCCATGTGGAAATTGAAGTCACGGCCGTGGTGCCTGACTGAGCGACATGCATCGAAACTAGCCCCTGTCAGTCAAGTTCGCGCCCTTGAATTTATATTTAATGGGGGTACAATAATTCAATGAGGCTTGAGTTCGATCCTGCAAAGCGAGACAAGACTTTGGCTGAACGTGGGTTGGACTTCGCGCGCGCCAGCGAGATCTTTGATGGCTTGCATTTGACGGGACAAGACACAAGGCAAGACTACACAGAAGACCGTTTCATCACCGTAGGCCACCTAGAGGGCCGTTTGGTTGTATTGGTTTGGACACCACGCGGCGATCTGCGCCGCATCATCAGCATGAGGAAAGCAAATGACCGCGAAAAAGCCTTCTACGACCGCTACGTGGAATGATCTGGACGATGCGCCAGAGCTGACAGAAAAATTTTTCAAAACGGCCGATCAATACAAAGGCTCACAACTCCAAAAGCGGGGGCGTCCAAAAGCAGCCGTGACCAAAGAGCCCGTCAAACTTCGACTCGATGCTGACGTATTGGCTGTTCTCCGTGCAAGTGGCGAGGGTTGGCAAACTCGCATCAACGACACCTTACGTGCGTCGCTCAAGCTAGCGGGAAGGGTTTGACTGCGGCCCTGTCTCAGGCCTTGCCTGCGTGCATTTTGAAATGCGCCATGAACGCCTGCGCAGCGGGCGATGCGTCCACCCCTGATTTGGTCAGCGCCACGATTTGCCGAGACACCGTGGGCGACACCAAGGCCACCGTGCTGATGGTGGTGGTCGACGACAGCGATTGCACCCGCGAAATGGCGTAAGACGGCAACACCGACACGCCCTCACCCGCCGCCACCAACCCCAAGGCGGTGGCCACTTGGGACACCTCATACGCGGGTTGTATGCGCCGACTCCAACGCGCAAAGGCTTGGTCCACCAAGGTGCGCAAGCCACTGCCATGACGCATCAAAATCAAAGGCTCGCTCAGCAGGTCTTGCCATGCCACCTCACGTTGCATGGCCAAGGGGTGGGCGCTGTGGCACGCGAGCATCAAGGTGTCGGCGTACAAGGGCGTGGCATGCACATCGAACGCATCGTCGTTGGCAGTGCACACCGCCATGTCCACTTGGGCCTGGCGCACCAGCGCAGGCAATGAATCCACCGGACCATCGAGCAACTCCACCCGCACTTGAGGGTGGAGCAAACGAAAACTCGCAATCAGTTGCGGGAACAGGGCACTGGCCAACAAGGGCGTGGCCACCAAGCGCAGCACGCTGTCTTTCATGTGCTGCACGGCTTGGAGATCGTTCAAGCCCTGTTCCAACTCGGCAAACACACGCTCCACCGTGGGTAAAAACTGTTGCCCTGCCGGGGTCAACACCAAGCGGCGTGTGGTGCGCTCAAACAGGCGCACGCCCAAGTCGTCTTCCATGGCACGCACCAGCATCGACAAGGCCGATGGCGTGAGGTGCAGCCTGGCCGCAGCCCGTGTCATGCTCGACTCTTGCGCCACGGCCACAAAGGCGCGCAATTGACGCAGGCTCAGGTTGGAGGTGGCAAGTTTGGAAGACATGACTCAAAGAATAGCCTGCATGGCGGCCAAAAATGGGGCGCGGTGCTTCTGTTTTTCAGAGACCACCTCCTGCCCCGCCACCACACGGCGACGCCAACTGGGAGAGGGTGAGGAAAAAACCAAGGCGTCCAGCACCTGGGGCAAAGGAATACCTGCCAGCGCATCGCTGTGGGTGTCCAGCTCCAGCCAATCGGCGCGCTGACCCAGCGCCAGCCCGCCCAACGGCAAGCCGGTGGCCGCCACGCCGCCGCGCCAGGCGTTGTCCAGCAACACGGCAGCCGAAGAACCCAAACCGTGCTGGCCATCGAGCGCCACATTGCGGCGTTGCCCACGCAGGCGTTGACCGTATTCCAGCCAACGCAACTCTTCCAGCCAATTGCGGTTGATGTGGCTGTCGGTGCCAATTGACCAGCGCAGCCCCTCCCCCAGGGCTTGCGGCAGTTCAAAAAAACCATCCCCCAAATTGGCTTCGGTGCTGGGGCAAATCACCACACTGGCGTCGCGCTGCGCCAGGCCCTGGATTTCCTCAGCCGTCGCATGGGTGGCGTGCACCAAGTTCCAACGTGCGTCCACTGGGGCGTGGTCCAGCAACCATTCAATGGGTCGTTGTCCATGGTGGTTCAAGCAATCGTTGACCTCTTTCATCTGCTCGGCCACATGGATGTGAATCGGCCCATCGGTCACCCCCGATGCCACCTCGTTCAAAGCCACCGCATCCACGGCACGCAAGGAATGCAAAGCCACGCCTGCGTTCAACAGCGGCGCTGACTGGGGCGATGCGCCCAGTGCTGCGCGACGCGCCACAGCGTTGACGGCATCGCGCAAAGCCAGCACCGACTCAGGGGTGGAGGCAAAGCGACGCTGCATTTCAGTGAGCCCCGGCTGGCCAAAGCCTTGGTTCATGTACAGCGTGGGCAACACGGTCAGGCCAATGCCCACGGTTTGCGCCGCACGCACCAAAGCCCAGGTCATCTCGCCCGGGTCGGCATAGGTGCGGCCATCGGGTGCGCGGTGCAGGTAATGGAATTCGCACACCTGGGTGTAGCCTGCGTCCAGCAACTCGGCGTACAGCCAAGTGGCAATGGCCTCCAGTTGTTCAGGCCCAACCGACAAAGCAATGCGGTACATGCGCTCGCGCCAACTCCAAAAATCATCTCCCGCGCGTTGGCTGTTTTCGGCCAAGCCCGCCATGGCGCGTTGAAACGCGTGGCTGTGAGCATTGACCATGCCAGGAATCACCCAACCCACGGCGCTGGCGCCTTGGGCCTGCTCAGGCGTGGGCGAAGGGATGATGGCCGACCAGCAGCCACTCGCATCGGCCTCAAGCAGCACATGGGCCACCCAAGCGCAGTGTGTCTCGCCGGGCAACCAGGCCTGTTGGGCCAGCCACTTCATCGCGGCAAGGCCTTCACAGCATCCAGGCCTGCACGCAGCATGGCTTGGAGCACGGGCTGGCACTTGGCAGCCAAGACCGGGTCGTAGGCATAGGGTGCCACTTCTTGCATGTACAAGCTTTGGCATTTCTCCAGTTGCACGGCATGGATGCCACCCGCTGGGTTGCCGTAGTGGCGCGTGGTGTAGCCGCCTTTGAAGCGACCATTCACCACGCTGCTGATGGCTGGCGCATCTTGGCAAGCCAGCGCCACCGCTTGGGTGACCCGCGCATCGGCGGCTTTGCCGTCGGCGGTGCCAATGTTGAGGTCGGGCAAGCGCCCCTCAAACAACCACGGAATGGCGCTGCGAATGCTGTGCGCGTCCCACAGCAACACCTGTCCGTGTAACGCTTGGAGTCGTTGCAGCTCTTGCGCCAAGGCCTGGTGGTAGGGCGCCCAATACTGGCTGCGGCGCTCAAGTCGATGCGCCAACGAAGGCTCAGCGCCCGGCAGGTACAAGGCGTCGCCTGTGAAAAAGCGTGTGGGGCACAGCTCGGTGTTGGACGCGCCGGGGTACATGGGCGCGTCGTCGGGGGGGCGGTTGAGGTCAATCACATAACGCGAGGTGGTGGCGCGCAGCACGCTCGCCCCCAAGCCGTCCAGAAAGTTGTAGAGCGTGGCCAAGTGCCAATCGGTGTCTTCCACGTCCAGCGCACGCGGCACATACAAGGCACGCAGCTCGTGCGGAATGTCGGTGCCAATGTGTGGCATGCACACCAGCAAGGGCGCGCTGCCCTGCTTCAAGTCAAACACGTTCATGGGGTGATCTCTTTCTGGGGCTGACCACCCCAAATGGTGTGTTGTCGGGGGTTGGCCCCGATGGCATAACAAAGCTCCGCCGGGTGCGCCACATCCCACAGCACAAAGTCAGCGCGCTGCCCGGCCACCAGCTGGCCTCGGTCGTGCAAACCCAAAGCCTGCGCCGCATGGCGGGTGGCACCCAAAATGGCCTCTTGAGGCGTCAAGCGCATCAACGTGCAGGCCATGTTGAGCATCAGCAACATCGAGGTGCACGGTGAGCTGCCCGGGTTGCAGTCGGTCGACACCGCCATGGGCACGCGGTGTTCTCGCAACCAAGCGATGGGGGGCAAGCGGGTTTCGCGCAAAAAGTAAAACGCACCCGGCAGCAGCACGGCCACCGTGCCCGCCCCCGCCATGGCGCGCACGCCGTCTTCGCTCAACCACTCCAAGTGGTCGCAGCTCAAGGCGCCATACTGGGCGGCCAAAGCCGCCCCGTGGCTGTCGCTGAGCTGTTCGGCATGCAGCTTGACGGGCAAGCCCAAACGCTGCGCGGCTTGGAACACCCGCTCGGTTTGCGCCAGGCTGAAACCAATGCGCTCGCAAAACACGTCCACCGCATCGACCCAGCCACCGTCTTTGAGCGGGCCCATCATGTCGATCACAGCTTGGATGTAGTCGTCAGGGCAGCCTGCGTATTCAGGCGGCAGCGCATGGGCCCCCAAGAAGGTGGTGCGCACGTGCACCGCATGCTGCTGGCCCAAACGCCTGGCCACCAGCAAGCACTTGCGCTCATGCTCAAGCGACAAGCCGTAGCCAGATTTGATTTCCACCGTGGTCACGCCCTCGGCCATCAGCGCTTTCAGGCGGCGTTGGGCCTGTTGGTACAGGGCCTCAGGCGACGCCTCTCGGGTGGCGTTCACGGTCGACACAATGCCACCACCCGCGCGCGCCACTTCTTCGTAGCTCGCGCCGTTGAGCCGCAGCTCAAATTCATGCGCACGTTGACCGCCGTACACCAAGTGGGTGTGGCAATCGACCCAACCCGGCGTGATGAGCGCGCCCTGTGCGTCGTGCACCTCGGCCACCGTCGACCACTGCGGTGGCAGTTCGCGCACAGGCCCTGCCCACACGATCTGTTCGCCGTCACACACCAAGGCACCGTCGTCGATCAAGCCATACCCATCGGCGGCACCCGTGGCGCAGGTCACCAATCGGGCATGGGTCCACAGCTGAGGTTTCATGCAGCACCTTCGATGAACAGCCACAGGGCATGCGGGCTGTGCACTTGCACCGCCTCGTGTGGGGCCAGCACGCGCCAAGCCAAGCTGTGGCGTGGCACCGACATCGAATGCGTGCCCTGCGTGATGCGGGTGTCGTCGTGCAGGGCAAACACGGCGGCCAAGCCCGCGACAGCGGGTGTGAACGCATGCGTCTGCGCGCGCAAGCGTTGCATGTGCGCGGGCAAGCCTCGGGTCATCAGGTTGAAGTCGAGCGTGGGGCCGTCGATCAAGTCACAGTCGCAGCGCCATTCGCCATCAAAGGCCAACACCTCGCTGTGCGCATCCAAGCGGTGGGTAGCCTGCGGAAAACGCAACACCACGCCTGCGCCGTCGAGCACGGCAAACCAACGCTGGGTTTGCTCAAAGCGCGAGAACGGACCATGGGCCGCCACATCGGCCACGGACAGACGCCAGCGCCAATCGGTGCCGGTGCTTGACGGGCCAGACAACAACTCGCGCGTGACACCGCCACCATTGCGCCAGGGTGTGGCCGCCACATCGGCCAGTGCCAGCACTTGCCAATCTGTGTGGTGCGTCGTCATGCTTGAAACTCTCCGTTGAAGCTGTAGCGCGTGCCCGGATACACCAAGCGCGCCAAACTCGCCACATGGCTGGCACTGACCGTGCGGCGCACCATCACCAAGCAGGCCTCGTGCTTGCGAATGCCCAGCAGCTTGGCCTCTTCGGCGCTGGGCAAGCTGGCTTCGATGGAATAGCTGGCTTGGGTCAAGGGCGCGTGGTCGAGCAAGTGGCGCGTGGGCGTGGTTTGGCTGAAGTCGGTTTTCAAATAATCAGGGGCGGCCAGTGGGTTGACATAGCGGTCTTCGTATTGAATGGGCACGCCGTTTTCCAAATGAATCAACACCGTGTGAAACACCGACTGCCCAGTGCGCAAAACCATGCGTTGCGCCAGAGCTTGCGGCGCACGCAAGGTTTCCACCGTGACGATGCGTGTGGCGTGAAGGTGTCCGCGCTCGGTGACTTCTTCTTGCACGTCACGGATGGTGAGTTGTGACGACACCTGGTGCAACTCAGCCACGAAAGTGCCCGAGCCTTGCACACGCCGCACCAGGCCTTCGGCCATGAGTTCGCGCAGCGCACGGTTGATCGTCATGCGACTCACGCCAAACTGGTGCATCAACGCACTTTCGCTGGGCACCGGGTCGCCCGATACCCAGACACCCAAACCAATTTGGGTGCGCACAAAGGTCTTGACTTGTTCGTAAACCGGTGCTGATGCAGAGCTCATGACTAGGGAGAATACTACGATTGACAGAAGTTGTATAGACAACTACAGTAAATTCCAATTGCACATTTGACAACAATTTTCACCATGACCGACCACTCTATTTCCAAGCACCTGACGTCCAAAGCGCGTCCCGTCAAAGCACCGCATGGCAGCACCTTGCATTGCGCGAATTGGGAGATTGAGGCCGCCTACCGCATGATCCAAAACAACCTCGACCCCGAGGTGGCTGAAAACCCCGACGCCCTGGTGGTGTACGGCGGCATCGGCAAAGCCGCGCGCAATTGGGAATGCTTTGACATGATTTTGGATGCGCTGCGCAAGCTCCAACCCGACGAAACACTGCTGGTGCAGTCGGGCAAACCGGTGGGCGTGTTTCGCACCCACACAGGCGCGCCGCGGGTGCTGATTGCCAACTCCAACCTGGTGCCCAAGTGGGCCACCTGGGAGCACTTCAACGAACTCGACCGTGCGGGCCTGATGATGTATGGGCAAATGACCGCTGGCAGCTGGATCTACATTGGCAGCCAAGGCATTGTGCAAGGCACCTACGAAACTTTTGTAGAGGCAGGCCGACAACACTTCAACGGAGATCTCTCAGGCCGCTGGGTCTTGACCGCAGGCTTGG
Source organism: Limnohabitans sp. (assembly GCF_046052825.1). GTDB lineage: Bacteria > Pseudomonadota > Gammaproteobacteria > Burkholderiales > Burkholderiaceae_C > Limnohabitans. The sequence goes on from NZ_JAVLFP010000052.1 coordinate 25,237, forward strand.
GTGGCATGGGCGGCGCGCAGCCTTTGGCGGCCACCTTTGCAGGTGCCTGCTCACTCAACATCGAGTGCCAGCAATCGCGCATCGACTTTCGCTTGAAGACCCGCTACGTCGACAAACAAGCCGCCAACTTGGACGAAGCCTTGGCCATGATTGCGCACCACACGCAGCGCAAAGAAGCGGTGTCCATCGCCGTGTGCGGCAACGCCGCCGATCTGTTGCCCCAACTGGTGGAGCGCGTGAAACAAGGTGGCATTCGCCCCGACATCGTGACCGACCAAACCTCGGCCCACGACATCATCAACGGCTACTTGCCCAGCGGTTGGACGCTGGATCAATGGCATGCGGCGCAACGCGACCCGGCCCAACACGCCGCCCTCACCCAAGCAGCGGGGGCCTCCTGCGCCACCCACGTCAGAGCCTTGTTGGCGTTTCATGACATGGGCATTCCCACGGTGGACTACGGCAACAACCTGCGCCAAGTGGCCAAAGATTTTGGCGTGGCCAACGCGTTCGATTACCCAGGCTTTGTGCCCGCCTACATCCGCCCGTTGTTTTGCCGCGGCGTGGGCCCCTTCCGTTGGGTGGCTTTGAGCGGCGACCCCGAAGACATTTTGAAAACCGACGCCAAACTCAAAGAACTCTTCCCCCACAACCAGCCCCTGCACCGCTGGCTGGACATGGCCGAAGAACGCATCAGCTTCCAAGGCCTGCCCGCACGCATCTGCTGGATCGGTTTGGGCGAGCGCCACTTGGCGGGCTTGGCCTTCAACGAGATGGTGCGCAACGGCGAGCTCAAAGGCCCGATCGTGATTGGCCGTGACCACCTCGACAGCGGCTCGGTCGCTTCACCCAACCGCGAGACCGAAGCCATGAGGGACGGCAGCGACGCGGTCAGCGACTGGCCTTTGCTCAACGCCTTGCTCAACACCGCCAGTGGTGCCACCTGGGTCAGCTTGCACCATGGCGGTGGCGTGGGCATGGGTTATTCGCAACATGCGGGCGTGGTCATCGTGGCCGATGGCACACCAGCGGCTGGCGACAAATTGGCCCGCGTCTTGTTCAACGACCCCGCCACTGGTGTGATGCGTCATGCCGATGCGGGCTATGAATCGGCCCAAGCCTGCGCCCGTGAGAACGGGCTGAATCTTCCGATGCTGGGTTAACGCCCGCTGCTTTTTTGTTCCCCCCTTCCCTTACTTTCACAAGGAGTTCGCATGAAAAAAATCGCCACCCTCGCCCTGGCCGCCGCCCTGAGTTGCGCCGCCTCCGCCCAAGACACCTCGGTCAGCATTGCGCTGTCGGGCTGGACCGGCTTTGCGCCGCTCACCCTGGCCAAAGAAGCGGGCATTTTCAAAAAGAATGGCCTGGATGTGAGCTTGAAAAAAGTGCCGCAAAAAGACCGCCACTTGGTCATCGCTTCGGGTGATGTGCAATGCGCGGCCACCACGGTGGAGACCTGGATTGTGTGGAACGCCAACGGCGTGGCCACCACCCAAATCTTCCAACTCGACAAGAGTTACGGTGCCGACGGCATGGTGGTGAAGTCTGACATCGGCAAGATCAGCGACCTCAAAGGCAAGACCGTGGCCGCCAGCGCCCCCGGCACCGCGCCTTACTTCACCCTGGCGTGGATGCTCAGGAAAAACGGCTTGACGCCCAAAGACGTGAAAGTGGTCAACCTAGAGCCCCAAGCTGCCGCCAACGCCATGATTGCAGGCAACGCAGGCCTGGATGCGGCCATGACCTACGAGCCTTATTTGGGCGCGGTGCGCAGCAAGCCAGAAGCCGGCAAGATCATTGCCACCACGCTCGACTACCCCATGATCATGGACACCTTTGGTTGCACACCGAAGTTCTTGGCCGACAACCCCAAAGCGGCCAAAGCCATTGCCGACAGCTACTTTGAAGCGGTAGAGATGATTGCCAAAGAACCCAAGAAGAGCTTTGAGATCATGGGCGCCGACGTCAAGCAAAGCGCCGAACAGTTTGAAGCCAGCCAAAAATACCTGCGCTGGCAAGACCGTGCCGCCAACCAAAAGTTCTTCAGTGGCGAGCACGCGCAGTTCAGCAAAGAAGCCGCCGAGTTGCTGCTGGAAGTCGGCATCATCAAGCAGCTGCCTGACATGAGCAAGCTGGCCGACACACGCTTTCTGAAGTAAGCATGCGCCCGCTGCAAGCTGTGTCACCCGGCGCGAAAGTCGCGCTGGGTATTTCGTTCTTCGTGGTGTTTTTTGCGGTCTGGGCCGCCGCCACCTTGAGCGGCTATGTGCCCAAAACATTTTTGGCTGACCCGCTGACCATGTTCAAGTCGGGCGCTGATTTGCTGCTCCACCAAGGTTTTCTCTACGACATTGGCATGACCGTGTGGCGCGTGCTGGGCGGCTTTGTGATTGCTGCTGTGCTGGCCATTCCGCTGGGCGTGTTGATGGGTGCCTACAAACCCATCGAAGCGTTTTTTGAACCCTTCGTCAGCTTTGCCCGTTACTTGCCCGCCTCGGCGTTCATCCCGTTGCTCATTTTGTGGGCCGGCATTGGCGAGAGCCAAAAACTGGCGGTCATCTTCATTGGCTCGTTTTTTCAGCTGGTGCTCATGATTGCCGTCTCGGTGGGCAACACCCGGCGCGATTTGGTAGAAGCTGCGTACACCTTGGGCGCCAAAGACCGTGGCGTGGTCACGCGCGTGTTGCTGCCCAGCGCGGCACCCGAAGTGGCAGAAACCTTGCGCATGGTGCTGGGCTGGGCCTGGACCTATGTGATCGTGGCCGAGTTGATTGGGGCTTCTAGCGGCATTGGCCACATGATCACCGACAGCCAGGCCTTGATGGCGACCGACCAGATCATTTTCGGCATCATCGTCATTGGTGCCATTGGCTTGGTCACCGACTACGCCTTCAAATCTTTCAACCGCTGGTTGTTTCCTTGGGCTCGTTTGAGCTGATTGCATGTCCATTCTTCACATCCACGAGGTCAGCAAGACCTTTCGCAGCCAAGGCCAAGACACCCAGGCGCTGCTGGCCACCAGCTTGAGCGTGGCGGAAAACGACTTCATCACCATCCTGGGGCCCTCAGGCTGCGGCAAGTCCACCTTGCTGCGCATGGTGGCGGGCTTGGATGTGCCGACCACGGGCCACATTGAGCTTGACGGCCACACTGTCACCGAGCCCGGTGCCGACCGTGGCATGGTGTTTCAAAGCTACACCTTGTTTCCATGGCTCACGGTGCTGCAAAACGTTTGCTTTGGCCTGCGTGAAAAAGGCCTGCCTGTGGCTGAGCAAGAGGCCATCGCCCGGCAGTTTTTGCAGCAAGTGGGCTTGCAAGACTTTGCCCAGCACTTTCCCAAACAGCTCTCGGGTGGCATGCAACAGCGCACCGCGCTGGCACGCGCCCTGGCCAACAACCCACGCATCTTGCTGATGGACGAGCCGTTTGGCGCCCTCGACCACCAAACCCGCGAGCTGATGCAAGAGCTGCTGCAAGACATTTGGCAGTCGCAACGCAAGACCGTGTTGTTTGTCACCCACGACATCGACGAAGCCATCTTCATGGGCAACCGTGTGGTGGTGATGAGCGCGCGCCCCGGTCGCATCAAGTGCGACTTGCCGGTCGAGCTGCCCTACCCCCGGCACTACTCGGTCAAGACCACCGTCGCTTTCAGCGAGCTCAAAGCGCGCTTGACCGAAGAGATCCGCATCGAGGTGCGTCGGGCCAGTGGGTTGGAATAGCCGGAGCCGAAACTTCGTCATCGATCCACAGAACTGGCAAAGCTTCTCAACCATGGCTCAAGATGTGCGATGTCAAAAGTGCCCGAATCAAACATCTGCATCATCTCTTGATAGATCCTGCTCGAAGCGCGTTTCAAGCGCCACCCATTGATTCGCAGAAATACATCGACGACAGCAAAAGCAATGCGCTTATTGCCATCGATGAATGGATGGTTGATGGCCAAACTTTCCATCAAAGCTGCGGCTTCAGACACGATGTCTTGGTAATAGCCGGTATGAACTCGAAACAAAGCTGACTCCAACGCGCCTTTGTCTCGAACACCTGAAGCGCCGCCGTAGCGTTGTATCAAGACCGTGTGAAGTTTGAGTACATCCTCAACAGTCAGGTAGTCACGGCGATTCACTTGGCCAAATCACGGTAGAGGGTATCGAACTCTTCCAAACTTGAAGCAAACGCTGTCGTCACATGCTTGCTTGAAACTGCACCTTGTTGACGCTCAATGTAATCACGCAAAGCCTCGTCCAAGACCACTTGAAATTGGCGACCTTGGGCATCTGCAATTTGACGCAAAGCCAGCAATACATCAGGCGCGGCCTGAGATGAAAATACTTCTTGAGCGACAACAGTCATGTTCAACTCCCTCATGACGAATCTGGGTCATGGATGATAAGGCAATGACAGATTTTGAAGGCACAAGCGTGCCTCCACCCACTATCCCGCGCTTGTTCGGGAAACGTCATTGCACAACTTCCCTGCACGATTGTTCAATTTATGTTGCTACGGTTGTGATCCAGGCTTTGGTTAAATAGCTGGGTGACACAGCCCAGCCATTCATCCCCTGAACACAGTTTCACACGGCGTGAAGACGATGCCTTGCTGCGCGGCAAAGGCTGCTTTGGGCAAGACGTGGCGCTGCCGGGGGGGTGGCACATCGCCTTCGTGCGCAGTCCGCACGCGCATGCCAAATTGCGACGCATCGACAGCGAAGCTGTTCCTCTCCAAGGCTTGGTGGCTGTGTTGACCGCAGAAGATTTGGCGGAGCACGCCATGCCCCCAATCAACCCCTTGTTGCCGCTGCTGCACCAAGAAAATTTTTCACTGCTGGCCACCCATACCCTGACCTATGTGGGCCAACCGGTCGCGGTGGTGGTGGCGCTCACCCGCGCGTTGGCGCAAGCCGCAGCAGCGCAGGTGGTGCTGCACTGCCAAGCTTTGCCTGCACGCACGGACCACCACATCCAACCCGACAGCGCCCCGCCCCCCACCACGCGCACCGTCCACCGCCATGGCGTGCTGCCCCAGCACAGCGCGCACGTGGCACAGGTGCACTTGGTGTCTCCCCGCGTGACGGCGATGGCCATGGAGCCTCGCGCGTGCAGCGCGCAGTGGCATGAGCACGATGAAGAGGAAAAATCCAGCATCACCATTTGGCTGGGCAGCCAAACCCCCTCCCGTGCCCGCGCCGACATGGCCCAGGTGCTGGGTTTGCCACACAGCCAGGTGCGCTTGATCAGTCCCGATGTGGGCGGTGCCTTTGGCGCCAAGGCCTCGGTGAGTCCCGAAGATTTGCTGGTCGCTTTGACAGCCCAATGTCTGCGAGCCACCGTCAGTTGGACGGCCACCCGCTCTGAAGAGTTTGCCGCGGGCATGCAAGGTCGGGGCTCGACCATGCAAGGGCGTTTGCAGCTGGATGACCAAGGCCACTTCACAGGCTTGACCGCTGATCTGCAGTTTGCCTTGGGGGCTTGGCTGCCGTTCTCGGCGGTGGTGCCTCTGCGCAATGCCGCCCGCATCTTGCCGGGTCCCTACCGGACGATGGCGCTCGAGGTGACAGGCCATGCCACCCAAGCGCATGCGGCGCCAGTCAACATTTACCGGGGCGCAGGTCGGCCTGAGGCGGCCTTGCTGATGGAAACCTTGGTGGAGCAAGCCGCGCGTTTGGCCGGCATGGACCCGGTGGCGCTGCGCCTCAAGAACCTGATTGCTGCCGACCAAATGCCCTACGCCACCGCCAGCGGCGAGGTGCTGGACTCGGGGAACTTTGCCGCCTTGCTGCGCCAAGCCTGCGACAAGTTTGGCTACGACCGCGAACGCCAACAACAAGCCGAGCGCCGCGCACGCGGTGAGTGGGTGGGCATTGGCCTGGCCTTGTATGTGGAGCCGTGTGGCCAAGGCTTTGAGTCGGCCCGTGTGACCTTGCAGGCCGATGGTCGCGTCACCGTGGCCAGTGGCGCACCGGCACAAGGCCAAGGACATGCCACCACCTTTGCACACATTGCCGCAGAGGCCCTGGGCTGCGACGCGTCGCTTGTGACGGTTTGGATGGGCGACACCGACCACTGCCCCAACGGCACGGGCGCCTTGGCCAGCCGCAGCACCGCCATTGGCGGCAGCGCCATTCTGCAAGCGTGCCGCACAGCCTTGGCCTTGCGCGAAGGTGGCGCGCCTTACCCCATCGTGGTGGACGACACCTTCACCAGCGACGAAGCGTGGAGCAGCGGCTGCGTGATCGCCCGCATGGCCATCGACCCCGACACCGGCCACCCCACGATCGAGCGCTTGGTGTGGGCCGATGACGCGGGGCACATCGTCAACCCCACCTTGGCGCACGGCCAACTCATCGGTGGCGCCGCACAAGGCTTGGGCCAAGCCATGATGGAACGTTTGGTCTACGACCGCCAAGGCCAGCTCATCACGGGCTCGCTGATGGACTACGCCGTCCCCCGTGCCGACGACATGCCCGCGATCGAGATCACCTCTTTGCACACACCCAGCCCCAACAACCTGTTGGGCGCCAAGGGGGTGGGTGAAGCCGGCTGCATCGGCGTGCCTGCCGCCTTGATGAATGCCGCACGCGACGCCCTCTCGCCCTTGGGCGAGTGCGACTTGAATTTCCCCCTCACGTCAGAACAACTCTGGCGTGTCATGCAACCACGTTTCGACAAGGACCTGTGATGAAGTACACCAAATCTGAAGCCAAAACTTATGCCCGCCAACACATGGTGGGCGTATGGGCGGCCAACCTGACGCCGTTTGATGCCAATGGACAACTCGACGAGCAAGCCTACCGTGAGAACCTGCGCCACTGGATCAATGACTTGCAACTAGGCGGTCTGTTCATTGCGGGCAAGCAGGGCGAGTTTTTCTCGATGAGCCTGGACGAACGCAAAGCCCTGATTCGCATCTCGGTGGAAGAAGCCGCCAAGGCCGGTGACCGGGGCGGTATAGGCCATTGCGGCATCGTCACCTCATGCTCGGACACCAACCTGGATGTGGTGTTGGAACTGGGCCGCTATTCGCAAGAGGTGGGTGCCGACTACGTGATCGTGCACAGCCCGGTGTTGCACTTTGGCGCGCACACCGATGAGACCATTTACGAGTACTACCGCCACCTGACCGAGCAACTCGACATTGGCTTGGCCATGTGGAACCACCCCGACTGCGGCTATGTGATGAGCCCAGAGTTGTGCAACCGGATTGCCGACTTGCCCAGTGTGGTGGCCATCAAGTACAGCACCGACCGCGCAGCCTACATCCGACTCACCGAGTTGGCAGGCCACAAAATTCACGTCAGCAACCCCGACGAAGAAGACTGGCTCGAGAACATCATCGAATTGGGCTGGAAGCTCTACCTGTGCTCCACCCCACCGTTTTTATTACAGACCCAGGTGGACCAGCGCATGAACGAATACACCCGCTTGGCGTTTGCCGGGAAGTTTGACGAGGCCCGCCAAGTGCGCGACAGCCTCGAGCCCGTGCGTCAAGCCATTCGCCGCTCCAAACCCAAAGGCAAGCCCCAGGCGCACAGCAAATACTGGCAAGACCTGCTGGGCCAACACGGCGGCTTGGTGCGCCGGCCCTTGTTGCAATTGACCGACGCCGAGCGCGAGGCCACACGCGTGGCCTTTGCCGAATCGGGTTTACGACTGAAGTAACCCAGCGCCAAGACCTTGGCCATCCCGTTCTCCATGACCCATCCATTGCACTTCACACTCAACGGCCAGCCCACCACGCTGGATGTCGCGCCTTCGGCTTGGCTGCTGGATGTGTTGCGCGATGGCTGTGGGCTCAAGGGCACCCACCAAGGCTGCGACACCGCGCAGTGCGGCGCTTGCACCGTGCTGGTGGATGGCTTGGCCGTGAAGTCCTGCAACCGCTTGGGGCTGCAAACCCAAGGGCGCAGCGTGACCACCATCGAAGGCGTGGCTCCCAACGAACACGCGCTGCATGTGATGCAGCAGTGCTTCACCCGCCACCATGCCTTGCAGTGCGGTTTTTGCACCGCAGGTTTTGTGATGCGGGCCTTGGCCATGGTGAACGAGGCTGTGCCCGCCCAAGAGCATGCGGTGCGGGCTGCGCTGTCGGGCAACCTGTGCCGCTGCACCGGGTATGAGGGCATTGTCAAAGCCGTCTGCGAGGGCTTGCAATTGCTGCGTCAACTGGACACGGCACCATGACATCCGTGCAGTACCTGCGCCCGCAATCGCTCACCGCGCTGGAGCGCTTGCTGCAGCAACACCCCCAGGCGCAACTGTTGGCGGGTGGACAAAGCTTGCTCGCCGCCATGCGCTTGGGGCTGACCCAACCCTCGCACTTGCTCGACCTGCAAGACCTGCCTGAGTTGCACAACCTTCAGCGCGAACACGACCATGTGTGGATCGGAGCCATGGTCACGCATGCGCGCATTGCCGCAGATGCCGAGTTGCAACGCCACCACCCCATGCTGGCCCAATTGGCGGCGGGCATTGCAGACCCACAAGTGCGCAACGTGGGCACCCTGGGCGGCTCCTTGGCCAACAACGACCCTGCGGCCTGTTGGCCAGCCGGGGTGTTGGCCAGTGGCGCCACGCTCACGACCAACCAGCGCGAACTGCCTGCGGACGCTTTTTTCACCGACTTGTTCACCACCGCGTTGCAGCCCGGTGAGGTGTTGTTGGGCGTTCGTTTCCCAGCATGCGCCAGCGCCCAATATGTCAAGTACGAGCAGCCCGCTTCGCGCTTTGCCCTGGTGGGGGTGGCCGTGACACGGGCCACCGGGCACCACCACAGCCCCGTGCGCGTGGCCATCACGGGTTTGGGGCACGGTGTGCGGCGTTGGCCCGAAGCCGAAGCCGCTTTGCAAGCGCAATGGTCGGTGCAGGCCCTGAATGGTTTGCACTTGCCCGAAGACTGGGCCCAAAGCGATGTGCACGCCAGTGCCCGCTACCGCGCCCACTTGAGCGCCGTGCTGTGCCGCCGTGCGGTGGCAGCCGTCACAGGCGAATCGGCCAGCCTCTCAGCACACACCACCGCCTCAACACCCAGGCAGCCAATCGCAGCACCCATGGCACAGCCAGCGGCTCAACACGAGGGTGCCATCACCGGCCGTCACCACCTGCCGCATCCGCTGCGCTCGGTGTGGCACGCCCTGCTCGACCCGGCGGTGTTGCAGCCCTGCATTCCAGGGTGCGAAGCCCTGCAGCGCCTGGACGAAACCCACTTCAGCGCGGTGGTGAAGGTGGGTCTGGGGCCGGTGTCGGCACGCTTTGTCACACAGATACAACTCACGCCGGTGCGCACCCCGGACCAAGGCGAACCCACCGAATGCCATTTGTATGTGGCTGGTGATGCAGGCAGCTTGGGCCAAGGCAGCGCCACGGTGGTGGTGCAGATGCACAGCGAAGTCTCGGACAACGGCGCCCCAGGCACGCGCTTGGTGTGGCTCGCCACACCCCACATGAGCGGTCGCTTGGCGCAACTGGGCAACCGCCTGCTGCAAGCCAGCGCGCGCAGTTTGAGTGCGCAGTTTTTTGTGCGTTTGACGCAGGTCATGGGCGGCGCGAAGACGGTACCTGTGTCCAGCGGTTTCTTTTATGCTTGTTTTTCGGGCCTCATGCGTTGGCTCCAACATTTCTTCAAAAGGTAAGCACCATGTCTTCCACGCCTTCGTTCAAGAACCCGCCCTCGCCCACGCTGTACAGCGCGCCGCTGAACTTCAACCATTGGGTGGATGAGCATGCGCATTTGCTCAAGCCACCGGTGGGCAACCAGCAGATCTGGAAAAACTCGGACCTGATTTGCACCGTGGTGGGTGGTCCCAACCAACGCACCGACTTTCATGTGGACCCGTTTGAAGAGTACTTTCACCAATTCAAAGGCAATGCCTCGGTGTTGATTGCCGACCGCGGCAAGATCGAGCGCATCCACCTGCGCGAGGGCGATGTGTTCTTGCTGCCCGCTTTCGTGCGTCATTCCCCACAACGGCCCGAAGCAGGCAGCTTGTGCACCGTGATCGAGCGCAACCGCCCGGTGGGAGAGATCGACGTGTTTGAGTGGTACTGCGCCCAATGCGGGCACTTGGTGGCCAGCCGTGAGTTGCAACTGCAAAGCATTGTGGAAGACCTGCCCAAGGCGTTTGCCTCGTTCTACGACACCAGCGATGCTGAGCGCACCTGCACGCAGTGCGGCACCGTGCACACCGGACGCGACTGGCAAACTTGGCATCAAATTTGCGGACGTAGTTTCGTGAAAACCCTGATGCCATAAATTATTTCAAGATTAAAATATCTCCAACCATTCCAACCTTCCACCACACGAGACGCCTCCATGATGAAAACTTCTGTCAAGACCTTCTCAGTCGCTTGCGCCCTGGCCATGACCGGCCTGGCAGCCCAAGCGCAGCAGCCGCTGAAAATTGGTTTCTTGGGCACCTTGTCTGGGCCCGCTGGTGCCTTGGGTCAAGACCAATACGACGCTTTCATGTTGGGGCTCGAACACCTGGGCGGCAAGCTGGGCAACAGCGCAGTGCAGGTGCTGAAAGAAGACGACCAACTCAAACCCGATGTGGGTGTGGAGTTGGCCAAAAAGCTGATCGAAAAAGACAAAGTGAACATCATCACTGGCGTGACGTTCTCCAATGTCATGATGGCCGTGCACAAGCCCATCACCGATGCGGGCGTGTTCTTGGTGGGCTCCAACGCGGGCCCCACCCCCATCACGGGCAAGGGTTGCAGCCCCATGTACTTCTCAACGTCTTGGAACAACGACTCGCTGCACGAGTCGATGGGTGCCTATGCCCGTGAGCAAGGTTACAAGCGCGTCTACCTGATGGCGCCCAACTACCAAGCCGGCAAAGACGCTTTGGCGGGCTTCAAGCTTCAATACAAAGGCGAAGGCCTCGACGAGATTTACACCCAGATCAACCAACCCGACTACTCGGCTGAAATTGCCCAACTGCAAGCGGCCAAGCCCGACGCGGTGTATGTGTTTTACCCAGGTGGCATGGGCGTGAACTTCGTCAAGCAATACCAACAAGCGGGTTTGCTGGGCAAGGTGCCGTTGTTGTCGGCCTCCACCGTGGACGGCACCACGCTGCCCGCGCTCAAAGACATTGCCTTGGGTGTCATCACCGGTTCGCCTTACAGCCCGGACATCGACAACCCACAGAACAAAAAATTTGTAGACGACTTCCGCAAGAAATACAACCGCGTGCCGTCTCTGTATGCCGCGCAAAGTTATGACGCGGCCATGTTGATCAACTCGGCCTTGCTCAAAACCCAAGGCAAGTTGGACCGCGAGCCCTTCCGTGCTGCAATGAAGCAAGCCAACTTCAAGTCGGTGGCAGGTCCCTTCCGGTTCAACAACAACCAGTTCCCCATCCGCAACTTCTACCGCGTGGATGTGGCCAAGGACAGCAGCGGTCAAGCTGCGTTTGTGAACAAAGGTGTGGTGCTCAAAGACCACGCCGATCCACACGCCAGCCAGTGCGCCATGAACTGATGGGTTTGCACACGGCGCCAACTACTTCGACGCGTCTTGGCCTGAACGCATGACGTCGTCGCTGTTTTTCATCCAACTCCTCAACGGCCTGCAACTCGGCGTGCTGTTGTTCATGCTGTCGGCCGGCTTGACGCTGGTGTTTGGCATCATGAGCTTCGTCAACCTGGCGCACGGCTGCTTGTACATGATGGGCGCCTACTTTGCGGCCACCGTGTACGCGGCCACCGACTCGTTTGTGGCCGCCGGTGTGGCCGCGGTGCTGGGCGGGGGTGTGTTGGCCGCGCTGCTGGAGTGGGTGGTGGCACGGCGCTTGTACACGCGCGACCACCTGGACCATGTGTTGGCCACCTTTGGTTTGATTTTGTTTTTCAATGAGCTGGCACGTTGGGTGTGGGGCGCGTCGCCCTCGTACATGAACGTGCCGCCCGCCTTGTCGGGCACGATCGACATCTTGGGCGTCATGTACCCCATGTACCGCTTTGCCATCATCAGCGCGGGGTTGATCGCGGCGCTGGGTTGTTATTTGTTGATTGCCAAAACGCGGGTGGGCATGCTGATTCGTGCGGGCTCGCTCAACCCCACCATGGTGGCGGCCTTGGGCGTGAACATCCGCTTGCTCAACGCCTTGGTGTTTTCGCTCGGCGGCGCGCTGGCAGGCTTGGCGGGCTTGATGAGCAGCCCCATCTTGTCGGTGCAACCCGGCATGGGTGAACCGATTTTGATTTTGGTCATGATCGTCATCGTGATCGGTGGCATTGGCTCGGTGCAAGGCGCGTTTTATGCGGCCTTGATGGTGGGCGTGATTGACACCGCAGGCCGCGCCTTCTTGCCCCTGTTGCTGCGCGAGTTCATCGACCGCAGCAGCGCCCAAGCGGCGGGCCCCGCCATTGCATCGATGTTGACCTGCATCTTCATGGCCACCGTGTTGGCCTTGCGCCCGCAGGGCTTGTTCCCGGTGAAAAACACATGAAAACACGCCTGTCTCTGGTCATCACCACGGGCTTGTTGCTGGTGCTGGCGGTCTTGCCTCTGTATGCACGGTGGGTGGATGAGCCGTTCTTGCTGACCTTTTCAACCCGTGCCTTGGTGCTGGCCTTGGCCGCTTTGAGTTTGAACCTCGTGCTGGGCTTTGGTGGCATGGTGAGTTTTGGCCATGCCCTGTACCTGGGCCTGGGCGCCTACAGCGTGGGCATCTTGGCCAGCCACGGCGTGGACAACGGCGCGCTGCAATTGCTGATCACCGTGGTGCTGTGCGCTGTGGTGGGTGTGGCCACGGGCTGGGTGTCGCTGCGCACCAGTGGCATTGGCTTCATCATGATCACGCTGGCGTTTGCCCAAATGTTTTATTACCTGTTTGTCAGCCTCAAGCAGTACGGCGGCGACGACGGTTTGTCGATCTCGCTGCGCAGCCAATTGCTGGGCCTGGACATGGGCGCGCCGCTCACGCTTTACTACAGCGCGTTTGCCTGTGTGCTGGCGGTGGTGGTGTGGACGCAGCACTTGGTGCACGCGCCCTTTGGCATGGTGCTGCAAGCCTGCCGCATGAACGAGCGGCGCATGAATGCCTTGGGTTTTCACACCTTGCGATACAAGCTCAGTGCCTACGTGCTGTCGTGCGTGATCGCGGGCGTGGCGGGCTTTTTGTACGCCAACCTCACGGGCTATGCCTCGCCGGCCTACTTGGCCTGGACGGTCTCGGGCGAACTGATTGTGATGGTGGTGCTGGGCGGCATGGGCACGGTGCTGGGCCCCTTGGTGGGTGCCTTGGCGCTGCTGGGCTGCGAAGAACTGCTCAAGGGCTTGACCGAGCACTGGCCCATCATCCTAGGCCCCTTCATTGTGTTGGTGGTGCTGCTGGCACGCCGAGGCTTGTATGGCCTGGCACTCGATTGGGATGCCCGCCACGCGTCGCGTCAGGCGTCTCGTGATGCGTCAAGCGGAGCGTCGGCATGAGCGCGCACCTGACAGCACCGCTGCACACACAGGCCTTGGTCAAACGCTATGGCGGTTTACTGGCCACCGACCACGTGAGCCTGACCCTGGCACCAGGCGAACTGCACGCCATCATTGGCCCCAACGGTGCGGGCAAAACCACCCTCATTGGCCAACTCGGTGGCGAGCTGCGCCCCGACAGCGGCGATGTGTTGTTGCAAGGCGAGTGCGTGACCCACCTGCCCGCGGCAGACCGTGCGTTACGAGGCCTGGCCCGTTCGTACCAAATTTCGTCGGCTTTTCCAGAGTTCACCGTGCTCGAATGCGTGGCCTTGGCCAAACAAGCGCATGCGGGTCACAGCTTTGGTTCGTGGCGTGCCCTGCTGCAACGCACACAGTTGGTCGACCCAGCCGAACACGCCATTGCCCAAGCGGGCCTGAGCCACCGCATCACGCAGCGCGTGTCTGAGCTGGCCCACGGCGAGCGCCGTCAGTTGGAACTGGCCATGGTGCTGGTGGGTCAACCCCAGGTGCTGCTGCTGGACGAACCCATGGCAGGCATGAGCCACCAAGAGTCGATGAAGGTGGTCGACTTGCTGGCCGCCCTCAAAGGCCGCTACACCCTGTTGCTGGTGGAGCACGACATGCAAGCCGTGTTTGCCTTGGCCGACACCATCTCGGTGTTGGTCAACGGCGCCATCATTGCCAGCGGCAAACCCGAAGACATTCGCCAACACCCCGATGTGCGCACCGCCTATTTGGGCGATGAGGAGCTGCCCGCATGAGCACCACCGCCTTGCTGCAAGCGCACGACCTGGAGACCTGCTATGGCGACGCCCAAGCCCTGTTTGGTGCCAGCCTGTCGGTGGCCGAGGGCGAATTTGTCACCCTGCTTGGGCGCAACGGCATGGGCAAAACCACCACCGTGCGTTCGGTCATGGGCATCATGACGCCGCGCCAAGGGCGCATTGTGTTTGCGGGCCAAGACATCACCCGTCTTCCCTCACACCAAATTGCCCGCCTAGGCATTGGCCTGGTGCCCGAACAACGCCAAGTGTTTGCCAACCTCACGGTCTATGAAAACCTGGTGGCCACGGCCCACAACCGCTTGAACCAACGCGAGCCGTGGACGCTGGAGCGTGTGTACCAGTTGTTCCCGCGCCTCAAAGAACGCGCAGGCAACTTGGGGTCGAATTTGTCGGGCGGCGAACAACAAATGCTGGCCATTGGCCGTGCGCTGATGACCAACCCACGCTTGCTGATCTTGGACGAAGCCACCGAGGGCCTGGCTCCGCTGGTGCGCGCCGAGATTTGGCACTGTTTGCACACCCTCAAGACCTCGGGCTTGTCGGTGCTGGTGATCGACAAAAACCTGGTGCCCCTGATGCGCTTGGCAGACACCCACTACATCCTGGAAAAAGGCCAAACCATTTGGCACGGCAGCTCCGACAGCCTGATGGCGGCACGGCACGACCTCAAGGACAGCCTCGGTGTCTGATTGGCGCAGTTGGCCGCAGGCCGAGTTAGAACGCCAATACGACGCGCGAGGCACCGTGCCCGACATTGCGGTGGAACTCCAAGCCTACCGCGATGCATCGTCCCCGATGTACCAGCTCACGCCCTGCGTGCGTGATGTGGCCTATGGCAGTGGGCCCGACGAAACCCTCGACCTCTTTCCGGTGGCAGGCCATCCCGAGGCCCCTTTGTTGGTGTTCATCCATGGCGGCTACTGGCGTGCTTTGCACAGCCAAGACTCGGTGTTCATGGCGCAGCAGTTCACGGCACACGGCGTGGCGGTGGCGTCCATCAACTACACCTTGGCACCCCAAGCCACGCTGGCGCAGATCGTGACCCAATGCCAACGCGCCGTGACTTGGTTGCTCAAAGACGCCACAGCCCATGGCGTGGCCCCGCAACGCACCGTGCTGTCGGGCAGCTCAGCCGGGGCGCACTTGGCGGCCATGCTGCTTGCACCCGCTTGGCAAGCTGAACACGGTTTGGCTCCCCACGCATTGTGTGGTGGCGTGTTGCTCAGCGGCCTGTACGACCTGGAACCTGTGCAACGCTGCGTGCCCAACACCTGGCTCAAGCTGAGCGACGCAGACACCCTCGCCTTGAGCCCCATGCACCACCTGCCCCACCCACAAGTGCCGCTGCATGTGGCGGTGGCCGAGCACGACACCGATGAATTCAAACGCCAGTCACATGACTACGCTGCTGCATGCCGTGCGCAAGGCAATGCGGTGACGTGGCACGAAGCGCAAGAGCGCAACCACTTCAACATCGTGCTCGACTGGATGGATGCGCAGAGTGCGTTGTTTCAGGCCACGATGGGGTTGATGCGTGGCTAAGCATTCAGCGCCATGTTGAGCGGCCTGCCTAAAAGGTAAAGGCAAAATCAAAATCAACACCATGACCAAGCCCTCAACCTCACGCGTCGACTACGCGACATCGATGCAAAAAAAAACCAGCAGTGACGCTGGCTTTTCTGAATCGACGTTCAAGCTTTAATAGTTGCCGCCGCGGTTACCTTCGTAACCTCCGCCGTAGCCACCGCTACGGGGCGGGCGTGCTTCCATTGGGCGGGCGATGTTCACAGTCAGATCACGGCCACCCATGTTCTTGCCGTGCAGGCCTTGGATGGCTGCCTCGGCTTCTTGGCTGTTGGACATTTCGACAAAGCCAAAGCCTTTGGAGCGACCGGTGTCACGTTCCATCATCACCTTGGCAGATTGCACTTGGCCAAAGGCAGAGAATTGTTGGACGAGATCGTCATCACGAACCGAATAGGTCAGATTGCCGACATAAAGTTTGCTACTCATTTTGAGTCTTTCAAAAAAACGCGCCTTGCGATTGCGTTGGGCGCAGGTTAAAAACAGGGAGTGGAGGATTCAAGCCAGCGAGCTGGGATTGATCAACCAGTTGCGACCTTGTGCGGCTGCATACATCAGCGCGCTGTCCTGACATTTGAATTCAGGTTTGAAGGTGTAAATGCGGTCATTCGTCTGCGATCCCTCACCCCTGCGGATGGAGAGAACGGCCGAGTGATGACCCGCGTCGTGTGACCGACTGAGCGGTGTGATCCGGAAATTGCCTGAGGCAAACGGATGTGAAGAAGCTAATGACATGAAAACCAATGATGTTCGGGCGCTCAGCGTCCGGATTCATGCCGTTGAAAAGTACAACGAAACATGATCGTTGGCGACGGTGTAAAGGTCACCAGTAAAAGCTTGCCTAGGGAGAAAGTCAGACCACCAGTGGGTCCCTGATGGTCAGGGGTGGTGGAGGTGTGCGGTGTTGGGAGTACCGCTACTCAGATCGAACTTGGCTGCAACATGAGCTAGCAAAATTGCTGCAACCCATGTAATGTAACTGAGTTATCGGGATCGCACAAGAAGTATCTGGATCTCGTGCAACAGCAACGGGGGCAAGCCTATTCGCATCACTTGACCCGGATCAAAACCGCAAGCGCTTTAACGCCTAATATTGAGCCTCGGTTTCAAATGTTTTCTCAAGCACAACTGCCACGCCCGTGAGTATCCGAACCATGCCCACTTCATCAGCACCCTCCATTCCCACCATCGACGTGTCAAGTCTGGCCACGGGCTTGTCTTACAACACCGCAGCGGCCCTGTCGGTGGGTCAAACCATCGACGACACCTGCAAAAACATCGGCTTTCTGTTGGTCACAGGGCACGGTGTGGCCCCCCAAACCAAAGCCAATTTGCTGGCCAAGATGAAAGAGTTTTTCGACTTGCCCGCCGCAGAAAAAGAAAAGATCGCAATTGGCAAGAGCTCGGTACACCGGGGCTATGTGGGGATGGGTCTTGAAAATCTGGAAGGCGCTTTGGCCAACGAGGCCTTGGGCACAACCTACGGCGCAGGGGATATGAAGGAGTCGATTGATTCGGGCACCGAAGACGGGCCGAACCATCCTGAAGTTTTGGCAGGCACGCCGTTGCACGGCCCCAACCAGTTGCCAGAGTTGCCGGGATTTCGTGAAGCCTGGCAAGCCTACTTTGACGAGGTGTATGAAGCGGCCCGTCGCATCCAGCGCGGCATTGCCATGGCGTTGCGTTTGGATGCCAATTTTTTTGAAGACTTGCCCGGCTATCCGCTGTTGAACCTGCGGATGTTGCATTACCCACCTGAGAGTCGCGTCAACACCGAAGATGGCCGCATTGGGTGCGGCGCGCACACCGATTACGGCACCATCACCGTGTTGTCAGACGATGGCGTGGGTGGCCTGCAAGTCAAACCCAGAGAGGGCGATTGGATTGACGTCACCATTCCCGACAACCACCTGGTGGTCAATCTGGCGGACTTGCTCTCGATCTGGACCAATGACCGGTATGTGTCCAACCCGCATCGCGTGATCAACCCAGCCAACACACACCGCTACTCCATCCCGCTGTTTGTCACGCCGCCCTACCATTTGAAGATTGAGACATTGGCCACCTGCTTGCAACCCGGTGAAAGCCCCAAGCATGCGCCGATGATTTCTGGCGAATACCTGCAAAGCCGATTTGACGGCACGCACACCTACCGCAACGCGTTGATGCAAGACCAAGCCTAGGGCATCCGCCCAGGCCGCATCACGCAAACATCCAACCCGCCAGATGGGTGGGCCCCACCCTGCCAGACCACATTTTTTGAGCCGGCGCATCACTGCCAGCACCACTGGCCACCATCAAAGGGATGAGGTGCTCCTCACGCGGGTGTGAAGCACGCCCGCCGGGGGCGTTCGCCCACTGCGAGAGGTGTTGGGTGCGGTGTTGCCAATCGCCATCGAGGGCCACATCGAGCCAGTTGTGAAACGCCAGCGATGCAGGCCCGCCCTCGCTGAATTGACGCAGGTTGTGAAAGCTCATGCCACTGCCCACCACCAACACACCGTCCTCACGCAAGGCTTGCAAAGCCTGACCCAAATGGCAATGCAGCGCCGGGTCGAGGCTGTGGTGCAAGGACATGGCCACCACCGGCACATCGGCCTGAGGAAACATCACCTTCAAGGGCACAAACACGCCGTGGTCCCAGCCGTAGTCGGCATCGACCAGCGCAGGGAAGCCTGCTTGTTGCAGCAGATCTGCGGCTTGTGCAGCCAACTTGGGCTGGCCTGATGCGGGGTATTGCAGGGCATAGGTCTCGGGCGGGAAGCCGTAGTAGTCGTAAATCAGCTCAGGATGTGCGCCCCCGGTGAAGCTCGGCACCGCAGTCTCCCAATGCGCGGTGACGATGAGGATGGCCTTGGGGGTTTCGGGCAAGCGCTCGCGGATGCTGCGCAAAAAATCTTCGGTGGCTTGGTAACGCGCTTTGCGCTCGCCTTGCATGAAGAAGGAAGGACCGCCGCCATGCGGCAAATACATGGCGGGCATGCGTGTGGGTGCAAGGGAGCTGGTCATGGAAGAAAGAAGAGTTGGATCATTGCTCTATTTGAAGGTTGACGTCTTTGACCAACTTGGACCACTTGGTCACTTCGGTTTTTAAAAACTCTTCAAACTGCTGAGGGGTGATGGGGGTGGGTTCGGCGGCCATGTCGCCCAAGCGTTTGCTGATGTCGGGTTGGGCCAAGGCATCGTTGAGGGCTTTGTTGAGTTTGGCCACCACAGGCTCAGGCGTTTTAGCAGGGGCACACAAGCCCCACCACTGGATGGCACTGAAACCCGCAAACCCCATCTCTGCCACGGTGGGCACCTCAGGCAGCAGCGGGTCTCGCTTGGGAGAAGCCACGGCCAGTGCCCGCAACTTGCCGGCCTTGATGTAGGGCAAGGCGGTGGTGAGGCTGGGGAACATGGCGTCGACCTGGCCACCCAACAGGTCTTGAATGGCGGGTGCCGCGCCTTTGTAGGGCACATGCACCAAGCCCACTTTGGCTTGGTTTTCCAGGTACTCCATGATGAGGTGGGTGGCCGAGCCACTGCCGGCCGACGAGTAGCTCATGGCGCCGGGCTTGCTGCGGGCCAAGGCCAAAAACTCGGGCAGGGTTTTGGCCTTGTTTTTGTCACCCACCACCAGCACGTTGGAAGTGCGCGCCATCATGCCCACGGGCGTGAAGTCGGCAATCGGGTCGTACTTGAGCTTGAGCACGGCAGGGTTGGTGCTGTGCGTGGCCACAAAGCATTGCATCAAGGTGTAGCCGTCGGGTGCGGCGCGCGCCACCTCGAGTGCAGCCAACGAGCCTGAAGCACCGGCTTTGTTGTCGATGATGATGGAGGTGCCCAACGCGTGCGACATTTTGTCGGTCACCATGCGCGCCACCATGTCTGCCCCGCCGCCTGGTGTGACCGGCACGATGACTTTGATGACGCGGTTGGGAAACGATGTCTGCGCCAGGCACGCCAGGTGCAGGGATGCCACGGCCAAACAGGTAGCGGCCAGTCGGCCCAAGTGAGAGGGAAAATAGTGCATATGAGGTGAATTCTGACCGCAAACAAATGCAGTACTATTGAATTAACTCCGAACCCTTCTTCGCCATGAAAAAAATCGCCTCTGCCCTTGCTTGCATCGCCTGTCTTGCCTTCCTGACAGGCTGCTCCTCCTCCATGCCCAAAGTGGACAAATCTGCCACTGCGCTGGAAGGCGTCAAAAGCATCGCGCTGATTGCACCGCGCGAACCTTGGGCTTACTCGGTGATGAAGTTTGCAGACCCAGGGTTTGTATTCACCACGATGGACATCGAAGTCAAGGTCAGCGATTCACAGCGCCAGCAAGGCCAGCTGACCGAGATGCTCAAGCGCAAAAACTTTTCTTTCTCAACGGAGCTGACCACCCAACTTGCCAGCCAGCTGCGCCAAGCAGGCTACCAAGTGACGGTGCAAGATGGGCCCTGGGTGCAGTCCAACCAAGGCTATTCGCTCAAGTTTGCAGACATCCAATCCAAGGCCGATGCGGTGCTGGTGGTGGCGCCCACGGTGATGGGTTTTGTGTTTTTGCGTGACGTCAAAGCCTACGCCCCCACCATCACCACCCGCGTGACACTGCTCAACAAAGACAAGACCCGCACCCTCTACCAAGGTTATTTGGCGACTGGCTGGAAGCCCTTAGACGCTGGCTGGGACCATGCCTACACCGCGCAAACGTTTCCCACCTTCGACGCCGTGCTGAGCAACCCCGACAAAGTCGTGGCCTCGCTCAAAGAAGCCAGCACGTCGATTGCCAATTTGGCCGCACGCAAGATGTTGTACTGAACGTTTGGGTGCTGCACACCTCTCAGCGTGCCGCGCCAAAACCTGTGGTGTGCGCCAACGCACCGCCCGCGCGAACAGCCACAGCGCAGTACTTGAATTCAGGAATTTTGCCGAACGGGTCGAGTGCCGCATTGGTCAGCAAATTGGCCGCCGCTTCGTAATAAGCGAAGGGCATGAAGACCGCCCCTGAAGGCGTGCCGTCATCGCGGCGCACGCGCAAGCTCACCTGGCCACGGCGTGAGGCCACGGTGATTACCTCACCCGCACTCAACCCCAAGGCCAACAGATCGGCGCCGCACATGGACGCGGTGGCCGTGGGCTCGATGGCGTCAAGCACGCCCGAGCGACGCGTCATGCTGCCGGTATGCCAGTGTTCCAACTGGCGACCGGTGATGAGCACAAACGGGTAGTCGGCGTCGGGGCGTTCGTCGGCGGGAATGATGTCTGCGGGCACCAGATGCACACGGCCATCGTCGGTGTCAAAGTGCTGGGTGAACACGGTGGGCTCGCCCGGGTCGCTCTCGCTCAAACACGGGTAGGTCACGCTGGACTCGCGCTGCAAACGCTCCCAGCTGATGCCTGCAATCACGCCGTGCATGGCTTGGCGCATTTCCTCGTACACAGCGGCCACGCCGCTGTGCGGGCCGGCATAGTCCCAAAGCAGCCCCATGCGTTGTGCGATTTGTTGAATGATCCACAGGTCGGGTTGGGCTTGGCCAGGGGGATCGATGGCTTGCTGGCCGAGTTGCACCATGCGGTCGGTGTTGGTGACAGTGCCGGTTTTTTCGGGCCACGCGGTGGCGGGCAACACCACATCGGCGAGCCACGCGGTTTCGGTCATGAAGATGTCTTGCACCACCAGATGCTCCAACGACGCCAAGGCATGGCGCGCATGGTTCAAGTCGGGGTCGCTCATGGCCGGGTTCTCGCCCATGATGTACATGCCACGCACCTTGTGCGGGTCGCTGTCGTCGGCCAGGGCTTTGTGCATGATCTCGACCACGGTGTAGCCGGGTTGGTTGTCGAGTGGTGTGTCCCAAAACTTTTCAAACCAGTCGTGTGCAGCAGCATTGCTCACGCGTTGGTAGTTGGGGTACATCATGGGGATCAAGCCCGCGTCGCTGGCCCCTTGCACATTGTTTTGGCCGCGCAGCGGGTGCAGGCCAGAACCGGGTTTGCCAATTTGGCCGGTGACGCTGACCAGCGCTATCAGACAACGTGCGTTGTCGGTGCCGTGCACGTGCTGGCTCACGCCCATGCCCCACAACACCATGGCGCTTTTGGCGGTGGCAAAGGCACGCGCCACCTCGCGCAAGGTGGCGGCAGGAATGCCGCAGATGGGGGCCATGGCCTCGGGGCTGTAGCCCTGCACGTTCTGCTTCAGGGCTTCGAAGTTGTTGGCTCGGTCACGGATGAAGTCTTGGTTGACCAAGCCTTCGTCGATCACGGTGTGGATCAAGGCATTGAGCATGGCCACATCGGTGTCGGGCTTGAAGGGCAAGGTGCGCCACGCGTGTTTGCCGATGTCGGTGACACGCGGGTCGGCCAACACAATCTTGGCACCGCGCTTGGCCGCGTTCTTCATCCAAGTGGCCGCCACCGGGTGGTTGGCCGTGGGGTTGGAGCCGATGACAAATATCAGCTCAGCATGCGCCACGTCATTGACTTGGTTGCTCACCGCCGCCGAGCCCACGCCTTCGAGCAATGCCGCCACGCTGGAGGCGTGGCACAAGCGCGTGCAATGGTCCACGTTGTTAGAGCCAAAGCCGGTACGCACCAGCTTTTGGAATAAATAGGCTTCTTCGTTGCTGCCCTTGGCCGAACCAAAACCCGCCAAAGATTTTTTGCCGTGGGTGTCGCGCAAGTGGGTGAGCTGGCCTGCGGCGAGCGCCAGGGCTTCGTCCCACGTGGCCTCACGAAACACCGCCGACACATCGGCGGCATCGCGGTTGAGGTGGGCAATGGCCGCTGGGTCTTTGGGCACACCGGCTTTGCGGATCAAAGGCACGGTGAGCCGCTGGGGGCTGTGCGCGTAGTCAAACCCAAAGCGGCCTTTGACGCACAAACGCTGGTGGTTGGCCGGGCCATCGCGCCCGTCCACGCTGACGATGCGGTTGTCTTTGACGTTGTAGGTGAGCAAACACCCCACGCCGCAAAACGGGCACACCGAGTCCACTTTTTTGTCCACGACCTGCGAGCCCATTTGGGATTTCGGCATCAAGGCACCCGTGGGGCAAGCCTGCACGCATTCGCCGCAGGCCACACAGCTGCTGTTGCCCATGGCGTCGTCCAGGTCGAACACGATGGCGCTGTGCGCGCCCCGGTGGGCGTAGCCAATCACATCGTTGACTTGTTCCTCACGACACGCACGCACACAGCGGTTGCACTGGATGCAGGCATCCAAGTTCACCGCCATGGCGGGGTGTGACACATCGGGCGCGGGTTGGGTGCGACGCAGCGCTTGCAAGGCGGGGCGCACCTGCACGTCCAAGCGTGTGGCCCACTCGCTGAGTTCGCCGTGTTGGCCCACCGCGTCGTCGGCCCACTTGTGGCCCATGTCGGGCATGTCGGAGAGCAGCATCTCCAGCACCATCTGCTGGCTTTTTCGCGCGCGCGGGCTGTTGACCAACACCTCCAAGCCAGCGGTGGCGGTGCGGCAGCAACTTGGGGCCAGGGTGCGTTCACCGGCGATCTCGACCACGCAGGCGCGGCAATTGCCGTCGGGGCGCAAGCCGTCTTTGAAGCACAGGTGCGGAATGTCGATGCCGTGGCGTTGCGCGGCTTTGAAAATCGTTTCGCCTTCCAGCGCATGCACCGTTTGTTGGTCGATGCGCAAGGCCACCGTGGCGGGCTGCACTGCGGCAGCGGTTGTTGGGGCGAAGGTTGTTGGAGCAGAACTCATTGGGGCACCCATTCAAGCCACCTCGTGTTGGAAATAGGTTTGCACACAGCGCACGGGGTTGGGCGCGGCCTGGCCGAGGCCGCAGATGGAAGCATCGGTCATGACTTGGTTCAGGTCGTCGAGCGTGGCCTGGTCCCACACCGGGGCCTGCATGAGCTGCGCGGCTTTGGCCGTGCCCACGCGGCACGGCGTGCACTGGCCACAGCTCTCGTGCTCAAAAAATCGCATCATGTTGAGCGCCGCATCGCGCGCGCGGTCGTGCTGGCTCAGCACGATGACCGCCGCCGACCCAATGAAGCAGCCATGCACTTGCAAGGTGTCAAAGTCGAGCGGGATGTCGTTCAGGTGCGCGGGCAAGATGCCGCCCGAAGCCCCACCCGGCAGGTAGGCATACAGCGTGTGGCCGGGCAACATGCCGCCGCAGTATTCGTCCACCAGCTCTTGCAGGGTGATGCCCGCAGGTGCCAGCTTGACGCCGGGTTGTTTGACGCGGCCACTGACGCTGAAGCTGCGCAAACCCTGACGCCCATGACGCCCAAAGCCGCTGAACCAGTTGGGACCTTTTTGCACGATGTCGCGCACCCAGTACAGGGTTTCAAAGTTGTGCTCCAGTGTGGGTCGGCCAAACAAACCCACTTGGGCAATGTAGGGCGGACGCATGCGCGGTTCGCCGCGTTTGCCCTCGATGCTCTCGATCATGGCCGACTCTTCGCCACAGATGTAGGCCCCCGCCCCACGGCGCAATTCGATGTGGGGCAACACGCAAGGCGGGTTGGCTTGCAGCTGGGCCAGTTCTTGTTGCAACAGGGCGCGACAGCCGTGGTATTCGTCCCGCAGGTAAATGTAGATGGCCGAAATGCCCACCACGTGCGCCGCCACCAGCATGCCTTCTAAAAACCGATGCGGGTCGCGCTCTAGGTAGGTGCGGTCTTTGAAGGTGCCGGGCTCGCCCTCGTCGATGTTGACCGCCATCAAACGCGGGGCTGCTTGCTCGCGCACGATGCGCCATTTGCGCCCCGCCGGAAAACCAGCGCCGCCCAAACCGCGCAGGCCCGAGTCCTCCATGGCTTGCAGCACCTGTTCAGGCGCTAGGTCTCCTTGTGTGAGCGATGTCAGCAGCGCATAGCCTCCGTCGGCACAGTAGGCTTCAAAGTCGACCGCATCGGGCAGCACCGCTTGCGTGTGTTGCGCGCTCACGGCGGCAGCCACACGCTCTGGGGTGGCATGGGCTACGGCGTGTTGGTGCACCACGGCCACCGGCGCTTGTTCGCAACGGCCCACACACGGGGCAGTGATCACGCGCACATCGGGGTTGCCCAGCAGCGCAGGCAATTTGGCCAACAGGTCTTGCGCGCCTGCGAGCTCGCAACTCAAGCCGTCACACACCCGCACCGTCAAGCCGGGGGCGTTGGCGTCGTCGCGCAGCACCTCGAAGTGGTGATAGAACGTGGCCACCTCATAGACCTCGGCCATGGGGATGTTCATCTCTTGGCCTAAGGCCACCAGATGGCGCTCAAACAAACCACGGTAGGCGTCGTTGAGCAGGTGCAAATGCTCAATCAAGCGGTCACGCACCTGCGGGCCACTGCCCAACAAGGCGCGCACTTCTTGCCGTGAGACCTCGTCGGCCTGACGGCCCTTGAGTTGGGCAGCGCGACGGATCGTCTCGCGCATTTGCGCCACCGTGGCCAAAGGCCGTGTGGAGGCGGGGTCTGAGAGGGGCGGAAAGGTCATGCAAAACATCAAGAAGTGAAGCCCTATGATTCTCACCCATGAAAGTCTTGAATTGGCCTATTCCCGCCCTGCTGGCTTGGGGCTCTGCTTGGGGTTGCTACCTCGGTTTGCGTCACCTAGGTGCCAGTGAAGCCGTGGCTATGCTGGTGGCCACTTTTTGTGGCGGCTTGCTCACCACCTTTGGCAGCACCACCATGCGGCGGGTGTTGATCGTGCTGGGTTTTCCTCTTTCGCTGCTCGCCTCGTCGGGCAACTTTGCCATGCCCCCATGGGGCTGGTTGGTTTTGCTGGGCCTGATTGTGTTGCTTTACCCGCGCAGCGCATGGCGCGATGCACCGCTGTTTCCCACGCCTAAAAAAGCACTGCGCCAGTTGCCCGAACACATCACCCTGCTGGGTGGCGCGCGCATTCTGGATGCAGGCAGCGGCATGGGCGACGGCTTGATGGCCTTGCGCGACGCCTACCCGCGCGCCGACTTGAATGGGCTGGAGATGAGCTGGCCGCTGCGTGTGCTCAGCGCCATGCGCTGCTCGTTTGCCAACATCCGCCAAGGCGACATGTGGCTGGTGGACTGGCGCAGCTACGACCTGGTGTACTTGTTTCAACGCCCCGAGAGCATGCCCCGTGCGGTGGAGAAAGCCGAAGCCGAAATGCGCCGTGGGGCATGGCTGGTGAGCCTGGAGTTTGAAGCCCGTGAGCTGGAGCCCTCGGGTGTGATCTATGGCTCAGACGGCCGCCCGGTGTGGATGTACCAATTGCCCTTCCAACGTCGAACTTAAAGTCGGACCTCATGTCCACAGGAGTCCCCATGCGCATCACGGTCAAATCTTCCCTCATGCTGCACGCGCTGACGTGCATCGCGGCATTCGGTTTAGGCACTTCTGCGGCGTGGGCACAAGCGAGCCCCTACCCCAACAAGCCCATCACCTTGGTGGTGACCTACCCACCGGGCGGCGGTGCCGATGTGATGGCGCGTTTGATCGCCCCCAAAATGGGCGAAGCCCTGGGGCAAAGCATCGTGATCGAAAACCGCCCTGGCGCAGGTGGACAAATCGGCGCCTACGCGGTCTCCAAAGCCGCGCCGGATGGCTACACCGTGATGCTGGATGCGTCTTCTTTTGCCATCAACCCAGCGCTCTACCCCAAGCTGCCCTATGACACGCTCAAAGCGTTTCGCCCGGTGGGCGTGTTGGCCTTGTTCCCCAACGTGGTGTTGGTGAATGCGCAGTTTCCAGCCAAAAACATTGGCGAACTCACAGCCTTGGCAAGAGCGCAAAAGAACGCCGTGTCGTTTGCATCCTCGGGCAACGGCTCGGCCCAGCATTTGGCGGGTGCCCTGTTTGAATCGGCCGCCAAAGTGGACATGGTCCACGTGCCCTACAAAGGCGCGGGCCAGGCGCTGAACGACGTGTTGGGTGGTCAGCTGCCTTTGTTTTTTGGCAATCTCGCGTCTACCTTGCAACACGTGCAATCAGGCAAGTTGCGTCCCTTGGCGGTGACGGCTGCCAAGCGCTCGGCCATCTTGCCCGAGGTGCCCACCCTGGCCGAGGCCGGTGTGCCCGGTGCGGAGGTGTACGAGTGGAACGGCGTTTTTGTGCCCGCGGGCACGCCCGATGCGGTGGTGGACAAGCTGTCTGCGGCTTTGCAAAAGGCGATGGATGCACCGGAGGTCAAGGCGCGCATTGCACAACTGGGTGGCGAGATTCAAAAAGGCGGACCCAAAGCGGCACAAGACTTCATCCAGGCGCAGATGGCGGTGTGGGCGCAGCTGATCAAAGCCAAAGGCATTGCGGTGGAGTGACAGCGTTCAGCGTGAGGCGGGGGGCACAGGTTGGCGTAGCAAGCCAGTGCTTCACATTCAGTGGGCCTTGGCCCAAGGGGTGGCCAACACTTTGTCGATGCGCCGTCCATCCAGATCCACCACCTCCAGCGTCCAACCTGCACATTCAAAGCGTTCAGCCACTTGAGGCAAGTGGCCCGCAATGGCCATGACCAAGCCGGCCACGGTGTTGTAGATGTCGCGGTCTTCCTCGGGGAGTTCGCGAATGTTCAAACGCGCTTTGAACTCGGCCACCGGCATCAAGCCATCGATCAACCAGCTGCCGTCGCCCCGCGGCGTGGCCCAGGCTTCGTCGGTGGCAGTGGCTTGCAGCAGCTCCCCGGTGATGGCTTCGAGCAAATCACGCGGCGTCATCAGGCCTTGCACCACCCCGTATTCGTCCACCACCAGCACCATACGCCCGTGCGCAGTGGCCCGCTCCACAGGGCGGCGAAATTGCTCCAGCAAATCCAAACCACTCAAGGTCTCGGGCACAAACGACACCGGTTGAGCCAAGGTCTCAACCGCCATGTCGGTGCCGGGTGGCAAGCGCAGCAGTTGCGACACGCTGACCGCCCCCACCACATCGTCCAAGCCATCGCGACACACGGGGTACCACGAGTGCGCGCCGTGTGCACCCACCTGCGCCAGCGCTTGGGGCACGGTGGTTTTGGCGTCCAGCCATTCAATGTCGGAGCGGTGCACCATGATGGAAGTGAGTGAACGCTCGTCGAGGTTGAACACGTTTTGCACCATCTGGTGCTCGTGCTGCTCAATCACCCCGGCGTCGACCCCTTCCACCAAACTGGCACTGATTTCTTCTTCGGTCACGGTGCGCCCACCATGCACCTCCACCCGCAAAAGCTTGAGCATGGCACTGGTGCTGGTCGACAACAGGCTCACAAATGGGCGCGCGATGGTGGCCAAGGCCAGCATCAGCGGCGCGGTCAGACGCGCCACGGACTCGGGGTAAAGCTGGCCAATGCGCTTGGGCACCAATTCGCCAAACAAGATGGTGCTGAAGGTGATGAGGGTCACCACCAAGGCGGTGGCCAAGCCTTCAGCAAACCGCCCAGCCACTCCTTGGGACAACAACCACTCGGAGACGTGGGCACTGAACGCCGCCTCGCCCACGATGCCGTTGAGCACACCAATAGATGTGATGCCAATTTGCACCGTCGACAAAAACTGGGTCGGTTGAGCCATCAGCTTGAGCGCCGCGCGCGCGCCGCTGTCGCCCGTCTCGTTCAGCACCGCCAGTCGCGCTTTGCGACTGGATGCCAAAGCCATCTCGGACATGGCGAAGACGCCATTCAAGAGGGTCAATAAAACAATCAGCAAAACATCCATGTGGGGCAATCGGGTAGAACAAGATTAAAAAATAGAAGCTGAGTCAAGGTCAGACAGCCTCAAGTTCAACGTGAACATGTTGCCCAAGTGCTGCTGCAATATTCACCAAAGCATCGAGGGAAAAGCGGGAAATCTTTCCACGAACCAAGTCGTTGATGCGTGGCTGCGTCACCTTGCAGTGAATGGCAGCATCGGCTTGCGTCCATCCATTGCTGGCGATCAAGTGAACAATCTTATCCATGAGTTCTGCACGCACGCGCAAGTTGGCTGCCTCTTCGGGTGTATCGGCAAGGGCATCCCAAACGCTTTTGAATCTGTCTGGTTTGGACTTCATCACTTTTCTCCTCTCAACAATTTAAATCGAGCCTTTGCAATTTCCACATCGTTCTTGGAGGTTGTTTGCGTCTTTTTTTGAAAAGCATGCAAAACATAGATCGCCTCTTTCCATCGAGCGGTGTAGATGACACGAAATGTTCCTGCTTCATCCCAGACACGGATCTCCTCGACACCCTTGCCAACAGATGGCATGGATTTGAAGTCATTGGGCTGCCTCCCCTTTTGCACAAGATCGAGTTGACGTCCGACGTCCTGACGTGCTGCATCAGGAAATTCACGAATCCTCTTGAGCGAGTCGCCAAGAAATTGGACAGGTTTCATTTGGGATTATATCCATTTGAATATAAACGATTGGAATCGAAAAATCTAAATCACACTTAGGAAAATATGAACGCAATCTCATTGAAGCACGTGAAGTTGCACGCAAAAGTCGTTAGACAATTCCATCATGACGACTTACTTGATCGGTGACGTACAAGGCTGCGACGAAGCCTTGGCACGCTTACTCACCCACATCGACTTTTCTGCGAGCCGCGACACGCTCTACCTGCTGGGCGACTTGGTCAACCGTGGCCCCGACAACGTGGGCGTGCTACGCCGCCTGATGGCTTATGGCAGCAGCGCGCAATGCATTTTGGGCAACCATGATTTGCACCTGTTGGCGGTGTCACAAGGGGTGCGCGCTGCACACCGGCAAGACACCATCGCCGACATCTTGAATGCGCCGGATCGCACGGTCCTGCTCGACTGGTTGCGCCAACAGCGCATGGCGATTCGTGTGGGACAGGTGTTGATGGTGCATGCCGGCGTGCTGCCGCAGTGGACACCTGAACAAACCTTGGCACTGGCCGGCGAAGTGGAAGAGGTGTTGCGCGGTGACGCGCTGGCCACCTTCATGCCACAGATGTATGGCGGCTTACCCAACCAGTGGCGCGATGACTTGCAAGGTGCCGACCGCCTGCGTGTGATCGTCAATGCGCTCACGCGCATGCGGTTTTGCGATGCGCAAGGCGCGATGGATTTCAGTGTGAAAGAAAGTGCAGACCAAGCGCCCGAGGGCTTGATGCCTTGGTTCGAAGTGCCGGGCAGGCGCAGCGCCGATGTGACGGTGGCCTTTGGCCATTGGTCTACCTTGCAGCAGGTGAACCGGCCCAACGTGGTGTGCCTGGACGATGGGTGCGTGTGGGGCGGCTGCTTGAGCGCCTTGCGCATCGAGCACCCAGACAGGGTCGACGATGTGCGTCAACTCCCCGTCTTGAGCGTCAAATGCCAGCAAGCCCTTGACCCTCTGGCCTGAGGCTCACTGCATGAAACTCAATCAGCGATTTTGAACAACGCCGCCACCTTGCGCTTGGGCTTGATGTTGGGCGACTTGCGCAGCGGCTCTTTGACAGCGGCCACTTCACCCTCAGCCCGCACAGGTGCTTCGTAGGGTTTGTCAAAAAACGGATCGCGCGACGCGCGGGGTGCAGCAGGCGCGTAGTTGCTTTCACGCCGTGGACGGGCCTGGCCTTCAGGAGCGCGCGGTTTGTCGATCCCATCACGTGGGTCGTCTTCACCCCAGGCACGGCGGCCCGTGTTGATGCGGCCACGGGGACGGTCTTCTTCAAACTCCACCGCTTCCATCTCGATCTTGGTCTTGAGCAGTTTCTCAATGTCACCCACCAAACGTTGGTCGCTGCCCGAGACAAAGCTGATGGCCTGTCCCAAGGCGCCAGCACGGCCGGTACGGCCAATTCGGTGCACATAGTCTTCGGCGTTGAACGGAATGTCAAAGTTGAACACGGCGGGCACGTCTTTGATGTCCAAGCCGCGTGCGGCCACATCGGTACACACCAGCAAGTCCACCTCGCCGCGCTTGAAGGCTTCCAGGGCTTTCAAACGCTCATCTTGGCTCTTGTCGCCATGCAAAGCCGTGGTGCGCAGGCCATCGCGTTCGAGCGAGCGAGCCAAGCGGGCGCAACCGAGTTTGCTGTTGCAAAACACAAAGGCTTGGGTGATGCCATTGCTTTTGACCAACTGCTTGAGCGCGCGGTACTTGTCGTCCACGCCCACGCTGTAGAAATGTTGCGTCACCGTGGACGCGGTCTCGTTGGGACGCGCCACTTCGATGGTGACGGGGTTTTGCAAGTAGCTGCCGGCCAAGCGCTTGATCTCGGGGGAGAAGGTGGCCGAGAACAGCAGCGTGGTGCGCTGCTTGGGCAAGTGGCTCAAAATGCGTTGCAAGTCGGGCAAGAAGCCGATGTCCAACATGCGGTCGGCTTCGTCGAGCACCACATATTCCACTTGGTTGAGCACCACGTTCTTGGCTTCGATGTGATCGAGCAAACGACCGGGCGTGGCCACCAGCACCTCCACACCGCGTTTGAGCTCCAAGGTTTGGGGCTTCATGTCCATGCCACCAAACACCACCGCGCTGCGCAGGTTGCAGTACTTGGCATAAGCCTTGACCTGTTGGGCCACTTGGTCGGCCAGCTCGCGCGTGGGCAACAGCACCAAGGCACGCACAGGGTGGCGCGCAGGCGAGGTGGAGCTGTTTTCGTGCTTGAGCAGCCGTTGCAGCAAAGGCAGCGAGAACGCCGCTGTTTTGCCCGTACCGGTTTGGGCAGCACCCATCACGTCTTGGCCCGTCAGAACCACCGGAATGGCCTGGGCTTGGATGGGGGTCATGGACTCGTAGCCCATTTCGGCTACGGCGCGCGCCAGCGCGGGGGCCAGCTGCAAATTGGAAAAAGAAGTTGTCATGTCAGGGCCTGATTGTCGCACCCCTGGCGGGTCACTCGAATTCGGGGCAAATCAAGCGTTTTCAGGTCTTGGGCAGGGTCACGCCCACTTGGCCCTGGTACTTGCCGCCACGGTCTTTGTAGCTGGTCTCGCAGACTTCGTCGCTCTCAAAGAACAACACCTGGGCACAGCCCTCACCGGCGTATATCTTGGCGGGCAGCGGTGTGGTGTTGGAGAACTCCAGCGTCACATAGCCTTCCCACTCGGGCTCAAACGGTGTCACGTTGACGATGATGCCGCAACGCGCGTAGGTGCTTTTGCCCAGGCACACGGTCAGCACATTGCGCGGAATGCGGAAGTACTCCATGGTGCGGGCCAGCGCAAAGCTGTTGGGCGGGATGATGCAGACATCCGAGTTCATGTCGACAAAGCTGCGCTCGTCAAAGTTCTTGGGGTCCACCACCGTGCTGTAGATGTTGGTGAACACTTTGAACTCGGGCGCACAACGGATGTCATAGCCATAGCTGCTGGTGCCGTAGCTGACGATTTTTTCGCCCGCCGCGTTTTGGCGAATTTGACCCGGCTCGAACGGCTCGATCATGCCGTGCTGCTCGGCCATGCGGCGGATCCATTTGTCTGATTTGATGCTCATGGGTGCATTTTAGGGGCTTCGGCCTACAATATTTTCATGATTCCGCACGTTGATATCCCCACTTTGCTGGCTGCAAAACAGTTTGCACGTGCCGTGGCGCGCACCTACGATATCAGCGAAGTTTTTTTGTTTGGCAGTCGCGCGCGCGGCACAGCACATGAAGAAAGCGACGCCGATGTAGCCGTCTTATTGCGCGGCGCATCGGCCCCTTTTGTAGCGACCAAGCTTGCAATGGATGACATCGCATATGACGTTTTGCTCGACACGGGCATTCGCATACAACCCTTGCCCATTTGGGAAGATGAGTGGGCACATCCCAGTGCATACACCAACCCACAACTTCTGAGCAATATCGCCCGCGATGGGGTCAAACTATGAACACGAAAGAGCTGATGAACAAGGCACACCGCGCCCTTGCATCAGCTTTTGCGCTTTTGAAAGAAGGCGACAGTGATGGGGCTTGTAATCGCGCTTATTACGCCATGTTCGATGCAGCAAGAGCCGCCTTATTGGCCAGCCATTCACCCGTGCCACCAGACATTGCAAAAACACACAGTGGGTTGATCACTGCTTTCTCTTTGCATCTGGTCAAAACGGGTCGGCTCTCGCTGGAGTTAGGACGTGCGCTGAATAAAGTTGAAGACTTGCGCCTGATCGCTGATTACAAAGGTGATCCGCTTTCCATCGACGACGCACAATGGGCGACCGAACAGGCCCACACATTCGTCACCTCCATTGAGCAACAGTTTTTCTGATCGCGCGCACAGACATCAGTCGTCGTGCTCAACAAAACCCTCAAAACAAACCTTGAGTTCATGTAACCAGTGTTGACGCTGGGTCTCGCTGACAAAGCTGGCTTCAAAGCTGTTGCGCGCCAGGGCATAGGCTTGCTGGGCATTCATGCCCGTGGCGGCAAAGGTCTGCACAAAGTTGTCGTTCATGTAGCCGCCAAAGTAAGCCGGATCGTCTGAGTTGATCGTCACGCACAAGCCCGCGTCGAGCAGTTGCGCAATGTTGTGGTCGGCCAAGTTCGGAAACACGCACAGCTTTTGGTTGGACAAGGGGCACACCGTGAGCGGCACACGGTCTTTGGCCAGACGCTGCATCAGCACCGGGTCGTGGATGGCCTGCACACCGTGGTCGATGCGCTCCACGTGCAGCACATCCAACGCGCTCCAGATGTAGGCCGGTGGTCCCTCTTCGCCCGCATGCGCTACCAAGTGCAAGCCATGCGCCTTGGCCAGCGCAAACACTTGGGTGAACTTCTCAGGCGGGTGCCCCACTTCGCTGGAATCCAGGCCCACGCCGATGAACTTGTCTTTGAAAGGCAAGGCCTCTTGCAGCGTGAGCAGCGCGGCCTCTTCGCTCAGGTGGCGCAAGAAACACAGAATGAGTTGGGCGTCCACGCCCAGTTGCGCCTTGGCGTCCACGCAGGCTCGGTGCAAACCGTGGATCACCGTCTCCATCGGCACGCCACGCTCGGTGTGGGTCTGCGGGTCAAAAAAGAGTTCAGCATGCACCACATGGTCGGCCGCCGCGCGCTCAAAGTAGGCCCACGCCATGTCGTAAAAATCTTGCTCATGCAGCAACACGCTGGCCCCGGCGTAGTAAATGTCCAAAAAGCTTTGCAGGTTGGTGAAGGCATAGGCCGCACGCAGCGCCTCCACGCTGGCGTAAGGCAGCGCCACACCGTTGCGCTGCGCCAGCGCAAAAATCAACTCGGGCTCCAGCGAACCCTCGATGTGGATGTGCAGTTCAGCCTTGGGCATTTGACGCAAGAGCTGGGGCAAACGGTGGGCGGCAACGGCGTGAACTTTGAACATAGAAACCTCCTGGTTGTGTAGGGATGCTACAAAGAAAAAATGCCATCGCCTGCGCAACACGACACAGCAGACGCCGTGCAAACAGCACAAGGCCATAACAGAGATGATTGTTTGGGTCTGCCGCTGCGGCAAAACCGCCTCAGACGCTGGCTGACAGCAGGTCTTGGGCCTTGCAGGTCCACCCCACGATACCGCCTTGCGCGGTGATCATGGCCAGGGTGGCCGCTTTGAATTCTGGAAAATAACTGGCCGTGCCGTCTTCGATCAACAAGCAGTCGTAGCCTCGGTCATTGGCTTCACGCATCGTGGACTGCACGCACACCTCGGTGGTCACCCCCATGACCACCAGCTGTGTGATGCCGCGCTGCTGCAATTGCGCCATCAAGTCGGTGCCATAAAACGCGCCCTTGCCTGGCTTGTCAATCACCAGTTCACCCGCGACGGGGGCCAGTGCCTCGACAATTTGGTTGCCCGGCTCTCCACGCACCAGCACACGCCCCATGGGGCCCACGTCGCCAATGCGCAGGCTGGGGTTGCCACGCCAGCGCTTGGCATCGGGGCAGTCGCTCAAATCAGGCGCATGGGACTCACGGGTGTGCACCACCAAGCCCCCAAAGGCACGCCAATGGTCCAACACCCGGCGCACCGTGGGAACAATCTCTTGCAAGGGTTCCACACGGTTGCCCAGGCTTTCGCCAAAGCCGCCCGGCTCCACAAAGTCGCGCTGCATGTCGATGATCAGCAGCGCGGCCTGTGCAGGCCGCAGGGCAAAGGCAAAGGGCTGGGCCGCAATGTCTGACACGGTCAGCTCAGGCATCAGTTGGGCAACTGGCCTTCTACGCCTTCGACGTAGAACTTGATGCTGTCGATGTCAGCGTCGGTGAAGGCCTGACCAGCGGCCAGCTTCATGGTGCCGTCTTGCAACTTCATGGGGCCAGAGAAGACTTTGAACTTGCCAGACACGATCTCAGCCTGCTTGGCTTCGACTTCTTTTTTCACGCTGGCAGGCAAGCTGCTGTTCAACGACACCAAGCCGTTCATCTTTTCTTTCAAGCCACCCCAGACGTTGTCTTTCATGGGTTTGCCGGCCACCGCGCCTTTGAGCACGGCGGTGTAGTAGTTGCCCCAGACTTGGGTCACCGAAGCCAGGTGCGCTTTGGGTGCCACAGCCGACATGTCCGAGTTCCAACCAAAGGCGAACACGCCTTTGTCGGCCGCAGCTTGCAAGGTGGCCGACGAGTCGGTGTTTTGTATCAGCATGTCAGCACCTTGGCCAATCATGGTTTCAGCGGCTTGACGCTCTTTGGCGGGGTCATACCAAGAGCTGATCCACACCACCTTGGTTTTGACTTTGGGGTTCACGCTGCGCGCACCCATGGTGTACGCATTGATGTTGCGCACCACTTCAGGAATAGGGAAAGAAGCCACATAGCCCAGCACATTCGACTTGGTCATGCGCCCGGCAATCATGCCAGCCAGGTAGGCGGGCTCGTACATGCGCGAGTTGTAGGTGTGCACGTTGGGGGCCGATTTGAAACCCGTGTTGTGATAGAACTCGACCTTCGGAAAAGTCTTGGCCACCTTCAAGGTTTGCTCCATGTAGCCAAACGAGGTGGTGAAGATGTATTGGTTGCCCTTGCTGGCCAAGTCACGGATGACGCGCTCGGCATCGGCGCTCTCAGGCACGTTCTCCACAATGGTGGTTTCCACCGCATCGCCCAATTCTTTTTTGGCCTGCTTCACGGCGATGTCGTGGGCAAAAGTCCAGCCGCCGTCGCCCGGTG
This sequence comes from Limnohabitans sp., assembly GCF_046052825.1. Lineage (GTDB taxonomy): Bacteria > Pseudomonadota > Gammaproteobacteria > Burkholderiales > Burkholderiaceae_C > Limnohabitans. The sequence goes on from NZ_JAVLFP010000052.1 coordinate 60,961, forward strand.
TGCCAAAGTACACGAAAGCCGCTTTCACGGGCGGCGCAGCCACCGCAGTTTGGGCCATGCCCACAACGCCAAGCGCCAGAGCGCAAGCCAATTTGATCTTCATTAATTTCATGTCAAAACTCCTGAGTGGGTGAGGAAAAGAACGCGAGAGAAAAGGTCTGACGCCTCAGGCGTCGTCGTAAAAAGGTTTGCCCAACCAGGCAGGTGCATGGCGGCGGATGGTTTCTTGGTTAGACGACAGCACCACCAACACCACCACCGTGGCGAGGTAAGGCAAGCTGGCCAAAGCAAAAGTGGACACCTTGATGCCGATGGCCTGAAAGTACAGCCCGAGCGCCGTGACGCTGCCAAACAGCAGTGCGCCAATTGCCACGCGGTGAGGCCGCCAGGTGGCAAAAACCACCAAAGCCAAGGCGATCCAGCCGTTGCCCGAGGTCAGGCCGTCTTGCCACATCTTGAATTGCGCCACCGAGTAATACGTGCCCGCCAAGCCCGACAAGGCCCCACCAAACGCCACTGCGGCATAGCGCACGCGCGTGACATGCAGCCCCAAAGAACGCGCCACCACCGGCGACTCGCCCACGGCCTTCAAGGTCAGCCCAGCGCGGGTATGGCTGAGAAACCACATCACCACCAGCAGCAGCACCAGCGCGGCATAGCCCAGCAGGTCGAGCGAGAAAAACGAAGCCCCCAGCAATGGCAGGTCTTGCAAATAAGGAATGGGTAAAGGTGCAAAACTGCTCGGAGCGCTGAAACCCACATACGGGCGGCCCAACACGGCCGTGATGCCCGTGCCCAAGATGGTGAGCGACAAACCCGCCGCCACCTGGTTGGCTTGCAAGGTGATGGTGACAAAGCCAAACACCAACGACGCCAACACGCCCACCGCCATGCCCACCCACACCGCCAGTGGCAACGAGCCGCCGTTGGCCACCGTCATGAAGCTGGCCAAGGCACCCAGCAACATCATGCCTTCGAGCCCCAGGTTCAACACACCGGCGCGCTCGGCGATCAGCTCGCCCAGAGCGGCCAACAGCAAGGGAATGGCCGCACCCAAGGCGCTGGCCAGCAGGGGGGTGAGTGACTCCATCACGCGGCGGCTCCCAGCGCTTTGGGGTTGGCGTCAAGCGACACCACGCGGTACTTGACCAACACATCGCAGGCCAACAAGAACAGCAGCAGCAAACCCTGAAACACCTCGCTCACCGCCTTGGGCAATTGCATGGTCACCTGCACCGCTTCGCCGCCCAAATACAGCAAGGCCATCAGCAGCGAGGCCAACACAATGCCCAGCGCATGCAAGCGCCCCAAGGTCGCCACGATGATGGCGGTGAAGCCATAGCCCGGTGTCCAGCGGTCGTTGAGTTGCCCCAGCGGACCGGCCACGTCCGACGCGCCCGCCACGCCCGCCGCAGCGCCGCCAATCAGCAAGGTGATCCAAATGATCCAACGATCACGGTAGCCCGCATAGCGGGCTGCCGCCGGGGCCTCACCTGTCACCAAGTGCTGAAAACCCGCGTAAGAGCTTTCCATGAAAAACCATGCCACTGGAATGGCAAGCAAGGTGATGAACACCGACGTGTTGATGCGCGTGCCTTCCCACAACTCCCAGCCATAAGAAGCCAGCGGCGCAAACAAGGCTGCGTCTGAAAACGACACGGTGATGGGAAAGTTGTTGGCCATGGGGTCACGCCAAGGGCCATAAACCAAAAACTTCACCAGCAAATCAGCCACATACGTGAGCATCAAGCTCACCAAAATTTCGTTGGTGTGAAACTGGGCCCGACACAGGGCGGTCAGCGACGCCCACAGCGCCCCACCCAGCGCAGCGGCCACCACCATCAAAGGCAGTACCCACAGGGCGTCTACCTCATGGAAATAAATGGCCAAGCCGCTGGCAAATATGCCGCCCACATACATCTGGCCTTCGGCGCCAATGTTCCAAATGTTGGCGCGATAACCCACCGCCAAGCCCAACGCAATCAGGCACAAGGGTGAGGCTTTCAGCAACAGTTCGCTGATGCCATTGGCGTCGCGCAGTGGGTCGATGAAAAAAGCCTGGTAGGCCAACCAAGGGTTCTTGCCCAAGACCGCAAACATCGCAAACCCAGCCAGCAAGGTCAACCCAACCGCGATCAGCGGCGCCCACACCCGCATCGACTGCAAAGGCTCTGGCCGGGGAACGAGCTTGAGCCTCATGGCAGATCCATGGAGAAGTTCGCCACAGCGATGGAGGGTTGAATGGGGTGTTTCATCACAACAAGTCAGGTCAGATGTACAACGCAAGTTGCATACCAAGACTGCACACACCCGACCCGTCGCTGAGAGCACGTCGAATGGCCCCGCAAAGAGGCATGCCGCACCAGCTTGAAGCGGACAAAGTTGCAATATTCACCGGTGCAGTGCGGGGCGTGCACGGATTTGCAAGCACTTGCAGAGATCCGCCCCTACACCAACGCGGCACACTTATTGCGGCCGTTTGGGGCATGAGTCTTCCCAACGCACCTCGCCTGGTATTGAGCGGCATCAGCAAGCGCTACCCCACGGTCATGGCCAACCAAGGCATTGACCTCACGGTGCGTGCAGGCGAAATTCACGCCTTGCTCGGCGAAAACGGTGCCGGCAAAAGCACGCTCATGAAAATCGTCTACGGCGTCACCAAGCCCGACGCCGGTGACATCGTCTGGGAAGGCCGCGAAGTCACGATCGACAGCCCAGCCCAAGCGCGACGCCTTGGCATTGGCATGGTGTTTCAGCACTTCGCCTTGTTCGAGTCGTTGACCGTGGCCGAGAACATCAGCCTGTCGTTGGACGAGCCCGAGACCATCCAAGCCCTGTCCCATCGCATCAGCGAGGTGTCACTGCGTTATGGCTTGCCCATCGACCCCAGCCGCATGGTGCACACCATGTCGGTGGGTGAGCGGCAACGGGTGGAGATCGTGCGTTGTCTGCTGCAAAACCCCAAGCTGCTGATCATGGACGAACCCACCTCGGTGCTGACCCCGCAAGCGGTGCTGGTCTTGTTTGACACCTTGCGCCGATTGGCCGCTGAAGGGTGCAGCATTTTGTACATCAGCCACAAGCTCGATGAAATTCGCGCCCTGTGCGACACCGCCACGGTGCTGCGCGGCGGCAAGGTCACGGGCTATGCCAACCCCAAACAAGAAACATCCAGCCAATTGGCGCGCCTGATGATTGGCACCGAGCTGCCCGAATGCGCCAGCCAGCCGCAAGAAGCTGGCCCCGTGCTGCTCGAAGTCAAAGATTTGAGTCTGCACAGCGCGGACCCTTTTGGCACCCACTTGCAGCACATTGACCTGCAAGTGCGCGCCGGCGAGATCGTGGGCATTGCAGGCATCTCGGGCAACGGCCAGAAGGAATTGCTGGCTGCTATTTCAGGTGAAGTGCCACAAGACGCGGCACACACGGTCACCCTCTGCAGTCAAGCCGTGGGGCGCATGAACCCGGCTCAGCGACGCAGCGTGGGCTTGACCTTTGTGCCTGAAGAACGCTTGGGGCGAGGTGCCGTGCCACCCATGAGTTTGTCCAACAACGCGCTGCTGACCGGTGCGCGCCAAGGCATGGTGCAACTCGGTGTGATTCAACGCCAAGCCACCACCACCTTTGCACGTGCGGTGATTGAACGCTTCAAAGTGGCCTGCGGTGGGCCCACCGCCTTGGCCACCAGTTTGTCAGGCGGCAATTTACAAAAGTTCATCGTGGGTCGCGAGATCATGCTCAAGCCCAAAGTGATGGTGGTGTCGCAACCCACCTGGGGCGTGGACGTGGGTGCGGCCATGTTGATTCGTCAAGCCCTGATTGATTTGCGCAACCAGGGCGTGGCGATTTTGGTGATCTCTGAGGAACTCGACGAGTTGTTCATGATCAGCGACCGCATGGCCGTCATCGCCAATGGCCAGCTGTCAGCTGCCCTGCCCACGGCAAGCACCAACCCAGAACAAATTGGCTTGCAGATGAGTGGGCAACACGTCGGCTGAATCAGGTCAACACACGCACCCTCGGCACAAATAACATCCATCCGTTGAAGTCATTTGTGCGTCAAACGCATCAGCCATGACTTCGAATTGAATCGGCGCACCCACTGTGCGCCGATTCAAGACTCAAACAATCCAATCTTCCTTACTTCTTCACAGGCTCATCAGGCTTCTTGTCGTTGCCTTCGATGAACGGGCTCCATGGCTTGGCCTTGACAGGACCCGGTGTCTTCCACACCACGTTGAATTGGCCGTCGGCCTTGATCTCGCCAATGAACACCGACTTGTGCAAGTGGTGGTTCTTCTCATCCATCTTGCTGGTGATGCCGCTGGGTGCCGTGAAGGTCTGTCCGGCCATCGCCGCAATCACCTTGTCCACGTCCGTGCTCTTGGCCTTCTCGACCGCTTGCTTCCACATGTGGATGCCGATGTAGGTGGCTTCCATCGGGTCGTTGGTCAATGGCTTGTCTTTGTGACCCGCAATGCCCTTGGCCTTGGCGTAGTCGCTCCACTTCTTGATGAAGGCGTCGTTGGTCGGGTTCTTGATGCTCATGAAGTAGTTCCATGCCGCCAAGTGGCCCACCAGCGGCTTGGTGTCCACACCGCGCAGCTCTTCTTCACCCACGCTGAATGCCACCACGGGCACGTCTTTGGCTTTCAGGCCTGCGTTGCCCAGTTCTTTGTAGAACGGCACGTTGGAGTCACCGTTGATGGTGGAGACCACCGCTGTTTTGCCACCGGCTGAGAATTTCTTGATGTCGGCCACGATGGTTTGGTAGTCGCTGTGGCCAAACGGGGTGTACTTCTCGTCGATGTCAGACTCTTTGACGCCCTTGCTCTTGAGGTAAGCGCGCAAGATTTTGTTGGTGGTGCGGGGGTACACGTAGTCGGTGCCCAGCAAGACCCAGCGCTTGGCAGCGCCGCCGTCTTTGCTCATCAGATAGTCCACAGCTGGGATGGCTTGCTGGTTGGGGGCAGCACCGGTGTAGAACACGTTTTTGCTGAGTTCTTCACCTTCGTATTGCACGGGGTAGAACAGCAGGCCGTTCATTTCTTCGACCACGGGCAAGACCGACTTGCGTGACACCGAGGTCCAGCAGCCAAAGATGACCGAGACTTTGTCTTGACCGAGCAGTTGTTTGGTTTTCTCGGCAAACAAAGGCCAGTTGGAGGCGGGGTCGACCACCACGGGTTCGAGCTTTTTGCCTAACACGCCGCCTTTGGCGTTGATTTCGTCAATGGCCATCAAAACGGTGTCTTTGAGCACGGTCTCCGAGATGGCCATGGTGCCCGACAGGCTGTGCAGCACGCCCACCTTGATGGTGTCGGCAGCAAAGGCTTGCGGCGCGACGACAAACGATCCCACCGACAGCGCTGCTGCTGCGGCCAGGGCCTTGAGGTTTCCTCGACGATTCATCATGATTCATTTCCTTTTCGAACAAAAAAGCGTCTACCCGCTAGATGTGGATAGACGCGTTAAAAACCTTGGAGAAAAACAGCGTGGTTTAGAAAGTCACGCGCACGCCCATGGCCACAGACTGTTGCGATTGACCGGCAACACCCGAACCGCTGGAGAGAATTTCAGTCGCGCCCGAAGAGTTGGAAATGCGTGCCAAGTTACCCACAAAGGCCACATCAGGACGCCATGCATAAATGGCCAACAGACGCGTGACGGTGGAGTTGTTGTTCAAGGTGGTGTTCTTGCGCTTGAGCGAATCCAAAGACACGGTGAGCTTGGGATTCACCGCGTAGTCGATGCCGAGGTTGGTGACGTTGGCTTTGGTCGCAGCAGCGTAGGTACCCACAGACACAAAGGTACCCGCAGCAATGTCACTCGACGCATAACCAATCCGTGGCTTGTAGGCACCCATCACATAGCTGGCACCCATGGTGGTCAACTTGTAAGTGGTGTCGGTCGTGCTTTTTTCGTCAAAGACAGTGGCAGCTGCGTAAAAAGGACCGTCGGCATACTTCAAACCTAGGTTACTCAAAGAACCTGTGCCGTCACTGTTGAGTCCTGACGCATACATCGCCGCACCCTGCAAGGCACCCATGGCTGGCGTCACGTACTTGATGGACTTGGAATAGATGTCACTGACGGCATCAAACTCAGAAAACTTGAACACGGCACCAGCGTTGTAACCCCCTTTGAACACGGATCCCACCAACCAGTCGTCGTTCAAGTTCCATTGACGTCCCAACGACACGCTGCCGGCCGAACCTTTCAAACCCACATACGCATTACGCGAAAACAAAGTGGACGTGTCAGACAACTTGCCATCGGTGGGATTGAAGCCCGCTTGGAAATTGAAAAAGCCAGTGGCACCTTCACCAAAATCTTTGTCACCCGAAATGCCAATGTTGGAGACACCCAGAATGCTGCTGGCAGCACCAGAGACTGTTTTGTTGGCAGCCGTTCCGGTTTTGTTGGTGGTGACGTAGCCGCCATCCACCACACCTGTGATCTTCATGTCTGCCATGGCGGCAGTGCACAGACCAGCGGCCAAAGCGATAGCGCCAAATTTGAAAGTGAGTTGCATGTTTGTCCTTTGGGATTTGAAAGTGATAGCCACGGTGGGTCTCAGCGCCAAGCAAAGATCCAAACATCAATCAGCACAAAATATGCCAAATTAAAAACAGTGCAAACACTCGCAAATCAACAAAACTGAGCATCAAATATGTGCAAGCGCCCTTTATTGAAGCGGACACATGCACTACAGCGGGTTGATGCTGTGCGTGGTGAGCCATGACACATCAGGTTGATCACCCACAGCTTGAGTTGCGTTCGACATCGACAACACAGCTTGGCGTACACCCGCTTGCACACTGTCGATGATGGGGACTGGCACATCGTGTTGCAGCTCAGTCGCCATGCCCGCCAAACCTGCGCCGCCCAATATCAAACTGTTGATTTGGAATTTTTCAACTGCAACCAAACATGCCTCGCGCAAAACAATTTTTGCTGCGGCTGGGTCAGCTGCCAACTGGGCACCCGTGGCTTTCACGGTGTGAGTTCCCGACAACGCATCGGCATATCCCAATGCATGCGCTAGGCGGTGGAGCATGGCCGGCCAGCGAGCGCCACCCGTGACGATGGCAAATGGCCCAAGCTGCGCGGCCTCACAAAACGACGCCGCTGCCAAGCCCGTGACGGGCACATCACAGACTTCTTGCAAGGCAAACAACGCCGGATCGCCAAAGCAAGCAATCAATACGGCAGCAGGTGGCGTCGGCGCTGAGCGCCGGTGATGCAGGTACGCGTCAAGCGTGGCATGTCCGGCCACGGCATAACTGGTTTCGTCAGAAATATAGGGCGCCCCAAAACGCGCTTGAATCGTGGTGACGCGCACATCCATACCCGCCACAGCCTGCGCGTGTTGTGCCAACAAACGCGTCACCGATGCTGTGGTGTTGGGGTTGATGACCAGCAACTCACGCATGGGTCATGCGCGTGAACGCTTGGCACGTTGGTCAAACCACGCCACCAAACACAAAGTGATGCCCATCACCACCAACGACACCAAGGTGGTCACCGTGGCCAAGGCATAAATGGCTGGGGTGGTGACGGTGGTGGTGAGGCCTTGCAACTCCAAGGGGAGTGTGTTGACGTCGCCAATGGCTTGTGAGGTACGGGCGATTTCGTCCCAACTCAAGGTGAAGCCAAACATGGCGATGCCCACCACCGATGAGGCAATCATGGGCAACACCACGTGCCGAAAACATTGCCACGGGCTGGCACCCAAATCACGGGCGGCTTCTTCATACGCCGGGTTGAAACGGTTGAAGACCGCAAACATGATGAGCAAGCCAAAGGGCAGCGTCCAGGTCAGGTGTGCACCCAAGGCAGAGGTGGACAAGCCCAAAGCGCTGCCATAGCCCTCCAACACCTCTTGCATGCCCAACATGTCAAGACCGCCTTTGATGGCGCCATCAATCAATCGAAACTCTAAGCCGATGCCCAAGGACACGATGATGGACGGCATGATCAAACTCGCCACCACCACATAAAACAAGGTGTTGGCGAATGGCAGTTTTTTGCGAAAGGCCAAGCCCGCCAACAGCGAGAACACCACCGTCAACACCATCACCGCCGTGCCCAGCCCCAAGGACCGTTTCAGGGCGGCCCCAATGTCCACAACCCCTAAGCCTTCTTGCAGTTTGGCAAACCAATACGTCGACGTGCCACGCAAGGGAAAGGTCAAGCCACCTTCAGGGCCCTGAAAGCTCAACACCACGATGGTCAACATCGGACCGTACAAAAACAACACGAAGGCGGCAAAGAAGAAAGCCAGCATCCAAAACTCCAAGCTGCGCTTCATGTCACAGCTCCTTGCGGATGTCGACCATGCGCGTCAGCGCCCAAATGATCATCAGCACAATGGCCAACAAGATCACCGCATTGGCCGCAGCCAAAGGAAACTGAAGGTACGAGGTCTGCACCTGGATGATTTTTCCAACCGAGGCGATTTGCTGACCGCCCATCACGCCGATGGTCACAAAGTCGCCCATCACGATGGTGATGATGAAGATCGAGCCAATGATGATGCCGGTCTTGGACAAGGGCACGATCACGTTCCACAGGATTTGCCACGCGCTGGCACCGCTGTCGCTGGCCGCTTCGATCAGGCTGCGGTCGATGCGCATCATGGAGTTGAAGATGGGCACGATCATGAACATGGTGTAGAGATGCACAAAGGCCAACACCACGGAAAAATCTGAAAACAACAACCACTCAATGGGTGAGGCAATCACCCCCGCCTGCTCCAAGGCCTGGTTCACCAAACCATGCCGCCCCAGCAAGGGCACCCACGAAATCATGCGAATGACATTGGAGGTCCAAAAGGGAATCGTGCACAACACAAACAGCACGGTTTGCACGCTCACAGAGGTGACAAAAAAAACCAAGAAGTACGACACGGTGAACCCGATCACCAAGGTCAACAACCACACCCACGCGCAAAACTTGAAGGTGGAGACATAGGTCTTCAAGGTCACGCACCAATCCCCCTCTGAGGCACAACCTTCAAAAATCGACAGGTAGTTTTTGAAGGTGAAGTCGGGCAATAACTCGTATTCGTTGAAGTCCCAAAAACTGACCATCACGATCAAGGTCAAGGGAATCAAAAAGAAGACCGCAAACACCAGCCCCAAGGGTGCCGCTTGCCAGGCAGCCGACAACTGCCGCCCCAGCGGGGCAGCAGCGGTCGGACCGGTGGATGTCTGGGGGCTAGGCATCAGCTGGTTAGGCCGCTACAAACTCGTTCCATTTCTGGACCATGTAGTTGTTTTCATCCATCACCGCGTTCCAGCACGCAATGCCGCCCATGCGCGCTTCGTAGCTGCCGCCGTCACGCACCGCACCGGCTTTGGCCAACACGTCGCCATGCGGGCTCTTGATGTCTTGCGTGGCAGGCTTGCCTTCCATCCAATACGCCCATTCGTAGGCTTCCATTTTGGATTTGGCGGTGTCGAGCACAGCGCTGTAATAGCCTTGGCGGTTCAGGTACGCGCCGGCCCAGCCGTCCAAGAACCAGTTGATGAACTCGTACGCGCCGTCGAGCTTTTTGCCGCTCAAGGTGGCGGGCAGACCAAAGCCTGCGGCCCAGGCGCGGTATCCCTCTTTCAAAGGCTGGAAGGTGCAGTCAATGCCCTTGGAGCGCACGGCTGTGACAGCGGGTGACCACATGGACTGAATCACCACCTCGCCCGAGGCCATCAGGTTGACCGACTCGTTGAAGTCTTTCCACAAGCTGCGGAACTGGCCTGCTTTTTTGGCTTCGATCAGGGTTTTGATGGTGAGGTCAATTTCCTTCTTGGTCATGTTGCCCTTGTCGGGGTATTTGTAAATGCCCATGGCTTCCACCACCATGGCCGCGTCCATGATGCCAATGGAGGGAATGTTCAAGATGGCGGCCTTGCCCTTGAACTCAGGATTGAGCAACTCGGCCCACGAGCTGATGGGGCGCTTGATCAGGTCGGGGCGAATGCCCAGGGTGTCGGCGTTGTAGACCGTGGGGATCAAGGACATGAATTGGGTCGGGCTCTTGGCGAACACTTTGCTCTTTTCGCCTTCGAGGTAAATCACTTTCTTGGGTGCAGTGCCCTGGTCACCCACCGCTTTTCCCGCGACTTTGCCTGTGGTGAACAAGCTGGTGATCTTGTCGGCGTTTTTGATGCGCTTGGTGTCAATGCCTTTGAGGTTGCCGGTGGGCACGATTTTCTTGAGCGAGAAGTACTCGGTATCGATCAAGTCAAAGGTGTTGGGTGCGGTGACAGCACGCTTGGTCACGTCGTCGGTGGTCACCGCCACGTATTGGATTTCAATGCCAGTGTCTGCTTTGAACTTGTCGCCAATTGCTTTGTCTTGGTTCACCGCCGTGCCCAGGTAACGCAGCACGATTTTTTCTTGCGCATGGATGGCCGGAAACAAGCCCGACGCCAAAATGCCTGCGGTGCCTTTGAGCAAGGCGCGACGTGGCACCGAAGACGACAGGGTTTCAGACGCTGCGTCTTGCAGCGAGGATGTGTTTTGAACAACTGGCTCTGACATGGCAAATACTCCTTGAGGATGGTGGGTGAAAAGAAATCAAACGCGTGACATTCAATCGGCCGTGAAGTGATGCGCAGCATCGGCAGACCAAGCAAGCTTGGCCTGTTGACCCAATTCAAAGGGTTGCGACATGAACCGGTCTTCAGAGACCATGACCGTCAATTCAGCACCGGCCGTCTGCGGATGCGCCCCGTCCTGGGCTTGCAAGCTCACCAGCACATGGGTGCCTTGGTATTCAATGTCCGTGATGCAAGTGGTCAAGGCGTGACGCCCGGGTTCTAGTCTGTCGCTCAAGTCGTGCAATTGCATGTGGTCTGAGCGAACCGTGATGACCGAGCCACCCCACGCGATCACGTTGCGTCCGCCCATGAACCGCGCCACAAATTCACTGTTGGGACGGTTGTAAATATCGTGTGGTGAACCTTGCTGCTCGATCGTTCCATGGTTCATCACCACCATGGTGTCCGCCAAAGCCATGGCCTCTTCTTGCGAGTGGGTCACGTGGATAAAGGTCAGCTTGAGCTCTTTTTGCCAGCGCCTCAACTCGGCACGCATTTGAATGCGCAAAAAAGGGTCCAGGGCCGACAACGGCTCATCCAGCAACAACACCTTGGGCTCGGTGATCAATGCACGCGCCAGGGCCACGCGCTGCTGCTGCCCGCCCGACAACTCGCCCGGCTTGCGCTGGGCCAAATGCGACATGGACACGCGCTCTAACAGTTGCCCGGCAGCTTGGTGTCGGGTGGCGGTGTCCACGCCTTTCATCTTCAAGCTGAAGGCCACGTTGTCCAAAGCCGACATGTGCGGAAACAAGGCAAAACTCTGAAACATCATGGCAGTACCCCGTGCTGCCGCGGGCAAGTTGGTGATGTTGCGGTTTTCCAGCAACACATCGCCGCTGGTGACGGTCTCGTGGCCGGCGATCATGCGCAAGGTGGTGCTTTTGCCGCAGCCCGAAGGCCCCAACAAACAACAATAACTGCCCTGGGCGATGCGTAAGTTGATGGCATCCACAGCGGGCTTGCCATCGCCATAGTTTTTTGTGAGCGACACCAATTCAACTGCACTTGCGTTTGAATGGGCGGAAGTTGACTTCATGCCAAGCAATCGCAAAACGTATGCCAAGTTTGTATACGTATTTCGCCCAAATCGCATACAGAAAGGCACATTCATGGTGCTTGATCTGCGCCATGCAGTTGCAAGTTGGTGCAGCAAGCTTGACCATTTCGGTGCAAGCTGCTGGTCGACTCGCCCACTGTTCACCCCAACACTGGCTCAGAAGTTGCAACACACACTGGGTTCAAAGCCTTAGGAAGCGCATGTTGACCGACGCACACATTCACCTGATTGACCATCCCTTGGTGCAACACAAATTGACCCTGATGCGCTGCAAAGACGCCAGCACACACGCCTTCCGCCAATTGCTGCATGAGCTGTCCATGCTCATGGCCTACGAGGTGACGCGCGACATGCCGGTGCAGCACATCGAGATCGAAACCCCCTTGGAGACCATGCAGTCGCCCGTGATTGACGGCAAAAAGTTGGTGCTGGTGAGCATCTTGCGCGCAGGCAGCGGCATCTTGGATGGCATGCTCACCGTGGTGCCAGGCGCACGCGTGGGACACATTGGCTTGTACCGCGACCCACACACCCTAGAGGCGGTGGAGTACTACTTCAAAATGCCGCCCGACATGCAAGAGCGCGACGTGGTGTTGGTTGATCCCATGTTGGCCACCGGGCATTCGGCCGTGGCAGCCATCACGCGGGTGAAAGCCTTGAACCCGAGGTCGGTCAAGTTTGTGTGTCTGCTCACCTGCCCTGAAGGCCTGGCCGAGGTGCGTAAGTGCCACCCGGACGTACACATCTACACCGCATCGATTGACCGCGCACTCAACGACCACGGCTACATCTTGCCCGGCTTGGGTGATGCAGGGGACCGTATTTTTGGGACGCGGTGAGTTTTCTATGAGACCATTTCGTCGAATCCAACTCGACAACTTCATCTCAAGAAGGCTCAAAAAAAGACCACCTGAAGGTGGTCTTTGTTGGGCGTAACACTTGGCTTAGAAGTGGTACTCAGCTCGCAGCATGGGCGTCTTTGCAAATGCGCCTGGACCCGCAGCACCTGAAGCATCATTGCCAAACTTGTTTTTCCAGTACTGGTATTCAGCACCTACTTTGAACGTGTTTTTGCCAGCGCCCACAGCAGAACTCATGTCGTACATCACTTGCATGTCAATCAGCGTTTCAGCTTTGGTTTGATCGCCATACTCATTCTTACCCTTGGCTGAAATGAAATTGGCAAAACCTTCAAAGGACAGCGGCACAGAAGCCACGCTGAATGGAATACCCCAGACCAATCCGATCATGGGATGTGCGTCGTAGTCATAGCGAGGCTTGGAAATGTGCGTGTAGCCGCTGTATGGGGCATTGCTTTCCCACAGTTGCAACAAGCTCACATTCAAGTAGCCTGGAACATCCAACATCAATGTAGGCCCAGCAACCAACATTTGTTTCTTGGAGTTGTATCCAGCGTCTGCTTTGGTGTTGTAGTCAAAGCCAGCTGTTGCACCCAATCCGCGCACCATGCCAGACTTGAATGACTTGCCAGATACTTTCTCTAAATCCAAGGTGTGGCGATACACAATGTAAACCTCTTGCGCACCTGTGCTCGAGCCAACAGACGCTGGATCTTTTCCGTTAGACATCAACATGTCCACGTTGAAGAAGTTACTGCCGTATTTGTAGCCACTGACATGGCTCAAACCATAGATATTTTTGGTGATGTCGTTGGTACCAAAGGGTTCGGCAAATTTGCTGCCGTGGCGATAAGTCAAAGACGTATCACTCCAATCAGCAGCTTGTGCAGCCACTGACGTCAGCGCAGCGAAAGCAATCAGCGAAAGTTTGTATTTCATGTCAAATTCCTTCAAGGTTAAAAAATAAGGCGCCCAAAAACATAAGCAAAACATGGGCCAAAAAATGACAAAAGCCGCCCGAAGGCGGCTTTTGTCACAGTGCGAACTGTTTACACAGTTTTATTTCGCGCCTGGCACTTTGCCTTCTACGCCCTTGACGAAGAAGTTGATGCCACTCATGAACTTGTCGTCGGCCACTTCGTCTTTCTTCAAGACTTCCTTGCCGGTGTTGTCAGCCAAGGGGCCTTTCCAGATGGCAAAGGTGCCTTCTTTCAGCCCCTTCTTGACGTCTTCGACTTTGGCTTTCGTTTCAGCAGGCACGTCTTCGGCAATCGACACGATGTCAATGGCGCCTTCTTTCACACCCCACCAAGTGGCACCACCACCGGCCCATTTGCCGTCCAGTGCTGCGCGGGTGGCGGCCACGTAATAAGGCGTCCAGTTGATGATGCTCGAAGCCAAGTGGGCTTTAGGACCATAAGCAGTCATGTCCGAGTCCCAACCAAAGGCGCGCTTGCCTTTGTCTTGTGCAGTTTTGAGCACAGCCGGTGAGTCGGTGTTTTGGAACAACACATCAGCGCCGCTGTTGATCAGGCTCGTGGCCGCTTCGGTTTCTTTGGGTGGGTTGAACCACTCGTTGACCCACACCACTTTGGTTTTGATCTTGGGGTTGCTCGACTGCGCGCCCAGGGTGAAGCTGTTGATGTTGCGGATCACCTCAGGAATTGGGATGGAAGCCACCACACCCAAGGTGTTGCTCTTGGTCATCTTGCCCGCAATCACACCTGCCAAGTAAGCGCCTTCGTAGGTGCGGCTGTCGTAGGTGTTCATGTTGGGGGCTTGTTTGTAACCCGTGGCATGCTCAAACTTCACGTCTGTGGTGTCAGATGCCACTTTGAGCATGGGATCCATGTAGCCAAAGGTGGTGCCAAAGATCAGCTTGTTGCCCTGGCTCACCATGTCGCGGATCACGCGTTCGGCATCGGCCGACTCGGGCACGTTCTCGACAAACGAGGTTTGGATCTTGTCGCCAAATTCTTTCTCCAGGGCCTTGCGCGCGTTGTCGTGGGCAAAGGTCCAGCCACCGTCGCCCACAGGGCCGACATAAGCGAATGCAATTTTGAGAGGCTCAGCCTTGACTTCGGCCTTGGGGGCCTCAGCCGGCTTGGCCTCTTCTTTTTTACCGCAGCCCACCAGGGCAGCGGCAGCCACGGCGGTCAAAGCCACGGCGTGAATCCAACGGCGTTTGTACATATCTGTCATGCAAGTTCCTTCAGTCAAGGGTGAGAAAAAATAAATCAAGAGCCTGGGAAAAACGGCTTGCCAATCGAGGCCGGCATGTTCACGCGCAGCCAGGTGGGGTTGCGCGAGATCAAGGCCAGCACCGCAATGGTGGCAAGGTAAGGCAGCATACTCAAAAATTGGCTGGGGATGTCCACCCCGGTGGCCTGCAAATGAAACTGCAACATGGTGACACCGCCAAACAGGTAAGCACCTAGCAGTACCCGTGCCGGGCGCCAGGTGGCAAACGTGGTCAGGGCCAGTGCAATCCAGCCCTTGCCCGCGATCATGCCCTCCACCCACAGCGGGGTGTAAATGATGGAGATGTAGGCGCCGGCCAGTCCGCACAGCGCCCCCCCACACACCACAGCCAAGAGTCGAATGCGGCGCACCGGGTAGCCCAAAGCATGGGCCGACTCGGGCGACTCGCCCACCGCGCGCAACACCAAACCGGCGCGGGTGCGGTACAAGAAATAAATCAGCCCCAGAGTCAAGGCAATCGCGCCGTAAACCAAAGGGTGATGGCGGAACATGGCGGGGCCCGCCCACGGCAAGTCGCCCAGCACAGGCACCGAGAACTGCATGCGCTCTGGCAGCTTGGCCTGCACATAGCTCACACCCACAAAGGCCGAAAAGCCAGCCCCAAACAAGCTCAGCGCCAAGCCCGTGGCGTATTG
Source organism: Limnohabitans sp. (assembly GCF_046052825.1). GTDB lineage: Bacteria > Pseudomonadota > Gammaproteobacteria > Burkholderiales > Burkholderiaceae_C > Limnohabitans. The sequence continues at coordinate 76,382 of NZ_JAVLFP010000052.1, forward strand.
GTTGGTCCCCAGCCAAATCACCAACACACCAAAGGCTGCGGCCAACACAGCACCCGCCCCCATGCCGGCTGCAAAGCCCAGCACATCGCTGCCCGTGTGCGACACAGCCGCATAGCCGGCGATGGCCGCACACAACATCATGCCCTCAGCGCCTAGGTTGACGATGCCGGCTTTCTCGTTGATCAACAGACCCAAGGAGGCGAGCGCCAAAACAGTGCCGGCATTCATGGTCGCGGCCCATAAAAGTGCGTAACTGTCCATCATGGGGCAACCTCTGTCGTGGCCGACACCTTGGGTATCCAGCGCAATTTGTAAAGCATCAAGGTGTCGCAAGCCAACAGCGTGAACAGCAGCAAGCCTTGAAACACCCCCGTCAAGGACCGTGGCAAACCCAGACGCGATTGCGCCAACTCACCCCCGATGTAGAACATGCTCATGAGCAAGGCCGACAGCACCATGCCCACTGGATGCAAGCGCCCCACAAAGGCCACGATGATGGCGGCAAAGCCATAGCCTGCGGGTACGTAAGGGGTGAGTTGGCGCAAGGGCCCCGCCACCTCCAGCCCACCCGCCAAACCCGCCGCTGCACCTGAGGTGAGCAAGGCCAACCACAACGCGCGACGCGACGAAAAGCCGGCATACCGCGCTGCATCGGGTGCCAAACCACCCACCTGTTGCGCAAAGCCCGCATGGGTGCGGAACAAAAACACCCACAAAGCGCACACACCGCTGATGGCCAGCAGGACGCCAATGTTGACCCGGGTGCCGGTGATGAGCTTGGGAATTTGCGTGACCGCATCGAAGGTTTTGGTTTGGGGGAAGTTGTAGCCCAAGGGGTCTTTCCACGCACCATAGACCAAGTAGTTGAGCACCATCACCGCCACGTAGACCAGCATGAGGCTGACCAAAATCTCACTGGCGTTGAAGCTGTCGCGCAGCCAAGCGGCTGTCTCTTATACACATCTGACGCTGCCGACGATAAGGCTC
>NZ_JAVLFP010000053.1:0-8288 GCF_046052825.1 Limnohabitans sp.
CACCGAGATCTACACGAGCCTTATCGTCGGCAGCGTCAGATGTGTATAAGAGACAGGTTCCAGATGTTGGAGCGAAAACACACCGCCAACCCCAAGGCGATCAACAGCAGAGGTGTGGCCTTGACCAACAACTCCGACAAGGCATACACGCTTTTGATGGGCTCCCAAAAAAACACCGCCAAGCCGCGCAGTGGGTCTTTGTCCAGGGCTAAAAACAACAACACGCCCAACACCACCGTGATGGCCAGCGCCATCACCGGCGAGGCGTAACGCCACAGGGCCGAGGCCTGGGCACGGGGTTCAAGCCGCAGCATGGGGCGCCTCCTTCTGAGAGGGGTCTTGGGTGGGGCTGTCCCACAAGCCACTCATCCACGCGCCGATGCGCGACACACTGGCCTCTTCGCGGCTCAGGGCGGGCGAGAGCCGCCCATTGGCGATCACATGCAAGCGGTCTGACAGCTCCAACAATTCGTCCAACTCCTCACTCACCACCAACACCGCACAACCGGCCTCGCGCAGCGCCAGCAAAGCGGCGCGAATTTGCGCCGAAGCCCCCACGTCCACGCCCCAGGTGGGTTGCGAGACGATCAGCAATTTGGGCGCAGCCTCGATCTCGCGCCCCACCAGAAACTTTTGCAAATTGCCACCCGACAGCGACCGCGCGGGCGCATCGGGCCCACCGGCTTTGACTTGGTAACGCGCAATGATGGCTTGCGCTTGATCACGCAAGGCCGCTAAATTCAACCAACCCAAACCGCCTTTTTTGGACACCGCCTCATGCCGCGTGAGCAACAGGTTTTGCGCCAAGCTCAGGCTGGGCACAGCCCCTCGACCCAAGCGCTCTTCAGGCACAAAATGAAGTCCCAACTCGCGCCTTCGCTCAGGTCCCCAGTGGCCAATGGCTTGGCCTTGGCAGCGAATGCTGTTGCGCGTGGCACGTGTGTCTTCGCCCGACAGGGCATACAACAATTCACGCTGGCCATTGCCCGACACGCCGGCAATGCCCACCACTTCGCCTGCGCGCACCTGCAAATCGATGCCCTGCAAGTCCACCCCAAAAGGGTCGGCACGCGTCAAGCGAAGGTGGTCGACACGCAGCACCTCGGGCCCCGGTTGCTGGCGGCGCACACCCAACTCAGGGGGCAAGCTACCAATCATCAACTGGCTCAATGAGGCGTTGGTTTCTTGGCGCGGGTCGCACACCCCGGTGACACGCCCTGCCCGCATGACGGTGCAGGCGGTGCACAACGCACGGATTTCGTGCAGCTTGTGGCTGATGTACAAAATGCTGCGCCCTTCGCTGGCGAGTTGGCGCAACACCACAAACAACTTCTCCACCGCCTGAGGTGTGAGCACCGAGGTGGGCTCATCCAAGATCAACAGCTGGGGGTTGGTCAACAAAGCGCGGATGATCTCGACACGCTGCATCTCCCCCACGCTCAAGGTGTGGACCGGGCGAATTGGGTCAATGTCCAAGCCGTATTGCGACGCGGTGTCGGTGATGCGCTGGCTGACTTGCGCCAAGCTGAGCGACTTGTCCAAACCCAGCCACACGTTCTCGGCCACGCTCAAGGTGTCAAACAGGCTGAAGTGCTGAAACACCATGCTGATCCCCAAGCGCCTGGCCTCTTGCGGGTTGCGGATATGGACCGGCTTGCCTTGAAAAAGAATGTCTCCGGCATCGGGCTTGACCGCGCCGTAGATGATTTTCATGAGCGTGGATTTGCCAGCGCCGTTTTCGCCCAAGACGGCGTGGATCTCGCCGGGCTGCACCACCAAGGAAACCCCATCGTTGGCCACCACCGCCGGGTAGCGCTTGGTGATACCTTGCAAAGATAAAAGAGGATGCGACATCGGTTGGCTGTATGTTTGCACTAATCTTGCTTGAGAAGTTGGAACTATGACGTTGGACCTATGACCAAGCAAAAACCATCCCCAGCCGCTTTGAAGCCGCAAACACTGGTGTTTGTCCGACGTGGAGAGGCTGTGGCGCTGAACAATGTACCACCGGACCGCACGCTGCTTGACCTGCTGCGCGAGGACTTGCGCAGCTGCGACACCAAGGAGGGCTGCGCCGCAGGGGACTGCGGCGCCTGCACCGTGGTGGTGGCCCAAGCCTGCGGTGGCAAGCTGGCCTACCGCGCCGTCAACAGCTGCATTCGCCCCGCGCATTCGGTGCATGGCCTGGCGGTGTGGACAGCGGGCGACTTGGCTGCCACACCCGGCAGCCTGCACCCGGCGCAACAAGCCATGGTCGATCACCACGGCTCGCAATGCGGCTTTTGCACCCCCGGCTTTGTGATGAGTCTGTTTGGCCTGTACCAAGACAGCGTGTGCCAGGGCCAAGCCGTGAACCGCGAACAAGCGCAGCACGCCCTGTCTGGCAACCTGTGCCGCTGCACGGGCTACCGGCCCATCGTGCAAGCGGCCTGCCACATGGGTGACTACCCGGTGCAACGTGTGGATGAGCCCGCCGTGTTGCACGCGCTGGCAGGCATTGAACCGCGCGGCGCAGATGCCGACTACGGGCTGCCCGAACGGCTAGAAGACTTGCTGCGCGCGCGTAGCCAGTCACCCCAAGCCACCCTCATCGCGGGGGCCACCGACGCAGGCCTGCAGTTGACCCAGGGCCGACAACGTTGGCGCCAAGTGATTGACCTCAGCCGGGTGGCTGAATTGCGCGTGGTGGAGGACTACCCCCACCACATCGCCATCGGTGCAGCGGTGAATTTGCAGCACGCATTCGAGGCGCTGGCACAAGAGCGCCCGCACGTGCAGGCCTTTGCCAACCGCTTTGCGGGCTGGCCGATTCGCCAGTCGGGCACCTTGGGCGGCAATGTGGCCAATGGCTCACCCATTGGCGACAGCATGCCCTTGCTGATTGCGCTGGGTGCGCATGTGGTCCTGATGGCGTGGCGACGCGGGCGCATCGTGCACCGCGAATTGCCGCTGGAAACACTCTACACCGGCTACCGACAAAACCTGATGGCCCCCGACGAGGTGCTGTGCTGGATCAAGGTGCCACGCCCCACGCCGCACGAATGGCTGGGGGCCTACAAAGTGTCCAAGCGGGTGGAAGACGACATCTCAGCCATCTGCCTGGTGGTGCAACTCCAGCGCCAAGGCCAGCGCATCACCCAAGCCAGCATCGGCGTAGGGGGCGTGGCCGCCACGCCCGTGCGCGCGGTTCACACCGAGGCCGCACTGCGCGGACGCGACTGGACGCCAGACACCGTGCAGAAGGCGCAAGCCGTGCTGCGCCAAGAATTTGAGCCCATCTCCGACATGCGCGCGAGCAGCGCCTACCGCCGCGAGGTGTTGGGCAATTTGTTGCAACGCGCCTGGCTAGAAAGCACAGGCCAGACCGAGATTCGCTTGGAGGACTTGGCATGAACACCCCCCTCACGCGCCAAGCAAGCGCCGATCGGAAAAGCGCTGATCACGAAAGCGGTGTTCAGATCAAGGCTTTTGACGAAACCGTTGACGGGGGAAACGCTTTCCACGAAAGCGCCGTGCACCATGTGCAAGGCAGCGCCGCCTACATCGACGACATCGCCCTGACCGAAGGCACGCTGCACGCAGCCCCCGTGCTCAGCACCGTGGCCTGTGGTCAGGTGCGCGCCCTCGACCTGAGCGCCTGCCTGCAAGCCCCCGGCGTGCGCGGTGTGGTGACGGCCGCCGACATCGTGGGCGACCCGGTGCTGGCCGCCTACACCCACGACGAACCGATCTTTGCCAGCGAGCGCGTATCGCACGTGGGCCAGGTCATGGCCCTGGTGTTGGCCGACACCCACCAACAGGCCTTGCACGCCACACGCTTGGCACGCATCGACGTGGCCGCCGAGCCCCCGGTGCTGGATGCGCGCACGGCCCTGCAGCAGCAGTCGTTTGTGTTGCCCCCCGTGCACGTGCGCAGCGGCGACACCGAGGCGGCCTGGGCACAGGCCCCACACCAACTCGTGGGCCAGTTGGAGATTGGTGGCCAAGAACACTTTTATTTGGAAACCCAAATTGCCTATGCCGTGCCACAAGGCCAGCAGCAATGGCTGGTTCATTCCAGCACCCAACACCCGGGCGAGGTGCAGCACTTGGTGGCCCATGCCTTGGGGCTGCCGCTGCATGCGGTGCGGGTGGTGTGCCGTCGCATGGGCGGCGGCTTTGGCGGCAAGGAAACACAAGGCGGTCACCTGGCCGTGTGGGCCGCCGTGGCCGCGCACAAAATGAAGGGGCCGGTCAAGATGCGGCTGGTCCGGGGGGACGACATGCTCATCACCGGCAAGCGCCACCCGTTCAGCCACGACTACCAAGCCGCCTTTGACGAACAAGGCCAACTGCATGGCCTGCGCTCGGTGCAAATGGTGCACAGCGGACACAGCGCCGATCTGAGCGGCCCGGTGGCAGACCGCGCGATTTTTCACACCGACAACGCCTACTTTTTGCCGGCTGTGGACATCACCTCCTACCGCTGCAAAACCAACACCCAAAGCCACACCGCTTACCGTGGCTTTGGCGGCCCACAAGGGGTGCTGCTGATCGAAACCGTGATGGGTGACATCGCACGTGCGCTGCACCTCGACCCACTCGATGTGCGCCTGCGCAACCTCTATGGCGTGCAAGACCGCCACACCACGCCCTACGGCATGCAGGTCGAAGACAACATCTTGCACCCCTTGATGACGCGCCTGGCCGAGGACTGTGACTACCGCGCCCGCCGCGCCGCCCTGGCCGAGTGGAACGCGCAGCACACGGTCATTCAGCGCGGCATGGCGCTCACGCCCGTGAAATTTGGCATCAGCTTCACGGCTACACACTTCAACCAAGCAGGTGCCTTGGTGTCGGTGTTCACCGATGGCAGCGTGCTGGTCAACCACGGCGGCACCGAAATGGGCCAAGGCCTGCACACCAAGGTGTGTGGTGTGGTGGCGCAGGTGTTTGGCTTGCCCCTGGCGCAGGTGCGCATCAGCGCCAGCGACACCGACAAGGTGGCCAACGCCAGCGCCACCGCCGCATCGAGTGGCACCGACTTGAATGGCCGTGCCGCACAAACCGCCGCACTGTCTGTGCGCAGCAACTTGGCCCAGTGCTTGGCCCAACGCGATGGCTGCACGCCAGAAGAGGTGGTGTTTGCCCACGGTGAGGTGCGCACCCCGCACACCACACGCAGCTTTGTGCAAGCGGTGCAACTGGCTTACCAGCAGCGCGTGCAACTGTGGAGCGACGGCTTTTATGCCACACCCAAAATCCATTACGACCGCCACACCCTCACGGGCCGTCCGTTTTATTACTTTGCCTATGGCGCGGCGTGCAGCGAGGTGGCCATTGACACCTTGACGGGCGAGTACCGGCTGTTGCGCGTGGACATCTTGCACGACGTGGGCCAGTCGCTGAACCCGGCCATTGACGTGGGCCAAATCGAAGGTGGCTTTGTACAAGGCCTGGGCTGGCTCACCACCGAAGAATTGGTTTACAACAGCGCGGGTGTGCTGCAAACCAAAGGGGCCAGCACCTACAAAATTCCCACCGCCGCCGATGTGCCCGAACACTTTGCCGTGTCGCTGTGGCCCGAGGCCAACCGCGAAGACACAGTGGGCGGCAGCAAGGCCGTGGGCGAGCCGCCCTTCATGCTGGCCATCAGCGTGTACGAGGCCTTGCGCGAAGCCATTTCAGCCGCACGAGGCGACAATTCAGCCGTACAACTTGACACACCGGCCACCCCCGAACGCGTGCTGCACGCCTTGAAGCACCCATGACCCCAACACCCCCCAGTGCCCAGCGCACCGATTGGCGCGGATGGCGCGCCGCCCTGCTGTGGTTTGCCGACAGCCAGCACGCCACGCCCTCGCATGAGACCGATGGCCTGCTGGTCACCGCCCGCGACGCCGACGGCACGGTGCGCGTGCAAGCGGTGGGCCAGTACGCCAGCTTGATCGGCCACTACCCCGATCTGGCGGTGACGCACTTTGCAGACCACCTGATTGCGCCGGGCTTTGTGGACCTGCACATCCACTACCCGCAAACCGATGTCATTGCCTCACCCGCCGAGGGCTTGCTGCCTTGGTTGGAGCACTACACCTTTCCGCACGAGCAGCAGTTTGCCGACCCGGCGCACGCGCGCGGCGTGGCCCGCTTTTTCTTGGATGAGTTGATGCGTCACGGCGTCACCACCGCGCTGACCTTTGCCACCGCACACCCAGCGTCGGTGGACGCCTTCATGATGGAAGCACAAGCCCGCGACTTGCGCATGATCACCGGCAAGGTGCTGCAAGACCGCCACAGCCCCGAGGGCTTGCGCGACCGCGACACCGCGCAAAGCCTGCAAGAGACCGAGCAATTGATTCAACGCTGGCACGGCGTGGACCGCTTGGGCTACGCCATCACCCCGCGCTTTGCCCCCACCAGCACGCAGGCGCAACTGCACGGCGCGGGCGAGTTGGCACAGCAACACCCCACGGTGTGGATTCAGTCGCACGTGGCCGAGAACCTGGACGAAGTGCGCTGGGCGCATGAACTCTTCCCCTACGCGCGCAGCTATCTGGATGTGTACACCCAGGCGGGTTTGCTGCGCGAGCGCGCGGTGTATGCGCACTGCATCCACCTCGACGACACCGACCGCGCCTGCATGGCCGAGCGTGGCGCGGTGGCCGCCATCAGCCCGACCAGCAATTTGTTTTTGGGCAGCGGCTTTTTTGACTACGCCAGCGCCGACCGCTGTGGCTTGCGCTACGGCCTGGCCAGCGATGTGGGCGGCGGCACCAGCTTCAGCACGTTTCACACCATGCACGCGGCCTACACCGTGGCACGCCAGGCCGTGGGACGTGCAGGCCTGAGCCTGAGCCCCGCGCACCTGTGGTGGCAGCACACCGCAGGCGCCGCGCGGGCCCTGGGGCTAGACGGCGTGGTGGGCAATTTGCAAGTGGGCTGCGAGGCCGACTTTGTGGTGCTCAACCCACGCGCCACTCCGCTGCTGGCACGCCGCAGCGCGCAAGCCGAGTCACTGGCCGAGTGGCTGTTTGCCTTGGTGGTGCTGGGTGATGACCGGCTGGTGGCGCACACGGTGGTGCAAGGAGAAACCTTCAAGCCTGGGCCAAACCTTGCTGAAGACGCATGTGTCGCATGAAGATACAATGGCAGCGTGATTAAAACGTTCAAACACAAAGGGCTACAGGCTTTCTTTGAGAGGGGCAGCAAATCTGGCATCCAAGCTGCTCACGCAGCAAAGTTGTCGAGACTTCTGTCACGTTTGAACGAGGCCACACACGCCCAAGATATGAACTTGCCTGGTTGGCGCTTGCACCGACTGAGTGGCGCACATCTTGGGGGCCACTACTCAGTTTGGGTCAATGGCAACTGGCGAATCACGTTCACCTTTGACGGCTTGGATGCTGTCTTGGTCGACTATTTGGATTACCACTGAAGGACCACCATGCATAACCCACCCCACCCCGGCCTGACCTTGCGTGATGACGTGTTGCCCGCCCTGGGCTTGGGCGTGAGTGAAGCTGCGCGCCAACTGGGCGTATCACGCGTTGCGTTGTCGCGCGTCATCAATGGCAGAGCGGCCATATCGCCCGATATGGCGCTTCGCCTGCAAGCATGGTTAGGTTTAGAAAACGGAGGCGACGCCAAGCTGTGGCTCGCAGAACAAACAGCCTACGACCTCTGGCAAGCTGGCAAAGGTTTGAAAAAAGAACTGGCAAAACTCAAACCCGTATTAATGCCTGCATGATCACTCAAACCATGAATAAAACCATCACCTTCACCCAACAGGTCGAGTTTGGCGACTGCGACCCGGCCCGCATTGTCTGGTTCCCCAATTTCTTTCGCTGGATCGATGCGGCCTCACGCCACTTCTTTGTGCAATGCGGTGTGCCGCCTTGGCATGAGACAGAAAAGACGCTGGGCGTCATTGGCACACCCTTGGTGGATACGCATGCACGGTTTGTCAAAACCGCCAGTTATGGCGATGTGCTGCAAATCCACACCCACATTGCTGAGTGGCGTGCCAAGAGCTTTGTGATGCGCTACCGCATCATGCGCGGCGACGATCTGATCATGGAGTGCGACGAGGTGCGCATCTTCGCGGCGCACCGTGAGGGCGACAACGCCTCACAGCCCGGCATTCGCGCCGTTGCCATACCAAGCGAAATTCGCAGCCTTTGCGAGTGAACTCACAGCACCAACAAGGCGCGAAAGTCGTTGACGTTGGTGAAGGTGGGGCCGGTGATCACCAAGTCGCCCAGCGGCTCAAAAAAACCATAGGCATCGTTGCGGTCTAGATACGCCGAGGG
>NZ_JAVLFP010000054.1:0-92455 GCF_046052825.1 Limnohabitans sp.
CCCGTGGCATCGAGCCAATAAGTGCCATTGGCCAGCACTTCCAAACCGAAGCTGGCGTTGGTGACGCTGGCCGTGACGCCGCCGCCCGACAAGGCCGCGCTGACGCCGCTGCCCGCGATTTCCAGCACGCCAGCGGCGTTGGTGAAACCCAAGGTGCCACTGACTTGCACCGCTGTGCCAAACGCCACCGACACCGTGCCGCTGGCTTGCAGCAAGGTGCCACGGCTGCCGGCCATGGTCAAGGCTTGTGTGGTGCTGACGCCCGTGGCCACAGAGAGGCTGGTGGTGCTGTAGTCGACCACCGCGTCGCCCACGGCTTCGGCCCGGTTGAGGTTGAAGGCCAGGTCGCTGCTGCTCAGGGTGACGTCGGTGACGCCCGACAGCGAGGCGGCACCTGCGGTGGCTTGCAGCGAGGTCCAGCGGCGCGAGGGCGTGGTGGTCGAGCCCATCAAGGCCAGACCGAAGCCCACGTTGGTCAAACTCAAGGCCACGCCCGATGGGTTGGCCACCAAATCTGCGCCGACGGTGGCCGAAAGGCCCGTGCCCCCCAGGGTCATGACGTTGACTTGCACGCCGGTGGTGGTTTCGTTGTCGGCGGTGCCGGCGGTGTCGGCCGCCAATTTGACGGTGACCGGGCTGCTGCTGTGGTGGAAGGCCAAGCTGCCGCTGAGGCGCAAAAAGTCGCCCGCGACCACGCTGGCGCCCGTCAAGGCCACTTCTTGCAGGCCCACGCCCATGGCGCCAAATTGGTAGCTGTTGCCCGCCACGCTCAGGGCTTGGTTGGCGGCCACGGCTTGGTTGGTGGAGTTCCAACGCACCTTGGTGCTGGCGGCATTGACTTGCAACACGCTGCCCAGGCTCATGTTGGCGCTGCCCGAGGCTTCCAAAATAACGCCGTTGCCCGACTTGACCACCAGGGCCACCGCCGCGCTGCTGACACCGGCTTTGAAGTCGCCCGCCGTCATCCAAGCGCTGGCCGAGGCGGCGTAGATCTTCAAGTCGCCTGAAGCGGCGTCGCGCTCGAAGGCAAAGTCACCGCTGATGGAGAAGGTGTCGGCCAGCTTGACTTGCAGCCCCGAGACACTGACCAGCGGTGTGGTCGAGGCCGCCAGCGTGGGCATGGCGTGTGTGTAGGCACCAAAGGTGAGTGTTTTGCCCGTCTGTTGTGCCCCGGTGGTGTTGACTCTCACCAAGGCCGAGCTGGCGCTGGCCGAGGCAAAACCACCGCCCGTCAGAGCGAAGCCGCCGCTGGCGTCTAACCAATAGGTGCCATCGGCCAAGACTTCTAAACCAAAGCTGGCCCCGGTGACACTGGCGCTGACGCCCCCAGCCCCTAAGCTGGCACTGACCGAGCTGCCGGCCACGTCCAAGACGTTGGCGCCGCGCGAAAAGCCCACCGTGCCGGAGACGGTCAAGGCGGAGGCCACGGAGAGGCTGATGGACCCCGAGACCACGGCTTGCTCGCCAATGGCAGCGTTGTCGTTGAAGACAAAGCTCTTGCCGTCGGCGGTGATGGTGCGGGGCGCTGCCGACAGGTCCAGGGCCGCACTGGCAGAGCCCAAGAGATCGACCAACTTGAAGTCGAGGCTGCTGGCGGTCAAAGAAATACCCGTCACGCCGGTCAGAGACACGCCGCCGATGGCGCCCTCGGCCCACAACCAACCGGTGTCGGCGCTGCGCCCGTCCATCCACAACAGGCCCACATCGGCATCGGTGAAGGCGATGGCAGGTTGACCCGAATCAGCCGCACCGAATTGCCCGGAGCCATTGGCCAAGGCCAAGGTGTACACATCCACCGCTTGGCCGCCAACCAACAGGTTGGTGTTGCGCGCCAAGGTCATGCTGCCCGCAAACGACATGCCGTCGCCGAGCTTGAGGGAGCCGGTGAAGCTCACGCTGGCGTTGTTGGCAAAGTAGCTGGCGTTGAGGGCCTGACCGATGAAGTCGACCGGTAAATTCAAGTCATTGACCGGGCCCGACACCGCGTTGAGCACCCAGGTGAGGGAGGGGTCGAGCACGTGGGCCTTGAGGCTCAAGGATCCGGCATGGGTGGGGTCACCGGTTTTGATGACCTCAAAGAACACCCCTTTCGCAACCTGAATCAGGCCGGTGGCGGAGCTGAAACTGCCTTCCACGCTGCCATAGGTCATGACAGTGAAAATTTGGTTGTCGGTGGGTTGGTAACCGTTCCAGAGCGACACATTGAGCTGGCCGTTCAAGGTGGCCAAGCCGGCCACGTTGATATTGTCAAAGTAACCGTTGCCCTTGTGTGTGTCGTCAGCGGCGGCGGTGGCGCCTCCGATTTCGATATTGGTGGCGCTGCTCGCAGTGTCAACCACCGAGGCCACGTTGCTGTAACCGGGCGAATAACCTGGGCTCCAGAGGCCGTCGTTGTAGACCGCGCCTTGGATGGTGCCGCTGCCCTTCAAAGTGGCGCCCGGACTGACGAACAAGCCTTGGGTGGTGGGCGTCAGGTTTTGGGGCAGCTTGGCCAAGTCAAACACGCCACCGGTTTGCAAGACCTGAAAACTGGGTGTGGGGGCCACGGGGTCGACCAGCGAATCCCAGGCCGACAGGTTGAAGCTGGCGCCGGGCTGAGCCGCATCGGCGGGCACTGGCGCAGGGTTGAGGTCAAAGGAAAAATTGGAAGCGCCCGCAACACTCAGACCGCTGGCGGTGTTGGCAGCGCTGCCTGGCAGCGCAGCAAAGTCGAGGGCTTTGCCACCGTCAAAGCCCAACACATCGGCGCCAAAAGCTGCGGTGTTGGCGTCACTGCTGGCCGAGGGCAAGCTGACAAACAGCGAGGCATCCGCCAGCGAAACCGCAGCGCCAGGCGCTTGCAAAGACAAATCAACGCTGGACGACTTGAGGCTGAGTTCGGTGGTGGGTGCGCCCCCCAACAGACTTTGCAGCAGCTGCGGCGAAGTCAACACCGAGTCGGTGGTTTGTTGCGCGTCCTGCTTCAGGGCATCGGCTTGGGACTGTTGCTCGTCGTAGGTGGTGGGCAACACCTGCGCCAGCAACAAAATCGGATCGGCAGACAGCAAGACCCGGGGTTCCAGGGACTCGACACGGAATGCGTCGCGCACCCGTGCTGAGATCGGACGCTTGCGCATCCGCCCATATTTTTTGAACCAATCCGGGGAGTATTTCAAAGAAAACCTCTGAATTATTTAACTATAAATAATTCAAATAATCTAAAGGTAATTAATTCATGGGAGTGTTTGTTGTTTGCCATAAATTGAGTCATTTAGTTATTTTTTCGAATTTGATCTTTTAATCCGTACGAGTTTACAAGATATTGTGAAATATCTACGATTTTGCGCCTGAGAACTACGATTTTTCCTTCGTAGAAAGTACGAATTCAGCAACAAATTTAAAATAAATAAATAAACTCATTTTTCTTATAAAAAACAGAAAAACATATTGAGCTATTTAGAAGTAAATATTTGTTTTTAGAGTATTTAAATATTCATATTTAAAATTACCAAATCAAGACGCTATTGAAAACGAAAAACAATACTTTAATATCCAATTGAAATAATTTTGGAAATTGTCTTTTTGCCCTGAAAACGAAAAAGCCCCTAGAAACGAATTTCTAGGGGCTTTTGAATTGGAGCGGGAAACGAGGCTCGAACTCGCGACCTCAACCTTGGCAAGGTTGCGCTCTACCAACTGAGCTATTCCCGCGTGCAGTGTGAATTGCAAGACGGCATTGTACGGGGTAAAACCCTCGGTCTTTCCCGTGTGACTGAAATATTTCAAGTCAGGGAAAGACCCAGCAACAGGGGTTAAGCTGACCCGATGACACACGATGCTCACGCGCCACACACCCCACCCAACGCGGCGCGGTGGTGGTCCGAGCCACAGGTGGAAAGTGAAGCCGATGCCCATGACCCGGGCCTGAGCAGCACGCGAGCCGCAGACCAGATGAGCAGGCTTGGTCCCAATGTATTTCGTGCCGACCCCTCGCACACGCTGTTGCGACAGTTTGCGGCCCGCTTCAAAAACCCCTTGGTGGTGGTGTTGCTGGTGGCCAGTTCGGTCTCGGCGATGACGGGGGAAGTCACCAACTTTGCGATCATCAGCTGCATTGTGTTGCTGAGTGTGTCGCTTGACTTTGTGCAAGAGTTTCGCGCCAACGCTGCGGCAGACAAACTGCGCCAATCGGTGGCGGTTCGCGCCACTGTGCTGCGCGATGGGCAAGCGCAAGAAATTGCGTTGCGCGACGTGGTGCCTGGCGATGTGGCGCTGCTGCACGCGGGCGATTTGATTCCAGCCGATGCACGGGTGCTTCAAGCACGTGACTTTTTTGTCAACCAATCGCTGCTCACCGGAGAAGCGTTTCCGGTTGAAAAGCATGCCGCACCACCCAAAACAACAGCCACCGACATGCAAGAGGCCACACACGCCGTGTTCATGGGCTCGTCGGTGGTGGGGGGCAGCGCCCGCGTGCGGGTGATGGCCACCGGGGCAGGCACGGCCATGGGGGAAATCGCCCACAGCATCCAACAACCTGCACATGCCTCGTCGTTTGAACTGGGCACGCGCCGCTTTGGCATGCTCATCATGTGGCTGACGGTGGTGATGGTCTTGTTTGTGCTGCTGGTCAACGCATGGTTTCACCGGCCATGGCTGGAATCCTTTTTGTTTGCGGTCGCCTTGGCCGTGGGGCTGACCCCCGAGTTGTTGCCGATGGTGGTGTCGGTCACGCTGGCGCGAGGCGCCATTCGGTTGGCCAAGCTCGACATGATTGTGAAACGACAAACGGCCATTCAAGATTTGGGCTCAATGGATGTGTTGTGCACCGACAAAACTGGCACGCTGACCGAAGCGAAGATTCGACTTGAGTCCAGCATCGATGTGCAGGGCCAACACAGCGCGCACGTGTTGACCCTGGCCTACCTCAACAGTTTTTTTGAGACGGGGCTCAAAAGTCCGTTGGATGAAGCGATTTTGGATCGGCCCCCTTTGGACATGTCTGGCTGGACCAAGGTGGATGAAATCCCGTTTGACTTTGAGCGCCGATGTGTCTCGGTGTTGCTAGACGATGGCCAGCGACGTTGGCTGGTGGTCAAGGGTGCCGCCGAAGACATGCTGCGTTTGTGCAGCGAATTTGAAGCACAGGACTCGCGTCACACCATCGACGAGACGGCCATTGAGGCCATTCAATCGCGTTACCACGCGCTGGAAGCCGATGGCTTGCGGGTGCTGGGCATTGCTTGGCGCGAAGTCTCGCGGGACCACACCCGAGCGACGGTGAACGACGAGTCGCAATTGGTGCTGGCGGGGTTTGCGGCATTCCTGGACCCACCCAAGGCCAGCGCGGCCCAGGCACTGGCCGAACTACAGCGTGCGGGGGTGGCGATCAAGGTGGTCACAGGCGACAGCGACTTGGTGACGCGCCACGTGTGCGCGCAACTGGGCATTGCCGTGACGGGCGTGTTGACGGGCAAGGAGATGGAACACCTGGACCCGCCGACCTTGCAGCGGCGGGTGTTGTCGGCCAATTTGTTTTGTCGCGTGAACCCCGGACAAAAGCAGCGCGTGATTGAAGCCCTCAAAGCCACGGGGCATGTGGTGGGCTACATGGGAGATGGCATCAACGACGCGCCATCCTTGCATGCGGCCGATGTGGGCTTGTCGGTGGACTCCGCTGTCGATGTGGCCAAAGCAGCGGCTGACATCATTTTGCTCAGGCAAGACTTGGGCGTGTTGCATGCGGGTGTGATGGAGGGACGCCGCACGTTTGGCAACATCATGAAGTACATCATGATGGGCACGAGTTCGAACTTTGGCAACATGTTCAGCATGGCGGGTGCGGCCTTGTTTTTGCCGTTCTTGCCCATGCTGCCAACGCAAATTTTGCTCAACAACATGCTGTACGACGTGTCCGAGGTGCCGATCCCCCTGGACGAAGTGGACGCCGAAGAGACCGCCCTGCCCCGGGTGCTGAATTTGGACTTCATTCGCAGCTTCATGCTGGTGATTGGCCCGATCAGTTCGGTGTTTGACTTTTTGACTTTCTATGTGCTGCTGGAAGTCTTGCACGCCCAAGAAGCCTTGTTTCAGACCGGCTGGTTTGTCGAGTCGCTGTGCACCCAGGTGCTGGTGATTTTTGTCATCCGCACCCGTGGCAACCCCTTCAAAAGCCGACCCCATCCGGCACTGACCTTGACGTCGTTGCTGGTGGTGGCCGTGGCCATCGGACTGCCCCTCACGCCGTGGGGCACCCTCTTGGGCTTTGTGGCACCGCCGCCCTTTTTCTATGGCGTGTTGGCCGCCATGGTGCTGGCGTATCTGTGCGTGGTGGAGCTGACCAAACGCGCGTTTTATGGCTGGTGGCGCCAGCGCGCAGCGTCAAGAACTTGAAGGCAGGTAGCGACGCCACACATGCGCCAGCAGCAAAGCGGGCCAAGCCAGTCCCAACCCGCTGTGCACCGCAGACGCCGCGTCGTGCACGGTGGCAGGGCCATACAGCAGCAGCAGTCCAGCGGCTGCCAGCAGGCTCAAGGCCAACAGGTTCACCACGCCCCACCACCACGCGGCCAGCGCGTCACGGCGTTGCCAAATCACCCGCAGGTGCGGCCACACACCGCGCCCGCACAACACGCACACACACCAGACCAGCACACCATGCAACACCCAGGCGGCATGACGCAGGCTGCGCTGCCATTCGGTCATGTCCATCAAGGCCTCTGCAGGCCAAAGGAACAAGACCACCCCACTGCCCCACAGCACCAGGACGGCCACCCCCATCCATCGCCAGGCGGCACGGCTCCAACCCGAGAGGTGTTTGGAACGCTTCATCGGCTTCTCCACATGCGCGCGCCATGAAGGCGCAATTGACGGCTCAACGAAGGGCACAGCACGGAGGACTGCAAGGCCCACTTGGTCAGCACATCGGCGGTCATGCAATCGGGGGCCCGCACGGTGGCACTTTGCCAATGGGGCATGCGCCGCAGTGTCGGCACAAATTCAGGGTTGCGCAGACCCGCCACCGAGGTGGCCACGGCACCCTGCACCAAGTACCGCACACCGCGCAGCGTGGCATCGCGCACCGAGCTGTGGGCATGGCGCGCCTGCAGCGGCCAAGCACGTGGGCCGATGGCACGCAGGTCGCCGCCTGCATTGACCAAGGCCGAGCAGACGCCCTGGGCGCGCAGCACAGCGATGGCCTGGTCAACGGCATAGCCCTTGGCGATGCCGCCCAAGTCCAAAGCCACCGCGTGGGTCACATGGAGCTGGGTGTCAGAAACCATGCGAAACGGCCACCCGTCCGCATCTGGCTCAGGCAGCACCGTCAGCCCTGGCCGCCAACCTGCGCGCGACAGGTGCGCGGCTGCCAGACACGGGTTGAAGGCGCCGCCGGAGACGCCATGCCAGTGCTGGGCGCTGCGCAACACCACCACGGTGTGAGGGTCGAGGCTCAGGACCGAGTCGGGGCGGGCTTGGCTGATGCGGCCCAAGTCAGACTGCGGGTCGTGGGCACTCATGACACGGCCGATGTGGGACATACACGCAAAAGCCGCTTCGATGGCCTGAGGCACCACCTCCTCTCCCAGCAGCACAGCGTCGTCAGGCAGGTGCACCTGGAGGGTCACCAAGGTGCCCAGCACCACACGCGCGCGCTGCCACAACACCTCAGGCCTCCAGCTTGAGGTTGGGCAAGGTCAACAGCAAAGCGCTCAAGCGTTGCACGCCTTCGGTGACATGCTGGCACGACAGGGTGGCGCCCGAGATGTTGCGGATGTCGTCGCCAAAGCGCAGTTGCCCGGGCCCCTTGCGGCCTGTGAACTGGTGCCGCCAGGCTGCGTTGCGGATCTCGGCGCCATGCGACTCGCGGTAGGCGGTGACTTCCAGGCCGCTGACAGCGCCTGCCAGGGTGAAGCCGACGACGTAGTCGATGATGTCGTATTTGCCGATCACGCGATCGGCCATGGCCCAGCCGCACACGCGATCCGACGCTGTGGCTTGCCAGCACTGGGGGTTGAAGCCCCGGGGGATGCGGGTTTGGCTGGCTTGCGCCACCGCACTGAGCGTGGCCTCGTTGAGCCCCAGCCCCAAGGGCGAGAAGGCCTGCGCTTGGGGCAAGACCGACTGACGGGCTTGGTCCAAGCGCATGAACTCGGCAGCGAAAGCGGCCGTGCCGCACAGGCCCCAGCCGCCCAAGCTGGCCCCGGCGGCGTGTTGCAACATTTGGCGGCGGGAGAGATGGGGGTGTCGCATGGTCAGAAGTGAAAGCCCACGCCGAGGTTGAGTTTGTCCAAGGCGCTTTGGCTGAGGTAGCGCTGGCTGTCGATTTTGAGCACCACCTGCGGATGCAGGTAATAGCTCGCACCCACCGTCCACACCCGGGTGTCGGGCGCGATGCTGGGCGCCAAACCCACGGGCACACCGGCATACCCCAAGGCGGTGTTGAGTTGTTCGTAACGCACAAAGGGCACCAGGCTGTAGTCGCCCTGCTGCCACAGCCGATAAGCGGCTTGGCCATACCAACCGCGAAACAAGTTCGGCACCGGGTTGGCAATGCCTGGCGCGGTGGCATTGAACGCACTGACGTCATGAAAGCGCCCCTGGGCGGTGAGCGCGCTGAGGTCCCACTGGCCCGATTGCCACCGGACATGGAGCTCTGCCAAGGTCACGCTGGCGCTGGGGGACGCGATGTCGGGCTGCTTTTGTCCAGCCCCGCCGTTGTACAGACTGCCGCCGACGTTGAGGCCGGGCATGCCGTCGTAGTTGAGCGCGCCATAGGTGGCCAGCGTGGCGGCTTTGGCTTGCTGGCCTTCTTGGTGAATGGCGGCCAAGGGCGACGCTTGGGTCTCGCTGCTGCCAGCGCTGGACCACTTGGTGAGGTCAAAGCCGGTGACCACACCGGCATCCCAGCGCAGCCCCGATTCGCGGGTGCCGCGCAAGCCCACACCCAACTCACGCCAGGTGCTGGGGATGATGGCGGTTTCCACCAGATTGCGATGCACGCCAAAGTAGCGCGTGGGCTCGTGGGTTTCGTTCATGTAGCCCACAGGCAACAGAAACAAACCGACTTTGGCGCTCAGCCGGTCGTGGATGTCGTGCTCGATGTAGAGCTGTTCAAACGCCACTTCGCCTTGGTCAGAGGCCGACACCACCGCGTTTTCAATTTCCAATTCGGCGGCCATGCGGGTGCGTTCGTTGAAGCGATAGGCAAAGCCCAACACACCGCGTCTGGCGGTGGCGACTGCCCCTGCGGTGTTGCCACGGGGTCGGCTCATGGTGAGCTCGCCATACCCAAACAAACTCACGCTGCTGGGTGCTTCGGCAGCGGCCAGGGCTGGCGCTGCAGCCCAGGGCGTGACAGCACTCGGCGCGGCTTGTTCTGTGGAAGCGCCAGGTGTTTGATGGGCCTTTTGAGTCGCCACCGTGCTGCCTGCTGCTGAGGTGGCGGCCAACGTTTGCTGGCGCTTGAGTGCGTCGAGCTCAGCCCGCACCGCACGCAACTCGCTTTGCATCAAGCGCAGCTCTTGCAACAACTCGTGGGTGGTTTGCGCCTGAGCGGGGCTGCACACAGCCAAAACGGCAGTGGCCGCTGCACAGAGTGACGCACGTGGGAGGGTCAATGGAAGCATGGATGAGCCTTTGAAAAAGCGCCTCAGGGGGCAAAGAAACCATCGGTCAAGGTGCCCAAGAAGGCCACCATGTCATCGATTTCGGAGTCGTTCAACGCAGCGCTTTGACCACGTGGACGGTTGTAAGGGGCTTCGGTCACGTTGACGTTGCCACGCAGCAAGCTGGGCAGATCGTTGTAGACATCCACGTTGCCCAAGGGATCTTGGGGGTACCACAGCTGGGCTTGGGTGTCGCGCGTGACATAAAACTGAATGGCCTGGCGCAAGTTGTCGAACCGGCCGTTGTGAAAGAAGCGCTTGCGCAAGGCCACATTGCGCAGGCTGGGGACTTTGAAGGCGCCGCACAGTTCAGTGCGTGCGCTCAAGTCGGTGCGCACAGGGCCGCACAGACCGAGGTCAAAAAATGTGGCGTCGCTGTTGCGGGCGACGGCGCTGTTGCGTGGCACCCCCAAGCTGTCGTAACTGAAGTCGGTGAACAAGGCTGCAGGCGCGTTGTCGGGGCGGGTGCTGGGGTGACAGGCGGCGCAATTGCCTTTGTCGGCTCGGCTGAACCAGGCCAGGCCACGCAACTCTTGTGCGGTGAAAGCCGCGCGCCCGGCATTGACGGCATCGAATTTGCTGGAGAAAGAGGCAAAGTCACCATCCTCTTGCTGGTAGCGCGCCAGGGCGTGCCGGACGCGGTCAAAGGCCACCTGTGGATCGTTGAAGATGTCTGCGCCAAAGACCTGCTTGAACTTGGCGGCATAGGGTGCGCTGGCAATTTTTTGCACCACATCTTCCACGCTGGCATTGGCCATTTCGTGGTCATTGAGCAGCGGGCCACCGGCTTGCTCTGCCAAGCTGTTGGCCCGCCCGTCCCAAAAAAAGCCCCCACTGGCCGAGCCATCGGCCGCCAGGCTGAAGGCGCCGTTGTAACGCAAGTAACGAATCGCGGGCGGCAAACGCAAGCCCGGCAAATCCAAGTTGACACCGCCCAATGCCACCGGCGTGTCAAAGGGCGAGGCATGGCCCAGGTCGGGATCGTGGCAGGTGGCGCATGACATGCGCCCCGAGCCTGACAAGCGGGTGTCTTTGAAGATGTCTTGACCCAGCAAGGCCGCCGCACTCATCGGCGAGCCTGTGCTGGTTGAACCGCCACCGCAGGCGGTCAAGACAAGGCAAACCATCCATGACAAGAAAACAAGGGCGAGTTTCATCCTGAACCGTGATGCACGGCGTTCCAAAAAGTCAAAAGGGAAAGACAGGCGCTGTGAAAACGCCGTGGCTCACACCATGGCGCGGTGTTTGAGCGTGCGCTGATCGGACAGATGCGCACCGATGAGCCAGGCGGTGGGGATGACCACCAGGGCGATGGACAGGACTTGGGCGATCCAACCTTCGGCAATGTCTTCGGTCCATTCATGCCACAGGGCGTTGTCCAGACCCGGCACCACGCCCGCTTCGGTGAACTCGTGCAAGGCATAGACCACCAACTGGATGGCAAAGACCATCATGAACCAGGAGGTGACACGGAAGAAGCGACCGAGGTTGACCTTGTGGCCGAACTTGACCCACATCCAACTCACGGCACCGGCCAGGGCCACGCCCGCCACGGCGCCCCAGGTCATGTCGGTGGCGTCGGCATTGGCCGCCAAAGAGGCGATCATGGTGGCGGTCTCAATGCCCTCTCGGCTGACCATGAAGACAGTGAAGGCAAAAATTGACCACCATGCCTTGGCGCCGTGCAAGGCAGAGACCTCGTCCAAGCGGTTCGCAATCTGCTGGCCCATGCCTTTGCCCGCCTGGCGCATGTGCACCACACACCAGGTCACGGCAGCGGCGGCCACCAAGGCCATCACGCCCGCCCACACCGACGACATGGCGCCAATCTGCGACAGCACCACACCCAACACCGCGCAGCCCAGCACCGACACGCCCAAGCCCCAGCGCACAGCAGACAACAAACCGAAGTTGTTGGCTTTGCGCAAATACAAGGTGGCGATGGCGATGACCAAGAAGGCTTCTAAGCCTTCACGAAAACAAATCAGCAGAGCTTGTGACATGGTGAATCGGTCCAGGGTTGCGCGTTCATGTGTTCGCGAGTTTCCAAATGATAACCACTTTCATTTAGATTGACAAGCACCCGGGAGAAATTTTGTGCGCCGACTTGCCGACCGCTTGATCCAGATCAAAGCACCATGCCGCCGTCAATGTGGATCGACTGCCCGGTCATGCCGCTGGATTCCTCAGAGCCCAGATACACCGCCATGCCTGCAATTTCTTGCGTGCTCATCATGCGGCCCAAGGGCACGCGGGCCAGGGCCGCTTTGACAAACTCCTCGGCCGACGCGCCAGAACTCAGCGCGACTTGGGCTTTGAGCTCCTCCAGCATGTCGGTCTGTACAAAGCCGGGACAAATGGCATTGGCGGTCACCCCAAATGGGCTGGCCTCGAGTGCGACGCAGCGGGTCAAGCCCACCACGGCATGTTTGCTGATGTTGTAAGCACTCTGATTGCGTGAGCCCCACTTGCCTGCGGTCGAGGCGATGTTGACGATGCGCCCGTGTTTGCGCTGTTGCATCTGCGGCAAGCAGGCTTGGGTGAAGTGGATGACGCCAAACAAATTGACGTCCAGCAAATCTTGAAAATCTTGCGGCGTGTAATCCAAAAAAGATTTGGCCCGGTACACCCCGGCGTTGTTGACCAAGATGTCGACATGGCCGAATCGGGCGTGCACCTGGCCAACGGCCGCAAAGCAGGCGTCGCGGTCGGTCACATCCAAGGCGACGGTCATCACCCGCTCGGCGGGCAAGCCCAGCTCGGCCACCGTCTCGTCCAGCGAGGCGGAGTTGCGCGCCACCAGGCACACCCTGGCGCCTTCTTGGGCATAGGCTTGTGCGATCGCGCGCCCAATGCCTCGGCTGGCGCCAGTGATGATGGCCACGGCTTGTTTCAAACGATCGGTCATGGAGGGTTCCTTTTCGGTGGGTGTGAGGGAGAGCAATTGTGCGGGACGGCCACTTCAATCGCGGTGCACATCGTTCGCCGTGGCCCATTGGGCCAGCCAGGCTTGGCAGGACGCAGACAAAGGGGCGCGGGTGATGAAGGTCAACCCCGCGGGAGGTGCGTCGCTGCGGCTTGGCAGCAGTGAAGGAGGTGAGAGCTCTGGCTGGCTGTCGCCCAAAGACCACTGCAGCGTGCTGTAGCCCCAGTCCACCACATGCACATGGCCTTTGATGCGCAAGATGTCGTTGCCAAATTGCGCCAAGCCCAGCGCCAGCCAAG
Organism: Limnohabitans sp.; assembly: GCF_046052825.1. GTDB lineage: Bacteria > Pseudomonadota > Gammaproteobacteria > Burkholderiales > Burkholderiaceae_C > Limnohabitans. Next base: position 12,870 of record NZ_JAVLFP010000054.1, read on the forward strand.
CCAACAGGCGCGGTGCCGCCAAGGCCTGCTGCATCGGGATGAAAACGCTGTGCGCATGGGGCAGCCCCTGCACCGGGCTGGCGCAGACAAACGGGGGATGGACGCTGACCGCTGAAGGCAACAGGGCCAGCAACTGCTGGGCCGAAAAATTCGCATGGTGCGAGGTGGCAATGGCCGCCTGCGGGTTGAGCTGGCCAAGGTGCTGGCGCAAAGCGCTCTGTGCGTGATCCGCCACCCAGTCCATCTTGGTCAACACCACCACATGGGCCGCTTGCACTTGGGCTTGGGCTTCGCGGGAGCTTGTCAACAAGTCCAGCCCCAGGCTGGCGTTGAGTGTGGTGATGACGCCGCCCAAGCGGTAGCGCTGGGACAACAAGGGGTCGGTGCGCAAGGCCTCGAGCACGGGGTGTGGATCGGCCACGCCGGTGGTTTCAATGATGAGCTGTTCGAACCGTGGGACTTGGCGATGCAAGCGCGCCCAGAACACATCGGCCAGCAGCTCAGACAAAGCTGGCAAGCCCTCACAGCACACACAAGCACCGCCCAACAGCTCTGCGGATTGCACCGCGCCAGAGATGACCTGATGGTCAAAGCCGACTTGTCCAAATTCGTTGATCACCACCGCCGCTTGGGCCCAGACGGGCTCTTGCAACCAGCGGTTGAGCAAGCTGGTTTTGCCGCTGCCCAAGTAGCCCGTGAGCAGGTAAACCGGGATGGGACGGGTCACCATGGCGTGACTCAAAAGCCCAGTCGCACCGAAATGGCTTGGGCCGCCTGCATCACCATCGGGGTGAAGGCTTTCAGGTTTTTCTTGCCCAGGCGCTGCACGGGACCGCCGATGCCCACAGCAGCCACCACCTCACCTTGGGCATTGAAGATGGGCGCGGCGAGACCGACCATGCCGGGTTCGCTCTCCTCCATGTCCAAGGCATAGCGGTTTTTTTGCACCTCCTTCAAACACGACAACCAATGGCTGCTGGCCGTCAAGGTGTGCGGCGAGCGTGCCAAGCGTTGGGCTTTGAGGGCCAACTGCACCACCGCAGGCGGGCTGAAGGCCAAGATGGCACGGCCTTCGCTGGTGGACAAAGCAGGTTTGCGTGTGCCCAAATAAGAGCGCATGCGGATGGCTTGGGGGCTTTCCAAGTTGTAGAGGTACAAAACGTCCGACTTGTCGAGCACCGACAGGTGGACGGTTTCTGAGGTTTGATCGCGCAGCAAGGCCAGGTGGGGCAAGGCTTGGCTGGAGACGTCCATGCGCCGACGCACCAAGGCGCCCAAGGAGAACACGGTCAGACCCAGACGGTAGCGCGCATCTTGCGGGTTTTGCTCTAAAAAACCTTCGGCTTGCAAGGTGCTCACCAGGCGATGCGCCGTGCTTTTGGCAACGCCCAAGTGTTTGGACAACTCGGTCACCCCCAGGCTGGTGGTTTCGTCGTCAAACGCTTTGAGGATGCGCAAGGCGGCCTCCACCGAGCTGAGTCTTTGGCGGGCGGTGACCTGGATGGGCGTCATGGCCACTGCGCGTGCTGCGGATGGACCGTCATGTGGATGGCGCCCTCCACGCCCTGCCCGACCAATGAGCGCAAGGCCAAATCGGTTTGATCCAGCCCAAACGAATGGGTGCTCATGGCTTGCACGTGGTGGCGGTTGTGGGCGATCAGGCCAATCGCCAACTCCACCGATTCGTAGCTGTGCCCGCGCATGCCTTTGACGTTCAAAAAGCGGGCAATGATCATGTCGCTGTCAAAGTGTGGGATTTTTTGCCGCTTCTGGCCGCCCAAAATCACCCGACCCCGCTTGCGTGCCAACTGCATGGCGGTGGTGACCGAGTCGGTCCCGCCTGACGCACAGTCGATCACCAAATCGGCCATCAGGCCGCCGGTGAGTTCGGCCACGGTTTCCAGCAAGTCTTGCTGCCCAATGTCGATCACGTGGTGGGCACCGAGTTGTTGGGCCATGCGCAGACGAACTTGGTCGGTTGGGGTGGACAAACCAGTGACGATGATTTTGTCGGCCCCGGCCTCGCGGGCGGCCACCACACAGGCCAAGCCTTGCTGGCCCGGTCCTTGGATGACCACGCACTGACCCGGGCCCGCACCGCCTTGCAAATACGTCCACTCGATGCCGTTGGAGATGGGCAAGGCCAGCGCCGCGTGCACGGGCTTGACCGTGGCTGGGACGCGGTGGAACACCGTGTTGAGGTGCAAAAACTGGTGCTGGCTGTAACCGCCCCACAAACCGGGCGCGACGTTCAATCCGGTGGCGCCGTAACGCAGTCCGCCCAAGCGCCAATCGGTGGCGTCGCACAAACGAAAGTCGCCGTCGCGGCAATACATGCAATGCCCGCAGGGCAAGTACTCTTCGAGCACCACATAGTCGCCTTCTTGCACGCCCCACTTGAGCGCGGCCAAACGCCCCAACTGCTGCACGTGGCCCACCGTCTCGTGGCCCAGGACCAAGGGGCCTCGGCTGGTGGGCAGGTTTTGGTAATACGCCCAGTCGCTGCCGCACACCCCGGTGACGCTGACCGCCAACAAGCCGGCGTCGTCTGAGGCCGCAGGCAGCGGCAGCTCTTGGATCTGCGTGACGCCCGGGGCAATGGCCACCGCAGCCCGTGTGGTGGAGCTCATACCGATGCGTGGGGTTTGCCAGGCTCGGCCAGCAGCGCGTCTTTGGCGGCCTCTTTGTAGGGCTGGTTGCGCGGCAACAGCATGGCCACAGAGCGCACTCGTTGTTCGGTGGCAGCGATGCCCGGTGGGGGCGTGCCCTTGTCGGCCAAGGCTTTGGCCGCCTTGATCAAGCGATGACGCGCCATGATGATGCCGTTGTCGGTGGACACCAAGTTTTCTTTGGTGCGGTCTTGGATGGGGCCCATGCTTTCTTGCAAGGAAGCGTCTTGCATGGCAATGCCTTCGATGCCGCTGTAGGTGATGCCTTGCTTTTGTTTGGCACGGTCCATCAGGTAATCGTTGGATTTGTTTTGGATCGGCAGGAAGGTACCGGGCAGGTTGCGGGTGTGGATGCCTTTGCCGTCGCGCATGGCTTGCACTTCGCTGTCTTTCAAGGCGCGGGTGGGGTGGTAGTCCAAGCTCCAGGTCCAGCAGTTGTGGTCATCGATCGGGATCCAAAAATGGCCATGGGTCGGGTGGTCACCCCGAGGTGGCACCAAGGTAAAGCAAGGCATGACCCAGGGTGTGATGCGCCAGTAGTACTGGTCATCCTCGGCATTGCGTCGCACGCCCACGTACAACCCCCCGCTGGACTCGACCACTTCAAACACGGGCTTTTTGTCGGAGGCGTTGTACTGGTTGCCTTTGGCACCCACAAACAAGGGGTCGGTGTTCAAGCTGCCGCTGTGCAACCACGACACGTGGCTCGAATCGATGCCGCCTTCCAAGGCCTGCAACCAGTTGCTCTCTTGCAAGCGCTTGGACACATAGTTTTGCTCGGCAGGAACGGTCGAAAACTCATACGCTGGCAAAGGCGGCTCGTGCTCAGGCGGGCCCATGTAAATCCAGATCACGCCACCTTGCTCGACCATCTTGTAAGACTTGAGCTTGACCTTGTCGCAATAGCCACTTTCTGCGGGCTCGGAGGGCACATCCACACACTGCCCGTTCACATCGTATTTCCAACCGTGGTAAGGGCAGCGGATGCCGGACTCCTCGTTGCGACCAAACCACAAGGACACACCCCGGTGTGCACAAAACTCATCGATCGCACCCAGACGCCCTTGGGAGTCTTTGAAGGCCACCATTTTTTCGGACAGCAAATGCAAGCGCACGGGCGGACAGTCGGGGCCGGGCAACTCCTCACTCAACAGGGCCGGCAGCCAATAGCGGCGAAACAGGTTCCCCATGGGGGTGCCCGGTCCGGTTTGGGTCAGGATGTCATTTTGTTCACGGCTCAGCATCAGGGTCTCCAACCAGGCTGTTCCACATGAAGGAACAGCGTTCTGCAAAAAAGAACAACGATATCATCCGCTCGGTTTGTGTGTCAAATGGAGAGAACATGAGTGGGTCGCAAGAATTGATAGCCGTGTGCAACACCGATGAGGTGGCAGAAGGCCAAGCGGTCAAAGTGGAAACGCAGGGCTTGGTGTTGGCGGTGTTCCAGGTCGAAGGAGACTTCTATGTCACCGACGACACCTGCACCCATGGACCCGGCTCCCTGTCCGAGGGCTGTATCTTGGGCGACATGGTGGAGTGCAATTTCCACAACGGAGCGTTCAACATACGCACCGGTGAAGTCATGGAGCCCCCCTGTATGACGCCGCTCAAAACCTACCCCGTGTCGGTCAGAGGCCAACAGATTTTCATCAAAGCCGTTTGACGTCATCTCTGAGCCCTTAGGAGACAAGCGCTTGTTCTATTTTTTTCGCCGCTGGGCCTTGGCCTTGGGTGCATTGGTGTGGCTCACGCCCACCTCGTGGGCCCAAAACGAGTGGCCCACCAAATCCGTGCGCTTGGTGGTGCCCTACGTGCCAGGAGGCGGCGCAGACACCTTGGGCCGAATGGCCAGCAACCACTTGAGCAAGGTCTACAAGCAGCCCTTTGTGATTGACAACCGTGCCGGTGCGGGTGGCGTGATTGGCTCACAAGCGGTTCTCAAGTTGCCGCCCGATGGCTACAACTTGGTGGTGTCGGGCATTGGCTCACATGTGATCGCGCCGGCCACGCTGAGCAACGTGTACGACCCGCTGCGAGACTTCACCCACATTGCGTTGCTGGGCGGTCCGCCGCTGGTGTTGGTGGTCAACGCCGAGTTGCCCATCAAAGATGTCAAAGGCTTTGTGCAATACGCCAATGCACAAGCCAATGGGTTGAGCTGGGGTTCGCCGGGCTTGGGGACCCATGGGCATTTGATCGGTGAGTTGCTGGCCCAGACGGCCAAGATCAACTTGGTCCATGTGAACTACCGAGGGGGTGCCGGCGCCATGGGCGACTTGATGGGCAACCAAATTCCGGCCGCGATTGTGACGTTCTCGTCTGCCAGTTCGCATATCAAATCGGGGCGCATTCGGGCGCTCGCGGTCACCTCCGCCAAACGCTTGAGCGCTTACCCAGAGATCCCGACCTTCGCCGAATCGGGCTACCCCAACCTCAACGCCACCACGTGGTTTTCACTGTCAGGGCCTGCGGGCATGCCCAAGGACTTGGTGGACAAGATCAATGCCGAGGTTCGCCGGGGTCTGCAAGCGCCTTCGGTTCAAGCCCAGTTGGCTTTTGAAGGCATTGAAACCGGCACATTGGACGCCAACACCTTCAACGCTTTTTTCAAAACAGAAATTGACCGCTGGACGCCACTGGTGCGCAGCGTGGAAAAAAACAAACCCTGAGGCTTGGCGTGCTGTTGAGCGCACGCTCACTCGGCTTCAATTTTTGAGCTTTGAACCACCGACTGCCAAGTTTTGAATTCTGCGTTCACACGCTCGCTCAGCTGTGAGGGGTTGAGGTAGTCGGCCGTGGCGCCCTGCTCTTGGGCTTTTTGAACGAAGGCCGCGCTGCGCACCACCTGCTGAATGTCCGCGGTGAGTTTGTCCACCACGGCCTTGGGCATGGCAGCTGGCGCAAACACGGCAAACCACGACGTGGCATTGACCTTGGGATAGCCCGCCTCGGCGGTGGTGGGCACTTGGGGCAAGCTCGACAGACGGTCTTTGCTGGTGACGGCCAGGACACGCAATTTGCCAACGGCGATGTGGGGCATGAACGGCGGCGCCGTGCCAAAGGTCAAGTCAACTTGGCCGGCCAACAAATCTTGCAAGGCCGGGCCCGTGCCTTTGTAGGGCACGTGAACCATCTTGATGCCCGCTTGCTGCTCCAGCATGGCGCCGGTGACGTGCTGCAAGGACCCGTTGCCTGAGGAGGCGTAATTCAACTTGCCAGGATTGGCCTTGGCGTACGCGATCAATTCATCCAAATTTTTGACCGGCAAATCGACCCGCACCACGATGATTTGGGGCGCTGAAATGACATTGGCCACGGCCTGAAAGTCGCTCAAGTCCCATTGCTTCTGGCGGGTCACATGCGGCGAGATCACGTGGTAGCCCGAGTACTGCATCAGCAAGGTGTAGCCATCGGCAGGCGCGCGCTTGACTTGGTTGGCTGCAATGTTGCCGTTGCCACCGCCTTTGTTGTCCACCACGATGGACTGCCCAAGCACGGGGGACAGGGCCTGCGCCAGCATGCGTGCCGACAAGTCGGTGGTTCCCCCTGCGGCGGTCGGAACCACCAGGGTGACGGGCTTGCTGGGAAATGCAGGTTGGGCATGACTCCACAGCGCCATGGTCAAGCCGACCACGCACAGAAGTCCCCAACGGCGTTCAGATGAAAATGTAGGCATTGAAAACTGATCTCCCAAGTCAAGCATGCGTCAACGATGCAGCCCATGATAAAACCAGACCATGAACTCTCATCCCCTGTTTGAAAAACCCATTCGTATCCGGTTCAGCCATTGCGACCCAGCGGGCATCGTGTTTTACCCACAGTACTTGATCATGCTCAACGGCGTGTTGGAGGACTGGTTCACCGAAGGACTGGGCATTGCCTACGACGACCTGTTGGGCGTGCGTCGCGTTGGAACCCCCACCTTGCGTCTTGAATGCGACTTCAAAGCCGTGAGCCGAATGGGTGACATCGTGAGCTTGGGTCTGTCGGTCGAGCGTATGGGCCAGAGTTCACTCACGCTCAACTATGTGTGCCAATGCCACAACAAGGTGCGTTTCTTGGCGCATCAAGTGCTCGTGTTCACCGACTTGAACACCCACCGTTCCATGCCGATTCCAAACGACGTGCGTGCCGCTATCGCGGCCCTCCTGCCCACGGGTTAACCCCCATTTCGCGGGGGCGACACCCACCGCCTTGCATTCACTGGGGCGCACGTAAACTGCGGCAGGTTTAACTCGATGCAAGAACATCACACATGGAACACACCATCAGCTTTCTGTCTAGCGGTCTGACCATTTCTGGCGTGCTGCATGTGCCTGCTTCGGCTTCAGCGCAGACCCCACAAGCCGCCATCGTGGTCTTGCACGGCTTTGGCAGCAACAAGAGCGGCGGCATGTCCAAAGCGGCAGCCGAACTCTTTGCGCAACTCGGGTACATCACCCTGCGCTTTGACATGCGCGGCTGCGGCGAGAGCGAGGGCCAGCGCGGCAAAGTGATTTGCTTAGAACAGGTGCAAGACACCCAAGCGGCCATCGACTTTTTGCAAACCCGCCCCGAGGTGGATGCCAGCCGGATTGGCGTGATGGGCCACAGCTTTGGCGCTGCCGTGGCCGTGTATGCCGCAGGGGTGGACACACGCATCGCGGCTTGCATCTCCACCGGCGGCTGGGGCGATGGTGAGAAGAAATTCCGCAAACAACACGCCTCCCCCGAGGCGTGGAAAAAATTCACCGACATGATGGCCGAAGGTCGCAAGCGCTTGGCGCAAGGTGAGTCGATGATGGTGCCGCGCTATGACATCGTGCCCATTCAACCGGGCTTGCGCACCCAACTTGCCCAGGGTTCAATTTTGGAATTCCCCTATGAAGTGGTGGAGAGCATGTACAACTTCCGCGCCAACGAGGTGGTGGGCCAGATTGCGCCACGCCCACTGCTGCTGATTCATCCCTCCAACGACACGGTCACGCCCACCGAACAGTCGGTCGACTTGTTTGCGCATGCGGGTCAACCGACCGACTTGCATTTGTTTGCCAACACCGACCACTTCATTTTGGGCGAAGGCAATCCCATGGTGATTGACTTGGTGTCGGGCTGGTTGCACAAGAACCTGCCTTTGTCGGTGAGTTAATTCAAGGGTCCTAAAAACACTTCGCCCATGAAGCTGTCGCTTTGTGGGTCGATGACTTCGGGCCAAGTGCTTGGGTTGTTGTGCCACACACGACGCTGCGCTGCAGGACGCGGTTTGCCGTCCCAACCAATTTGTTCCATCTCCCAATACAACTGCAACAGGTTGCCGTCCGGGTCTTGCACCCACACGTGATGGCCCACACCGGGTGAGAGCGCCTGCGGCAAATCGACCGGATGGATCCCTGCTTGGCCTAAAAAATCAACCGCGTGCCGCAGCTGAGCGTAGCTGCCCAACTGCACTCCAAAACCCATCAGGCTGTGGGTGCTGTGGAGCCCCAGCGCACCCCGCAAAGCTTCCGGATAAATCGCCAGGGCATGGTGCTCGGTGTTGGTTCTGAAAAACCAACACCGATGACCCAACACATCGACCTGCTCGGTCACGGCCAATCCCATGACCCGCTGGTAAAAGTCGGCGACCGCCGCGACATCGTCAACGAACAAACGCACTGGGCCAACCTTGCTGATCTTGAAGGGGCGCGCCAACAAAACGCCCTCCACATCAAACACCTCTTCAGGTTGTGAATGGCGGCGGTACCCGTCGGTCAACGACACACCTTGGGAGACACCTTGGTTGACTTCGGCGAACTCAGACCGGTGGGGAATTTGCGGCGGCTGGGTGTAGCGAATGCCATGCATCGACATGGGCTTGGAATAGCCTGACCAACCGATTTGTTCGATGCCGTAATACAACTCGTTGATGTGACCCGCCGGGTCCACAGGGTACAAATGCCAGTTCGATCCGGGGGTGTCGCGTCCAGAACGCAGGACTGGCAAACCTTGGGCTTGGAACCAATCAAAGCAATCGACTACTTCACGCAAGGACGACACCTGCCAGGTGATTTGGTTGATGTTGAGCCGAGGGAACTTGCTGTAGTGCGGGTTGCTGGCAGCCATCGCCGCTTGCGGAAACAACACAAAGGAATGGTGGTCCGTGCCATGGCGGGTGAAGAGTCCGCGCGTCGGACCCACCTGTGCTTTCAGCGCATCGGGCACGCGGGGACCAAAGTCCAGTTCGTCTGAAATTTCAAACCCTAGCAAGCGCCCATAGAACTCGTAGGCCCGATCGACCGAGGCCACATTGATGCCAAAGTGACCCAAGCGTCTGACTTGAAAAGGTCGGGCGAGATGGACACCTGCGACCACATGCTGAGTTGCCATTGACTTGCTCATAAACCGTGTCCCCGAAAGTTTAAGTTTGAAGGATTGTGCCGTTGAAATGGTTTATCCTGAGCCCGCCTCAACAACTCCCATGATGCACCATGACCACTCGCCATAGCTTCTATCCCCACGGCGTCATTCCCGCTGTGCTGCTGCCTTTTTTCGATGACCTCTCGATTGATGAAGCAAGTTACCGCTCGCACTTGCGTGATGTCACCAACGTGCCAGGCGTCACAGCCATCACCATCAATGCGCACTCGACCGAGGCAGGCTCCTGCACCTTTGAAGAACAGCAGCGTGTGCTGGAGATCACCCAAGACGAAGTGGGCGCAACCATGCCCATCGTCAATGGCATTTACACGGACAGCAGCATGGAGGCCCAGCGCTTGGCCAAGATGGCCGATGCCGGCGGTGCCTCTGCGCTTTTGGTTTTCCCTTCGGGCATTTACACCTTTGGCCAACGGCCTGAAATGGCCATTGAGCACGTCAAGCGCATTGCCGATGTGACGGACCTGCCTCTGATCGTGTTTCAGTACAACCCAGCAGGCGGGCAAGGCTACCCCCTCTCTACGCTGATTCGCATGGTCGAAGAAGTTCCCAGCATTGCCGCGATCAAGGACTGGTGTGGCAATGCCCAGTTGGCTTACCGTCAAATCAAAGCCCTGCAAACACGCACGCCGCCGGTGAATGTGTTGAGCACCCACAGCGCTTGGTTGTTCAGCTCCCTGGTGCTGGGCTGCAATGGGCTGCTGTCAGGCAGTGGTTCGGTGATTCCAGACTTGCATGCGCAGCTTTTTCATGCCGTGCAAAACAAAGACCTGGCCTTGGCGCAGCAGCTCCACGACCGCATCCACAGCACAGCCGAAGTGTTTTACACCGACCCGTTTGTCGACATGCACAACCGCATGAAAGAAGCCTTGGTCTTGATGGGCAAGTTGCCACGCGCCGTGGTTCGCCCTCCCCTGGTCAAAATTTCTGACGATGAAATTGAACGCATTCGACACGCACTGATCGACGCGCAATTGCTCAAAGCCTGACCCCCCATGAACCACACCCCCTTGGTGTCAGCGGCACAGCTGCAATCGTTTGTCAGGGCCCTCTTTGTCCAAGCTGGCATGCAGGCTTCAGCAGCCGATACGGTGGCCCAAGCCTTGGTGTGGGCCGAATTGCGTGGCATCGACACGCATGGCCTCAGCCGCGTGGGTCTTTACCTGAACTTCATGCACAAAGGCATCATCAAGACTCAGCCCAACCTCAAGGTGTTGCAAGACACCGTGGCCGTGCAGGTGCTGGAGGCCGATGCCAGTGCAGGCGCTGTGGCCATGCAACAGGCCTGCACACAGGCGATGGACAAAGCACGTGCCGTGGGCCTGGGTTTGGTGATGGTGCGCGACACCACCCACACCGGTGCACTGGGTTACTTCACGCAACAGATGGCACGCCAAGGCATGGTGGGCGTGGCATTTGCCGCTTCGCTGCCTTTGATGGCCTACCACGGCGCCAGCGCAGCCGGTGTGTCCACCGCCCCGCTGTCCATCGCGGTGCCCGCCCCTCACGGTGAGCCCATGATTTTGGACATGGCCTCAGGCGCGGTGTCGATGGGGCAACTCAAGCAGGCCAAAATTTTCAACACCTCGCTGGCACCTGGACTTGCACTCGACGCGCAAGGCCAGCCCACCACCGACCCACAACAGGCCACCATCCCCATGCCCATGTCGGGCCCCAAAGGCTCAGGACTGGCTTTGATGTTTGAAATGATGGCGAGCTTGGTGATGATGAACCCCATCATTGCCGACTACCTGTCCGACCAACCCGGTGGACGCAGGCACCGACAAAACGCTTGGGTGCTGGCATTGGATGTGGCGCGCTTTTGCCCCTTGGATCAATTCATCCACGAGCTTGAACGCACGGTGGACAGCATCAAGCAGTTGCCCACCGCCGATCCCGAGGGCGCGCTGCTGATGCCCGGGGAGCGCGGACAAGCCTGCTACGCACAACGTTTGCAAGATGGCATTCCAATGCCCATGAACTTGATCACCGAGCTCGGTGAGCTGGCCCACGCGCGAGGCGTGGCCGTCCCTTGGTGACGGGCAAGGTCTGTCGCAGCTTGCGCCTGGATCGCGCCCATCTCCATGCGACCATGAATCTTCGGTTGACCTGCGGGCTTTGCACGCTGGCAATGCGCCAGCGCAGTTCAAAGACACACACCTGCTGCCGTGCAGGCCTGCCTGGTGTTGCCGCACTGGCAAAGTGGCATGTCGCACCAAGCCCGTGCCGACTGCACCAAAAACAACTGTTGGGTAGAAGCTGCCCTCTGATTTTTACCTCTATCCATCAATAACTTAGGAAGATTCAAGGGTGGCATTGATTGTGCATCTGCGCACTCAGCCAGAGTTTCCTGGCGCCCTTTTAGGAGTCACCATGAACCCACGTCGTCTATTCATGTCTTCGGGATTGGCTGCTGCTGCGAGCACCCTGTTACCCCAACAGGCCTTTGCGGCTGACAAACTCAAAATCGGCTTCATTTATCCAGGCCCCATCGCCGACTCGGGTTGGACCTACCAACACGATCTGGGTCGCAAAATGGTCGAGAAGGAATTTGGCAGCAAGGTGGAGACGGTTTTCGTGGAGAAAGTGCCCGAATCAGCCGATGCCGAACGGGTCATTCGTGACCTGATTGCCACTGGGTGCAAGATGATTTTCACCACCTCTTTTGGCTTCATGGATCCCACCATCAAAGTCGCGGCTGATTTTCCCAATGTGGTGTTCGAGCACTGTTCCGGTTACAAAACCGCCGCTAACGTGGGGATCTACCAAACGCGCTTTTATGAAGGTGCTTACTTGCTGGGTATCTTGGCAGGGCACAAAACAAAAACCAATGTCTTGGGTTATGTAGCGCCCTTTCCAATTCCTGAGGTCATCCGCAATTTAGATGCCTTCGTTTTAGGTGCCAAAAGTGTGAATCCCAAGGTCACGGCCAAAGTGGTCTGGGTCAACACCTGGTACGACCCCGTGAAAGAGCAAGAGGCAGCGCTGAGCCTGATCAACAACGGCGCTGACATGCTTTATCAAAACACCGACTCCACAGCCGTTGTGCAACTCGCAGAATCCAAAGGCGTCTACGCATTTGGCCAAGACTCTGACATGTCACGTTTTGGTCCACGTGCGCACCTGTCGGGCAACACACTGAATTGGGGCGTTTACTACGTTCACAAAGTACGCCAATTGCTCGAAGGCAAATGGAAGTCTGAAGACACCAAGTGGGGCATGAAAGAAGGGATCGTGCAGGTGGTCAAACCCAACAAAGAAGTGCCCGCTGCGGCACTCGGCGTGTTTGATAAAACCAAAACCAACATCTTGGCTGGCAAGTTCCATCCCTTCACCGGTCCAATCAAAGACACAGAAGGCAAAATGCGAGTTGCTGCTGGCAAGACCATCAGCGAAGACGAAATTTGGCAGATGAAGTGGTATGTGGACGGCATCGTTGGCAAACAACCCACCTGAAAGTAGGGATGACTGAAGTTGACTTTGAGCAAATCAGCGCTTACCAGCGCTACAAGCTGATGGCAAGCCTGATCGTGCCAAGGCCTATTGCCTTGGTCACGACGCTTGGTGTCAATGGGGTGGCCAACGCAGCCCCTTTCTCCATGTTCAACATGGTGGGCGAAGACCCGCCGATTCTGATGCTCAGCATCAACCGACTGACCGATGGGCGGCTCAAGGACACCGCCGCCAACATCTTGAGTCATGGTGAGTTTGTGGTCCACATGACCGACGAAGCCATGGCTCAAAAGATGCACGCTTGTGGCGAAGCACTGCCACCCGAGGTGAGTGAATTGACCCACGTGGGGTTGACCTCTGTGCCGTCACACACGGTCAAACCACCCCGCATCGCCCAGGCTCCGGTGGCCTTTGAATGCGTGCTGCATGAAACGCTGGAAACCGACAGCCGGTATGTGTTCATTGGCCGCGTGAAGTGGCTGACTGCGCGCGACGGATTGATCGACACACAGGCTTGGCGAGTGAACTTAAGGGATTACCACCCCGTCGCGCGCTTCGGGGCCAGCTTTTACACCACGACACGAGACAGGTTTTCCATAGACGACGGGGTCGGTGTGGCAGCCCCCCAATCCACCAGCATTGATGAACTCTGAAAGCCACACCATGTTCACACCTCAAGATGAATTGTTCATGCAAACCGCCATCGACGCCTCTTTGACCGCACACCTTGCTGGCGACATGCCGTTTGGCGCTGTGTTGGCCTCAGCCCAGGGACAGGGCTTGTTGGTGGCCAGAAACAACCAAATCACCAGTGGAGACTGCACGGGGCATGCTGAAATGGTGCTGGTGCGCGAGGCCACAAACATGCTGGGCGCCAAAAGCTTAGAAGGCGCAACCGTGTATGCCAGCGGAGAACCCTGCGCCATGTGCAGCGGCGCCATGTTCTGGGCCAAAGTCAAGCGGGTGGTCTATGCGGCTTCGACCCAAGACATCGTGGACACATTAGGTGCCCCCATGCTGCCCATCACCAGCAGCACCGTGTTGGCCCATGCGTCGCCAGCCATGCACGTTGAGGGCCCGCTGTTGGCCGACAAAGCTGTGGCCATCCTGAGATTGAAAGCTTAATCCAGCGTGATTTTTTGACTCTCGATGAGTCGTCTCCACTGCGCCCGGTCTTTCAACACCAGTTCTTGAAAAGCCTCGGGCGTGCCGCCTCCTGGCTCGGCACCCAAGGTTGCCAATTTGTCGATCACGTCTTTGGATTTCAGCACCTTGTTCAGGGCCTGGTTCAATTTCGACTGGATGTCTTTGGGTAAGTTCTTCGGGCCATAAAACCCCCACCAGTTGACGGATTCGAAATCTTTCAGGCCATACGGCGCACCGATCTCTTTCAGCGTAGGCGTATTGGGCAACAAAGGCGAGCGGTTCTTGCCCAGCACGGCCAAGGCCACCAGTTTGCCGTCTTGCACATGCGACACACCCGAGACGATGCTGTCAAAGAGCACATGGATCTTTCCGGAGATCAAATCTGGAATCGACAAGCCTGAACCTTTGTAGGGCACGTGCACCATCTGCACACCGGCTTCCACCTTGAAGGCCTCTCCCGTCAAATGCATGATGGTGCCGTTGCCCGCAGAAGAAAAATTCAAGACGGTGGGATTGGCTTTGGCAAAGCCAATGAAGTCTTTCAAATTGGCGGCCGGGATGGTCTTGGTCACCAGAAAGATATTGGGGGCCAAAGCGCCGTAGATGATGGGGGTGAAGTCGCTGTCGTAATTGAAAGGCACGTTTTTGTTCAACACCGCCCCAATCGAGTGGGTGCTGGAAGACGTGATCAAGATCGTGTATCCATCGGGCACGGCCTTGGCCACGATGTTGGAGCCAATGTTGCCGCCTGCACCGGCATGGTTTTCAACCACCACAGGCTTGCCCAACACCTCACCCAATTTTTGGGCAATGGTTCTGGCAATCAAATCGGTGGAGCCTGCGGCGGGAAACGGCGTGATCAAGGTGATCGGGCGGTTGGGATAGTCGTTGGTTTGGGCTGACACGGCGGCTGAGGCGCACAACAGCGCGGCCAGGACGCATCGCACGAAGGGGCGCACATTGCATCGAAAAGTTTGCATCAGGTCTACATTCATCACAGGTCTTTCTGTCGTTGGATCACACCCGCTACAACCGCACATTCCATGCCACTCGGACAGTGCGTGACCACGCCATTTTGCGGGCGAATCGCGCCGAACTGGTGCATGGCCCATCCATCCCGGGGCGTTGCGCGCCAAGTACGGGACATCTTGCAGCAACTCAAAGGTCAGGCAAAGGGTTATCCCTCAACCTCTTTTTCGTATAGTCACAAACATCGGGTTGTGGATGACACCAACCCACCCTCTCACGCTGGAACAAAACGTTCGTGGACTGCATCCTAGAAACCAAACAACTGACGAAAGAGTTCAAAGGCTTTGTGGCCGTGGACAAGGTGGACCTGCGCGTCAAACGGGGCACCATCCATGCGCTCATCGGCCCCAACGGTGCGGGCAAGACCACGTGTTTTAACCTACTCACCAAGTTCCTCGCCCCCACCTCTGGGCAAATTTTGTTGGACGGGCAAGACATCACCCCTCTTGCGCCTGCACAAATTGCCCGCTTGGGCGTGATCCGTTCATTTCAAATTTCAGCCGTGTTTCCGCACTTGAGCGTGCTCGAAAATGTGCGCGTCGCACTGCAGCGACAACTGCACACCTCGTTCCAGTTTTGGACCTCTGAACGTTCGCTGAACCAGTTGAACGACCAAGCCATGGCGCTGTTGGAGCAAGTGGACTTGGAAAAGTTTGCGCATCTCAGCGCCGTCGAATTGAGCTATGGCCGCAAGCGTGCGCTGGAGATTGCAACCACCCTGGCCATGTCGCCCAAGTTGATGCTGCTCGACGAGCCCACCCAAGGCATGGGACTGGAAGATGTCGACCGCATTCGCCAACTGATCAAAAAAGTGGCGGCGAGCCGCACCGTGCTGATGGTGGAGCACAACATGGGTGTGGTGTCCAGCATTGCAGACACCATCACCGTGTTGCAACGCGGCGCTACGCTTGCCGAAGGGCCTTATGCCGAGGTGTCCAAAAACCCTGCGGTGATCGAGGCCTACATGGGCAGCACCCAGGTCGAACTCGCTGGAGCACACTGACCATGGCCGCCTGGATTGAAATTGAAAACCTGCACGGTTGGTACGGTGAATCCCATGTGTTGCACGGCGTGAATTTTGAAGTTCACGAAGGCGAAGTGGTCACGCTGTTGGGCCGCAATGGGGCAGGACGCACCAGTACCTTGCGCGCCATCATGGGCTTGATAGGTTCACGCCAAGGATCGATCCGCGTGCGCGGCACCGAAACCATCGACCTGCCGCCCCATCGCATTGCTGGCTTTGGCTTGGGGTATTGCCCTGAGGAGCGCGGGATTTTTTCAAGTTTGTCCGCACAAGAAAACTTGCTGCTGCCCCCGGTGTTGGCGCCCGGCGGCATGAGCTTGGATGACATCTATGCGATGTTCCCTAACCTCAAAGAACGCGCCAACAGCCAAGGCACCCGTTTGTCTGGCGGTGAGCAACAGATGTTGGCCGTGGCGCGCATTTTGCGAACCGGCGCCAAATTGCTGCTGCTGGACGAAATCTCAGAAGGCCTGGCACCGGTGATTGTGCAAAAACTCGCCGCCATGGTGCAGACCCTTCGCAAGCAGGGCTACACCATCATCATGGTGGAACAAAACTTCACCTTTGCAGCACCTTTGGCCGATCGGTTCTTGGTGATGGAACACGGTCAGGTGATTCAAGAATTCACGCAGTCTGAACTTCCCTCTCGGATGGAGCGGCTGCACGAATACCTCGGCGTCTAAGGGCCCGGCTGGTTTTTCAAAAATTTTCAACAGGAGATCCGTCATGAAACTTAAACAACTCGTTGCCGCCCTCAGCTTCGCTGGGCTGGGCATGGTGGGCATCCACGCGCAGGCCCAAGTGTCTGGTGATGTGATTCGCATTGGCTTCATCACCGACTTGTCTGGCCTGTACGCCGACATCGATGGCCCTGCAGGGGGTGACGCCATTCGCATGGCCATCGCTGACCTGGGTGGTGCTGTGGCCGGCAAGAAAATTGAGTTGTTGGTGGCAGACCACCAAAACAAACCCGATGTGGCCGCCGCCAAAGCACGCGAGTGGTTTGACACCCAAGGGGTGGACATGCTGGTGGGCGGCACCAACTCGGGTACCGCCTTGGCCATGTCCAAAGTGGCACAAGAAAAGAAAAAACTCTTCATCGCCATTGGTGCAGGCACTTCTGCCTTGACCAACGAACAATGCAGCCCCTACACCGTGCACTACGCCTATGACACCGTGGCACTGGCCAAGGGCACCGGCGGCGCGGTGGTGAAAGCCGGCGGCAAAAGCTGGTATTTCTTGACAGCCGATTACGCCTTTGGCGCCTCCTTGCAAAACGACACCGCCACGGTGGTCAAAGGCGCTGGCGGCACGGTTGTCGGCGCGGTCAAGCACCCCTTGTCAGCCAGCGACTTCTCGTCGTTCATGCTGCAGGCACAAGGCAGCAAAGCCCAGATCTTGGGGCTGGCCAATGCAGGCGGCGATACCATCAACGCCATCAAAGCCGCCAATGAATTTGGTGTCACCAAAACCATGCAACTCGCGGGTCTGTTGGTGTTCATCAACGACATCCACGCGCTGGGCTTGAAGTCCACCCAAGGCATGTACTTGACCGACAGCTGGTACTGGAACAAAGACGCCGAAACCCGCGCTTGGAGCCGCAAGTTCTTTGAGAAGATCAAGCGCATGCCTTCCTCGGTTCAAGCGGCCAACTACTCTGCTGCGCTGCAGTACCTGCAAGCGGTCAAAGCCTCTGGCACCGACGACTCTGACAAGGTGTTGTCGCAAATGAAGAAAACCAAAATCAACGACATCTTCGCCAAGGGCGGCTACATCCGTGATGACGGTCGCATGATCCACGACATGTACCTGATGCAAGTCAAGACCCCCGATAAATCGGTCGAGCCTTGGGACTACTACAACGTGGTGGAAACCATCAAAGGCGACGTGGCCTTCACCACCAAAGCCGAAACCAAGTGCGCCGCTTGGAAATAACCTGAACCGATTCGCCACCCATGGACATTTTTGGCATTCCCATTCAAGCCTTTCTGGGCCAGTTGTTACTGGGCTTGGTCAACGGCTCTTTTTACGCCATGTTGAGCCTTGGGTTGGCGGTTATTTTCGGTCTCTTGGGTATCGTGAATTTTGCGCACGGCGTGTTCTACATGATGGGCGCTTATGTGGCGTTTGTGTCCTTGGATGTTTTCGGACTGAACTATTGGTTGGCCCTGTTGCTGGGGCCCTTGCTGGTGGGCGCTTTGGGGGTGCTGCTGGAGCGCACCCTGCTCAAGCATCTCTACAAAATTGACCCCATCTACGGCTTGTTGTTGACCTTTGGATTGGCGCTGATTTGCGAGGGCATTTTCAGAGAGTTCTTTGGCGTGTCGGGTCAGTCGTATGCGGTGCCCGAATTGCTACAAGGCGCGACCAACCTGGGGTTCATGATCTTGCCCAACTACCGCGCTTGGGTGGTCTTGGCGTCCCTCAGTGTGTGTTTTGGCACCTGGTTTGTGATTGAGCGCACACGTCTGGGCTCGTACTTGCGCGCGGGCACAGAAAACCCGCAGCTGGTTCAGGCATTTGGCATCAATGTGCCCTTGATGGTCATGCTGACCTATGGCGCGGGCTGTGGCCTGGCCGCGCTTGCCGGGGTATTGGCCGCTCCCGTGATTCAAATCAACCCGCTGATGGGCAGCAACTTGATCATTGTCGTTTTTGCGGTGGTGGTCATCGGCGGCATGGGCTCCATCATGGGCTCCATCATCACCGGCGTAGCGCTGGGCCTGATTGAAGGCTTGACCAAAGTGTTTTATCCCGAGGCCTCCAACATCGTGGTGTTTGTCATCATGGCGATTGTGTTGATGATCCGTCCTGCCGGACTGTTTGGGAAGGAAGCCTGATGCACGCCCCAACCTCCTCCCGTTTGGCACACGTGTGTCTTTGGATCTGCCTGGGCTTGTTGATCGCCGTCCCGTTCATTGGCGTGTATCCCATCTTCATGATGAAGGCCCTGTGCTATGCCATGTTTGCCATGGCCTTCAACCTCTTGATGGGCTTCACAGGACTGCTGTCCTTTGGACATGCCGCATTTTTTGGCGTGGCGGGTTACACCACCGGTTGGTTGATCCGCTCTGCGGGCCTCTCGCCTGAGTTGGGCGTGCTGGCTGGCACGGTCGTCGCAGGCCTGTGCGGCTTGGGCGTTGGGCTGCTGGCCATTCGCCGTCAGGGCATTTACTTTGCGATGGTGACACTGGCCATGGCGCAAATGTTTTACTTTGTGTTTTTGCAAGCGCCTTTCACCGGAGGTGAAGATGGCTTGCAGGGTGTCCCACGCGGGCAACTGCTGGGCCTGGTATCGCTCGAGAGCGACCTGTCGCTTTACTTTGTGGTGCTGGCCGTCTTTGTGGCCTTGTTTTTGTTTGTGGTGCGCATTGTTCACTCGCCATTTGGTCAAGTGCTCAAAGCCATTCGCGAAAACGAAACCCGCGCCATCTCTTTGGGCTATGACGTCAACACCTACAAACTCATGGCCTTTGTGCTCTCGACCGCCATTGCGGGCTTGGCGGGCTCCATGAAAACTTTGGTGCTCGGCTTTGTGACGCTCAACGATGCCCATTGGTCCTTGTCGGGCGAGGTGATTTTGATGACCTTGCTCGGTGGCTTGGGAACTTTTGCAGGGCCAGCGCTGGGGGCTTTCACCATCATCGGTTTGCAAAACTTTTTGGCGGACCAAGTGGGCTCTTGGATCAACGTCATCATTGGCGTTATTTTTGTGCTGTGTGTGGTGGCGTTCCGTCGAGGCTTCATCGGTGAGCTCAAAGCTTGGCATGCCTCACGCCAACAGAACCACTGAAGCGTGGTGAGGGCGGCTCACGCCCTGCTCGGTGCCTTGCAGCAGTTGCGGCAATAGCCACTCACCCGCCAAAGACTTTTTCTTTCCACACCTCAACCGGCATGAAGCTTGGATCGGCGCGCACGATTTTCTCGGTGGCCGCCCAAATGTCGGCGTCTGTTTGTTCTAAGTCGAGCGGGTCGCCATGTGGCTGCGCCACGTACCAAGGCGTGTCAAAGTAGACCTCGACCGTGTTGTCTTCAGGGTCCATGAAGTAAATCGACATGGCATTGCCATGGTTCAAGCCCCGCATCTGGGTGGCCCCTTTGGCCAAGGCACGTTGGCGCGCTTCACGCAAATCGTTCAAATCATTCACCATGAAGGAGAGCTGCATGATGGTGCTGGGCGCACCCGCTGGTCTGTTTTGCGCCAAGGCCAACTGGTGGTGCTGCTTGGGGTTGGAACTCAGAAAGGCCAGCATGAAGGGGAAGGTGAAGCCTGGGCCTTTGTCGGTGAGCTTCAAGTCAAACACCGAGGTGTAAAAGTCGATCATCTTGTCGATGTCAAAACACGACACGCCTACATGCGACAGGTGGGGTTTGAAACTGGCGCTCATTGTTTGGGTACCTTTGCATCTGCGACCACTTGCGTCCACTTTTGCAGTTCAAACACCACCATGGCCTTCATTTCTTCTGGCGTGCTGCCCTTGGCTTCTCCACCCATTTCTTCGAGCCGCGCTTTGACCACGGGCGCCTGCAAGGCTTTGAGCACCTCTTGATTGAGGCGATCCACCACGCCGCGTGGCGTCCCCGCGGTGGCCAGCAACCCAGCCCATGAGCGCACGTCGTAACCCACCACGCCTTGTTCTGCCACCGTTGGCACATCGGGCAGCCCGGGCCAACGCAGGGGGCCTGTCGTTGCCAAAGCACGCAGCTTGCCTGCTTTGATGTTGGCCATCACCGCAGTGGGGGGGGCAATGACGAAGTCCACATCGTTGGACAACAAGGCGGTGATGGCGCCCGCATCGCCTCGGTAGGGAACATGCAGCAAATTGATCTTGCCCATCTTGGCCAACAACTCACCGGCCAAGTGATGGGTCGAGCCCACACCTGCCGAGCCGTAACTCAGGCCCTCCGCCGACTTCTTTGAGATGGCCAACAGATCGGCAAATGAGCGCAGCTTGGATTCGGCCGACGTCACCATCAAAAAAGGGAAATAGGTGATGGTCGAGACCATCTCGAAATCAGCCACCGTCTTGTAGGGCAGGTTGTTGTACAAAGCGCCGGCCACTGCGTGGCCACCGGTGGCCAGCAACAGGCTGTAGCCGTCAGGCTTGGCACGGGCCACCGTGGTTGCGGCAATCGTCCCACCCGCGCCAGATTGCGCCTCGATCACAAAGGGCTGGTTCAGACCTTTGCTCATTTCTGCGCTGATGGCGCGCGCGATGTTGTCTGCATTGCCCCCGGGGGCGAATCCTTGAAAAATTTTGATGGGGTGATCTGGGTACGTCTGCGACCACCCAAGCAACGGTGCGCCCCCCCACATGGCCGCACCTGCCAGCACAATGCCTCGTCTTTTCATGGCTTGTCTCCTCCGCCGTTTTGCGCATGCCCCGAAGTTCGTGCTTCGGGGTTCTGTGCGCAGTACCAGAATCAGGTTTGATCAACGATCGGGTTGCGCAAAGTACCCACGGCCTCGATCTCAACTTCGCACACATCGCCATGCTTCATGAAGCGCGGTGGCTTGCGGCTCCAACCCACCCCAGCCGGGGTGCCCGTGGCAATCACATCGCCTGGGGTCAAGGTGAAGATGGTGGAGGCATAACTGATCATCTTGGCAATGCCAAAAATCATGTGGCCGGTGTGGCTTGACTGCACCACTTCACCATTCAAACGCACTTCTAATTTGAGCTGCCGATCGGGTGCAATCTCATCGGCGGTCACCATCCAGGGGCCAAACCCACCGGTGGATTCAAAGTTCTTGCCCGACGCAATTTGCTTGGCGTGGAATTGCCACTCACGCACACTGCCGTCGTTGTAGCAAGAGTACCCGGCCACATGCGCGAAGGCTTCGCTTTCTGGAATGTCACGGCCACCTTTGCCGATGATGACGGCCAACTCGCCCTCCCAATCGAGGGACTCGGACACACGGGGTCGCACAATCGGTTGGTTGTGCGCACATTGCGAACGCCACACGCGCAAAAAGATCGGGGGCTCTTCAGACAATTCCCGGTGCATGCCCGCTGCCAAAACTTCTTGGTGATGGTCCATGTAGTTTCGAACGGCGCAAATGATTTTTTCAGGCCGTGGGATCACTGGCAAATACACCACCTCGCTGAGCTTGATGTCAGCCGCGTGTCCCACAACATCTTTGGCTGCGTTCAGGTAGGCGCCAGATCCGATGTAGTCAGCCAATGTGGCGTACTGGGGAAACACCTTTCCCAAATCCACGACCCCCTCCCCAACAACTGCACCCCAAGTTTCTCGACCTTGATTTAAAAAAGACAAAAGCTTCATTTTTTTCTCGCTGAATAAACCCAATCATTATTTGCATAAATGAAATGTTGGGCACTAGCGTTTACGCCAACTTAAAAATGCAACATGCGCGACTCATGGGTTCACCCAGACCATGTGCAAACAAGCTCCAACAAGTGTTGTTTGTTCAGCGAAAGCTGAGGCACGTTCGCATGGTCGGCGTGCTTCATCGTGTGCCCTAAAAACTGCATGTAGACATGGTGGGTGTCGAATTTCACAGTGGCGGGCTTGTCATCCTCTCACTCACTGGAAATTTCCAACAGCTGTTGCAACGCCTCGGGGCTGATGCGTTGGTGGCCAAGAGCCCAGAACTCCAATCACTCGGCTTTGACGTTGGCCGCCTTGATCACCTTGCCCCAGCGCTCATGCTCTGACTTGATGTAAGCAGAAAACTCAGCCGGCGATTTGTTGGGATGAACCGACGCACCGATGGCTGCAAAACGGTCTTGCACGTCATGGGTGTTGAGCCCCTTGTAAATGGCCGCTTGCACTTTGTGAACAATCTCAGCGGGTGTGCCAGCCGGCGCGCCCAGGCCAAACCATGGCGCGACGACCAACTCTGGGTAACCCGACTCTTTGGCGGTGGGCACGTTGGGCAGTTGAGCCGCGCGCGTGTCCGACAACACGGCCAAGGCCTTGATCCGCTCGGCTTTGAACTGCGGCATCGCCACAACCAATGAGCTTTGAAAGTCAAGCAGTGTCGACCCACCGATCAGGTCTTGTATTTGCTGCGTGGCACCTTTGTATGGCACATGGTTGAGCTTGGTGCCCGACTGCAACTGAAACAACTCAGCCGCGAGATGGGGCACCGTGCCCACGCCCGGCGTGCCATAGGCCAACTTGTCTGGATTGGCTTTGGCGTAGCGGGTCAACTCGGCCAAGGTGCTGAATGGGGCCTGGTTGTTGGCGATGACGATGGGTGTCATGGACACCATGTTGCTGATAGGCGCAAAGTCTTTGAAGGTGTCAAAAGGGGCATTGCCCAAATGCGGGGCGATGGCTACCGTGATGACCAACAGACCCAGGGTGTAGCCATCGGCGGGCGACTTGGCCAACACAGCATGGCCCAAGGTCCCATTGCCACCGGGCCTGTTTTCCACAATCACTGTTTGCTTGAATTCTTCACGCAAGATGTTGGCGGCTTCTCGCCCAACCATGTCGGTGGGGCCGCCGGCAGGAAAAGGCACGATCAGTCGAATGGGTTTGCTGGGCCAGTCTTGCGCTGGAACGACCACAGGTGCCAAGCACAAGCACGCAAGCAGAGGAAGAAAGAGTTTTTTCATGCGAGTTGGCGTCACTCAATTTTGATGTTGGCGAACTGAATCAAACCCGCTGTTTTTGCGGCTTCTTTGCGGATGAATTCTGCAAACTCTGTTGGCGTTGAAATCGCCAAATCAAAACCGTTGCTTGCCAAGAATGCATTCATCTCTGGTGTGGCAAAAATCTGTTTGATATCCGCACTTATTTTTTCAGTGATTTTGGCGGGCGTGCCAGCGGGTGCCCATAGTCCAAACCATGAATAGGTTTCAAAGCCAGGTATGGTCTCGCTCACGGTAGGCACTTGTGGCAGCAACTTTGAACGCTTGGCAGAGGTGATGGCGATCGGACGCAAATTGCCATTTTTAACCATGGGCAATGCCGCTGAGATAGCAAAAAAACCAAACGGCACGTGGCCCGCCACCACATCGGTCATGGCGGGGACTGTACTTTTGTAGGGCACCACCAACATCTGCAAACCCAAGGACTGCTTGAACTGCTCTCCAGCCAGGTGGTCGGCGCTTCCCAAGGCAGAGGTGGCAAAACCAAAAGACTCTTTTTTCTCGGCTTTAGACCGCATCAAAGACACCAACTCCTGAATGTTCTTGGCGGGCACATTGGGATTGACACTGACCACATGGGGCAAGCTGGCCAATTGAGAAATTGGTGCCAGTTGTTTGATGGGATCAAAGTCTGGCCGCTTGAACAACAAGGACGTGGCGGTGATCACCCCGTCATGGCTCATGAGCAAGGTGTACCCGTCGGGTGGCATTTTCATGACGGCTTGTGCACCAATGATGCCGGCTGCACCTGCCTTGTTGTCAACCACCACAGGCTGCCCCCACAGTTGCGACAGCATTTTGGCGACTTGCCGCGCCATCGAGTCGGTTCCGCCCCCGGTCGGGACGGGAACAATCATTTGCACAGGCCGATCTGGAAACTCTGCATGTGCCGATGTGATGAAACCACCGACGGCCCACAACCCGACCACCGAAGCTTGGACCCATAACTTGCGAATCAACATGTGTCTCCCCTTTGCAGAAAACTGAGTGCTTCAACCAATTCCGCGAGCCAACGCACGGGTGTCGTCAACCCAAGTCTTGGATTGAACCATCATGGCTCTGGCGTCTGAGGACAAGGTGATGAATCGAAAGCCTTGTTCCATCAAAGCCCCCGCGACTTGTGGACTGGTGGCATTCATGCCCGCCACCAAATGGTTTTCACGGCAAGCCTGCGCAATGGCCATGGTTCCTTGATGGATCAGGGCTTGGACTTCGGGGTTGCCGCCCCCCATCGGTGGGAACTCCCCCCGCACAGACATGGCGTAATCCACAGACCCAAAATAAATGCCGTTCAGACCCGGTACCGCAGCAATTGCATTCAAGTTGTCCATACCCATCTTGGTTTCAACCATGGCGTAAATGTTGATATTTTCATTGGCGCTCAGGTTGTAGCTGTGGCCATAAACCAGGGCTGCACGTGAGAGACGGCTCAAGCTACGCTGACCATGAGGCGGGTATTGACAGGCAGACACCAGGTCGCTGGCGTCTTTGGCCGTGTTGATCATGGCGCAGGTGATGCCCATCGCACCGGCATCCAGCAACATGCCAATCAACGCAGGGTCTACCGCTGGAATTCGAACCATGGGCACCACGCCACTGGCCTTCACCGCCTGCAAAATAGCAACGGCGGAATCGAAACCGATGGAGCCGTGCTCCATGTCAATCGTGACGGCGTCCCACCCTTGCAGCGCGTACAACTCCGCTGAATAGGGACTGGCCATCGACACATAACCATTGAGGACATAGCCCTGGCGCTCGAGTCTTTTCTTCAGCGGTTCAATGTTCATCGCGTCAACCCTGTTTGACAGATCAAGAAATTGGGCCCTTGCCAGCCATGGATTCTGGCAACAGCCCGCGTCTAGGGTTCACAACAGGCCGCTCTCTTTGAGCGCCTTGGGTGTGCGAACCATGTAAGTGTTGTCGCTGGTGTTGTAGTAGTGCCGCTTGGGTGCGTACTCGCCTCCCACCACCGTGATGACGTAGGTCTGATCGGACAACGCCTTGAAACTGTGGATGTCGCCGGGCGGCACAACCATGGTGATTTCTCCTGGGACCATCACCACATCTTCCACCACCTCCAACCGCGCAACGCCAGAAATCTGTGCATCGTCGACGCGCTGGTATACCGTGTGTTGCAAGCTTCCTGCACAGACGACCAGAGCCTCCCAGATGCCGTGGTCGTGTGCAGGTATCTGTTTGTCCTTAGGGAATTCGTCGAGCGTTAAACAAATTTGGCCGTCGTAAAAAAGATACCGGGAGTTGTCGATGTGATTGGCCTGCCGCTTGACACCAAGAGACAACAGGTCCGCTCTTTCGACCAGCGGCCTAGTGGCGGTCAATAAACCTTCACGCAATTTCTGTGCATCGAGGTCCAGCTCATAGCGGTCTATGACTTTGACCAAGGCCTGTGCACACGATCGAACCGAATCAACAGCCACGCTTTGCGTCATCTTGAAGTCCTTCAGAGGGAAAACGAAATTCATCATAGCGGCCTCCATGCATCACGTAAATGACAAGACCATCCAGCACCTGCGCAACAAGGTGCAGCGAGACATGACGCAACAAGCCAATGATTTTGACGCGGGTATCACCTGATGACTGATTCGCAGGCCCCCACAAATAATGCTTTGCGTGTTGAGGCATCTGCAATGAGTACGTCTGTATTCAAACAACTTCAAGGATCAAAGTTTTGAATTGGCAAACCAAATTGGGCATCATTGTTCCGTCGTGGAACACGGTGATGGAATACGAATTTCAACGCATGGCAGGCCCCAGCACTTCGATACATTCGCAACGCATCAAACACACGGACGATTCTGAAAAAAGCCTGTTGTGGCTCAGCACCCAGGCCCCCGATGCGGCCACTTTGTTGTCGCACGCCAAAGTGCAGGCCATCTGTCACGGTTGCACGGCCAGCGGTTTTTTAAAAACCCCCGAAGAAGATTTGGCACAAGCCCAAGAGCTTCAAGCCCTGACCGGCATTGCGTGCGTCACCTCGGCATCGTCCATCGCTGGCGCACTCAAGGCACTCTCGGCTCGCAAAATCAGCGTGGCCTCACCGTATGAGCCTTGGCTGAACGAACGGGTCAAGTTGTACCTGGAGCAAGCGGGCTTTGAGGTGCTTGCGATCAAAGGCCTGGGGACGCAAGCCCATGGGAGTATTTCGGCACCGACCATCAAAGCTCTGGCCCATGAGGTCATGCGTGATGAAACTGAGGCCTTGTTCATCAGCTGCTCCAACTTTCGCACCTTGGCATTGATTGAAGAATTGGAACAAGAAACCTCCGTCCCCGTGGTCACCAGCAACCAGGCTTCGATGTGGGGCACCTTGCGAAGCATTGGCGATCGCCGCGTCATTCCTCAAGCAGGTCGACTTTTTCATCAGGCTTAAGCCAACACTCTGGAGTTTGAAATGAAGCTACGTCACGTCTTAGCAGCCCTGGCCACCGTGTTGTGCCTGCCCTCCTTGCAGGCGCAGGATTACCCGAGCAAACCCATACGCATCGTGGTTCCTTTTCCGGCGGGCGGCACCACCGACATCATCACCCGTGCAGTGGCACAAAAACTCTCTGAAGAGTGGAAACAACCTGTGGTGGTCGACAACCGTCCAGGTGGTGGCGCCAATATCGGCGCAGACTTTGCCGTACGTTCGGCGCCTGACGGCTACACCTTGTTGATGGCTTCTACGGCCCACAGCATCAATGCCTCGCTCTACCCGAAGATGACCTACGACCCAGTGAAAGATTTCACCCCCATCACCATGGTGGCAGAAACCGCACAGGTTTTGGTGGTGCATCCATCGGTACCGGCCAACAATGTGCGAGAGCTGATCAGCTACCTCAAGACCACCTCCAACCCCGTGAGCTACAGCTCTGCGGGCAACGGCAGCCAACCCCACCTGTCTACCGAATTGTTCAAAATGATGAGCAGCACCTCCATGCTGCATGTGCCATACAAGGGGGGGCCACAGGCAATGACCGACTTGATCGCTGGACACGTTCAGGTCTCGTTGGCCACGGCACCGTCGGCCGTCCAAAACGTCAAAACAGGCAAAGTCAAAGCCTTGGGCGTGAGCACCAAGCAACGCATTCCTGCCCTGCCCGATGTCCCGACCATCAGCGAGGCGGGTTTGTCAGGCTATGAAGCCTCTGGTTATTTTGGGTTGGTTGGGCCCCCCCAAATGTCGCCAGCGCTTGTGAACAAGCTCAACGCAGCGCTGGTGAAAATTGTCCGTGAACCCGCCATGAGCAAATACCTCAGCGAACAAGGCGCAGACCCCATCACCAGCACCCCATCGGAGTACGCAGCCTTAATCAGAGACGAGGTCGAGAAATGGGGAAAGGTTGTCAAAGCAACAGGCGCACAAATTGACTGAGCATGGGTAGACATGACTTCAAACCTATATTTCATCAGTCGTTACCGGGGAATTTTTTGAATCACGCATGGATCAGCCTCAGGGCATGTCGTTGGTTGGGGGCACTGCTCTCTGTTGTATTGGCTCAGGGCGTTGCTGCGCAAGCGTTTCCCAACAAGCCCATTCGCATGGTGGTCCCATTCGCACCCGGAGGGGTTGTGGATGTGACGGCGCGTCAAATCGGCCCCAAACTCTCTGAGTTACTGGGTCAACCGGTGTTGATTGAAAATCGCAGCGGTGCAGGTGGCACCATTGCCGCTGACTTTGTGGCCAAGTCAGCACCTGATGGGCACACGCTGCTGGTGGCGTTTGATTCGCATGCCGTCAACCCGCACATTTACAAATCAGAATTGCGTTACGACACCTTCAAAGACTTGGTGCCGATTTCATTCATTGGCAGCATTCCTTTGCTGTTGGCCACCCACCTGTCATTTCCTGCCAACGACATCCATGGTTTGATCCAAGTGGCCAAGAGCAAGCCAGGAACCATCTCCTACGCCACGGTGGGGGCTGGCAGCTCGGGCCACCTGGCCGCCGAGCAGTTGAAGCTGCTGGCCAACATGGACATGCTGCATATCCCATTCAAAGGCGGCGCCCCAGCCCTGTCGGCCCTGATGGGCGAACAAGTGCAATTGATCGTCTTTGCGGCAGGCGCTGGTGTTCCACTGGTGCAAAGTGGAAAAATCAAACCCCTGGCTGTGAGCGGCAAGCGTCGCTCTTTGGCGCTACCCAACGTACCCACCCTGGCCGAAGCAAGCTACCCACAACTTGACGCTGGCGCTTGGATGGGCTTGCTCGCGCCAACCGGAACACCGCCTGCCGTGGTGGCGCGCCTGAATGCGGAGCTCGCTAAAGTTTTGAAGGACCCCGAACTGGTCAAGCGACTCGCGGATCAAGCGGTCGATTTATCCAGCAGCACGCCCGACGAATTTGGCGCATTGATCCGCTCGGAGCATGACAAGTGGGGCAAGGTGATCAAGGACGCCAAGCTCAACGTCTCGCAATGACTAGCGCCCGATGAAGTTTGGTTTTCTGTTGGCTTTGTGCGCTGCCATACCCTCGTCGACATCTTGACTCCACTCCAAGGCATGGCGCAATGCATCCGACAGTTCGCGTGCGGCGCGGGTACCGGGCTCTTGGCGCATTGCCATGATGCGCTTGGCGCCACGTGTGGCCAAAGGACCATGGTTGGCAATGGTGTGTGCCGTCTTTGCCACTTCGTCACGGAAGGTGGCTTGAGGGTATAGGCCCTGTATGAGTCCGAGTTGACTCATCTCGGCACTGTCAACTTCCCTGGCTGTGCAGATCAGTTCCAGCGCACGCGCCTTGCCAACGAGTTGGGGCAAACGAACCGGTGCACCCGCGCCCGGAAAACCGCCCCATGAGGCTTCGGGCATTTGCAGGGTGGCGTGCGAGACCGCATAGCGCAGGTCACACGCCAGGCTCAGCTCAACGGCACCGGCCATGATTTTTCCGTTGATGGCGGCGATCGTGATTTGCGGCAAAGCCTCCAATGCGTCGAACACCGCATTGGCTTTGCGGACCAGGCGCATCACATCGTCTTTGGACAAGCTTGCGCGAATGGCTGGGTTGAGCAATCCCATGGAAAAAAAGTCGTCGCCGCTACCTGTGATGACCAGCACATGGATCTCTTGATCGTCGCGCAAGGCTGCCAATCGATGTCCCACATGCTCGACCAAGTCGGGGCTGAGACGGTTCATGTCCGCAGGCCGATCTATCGTCAGATAGAGCACGTTGGACACACGGGTTGTGACAATTCCATCGATCGGTTGAAGCATGTTGGAAACCCTTCTTGGTTGGTCGCGCAAGTGCGCACAATGTCTCGCTCACATGCGGCGGTCTGCTGCGAGCTTGTCTTGCATTCGAACAAGGCTTGTATTTCAACAGACCTTGTGAAATGGCCTGTCACCTAGAGGCTAATCCAAGGTAAGAGGTGCGGGGGTGTCCGAATATCATGCGGGCAAGCATGGATTCAACTCTCAACGAGATCCTCTCCAAAAGTGAACAAGGGCAGTGACATGGATTTGACGATCAACGGTGTGCCGCGCAGCTGCGATTACCCACCCAACGCGTTCGCGGTGTTTGCACTTCGCAATGACCTTGACCTCAAGGGCGTTCGGATGGGTTGTGGAGATGGCCATTGCGGTGCTTGCACCGTCTTGGTGGATGGCGTACCCACCACCAGTTGCGACTTGCCTTTTGGCGCACTTGAGGGCAAACAGGTGACCACGCCCGAAGGTGTGGGCACTGTGGCGCAGCCCCACCCCGTACAAGCCGCCATACTTGCCGAGCAACCGGGTCAATGTGGTTTTTGTCTCAGCGGTATTTTGATGCGATCTGTGGCTTTGGTGGACAGCGGAAAACATTGGACCGAAGACGATGTCCGCGCCGCGCTTGACCATCACTTGTGCCGCTGCGGCAGTCAACCCCGCATCATCAAAGCCGTGATGACCGCGCTTGCAAAGGCGCACGCTGTATGAAACCCGTCATCCTCGCGCGTGGCTTCGCCAAAAACAGCCTGGACAAAAACCCCACCATTGGCCATTGGCTCGATTTCAGCCAACCCAACCAGGTGACTTTGAGTGTGGGCAAAGTCGACTTTGGGCAAGGTATCTCCACAGCCTTGGCTCAAATAGCGGCCGAAGAGCTCCAAGTAGATCTTCACCAAATGATTCAACGGCCAATCAACACGCAAGACAGCCCCGACGAGGGGGTGACCTCTGGCAGCTTTTCGATTGAACACTCGGGCGAAGCGGTCCGCATGGCTTGCGCGACCCTCAAGGCCATCGCCATTGAGCGCTTTTGTGCCGCTACTCAAGCAACACCCTCGTCCGTCACGGTTCAACAGGGTGTCTTGCGCTCCAGTGCCACGCCTCAGGTCATGAGCTATTGGGACTTGCAGCTTGACGATCAATCCGCGACGCCCGTGGTGCAGCATCCGCGTCAACCCACCCCTGGCGGTATGCGCTACGTGGGCACGCCCGTGCCGCGACTGGATTTGGAGAAAAAACTGTTTGGCGGCGCCAGCTTCATTCAAGACCTGGTGGTGGAAGGCATGCTGCATTGCCGTATCTTGCGAGCGCCCAACCGCGCCGGTCGCATTGACACGGTGGATGAGGCGGGGTTTCGCCTGCGGTTTCCTGAGGTTGAGCTCATCCGCGACGGCTCCTTCATCGGTGTGCTGGCCAAGCGTGAGGAACAGGCCGTGGCATCCATCGCCCATCTCGACACTCGGGTCACATGGCACATGCCAGCATCGTTGCCCGATTGTGATGACCTCCAGACGTTCTTGACTTCAGCCCCGAGCGAACAGCGCATCGTGGGTGAAGTGCAAGCCAAAGACGCGCCCCCCAGCCATTTGAAACATGTCGAATCTTGGTACCAGCGCCCCTACATTGCGCATGCCTCGATCGGGCCGTCCTGTGCGCTGGCGCAATGGCGCGACAACACGTTAGAAATTTGGTCGCACAGCCAGGGGATTTACAACCTCAAATCTGACATCGAGGTGTACCTGCGCCGTGAATTTTCTGAAGACGCGATCCCCGAAGTGGTGATCCACCATGTGGAAGGGGCTGGCTGCTACGGCCATAACCCAGCCGATGACGTGGCGTTTGACGCAGCCCTGCTGGCAAGACATGCGCAAGGTCGCCCGGTGCGTTTGCTGTGGTCGCGCGCCGCTGAATTGAGCTGTGGGCCGTCGGGCTCGGCGCACCTCGTGAAGTTGGAGGCCAACTTGGCGCCGGACGGTGCCATCCACAATTGGACTCAGACCATTTGGTCGAATGGCTACACCTCGCGCCCCGGGCGCTCTGAGCCCGGTAATTTGGCTTTTGTTGCTGCGGCTGAATTGGCCCGGCCTTTCACCACCCCCGTGTCGCTGGATCCGCCGATGTCGGCAGGCGGCGGCGGGGACCGTAACGCGCTGCCCTTGTACGACTTGCCGGACTACAAGGTCGTTTACAACCGCTTGCTAGAAATGCCCATCCGCACATCGGCCATTCGTGCCCTGGGCGGATTCACCAACGTGTGGGCCATCGAGTGTTTCATGGACGAGTTGGCCCACTCGCTGAAACAAGACCCGGTCGACTTTAGGATCAGGCACTTGAGCGATCCGAGGGCTTTGGCCGTGATTCGACTCGCGATCGATCAAGCACCTTGGTGGCACGACCGGTCAGAAGATGTGGAAGGTGTAGGCCGAGGCTTTGCCTATGCCCGTTACAAAAACACAGGCGCATGGTGCGCTGTTGCGGTGCGTATCTTGGCGGGCACGTCGGTGCGCGTGACCGACATTTCGGTGGCTGCCGACGTTGGCCTGATCATCAACCCCGATGGCGTGAAAAGTCAGCTTGAAGGTGGTGCTGTTCAAAGCTGCAGTTGGACCTTGAAAGAGGAACTGAAGTTCAACCGCCAAGCCATCACCACGCGCAGTTGGGAAGACTATCCCATTTTGATGTTCTCCGAAGCGCCGGTGGTGACGGTTGGGCTGATCGATCAGCCCAACGAACCGTCTGTTGGCGCGGGTGAAGCCACCCAAGGCCCCACCGCAGCTGCCATAGGGAACGCGGTTCACGATGCATTGGGCATTCGGGTGAGGCAACTGCCCCTCAACATGAAGAATATGTTGGCGAACCTCTGAGATACCCCATTGTTACCAGTGCAATCTGACTTGCGTGGGTACGCGGCGCCACCGCGCGGCTTGGCAGGCTTGGGGTCTTGAGATCTTTAGGTCAGCGGTCAATGTGATTCAAGTTCATCGCAGGATATCGTTCACCTTGGGTGGCGCCGATGGGCGCGATGCTGTCTAAAGCGGCGATGTCCGATGAAGTCAACACAAGGTCTGCAGCTGCGATGTTTTCTTTGACGCGTTGGATGCTTTTCGTGCCCGGGATGGGGACGATGTCTTGGCCTTTGCTCAAGACCCACGCAATTGCCAACTGTGCAGCTGTCACGCCTTTTTGAGCCGCCATCGCTTGTACAGACTGCGCGATGTGGGCGTTTTTCTTGATGTTTTCCGCATTGAACCTGGGATGATTTTTGCGGGTGTCTTTGTCATCCAAGTTCTCGGTGGTGGTGACCGTTCCGGTTAAAAAGCCACGCCCCAAAGGGCTGTAGGCCAAGTAACCAATGCCCAGTTCATGGCATGCAGGCAAGATATCGCGTTCGTCTTGCCGACTCCAAATCGACAACTCAGACTGAACTGCCGTGATGGGGTGCACACGATGTGCTTTTCTCAAGTTGGCGACAGAGACCTCTGACAAGCCCAAGTAGCGGACCTTGCCTGCTTTGACCAAATCGGCCATCGCGCCAACGGTCTCCTCTATTGGAACGGTTTTGTCCACGCGGTGTTGGAAATACAAGTCAATGCAATCGACGTTGAGCCTTTTGAGTGAAGCTTCGCAGGCCTGCTTGACGTATTCAGGCGTGCCGCAAATGGTGGTGCCCTCGGGCTTTCGGATTTGGCCGAACTTGGTGACCAGGGTCACGCGGTCTCGGATGCCAGACAGCGCGCGACCCACCACGGTTTCGTTGTGACCATTGCCATAGGCATCGGACGAATCCAGCAAGGTAACGCCCAGGTCGACAACTTCGTGGATCAGTCGAATCGAGGCTTCGTCATCGACCGGGCCGTAAATACCACTTAAACCCATGCAGCCGTAACCCACTTCAGGCACAAGCAATTGGGCGCCGAGCGTTCTTGTTTTCATGTTCATTTCCCTTTGGATTTGCTTTTCATTTTTTGGCGCAATGCCAAGGTTGTGGATGCATTGACACGCAAGGTCTTGGCATTCACATCCACACCGTAATTCTTTTTGGCGGAATCTACCGAAATAAAACCCAGTTGAACGTCCTCGGCCACTTTGTCAGCAGGCCTTTGCAATGGATCCCCAAAGCCGCCACCGCCCCCTGTTCTGAAGAAGAGCAGATCGTCCTTGTTCAGTTTCAAGCCCGTGACTTTGCTGTAGGTTTCGATCTTGTTTGTCTTGGCACGTTTGATGGATATCTCGCCGCTGTAGGCACTCTTGCCCCCCTTCAAACCCCACGGTGGACATTTTGAACGTTCACTCAGACCATTGAACACACCGTTGTCGAGCACGCGGTAGACCCGCTCCATGCCCAGCCCACCTCTGAACTTGCCGGGTCCACCCGAGTCCCGCCTGAGGCCATATTGAACAATCATCAATGGATAGCGGGTTTCCAAAACTTCGACTGGAATGTTGAAGGTGTCGCCATGGCCAATCGTGAATGTGGCACTGGGGCCATCGCCGTTGGGCCTGGCACCCCAGCCACCGGCGACTGGCTCAATGTTGGTGAATGGACGTTTGGTTCTCGGATCCCAGCCCGTCATCAACATGGCGGAGATGTCGCTGTAGTGGCCCGCAGGGATCCTTTCAGGAATCGCTTTGGACATCGCCAACAAAATCGTATCGATCAAAGTCAACAAAGGGGTTTGCCACCAAGACATGGGCGCTGGCTCTTGCGCGCTGACCAAGGTGCCAGGCGGCAAGATGACATCCAGCGGTTTAAAGCAGCCATCGTTGGCCATGACGTCAGAAGCCACCAAGTATTTCAAAGCCAATCGGGCGGCACTTCGTCCAGCGGCAGCACCGGAGTTGATAGGGCCCCTGACCTGGGGGCTCATGCGACTCAGGTCAATGGTCATCTTTTCGCCTTTGATGATGACCTTGACCCGAATGGGCACAGGCACACCCAAGTCCACACCATCGTCATCCAGAAAAGACTCGGCACTGTAGGTACCGTCTGGGATGTGTTTGATCCGAGCGCGTACGATGCGTTCAGCCTGGGCCCAGCCCTCCTCAATGGCTTGGCGAACCGCTTGAGGCCCATAGTTTTGATACAAATCATGCATTCTTCGCTCAGCCATGCGGCAAGCACCGATTTGCGCGTGCAAATCACCGAAGGAGGATTCGGGCTGGCGAATGTTGTGCGTCAATATTCTGAAAAGGTCTTGATCGGCCACGCCTTTTTTGTACATCTTCACAGAGCGAATTTGGAGACCTTCTTCAAAAGAAGAGACCGAGTTGGTCAAGAATCCGCCCGCCAAGCGCCCACCGATGTCCGTCCAGTGGGCCCGTGTGGCCGCGAAACCAACCAACCCTTTGTCAAAGAACACGGGGGTGTAGACCACCACGTTGTTCAAGTGCTGGCCACAGGTGCCTGTGTGGTTGGTGACGATCACATCGCCTTCGTCAAAACCATTGGGGCCATAGATATCAATACCGTCTTGAATGGCGGCGTCGAGGTCACCCACAAAGAGCGGCAGCCCACCAGGGGCTTGGGCCACCAACTTACCTTGGGCATCCAATAGGCCCGTGCAAAAGTCTTGCACTTCATACACGATGGTGTTGTGCGCGGTTCGGGCTAGATTGATGGTGATTTCCTCTGCAATGGCCGCCAGTGCGTTGTTGACCACTTCAATCGTGATGGGGTCGACTTTGTCGATTTTATTTTGTCGCATGGGTTAAGCCTCTCCGTCGCCATTGAGGATGACCAAGCATCCGTATTGATTGAGCATTCCTTTGTCGCCGGGAAATAGCACCGTGGTCGAGGCGTATTCTTCGACCACAGCGGGCCCCATGAATTCAAAGTTCTCTTTCAACTCGGCGCGTTGGTAAACTGGACATGACAGCATGCCGACTTTGGGAAAATAAATCTCGCGGCTCTTTTGCGTGCTCAGTGCTGGGATGCGTTTGTCTCTTAAGCTTTCGAAGTCCGGCTTGGAGACTGGACCAATGGCCGTGACCCGAAGGTTGACCATCTGCGCGGATTGGTCGGGTGCTGCATGCCCGTAACGCACCTCGTACATTTCATCAAATTTCTCTCGGATGGCGTCAATGTCTTTGACGGCGCTCAGTTTGTGGGGCACGTTCACCCGAACGGTGTACTCCTGACCCAAATAGCGCACGTCCAAAGTTCGGATCAGTTGAATCGAATGGGTCTCATAACCTTCTTTGACCAGGCTTTGTCGGCCCTCATTTTCAAGTTTGACAAAGTTGTCTTCGAGACTTTTCACCGTGACCGTAGAAAAGTCTTGGATATGAGTTTGCACAAAGTCTTGACGCAAGTCGGTCAGCAACATGCCCAGTGCCGAGAAATGTCCGGGTTGAGGCGGAATGATCACGCGTGGCACATGGAGCTCGCGGGCAATGGCCATCGCATGCAATGGACCTGCCCCACCAAAGGCAACCATGGCAAATTTCCTGGGGTCGTAGCCGCGCTGCATGGTGATCGCCCGTACAGCGAAGGACATCTTGACGTCTGCGAGCTTGAGAATGCCCAGTGCTGCATCCAACACGGTCATGCCCAGGGGCTTGGCCACTTTTTTTTCGATCGCCTTGTAGGCTTTGTCGTAATCGAGGTCAAACTCACCGCCTAAAAACCGTTTGGCATTCAAACGACCTGTCACCAAATTGGCGTCGGTGACGGTGGGCTCTTGCCCGCCGAGGTTGTAGCAAGCGGGGCCCGGCAAAGAGCCAGCGCTTTTGGGTCCGACCTTGAGGGCGCCCCCTTCATCGATCCAAGCAATGCTGCCGCCACCCGCACCAACTTCGATGATGTCCACCACGGGCAGTCGCATCACATACCCCTGCTGGTAACCGCCAATGTAGTATTGGTCGGTCATTTTGGGCAGGCCCTGCTCGACCAAACAGGTCTTTGCGGTGGTCCCCCCCATGTCGAACGCGATGACATCCGGGTCGCCAATCAACTTGCCCAACTCGGCAGCACCAATGATGCCCCCTGCAGGCCCTGACTCCATCATGGCCACAGGCACCTTGGCTGCACGCTCGGAGGTCATCACGCCCCCGTTGGACTGCATGATCATGAAGCGGCCAGAAAACTTTTTCTGTTTGAGCTGCCCTTCCAAGGCCTTCAAATAGGTGGTGACTTGGAGGCCGACATACGCATTCAAGACCGTCGTGGACGTTCTTTCAAACTCGCGGTACTCGCGCAGGATCTCATGCGAGAGCGTGATGAACAATTCTGGAAAGGCCTTACGCAGCGCCTTGCCTATCAATTTTTCGTGCGCCGCATTTGCATAGGAATGCATGAAGCACACCGCAATGGCCTCTACATGGGCGGCCTTGATGATCTTGACAATGCGCTGGATCTCAGCTTCTAGCAAGGGCGTGTAGACCTTGC
The DNA here is from genome assembly GCF_046052825.1 of Limnohabitans sp. Classification (GTDB taxonomy): domain Bacteria; phylum Pseudomonadota; class Gammaproteobacteria; order Burkholderiales; family Burkholderiaceae_C; genus Limnohabitans. The sequence continues at coordinate 49,803 of NZ_JAVLFP010000054.1, forward strand.
CCTGCGCTGTCATACGCTCTTGGACTGCAAAGCATAAATTGGCCGGCACCAGTGGGGCGGGCTTTTCAAAAAACAAGTTGTAGGTGTCGGGTCGATTGGCACGGCCCACCTGATACAAGTCTTTGAAGCCCTGGGTCGTGATCAATGCTGTTTTTGATCCATTTTTTTGGATGACAGCGTTGATGGCCACTGTCGAGCCATGCACAAAATGATCAAGCCGCGAGAGATCAACCTCTCCCTTCGTGAAGCAAGACAGCACCGCGTCTTGCAGCGCCAAGGGCGTGGTCAGTGATTTTTCAAAGCGTACGCTTTTGGTCTCGGAATCGTAAGAGGCTAAGTCGGTGAATGTTCCGCCAATGTCAATGGCAGAACGGATATTTTTTTTTGCCATTCTTATTTTCCACTCACAACTTTGTTGGAAATCGTGCCCACGCCTTCGATCTCACATGTGACCACCTCGCCCACCTGCAAAAAGCGCTGAGGATTCATGAAGAAGGCCACACCCGCTGGCGACCCCGTTTGGATGATGTCACCTGGGTATAGCGTCATGTGATGGCTGATGTAAGACACCAGGGCTTCAATGCCGTAAATCAAGTCATCGGTGTCGCTCGACTGCCGAACCTCTCCATTGACTTTGGTGACCAAACCGAAGGGCTTGCCCCATTCATACTCATCCACTGTGACCATGGCTGGGCCCATGGGAGCAAAGGTGTTGAAACTCTTGCCTAAATAATGGACTCGAAAAAATGTGTTGGACTCGTACTCGGCCAACTGCACATCGCGTGCTGACACATCGTTGGTGGTGGTGAAGCCTGCAATGTGATGCTTGACCTCAGACTCACTGATGTGATCGGTCACCTTGCCGATGATCACCCCCAACTCAACTTCGTAATCTAATTTTGTGGTCTGCTTGGGCAAGATCAAATCGTCGTAGGGGCCGCAAATCGCGTTCGTGCCTTTGGCCAACACCATGGGTTGCTTCGGTGGATCGATTTTTCCAAGCAAAGGCTTGGCCTCTGCCAAGTGGCTGTAAGTGTTTGCGCCCGCAATCATCAGCTTGCGAGGGCAAGGAACAGGCGAGCCAAGCCTGACCGAATGCAAGGCAATCGGGGGCGTTGAAGAAGTCAATGGGGCCAATTTGTCCAACATGCTTCTCCACGTCGGAATTTCTAGAAACAGGCGCATGTCGTGTACTGCAGGCCCTGCGCCTGACTTGGCCATCAATTGCTCAAGATCGAATATGTTTTCACCTTGGAGCACGCCGGCTCTTTCTTGGCCCAAGGGGCCATAACTGACAAGCTTCATGGGAAAAACTCCTAAATTTGAAATTTACAAGCCAAAGTGATGTGGCAAGAACAAGATGATGGGGGGGAAAAGAATCATGGCCAATAAGCAAAGCATCAAAATGCCCAAATACGGCATCATGGCTTTGGAGACATCACCCAAGGGAGTTTTGGTGATGGAGCACACCACCAACACCAAGATGCCAATGGGGGGAACCACCAACCCAACGCCCAATGAAGCAACGCTCATCAGGGCAAAGTGCAAGGTGTCAATGCCTAAGGTTTTGGCCACAGGCAACAAGATGGGCACAAACAGCAGCAATGCAGGGATGCCATCAAGAATGGCCCCAAAGAACAGAAACACCAAATTGGCCGCAATCAAAAATACCAAGGGATTGCTGGAAAACCCCGTGATGAACTCAGCCACTTGATCGGGCACGCCACCAAAAGACAAAATGGCACTGAAGGCTGATGCAGCCCCCAAGATCAGGCCAATTGCTCCGGTGGTGATGGCGGTGTCAATCAACAAGGTATAGAGCAACTTGAAACTCATCTCGCGATAGATGAAGGTTGCCACAAACAAGGCATACACCACGGCCACCGCCGCTGCTTCTGTGGGAGAGAAGACGCCACCCAAAATGCCACCAAAAATGATGATGGGCAAGAGCAAGGGAAACATGGCACCCTTGAATGAACTCAAGATCTCTTGCCGGGTGGCTTTTTTCTCACCTGGCGGCAAAGAGCCATTCTTGGACTGAAAGTACACCGAGACCATCAAGGCGATGGCCATCAGGAAACCTGGAATAAAGCCGGCCACAAACAAAGCCGAGACGGATACCCCCGCCAAGGCGCCCAAAACGACCATGGTCAAACACGGTGGAATCAAAATACCCATGGCGCATGCCGCTGAAATCAAGGCCACGGCTTTGGCGGGGTCGTAGCCTGCTTTCTTTAGGGTCGGGAACATGATGGAACCAATGGCGGATGCGTCTGACAGTGATGCACCCGATATTCCCGAAAAGAAAATCTCAGAAACAATGACCACCTGACCCATGCCACCTTTCAAATGGCCCACCAGTGATTTAGCAAATCCCACCAAGCGGACCGAGATTGCCGAACGCTCCATGATGGAGCCCGCCAAGATAAACAGTGGGATGGCCAAATAGGTAAAGTTGTCAATGCCTGAACCCAAGCGCTGGGCAATGAGGGGCAACGGGAGTGAGTCGCCGGCAAGCACAGCAATGACCGAAGCAATGATCATTGAAAAAGCAATGGGCACGCCCACCAAGATGCAGACGAGAAAACCAACACATAAAGAAATAATCATGCGGATCTCTGGGAGGGTGTTGAAAATCGTTCCAACAATTCTTCGATCGAAAACAACACCATGATCACAGCGCTGATCATCGTCACCACATAAATGGTGGCCTGACTGAATGGCAAGGTGGTGTAAGTTGAATGCCAGGCCTGCTTGGCCATGATGATGGCCAAATAGACGATCAGGCCAGAGGTGATGGCCACCACCACAATCGCAATGGGTTGCAAGGTTTTGGACAATTTTGGCCAGATATCTTGGACCATCAAACCCAAACCAAAATGCAAGCCTTTGCGCAGTGCAATCGTGGCACCGGTAAAGCTGGTCAGTTGAAATAAGAAAATACTTAGTTCATTGAGCCAGGTGATGGGGAAGTGAAAAACAAAGCGGCAGGCCACATCCAGAATAATCAGAAATGTGAATGATCCAACCGCTAAGGCACAAACAAAGCCCAAGAAATGCTCAAGGGCGTCACACAGAGATTTCATCAGTAATCTACCGCTTTCAGGACCTTTTCAACATATTCCTTTCCGATTCGCGATTTGAACTGCTCGATCACGGGTGCGCTGGCTTTCTTGAAAGCTGGCAAGTCAGGTTTGACAATGGTCACAGACTTATCGGCCAAGACCTTAGCGGTGACAGTTTGCTGCTGTTGCGATTGACGGGGGTCAACTGCGGCATAAAACTCATCGTTTGCTTTTCTGTAATTGGTTTGCACCACTTGCTCGATCAAATCTTGCACAATCTTGGGCTGTTTATTCCACCAAGCCAAGTTGGTCAACACCATACCGGGCGTCCCGTTGTGGGCGGTTTCGGTATAAAACTTGGCAACTTCATTGAATTTAAACGCGGTGGCCAATTCGATGGACAACTCGGAACCATCAAGCACGCCTTGCTGCAAGCTTGTATAGACCTCTTGAATATTCATCACCACAGGCTGACCTGAAAATGATTTGATGATTTCAACCACGACGGGGTCTGGAATAGATCGGATTTTTAAACCACTGAAATCTGCTGGCGTAGCCAATGGCTTTTTAGAAATAAACCCACGACCACCTGCAGAACACCAAGAAACAAACTTGACACCAAAGGGTTCAATCTTGTCACCCAGCTCTTTGCCCATCGGACCATAGGCAAATTTCTGCCAAGTGTCGCGGTCCTTGAACAAATAAGGCATGGCCCAAATCATGTGCTCTTTGACGCTGCCTTGGGTATATGCAGGCGTGTTGACCGCCATTTGCACAGCACCGAGTTGCAGAGATTCAAGGGCGTCTTTGGGTGTGCCCATTTTGTTGTCGGTAATGATGTCGACCTTGATTTTTCCAGCAGTACGCTTTTCTATTTCTTCTTTGAAAGCAGCGATACCTTGGTAGTAACCAAAATTCCTATTTAATAGATCGCCGAATTTAATGGTCATCGCAGGATATTCTTGCGCATGCCCAATGGAGTTGAGAAATAAAGCGCAACCTAAAGCTAGGGTTAGCTTTATTGACTTAGTAATCATTTTTGTCTCCCTTTTGATAATTTCTATAAAATTTATTTGATGCTGTAGCAAAGACAGGGTCAACAGTGAAAACCCTAAATTACAAATTACAAATGAAGAATGAAGCCATGTGTGAGCAAGCTAGTTGCCCGATTGAGCTGCTTGTATTTTTTTATTTCAAGCTTATGCAGCTTCTGGCACGCAGCGTGCATACGTCAAAGACATGACGTGTGGCGGCAGTTTGTATGACGCCGTTGCGCTCTAAATGTGTGCATATGGATGCACGCTTGAAGTGCATTGGGTTCCATGCGGTGCGAACTGGGTCGACCGCTGAATTGCAGTGTTTGGGTTAGTTGAAAACCACCACCAAGAGAGATATGAAATGAAACGATCGTTGGGTATTTTTTTCGGACTTGGCGCGTTAGCACTTTCATTTGCAATGACTGTGTCTGCGCAAGAGCAAACCAAAATCAAGTTCACACTTGATTGGAAAATTCAAGGTGTTCACGCATGGTTTTATTGGGCTCACGACAAAGGTTACTTTAAGAACCAAAATTTGGATGTCACCATTGACCAAGGCGATGGTTCTGCGGCCGCTGTATCGCGCGTGATGTCTGGCACTTATCAGGCTGGGGTCGGCGATATGAATGCCATCATTCAGAGTTCTGCGACGCGTCCAACGGAAGCACCTGTCATGGTTTACATGATTTATAACCATGCGCCTTTTGCGCTGATCACCAAAGCAGACAGTTCGATCAAATCCATCAAAGACCTTGAAGGCAAGACCCTTGGTTCCCCCGCGGGTGGGGCGGCTTTTAAATTATTCACAGCACTGGCCAAGAAGAACGGCATCGATGACAAAAAAGTCACGTGGATGAATATGGCGCCCAATTTACAAGAACAGTTCTTGATACGAGGCCAGGTCGATGCGTCTGCCGTTTTTTCAGCCACCTCGTACATGAACTTAGTGTCACAGGGCATCGATCCAGACAAAGATATTCGTTGGATTTTTTACAACGACAACGGCCTAGACCTCTACAGCAATGGCGTGCTGGTATCTGCCAAGCTGCTGAAAGAGAAACCAGCAGCGGTCAAAGGACTGGTCTCGGCCATCAATCGCGCAATGAAGGAGTGCATTGCACAGCCAGATCCCTGCATTGAAAACCTTGCTAAAAACGAGCCATTGATCAACAAAGAGATTGAAAAACGCCGATTGATTTATGTGCTCAAGAGCAGCGTGATTTCTCCAGAATCGTCAGAGATCGGTTTGGGCGATGTCAAAGACGCTCGCATGGCGCGGGCGATTTCACAAATTGTTGACAGTTATGAGTTGAGTCGCACCCCCACACCGGCCGAGGTGTTTGACCGAAGCTTTTTGCCGCCTAAAGCTGAGCGCTTAGTCAAGCCGTCCTTTTAAACACACGCAACCGCCAGCATGGCCATGAACTCAAACTGGGCGATCAGAAATGCAAGCATTCCTGGGCAAGACGGACGATGGTGCATTTCCATCTCGGCGGGCCTGATTGACAACGTGTCGCCGGATGTCCCCGGTTGGCGCGATGACCGTGGGAGCATGGTCTTTGATGCCCAGGGGCGGCTTGTGTCAACAGGTTTTGTGGACCCCCATGTTCACCTAGACAAAGTGTTGACTCAGGATCGTTCGGCCAATGCCGGACTGTCCTTTGATCTGGAAACCTCCATCCGTGCTGTGCGTGAGCTCAAAAAAGCCTTTTCGCTGGAAGATGTGGCACACAGGGCGCAGAGAGCGCTCACGATGGGATTGGCGCATGGCACCACCACGGCCCGAACGCACTGTGAGGTCGACCGGTATGTCGAGCAACGGGCTGTTCAAGGGGTTCAAGCCGCAGCGGGTTTGATGAGTGGCCAGGTTGATTTGCAAGTGATTGCATTTCCGCAGGAAGGTTGGTTTGAGACGCCGGGTAGTTTGGAGGATGGTGCGGGCATCTTTGTAGAAACAGCCATCAAAGATGGACTCAAAATCGTAGGCGGGAACATCAATGCTTGCTTGTGGCCGTCTGACCCCCAGAGGCAAGTGGACGAAACGTTTGCGCTTGCCATGCGGCACAACTGCGACATTGACTACCACCTAGACAATTGGGATGGGGCACAGGCGTTTACCTTGCCGTATGTGGCACAAAAAACCATCCGTCACGGTTGGCAAGGGCGTGTGGCGGTGTCCCATATTGCGTCTTTATCGCATGTCAGTCCGGCCAGGGCTGCCGACACCATCGATCTGATGTTGCAAGCGGATATTCAGGTGTGTGTTTTGCCCACTCGCATCCGTTTAACCAGGGTGCTTGAGTTGATGGAGGCTGGCGTGAATGTGTCGTGTGGCACAGACAACATGCAGGACCCATTTGTGCGGTTTGGCGATGCAGACCCCCTCAAGGCCATGCTGTTGTTGGCGCAGCTCACCAAGCAGCTCAATGACAAAGCTCTTGAAAAAATTTGGCAGATGATGACGATCAATTCAGCGCGCATGCTGCGATTAGCCAACTACGGTCTGCGTTCCGGTGGCGCAGCTGACCTTGTGGTGTTTGACACCGACTCGGTACCGAAAGCCATTCTTTTGCAAGCGCCCAAACTTGCCGTGATTAAAAATGGTGTTCAGGTTCATGGACCGCTACAGGTCGGTCCAACCGTCAACTGATGACCGGCGTTGAGCAGTCGCTGCGGGTCTTTGGTTGGGTAGATCTGCTAACCTGTTCATCACTACGAAGGGTCCCCCATGCGAAAAGTAAGCACACGTCGGCTTCAGTTGCTGATCACACTCACCCTGACCTTGGCGTCTGGCTTCAGCTCTGTGGCTTGGGCACAGGCCTATCCCAACAAGTCAATCCGACTTGTTGTGCCTCAGGCGCCTGGTGGGGGCTCGGACACCATTGGCCGCTTCATTGCTCAAAAACTCGGTGAAAACCTCGGCCAGCAAGTGGTGGTTGACAACAAGCCAGGCGCAGCCGGAATGCTTGGCGCTGAGATCGTCAAACAAGCTCCGCCCGATGGTTACACGCTTCTCTTGAGTGCAATCGATACGATCACAGCACCGTTGGTGAGTCAACGTGCTCCTTTTGATGGCGTCAAAGACTTTGCGCCTGTGACGCAATTGGCGCAGTCTCCGAACGTTTGGGTGGTGGGCCCTGCTTTTGATGGAGGGACGCTCAAAGACCTCATCAGCAAAGCCAAAGCAAATCCCAAAAAGATTGACTACGCCTCATCTGGTGTGGGTGGCATGCAGCACTTGGCGGGTGAAATGCTCAACAAGATGGCCCATGTCGAGCTCGCGCACGTGCCCTACAAGGGTGGCCCACCTGCGTTTACAGATGTGGTCGGTGGTCGCGTTCCCGTCATGGTGTCGGGCATCCAAGGGGCTATCCCTCAAATCAAAGCAGGCAAAGTCCGAGCTTTGGCCGTCACTGGGAAAAAGCGCACGCCTGTATTGCCGGACGTTCCAACTGTCGGTGAAGCACTTGGCTTACCTGACTACGAGGCATTGAATTGGCAAGGCTTGGTATTTCCTGCAGGCACACCGATGTCGATCGTTGATCGTGTCGCCACCGAAGTCATCAAGATTTTGGCGCAACCAGAAACGCGCGAGAAACTGGCCGCATTAGGCTATGAGCCGGTTGGCAATACGCCTGCCCAATTCAATGCCCTGATGCATGAAGAGCAAAAGCGTTGGGGTGCCATCATCAAAGCAGCAAACATCACATCTGAATGAATCAACTCTGAGTTGACTCTTAAAAAGGAAATTTCAAATGGAAATCAAACGCGGCAACCCAGAGGGGATGAAGAATGTTCGAGCCAGTGTTTACAACCACTATGTTCGAGTGGACCAGCCCAAGAGCCTGATTTTTGTCTCAGGGCAGGTCTCACGTGACAGCGATGGTCAACAAGTTGGCCAAGGCAGCATGCTTGAACAAACGCGTCAGTGCATTCGTAACATTGAAAAGAGCCTCAAGGCCGCAGGAGCGGGTTTGTCTGACATCGTTTGGACCACGGTGTACACCACTGATATCCGCGAATTCAAACAGATTGTTGCAGCCCGTGAAGAATTCTTCAAAGACAACTTGCCCACCAGCACCATGGTCGAAGTTGCTCATTTGGCCGATCCCGGACTGATGGTCGAAATTCAGGTCATTGCAGCAGCGTGATTCACTGGGCTTATTCGGCTCTACAAAGTCATGAATCGTCCCATTGACTAGATCGCACCTTTTTGCAGTCGCAGCTCAAGTTCAAGTGGGGTTTTGCCATTGATCGGGCTTGAACGAGTTTTGCTGATGTGACGTCGACTTGAACGAAGCCGCTGCTACTTTTAGGACACCGCCAAGAAAAAAGCACCGGGACTTTCATCTAGGTGCTTTTTCATCGGGTATTTTTGAACCATCGGTTGTGACAAATAAGCAGAGCAGTTCAGAATGACAATGAAGAAGCTACCTCTCACACCGACCATGGTTAAAAAAGTCTCGGTGCGTCATGTATTGAATTGCCTCATCTTCAGTGCGTTATGCGGTCATATGTCGATCTGCAAAGCCTCAGAAAAAAAACCTGAAAGTGACGTTTCAGTTTCGGTTCATCAATCAGGTAACAGTTTTGAAGTCGACGTCTCCTACTTGACGCATATGGATGCTTGCAATGCCTTTGCATTCATTACCAATTATGAAGATGCGAAAAATATCACAGGCATCATTGAATCAAAGATCATTTCAAGAACCGACAACAAGGTGGTCGTTGAACGCAAGGCCAAGGAAACGGTTCTTTTGTTTCATATTGAAATTAGCTCGACCATTGAATACACAGAAATTCCATATGTAGGACTGAATTTTGAGCAAATTCACGGTGACAACAAAATCTACAGAGGAACTTGGCGGCTGGATTCAAAAGATGGACTGACCAGGCTGACTTATCACAGCTTGATTGAACCGGGCTTCAACGCACCCAAATTTGTCATGGCGTACTTCATTAGAAACAGCATTCGCCATCGATTTGAGTCCATGGCAGCAAGAGCAGCCGGGCACTTGAACAGTTCAAAATGTCCCTGAAAGAGGTCCGGGTCTAGTCGTTGACAACCGACACACCCTTCCAGAATGCCACCCGATTAGCAACCTGAAGGGCTTGGGGTTTTGGGTTTGGATAAAACCAAGCAGCGGCCTCATTCACTTGACCGTCCACAGTCACATCGTAGTAATGAGCCACCCCTTTCCAAGGACAGGTGGTTTGCTTGGCAGAGGCTTGAAAAAATGCTTTGTTCAAGGCGCTGCTGGGGAAGTAATGGTTGCCTTCCACCATGACGGTCTGGTCGGAGGTTGCCAAAACTTGGTTGTTCCAAATAGCCTTCATCATTCGCTCCTTATGCTGTTTCAAAATCTGGTATGTCGAACCAAAGCAAACCAAACCAGCGGTTTGGATCTGTCCAAACCGGACCAGACTTTAAGCCTTGCTTCTCTGCGATGTCTTGTATCTTGTCGATCGAGTATTTGTATGAATTTTCAGTATGAAGCGTTTCCCCCTCTTCAAAGACAAACGACTGATTCTTCAGCACAACCTCTTGTTTCTTGAGGCTCACCAAATGCATTTCAACGCGGTGTTGAGGAGCGTTGTAAAAAGCCCAATGAGCAAACTGCGAAACATCGAAGTTGGCATTGAGCTCGCGATTTGCGCGAGTCAGAAGATTCGAATTGAATGCGGCCGTGATTCCTTGCGCATCGTTGTACGCTTGGTGAATGATTTGCGGGGGCTTGAGTAAATCTACGCCGAGCAAAAGTCCGCCTGCTGGTAAATGCTTGGCGCAGTTGGCAAAAAAACTGTCCACCTCAGTGGGTAAAAAATTACCAATGGTTGAGCCAGGGAAAAACGCAATTCGGCGTTGTGTTGCTTTGTGAGGGAGCGGCAACGACCAATCATGTGTGTAATCGGCCACGATCGGGGAAACCGCCAGTTGTGGAAATTCACGCTGCAAATCTCGCGCGGCAGCCGTCAGGTGATCCCCCGAAATGTCCATAGGCAAAAACGACGTGGGCGAATCGAGTTGCCGCAACAACAAACGAACTTTCGTCAAAGCACCAGCGCCTAATTCAATCAATTCTGCGTGAGGGCCCATGTGTTGAGCCATAGCGCCTGAATGATGGCTCAGAATCGACAACTCCGTTTTAGTTGGGTAGTACTCAGGCAGATCACAAATCTGGTCGAACAAGGCCGATCCATTTGCATCGTAGAAATACTTGGGCGATATGTGCTTGTTCTCGCTTGACAAGGCCGCTAGCAAGTCATTTTCAAAGTGATTGACAGGGTTATTCATTGCTTGCAATCTCTGGCCAATCTAAGCCCGGTAATTTGCCACTGGGCCGCAGGGGGGAAAAAGTTTCGATAAGTCTTTCGTGCATGTCCTGCTGGCGTTGCCCAGCTGGAGCCCCTCAGCACTTGCTGACCCACCATGAATTTGCCGTTGTATTCTCGAATAGCCCCTGAGTTCGCTTGAAAGCCCGGATACGGTTCATACGAGGATCTGGTCCATTGCCAAACGCTGCCTTGCATTTGGTTGATTTTTGGGTGCCCAAAAGCAAGTTCCCATTCGAATTCTGTGGGCAAACGTGCACCTGACCATTGCGAAAAAGCTTCTGCTTCAAAAAAGTTCAAATGCGATACAGGTTCATTCAAATTCAATTCACGCAATCCATTGACTCCGAAAACTTGCCATTCTTGGCTTGAATTGCGAGGGCTGTTCGGTGAAAACCAATAGGTCGGTGCTGAAGTCTGCGTTTGGCTCACCCATGACCACCCTTCTGAAAGCCACCAAGAGGGATTTTGATACCCCCCGTCAAGAATGAACGTCAAGAACTCACCCTGAGTCACGAGTTGGTCAGACATTTCAAAAGCATTCAACCAGCGTTTATGGCGTGGTTGCTCGTTGTCAAAAGCAAACTCGGATTTTTCTTCAAGTGCTTGGCCAAACTCATACAGACCAGATTCAAATTGAATCCAATGGGGTCTTGTATCAAGCGCGTGAGGGGCTGAGTCGAATGAAAAAAGCAAACGGCTATCAGGCAGAAAAGGGTGACAAGAAAACAAATGCAATGCGTCAGTCACCATCAGTTCTTGGTGCTGTTGTTCGTGATGGATGCCCAACACAATCAAATCAAGAACGTCATTGTTGAGATTTGACTGAGCCAGCCACAGCGCCATTGCACGGGTGACGTGGGCACGGTAAGCCATCACCTCCGACAGAGAGGGTCTTGTGATGAGGCCTCTTTGTGGGCGAGGTTGGCGTGGGCCCAAGCTTTCGTAATAAGAGTTGAATAAATAGCTGAATGACTCACTGAATTTTTCGTAGCCCGCGCAGTGGGCCAGCAAAACGACAGACTCAAAAAACCATGTGGTGTGACCTAAATGCCATTTGATGGGACTTGCATCTGGCATGGATTGAACGCATTGATCTTCTTCAGATAAGCGAGAGACCAACTGCTCGGTCTGATCTCGCAAGAATTCAAAGGCTTGGCATAGGTTTTCGTTCAAGACAATTTTCAAGAGGGCGCTTTCAATGGAATTGTCTAAGGGGCGCATGTTGCCATGCTGCCCAACTCAAAACAAAAAAATTCTAGCTGAAAGGCTCACATTCAGTGCTGTCCTTGAATGCAACGCGACGGTGCAGGTGGCTTTGCAAACCCGCCCAATCGATTGAGTCTTGATCTAGTCACAACGCTATGGCATTGTGGAGGTAAATTATTTGATCCGCACAGGAAAGCCATCCCCCATGAAAAATGAGTTTTACATTCCAGGCCAAGTAGCAATGGTCACGGGCGGCAATGTTGGCATTGGACGTGTCACAGCGATTGAGCTGGCGAAAAAAGGTTTTCAAGTCGTCATAGCGGGCCGTTCCCTTGAAAGAACGCAACCGGTCTTGGATCACATCCAATCGCTGGCAGTGGATGCGCCGGCCATATTTATTCCCCTGGATTTAGCCAGCCTAGCCTCAGTGAGAGAGTGCGCGCGACTTTTTATGCAACTCAATTTGCCGTTACACCTCCTCGTCAATAACGCGGGTGTGGCAGGGCTCAAGGGCATGACTCAAGATGGATTTGAGATGGCGTTTGGCGTGAATCACTTGGGTCACTTTTTACTGACCCAGTTGCTGCTGGAGAAGTTGATATCGTCTGGCCCTTCTCGTGTCGTGACAGTGTCAAGCCGAGCGCACAAGCGAACACCTGGCATTGACTGGGATGACCTGAGTCGGCCTACCCGCACTTGGACCGGCATTCGGGAATACGCGGTTTCAAAATTAGCCAATTTACTCTTCAGCTCAGAACTGGCAAAACGAATGAATGGGACTTCAGTGTCCACCTACGCTCTGCACCCAGGCGTCGTGGATACGGAGATCTGGCGCGCCCTCCCAGACTGGGCACGTCCTCTCTTGAGGCTTCGTGGTTTTCTGACACCAGAAGAAGGGGCTCGTACAACTTTGCACTGCGCAATGCATGCACCCCAAACAGAGTCAGGCTTGTACTACGCAGACTCTCAACCAACACAAGCGTCAGCCTTAGGACAGGATTCTGAATTGGCAACAAACCTCTGGGAGCGCAGCGAAGTTTGGGTCAATCACCGTTAGCCAAGAGAGACCCGTTCTTTTCAGGTCAGAGCTTGATTTTGAAATCCGTCAATCCATACTCAGTCCAATGAACACCCGTAGTCTCCTCAACTTTGAACCAATGCGCTGCCTCAGAATCTGAGGGTTCTGATGCAATGGTCGTGATGGGGTTGAGGCCCGCTTCGCTGGCGCGTGTGTGAGGGCGACCAAAATACATGCTGGGTGATTGGTCATCGCTTGAATATCTGAATGCCCACATTTCTTTGCCATTGGTCACAGCACAAGAGATGCGCATGGGCTCATCTGAATGATGCCTGTCCATGATGCGGGTCACATCGCGCAAGGTTTCTTGAATAGCGGCAATAGGGTCGTGAATCAAACCCTTGCTGAGTGCCACCAGAAACAGGGCTTCGCTGTCTGTTGTGCCCTCTCTGTGGGGGTAGTGCACATGGTCAATCAAGTCTTCAACCTCTTTTCGACAGTTGTGCCAGTTGCCAATTTTTCCGTTGTGCATGAAGGTCCAGTTTTGCCAAATAAACGGATGGCAATTGCTTCTGTTCACCGCAGTACCGGTGGTGGCACGTACATGTGCAAAAAATAGCTTGGTCTGAATATGCGCTGCAATCGATCGCAGGTTGCTGTCGTTCCAAGCAGGCAGGATATCTTTGAACAGGCCGGGCGTGGTGCGTTTGGTGTACCAAGCAACGCCAAATCCATCGCCATTTGTCACCCAAGTAGATTGGGTTGCAGCCAAGCTTTGACTCACAATGGAATGCTGTTGATGAAAGATCAAGTCTTCAAGATAAATTTCTGGACCTGCATAAGCAACCCATCTGCACATGATGACCTCGGCTAAAAAAAAGACATGCCCGCAAGTCTATGGGAGTTCATGCAGTTTGAAAAACACTGACGGTTTGCTGGCTGCATTGCAAGGTGACCTGCTCAGCACGTCCGCTGACTTCCTCGACGAAGTGAAGGCTGAATACGAGGCGCTATGCAGGTCTGAGCTGGATTCCCAAACTGATGTTTAGAACACCACCGGGGCATAGACCAAGAAAAAAGCACCGAGACTTTCATCTAGGTGCTTTTTCATTGGGTATTTTTGGTGGGCAGTACAAGTTTCGAACTTGTGACCCCTGCAGTGTGAAGACTAAAGCACTTTGCCATTTTCCTATTTAAAATCAACAAGTTAACTCATCACGCCGGGGCCAAAGTAGTATAGTTGTAGTATAGAGGTGAATTATAAGGTTTTACTTTTTTATTCAATTTTAGAACTTATAGGACATCAAGCGTAAAGAGTCTTTACGCTTGTGCGTTTTGAACTCTCAACGTACACACGTTCGCAAGTCACAACACGCGCCAAAGTGTATAGAGGTTTGGGGGAATGCCACCTCATTGAGCTATCTGTGAATAGCTAGAAGGCTCTAACCCGCATAAAGCTTGAATTTTTCGATGGCACTGTTTTCTGTTAAGTTGTGTTGCAGTTCGTACTTGAATCAGCCATTTGACAAGCTGGGATCGAAACGGGTTGTTGCTTGAATAAACTACCTTGCCCCAATCGTGCACAAACAAAGGGACTACCCATGACCCAAAGTCTTAAACAACATAGGTGTGTGGCTTTCCTGAAGGCAGGCCTTGCTGTCATGTTGCTCGTCGACAACCGCGGCAGGGCTGAGCGGCATGCGGCTTTTTGTGTGATGACACCCGATGTGTCCGCCACCGGTCAACACACCTCAACAAACCTCAACAAACCTGTCAAACTGCATCGCCTAGCTTTGACTATATTCAAACGGGGAAAACAAAGTCTCACCCATCATGTCTTATCCTCTGATCAAAAACTTGCGCGTGATTGAAAGTTCGGCTTTCATCGCAGCACCATTGGCTGGCCTGACCTTGGCGCAGTACGGCGCAGACGTGATCCGCGTGGACATGATCGGAGGGGGTATCGACTATGGACGCCTGCCAATGATGCCTGGTGGGCGCAGTCTGTATTGGGCTGGCCTGAATAAAGGCAAGAGATCGATTGCCATCGATATCCGCAAACCCGAGGGACGGGAGTTACTGCGCGCCTTGGTGGTGGCGCCTGGCGATGCGGGCGGCGTGTTACTGACCAACATCGGATCTCCTTGGCTGTCGCATGAACTGTTGGTCCAAACTCGCGCAGATCTGATCTCGTGCACCATCAGCGGCAATCCGGATGGCTCTACTGCAGTGGACTACACCGTGAATGCCGCAGCCGGATTTCCAGCCATGACCGGCGACGGCAACATCCAAGCCCCAATAAATCACGTCTTGCCAGCCTGGGACATAGCATGTGCTTACCAAGCTGCGTTTGCGCTCATGGCAGCAGCGATGCAACGCGCGCTCACTGGCGCGGGTGCAGAACTGAGGCTAGCACTTTCAGATGTCGCATTCACCACTCTCTCCCACTTGGGCCTAATGGCTGAAGCTGAACTTCTCGGAATGGATCGCCCTTCAATCGGCAATCATATCTACGGCGCATTTGGCAGGGACTTCGGCACTTCTGATAGCCAGCGGATTATGGTGGCTGGAATTTCAGCAAGTCAATGGTCCGCTCTTTGTAACGCTTGTGAACTGGACGCATCCTTCGCAGAGATGGACGATGCAAAACGTTTCGAGGCACGCGAAACCATTGCAGCAAAAGTAGAGGCGTGGTGCCTAAAACGAGATTTCGCAGAGGTGGAGCGTGTATTCAATCTGAAAAAGGTTTGCTGGGGACGCTACCGCACCGTCTCCGACCTTATCGCTAACGATCAGCGTGTCTCCCTGGCCAACCCAGTATTCGAGCGTGTGGATATACCCGGCATCGGGGAGCACCTGACGGCTGGTGCCACGGTATCTATTGTGGGAGTCAAGCGCGAACCTGTTCATCCCGCTCCCTGGCTCGGGCAACATACAGAGGAAGTGCTTGCGCAAGTTCTAGGGCTTGGCTCAGGCGAAATTGGCGGTCTTTTCGATGCTGGCATCGTTGCAGGGCCCGATCGCGACCCTTATCACAGTAACGTAGACTGACCATCTACCAAGGGCTTGATAAAACCAGTATGACCACCTTAACTCAATCCGGATACCTCACCGATGAGCGCCGTATGCTGCAGGAAGCGGCACGGGACTTTGCGATGCAGGAAGTGCTGCCCTTGGCCAATAAACTTGACCCCGAGCGCGAAGACATGCCACGTTCGCTAATCGACAAAATGGCTGAACTCGGATACTTCGGAATCACAATTCCAGAAAAATATGGCGGTTCAGGTCTGGGATGCTTTGAGTACTGTCTCATCGCAGAAGAACTTTCGCGCGCTTGGATGAGCGTGGGATCTGTGATCGCAAGAGGCAACACCTTTATGGGTTCACAGATGTTCAACGATGCACAGCGCGCTGCGATCATGCCGCGAGTTGCACGCGGCGAATATCTTGGTGCGCTGGCCTTGTCTGAACCCGCCGCTGGCTCTGATTTGGCAAGCGTTTCATGTCGCGCACGTCGCGACGGAGAAGAATGGGTCATCACAGGTAATAAATATTGGTGTACCTTTGCTGACGCAGCTGACTTTATATTTTTACTAGCCCGCACACAACCAGAGGTAGACCCTAAGCGCAAGCATGTTGGCATCAGCGCATTCATTATCGACAAACAGCGTGGGAGCTTTCCTCCGGGCATCGCAGGTTCTTCCATTCCGAAAATTGGCTACTTTGGTTGGAAAACCTGGGAACTTGCTTTTGATAGTTTTCGCCTGCCAGCCATCGCGCTCGTCGGCGAAGAAGGACAAGCCTTCGCAGCCTTCTCTCGCGGCCTGGAAACTTACCGAGCGCACACGGCCGCTCGTTCCATCGGCCTTGCACGCGGCGCGTTGGAGGATGCAACCAAATTCGCATTGGAGCGGGTGCAATTCGACCAGCCTATTGCTAATTTCCAAGCTATCCGTTTTAAGCTTGCACAAATGGCGACCGAAATTGAAGCTGCTCGCCAACTCAACTTCCATGTTTGCACGCAAATCGACCAGGGCCAACGCTGCGATAAAGAGGCTGCAATGACCAAGCTCTTTGCCTCTGAAATGTCAGAACGCGTATGCAGTGATGCTATGCAGATTTTAGGTGGCGCAGGCTACACGACGCACTATGCGGTTGAAAGATATTGGCGGGATGCGCGTCTTACCAAAATCTTCGAAGGCACTTCTGAAATTCAGCTGAAAATCATTTCTGACCGGATTTTAGGAAGACCAGTTGGCTAAATACCAAAAAACCAACTCACTCCTTTACAACTGCAGTTTGGCAATCTGAGACGGATCGTTTCCGGCCTTCCTGAGCGAGTAAATCTGAGATCTTCAGCTTGGCTGAGGTGTTTGTAGGACATAAGCAACTTCGACTGCCAAGCCAAGAAGCTTTGAACGTTAAACATCCTCAGCCACCCACCCATCAGTTAATCAAAGTTACATTTCATATCTGAATCCGCCTCAGTAAAACGATATTTATTAAGGGCTATTGCGAGCTTGTTCGATTATGTCTCGCAGAGTCGACACTATCTCATCAGGAACCTATTGATATGGAGGATGATGGATTTAAATTGATTTAAAAAGGGGCTCAAATTATGTGTTTAGCTCGCAGTATGTCCAGTTCTTCGTCGCTCAAGTCAATCAACTCTTTGAGCACCTCTTGTGTATGCTGTCCCAGCCCCGGAGGAGGTAAGTCTTTGCGAACGGGGGTTAGGCTAAGTTTGATTGGGCTTGAAACTAACTCAACCGGTCCGCTTATAGGGTGTTGCCACATTGTCACCATGTCACGCGAGCGCACATGCGGATCAGCAAACACTTCGGCTAAATTATTAATGGCACCACAGGGAACTTTTGCAGCTTCTAGCGCACTGAGCCAGTCAGTTTTTAAGCGCGTTTTAAATATGACCTCAAGAAGTGGTACCAGACTGTCACGATAGCGAACGCGATCAGCATTTTTCGCAAACCGTGGATCAGTGGCCAATTCAGGATGCCCCGCCACTGCACAGAATTTGGCAAACTGACCATCGTTCCCCACGGCCAGAATCATGTGGTCTTTATGGCCTTCTATTTCAGAAGCTACTTCAAACACTTGATAGGGCACCACATTTTGATGCGCATTGCCGGAACGCCCAGGAATTTTCCCCTCCTTTTGTCCAGAGACCAGATAGTTTGCACCTAAGTTAGCGAGCATGGCCACTTGTGTGTCCAGCAAAGCCATGTCCACATGTTGTCCTTGACCAGTTGCTTCCGCATGCCGAAGAGCTGCCAAGATGCCGACCGAGGCATACATCCCAGTGAACAAATCGGCCACGGCAACTCCCACTTTTTGCGGTCCGCCGCCTAAGTCGTCGCGTTCACCAGTAATGCTCATCAAACCACCTATGCCTTGTACCGCATAGTCGTAACCCGCACGCTCGCGGTAGGGACCTGTCTGACCAAACCCAGTAATGCTGCAATAGACCAAGCGGGGGTGTAGTTGGCTCAAAGAGGCGAAGTCCAATCCATAACGCGCCATATCGCCGACTTTGAAGTTCTCAATGAACACATGACAAGTCATCACCAGTTGACGAATTAAGGCCTGACCTTCCGGTGTGGCAATGTCACAGGTGACAGAACGCTTGTTGCGGTTGGTACCCAAGTAATATGCGGCATCACCCGTATCTGATCCATTCGGGTCTAGCAAAAAGGGAGGGCCCCAACCACGTGTGTCGTCACCTGCGCCAGGGAGTTCGATCTTAATCACGTCGGCACCTAAGTCAGCGAGTGTTTGGGTGCACCATGGTCCGGCGAGTACACGCGATAGGTCGAGAATGCGAATGCCGTGAAGTGAGTTCATACGCAAATTGTGAGGCATATTGTCATTGTTCTGAAAACTTTGAAGCGGAGATTTCAGCAAGTCCTATTATTGAGCTGACTGAACACCTAGTAAGACCTGGGCAATCCCAACACTTTTTCTGCGATGAAGCACAGGATAAGTTGTGGGCTCACAGGCGCAAGACGTGGGATCCAAGACTCACGTAAATATCGTTCCACATGAAATTCTTTGGCGTAACCCATTCCTCCGTGAGTAAAGATGGCATTTTCGCAAGCGTGGTAACAAGCCTCCGCCGCAAGGTATTTCGCGCTATTTGCTTCAGCGGCACATGGCAAATGTTGATCGTAGAGCCATGCCGCCTTTTGAACCATCAAGTTGGCGGCTTCAAGTTCCATCCAAGATTTAGCCAAAGGATGCTGGATACCTTGGTTTTGACCAATTTGGCGATCAAAAACTTCACGCTCATTTGCGTAACTGCTTGCACGTTTTAATGCAGCACGCCCCAAGCCCACAGCCTCACTCGCAATCAAAATTCGTTCAGGGTTCAAACCATGCAAGATGTAGCTAAAGCCCTCACCCTCCTGACCTATAAGGTCTTCAAGGGGAATTTGTAAACCGTCAATAAACACCATATTTGAATCAATACACTTGCGGCCCATCTTGTCAATTTCTTTGACTTCAACTTTGCTGCGATCTATATCGGTATAGAACAAGCTCAAACCTTGAGTTCCTGTGCATTTGTCAAGGGATGTTGTACGCGCCAGAAGCAACATCTTGTTTGCTACTTGGGCCGTGCTGATCCATACTTTCTGCCCTTGCACCACATAGTGATTGCCATTGCGAACAGCGAGCGTCTTGAGCTTCAAGGTATTGAGCCCAGTATTGGGTTCTGTAACCGCGAAGCAGGCGCGGTCAGTTCCTGCAATCAGCGGCGGCAACCAACGTTTCTTTTGTTCGTCGGAACCAAACACAACAACTGGATGAAGTCCAAAAATATTCATGTGGACCGCAGATGCTCCAGAGAAACCAGCCCCAGTTGCAGAAATCGTATGCATCATGAGCGCAGCCTCATTGATGCCTAATCCTGCGCCGCCGAATTCCTCAGGCATGGCAATCCCTAACCAGCCCGAGTCAGCCAGCGCACGATGAAAGTCATCAGGAAAACCTCCATCTTGGTCTTTGCGTAACCAATAGTCGGCATTGAAGGGCGCACAGACTCGCTCAATGGCCTCTCGAATTTGTTCGTGATCAGGTAACAGCGCAAAGTTCATTGAGAAGTTCCAGTCAGAACAGTGCGGCGAGAGAGAATAACTTTTAAAAACTGCCGGTAACTGGGCTTAACGACTTGCTTCGCGCAACATGTTGCGGCCGATGATGATTTGTTGTATTTGAGTCGTACCTTCGTACAAACGGAATAAACGTACATCTCGATAAAACCGCTCAATCCCGTAATCAGAAATGTAACCAGCCCCGCCAAGAATTTGCACAGCTCGATCAGCGACGCGGCCACACATTTCAGAAGCGAACATCTTGCAGCAAGAAGCCTCAGTCGACACTTCAAACCCTTCGTCACGCTTTCGCGCTGCGTCAATCACCATGCATTCAGCAGCGTACAACTCGGCCTTGCTATCGGCCAACATGGCCTGCACCAGTTGAAATTCAGCGATCGATTTGCCAAACTGTTTTCGGTCCACCGCATAGTTCAGTGCATCGTTCAATATTCGTTGAGCCACACCCACGCAAACAGCAGCAATGTGGATACGTCCTTTTTCAAGCACCTTCATTGCGGTCTTAAACCCCTGCCCTTCTTGACCACCAATGAGGTTCGCAGCAGGCACCCTCACATTGTCAAAAATCACGTCACATGTGTGAGCCCCTTTTTGGCCCATCTTCTTGTCAATTTTCCCCAAACTGATGCCCGGTGATTTGGCATCTACGATGAATGCGGAGACGCCATTAGCGCCCTTGATTTTTGGGTTGGTCCGGGCCATCAACGTAAAGATATTCGAGTGGGGAGCGTTGGTGATGTAACGCTTTGTGCCGTTCACCAAATACACATCACCCTCTAGTATTGCTGTCGTAGTCAAAGATGCCGCATCTGATCCTGCTTCAGGTTCTGTCAACGCAAAAGAGGCCATTAATTCTCCGGTCGCCAGTTTAGGCAAGTAGTAGGTTTTTTGTTCGAGTGTGCCATCCATCAAAATGCCTTGCGATCCGATGCCTACTGTTGTGCCAATCACAGATCGAAATGCTGGTGAGGTTTTGCACAGTTCAAACAATAAACGTGACTCCTCTTCCATGGTCAACTCAAGCCCACCATAGCACTCAGGGATGGTCAATCCGAACAATCCCATCTCGCGCATTTCTTGCACTATCGCTGGAGGAATTTGATCCGTTTCGGCTACTTCATTTTCTGCAGGAACTAAGCGTTCACGCACAAAACGTCTTACCGATTCGAGCAGAGCTTCAAAGGTTTGTGTGTCTCTAATCATTTGAATTTAAAAGTTTCGTGGGTACAGAACAATGCAGTGAATTGAATTAGCTTGTTGCCGCCAAGACGTTAGGCAAAAGAACATTTGCAAAACTTCACTTGACGATCTACACATTGACGATTCAATTAAGCCGCGTCATCAGCTTTTAGTTTATCCACTTACCACGTTACATCCAATGTAATGTTGTAACCCACGCCAAGAAACAGTTTGTCTGTCCAGTGTTACCTTACTTTAAGCGACTCTTTATTCGTACTTTTTAAATTTTTTTGTTCTATCTTGTGCAACAAATTGCATAACTTTTTTTCACATGAATCAGTCGTGGTCCGTCATTTCTTGATTAAGGGTTTACTCTCTTTTTCGAATTGTTTAATTCGACGCTAATTTAATTTATTCAATTTAGTAAATTGCTAGTTGACGCCTAACAGGGAGAATTCATGGCGAGAATAACAGGGCGCTCAGCCTTTCTAGAGCTCCTGAAGGATGAGGGCGTTACGCATCTTTTTGGAAACCCGGGAACTACCGAGTTGCCCATCATGTATGCACTTGAGGATCACCCCGAACTGACCTATGTGATGGCGATGCAAGAGAGCGTCGTCGTGTCGATTGCTGACGGATTCAGTCGTGCGTCGGGGCAATTGGTTGCGGCCAATGTTCACGTCGCGCCAGGGCTGGGTAATGCCATGGGGGCGCTGTTCAACGCGAAGTTCACTGGCACCCCTATGATTCTTACCGCCGGTCAACAGGAGCAAGGGCACGGACTGATGGAGCCCATGCTTTACGACCCGTTGGTTCGTATTGCAGAGCCTTTGGTTAAATGGGCCATCGAAGTCACAAGGCTCGAAGATCTTCCGCGTATCGTTCGTCGTGCCGCCAAAATCGCTCGTACTCCGCCAACAGGACCTGTTTTTATCTCGCTTCCAGGGGATATTCTCAATGCCGAGGCAGATATCGATTTAGGGGCACGAACAGTTGTCAACACCTGCGTGCGCCCCAGCGATGCATCGCTGATGATGCTTGCGCAACGCATTCTTGCGGCAAAACGGCCCGTTTTGATCGTGGGTGACGAACTCGTCAAGAGCGATGCGCTCACAGAGGCTGCACAATTTGCTGACGCCTTGGGTTGCCCTGTTTACCAACAAACAGTTCCCTACGGCGCACACTTTCTTTCAGAGCATCCCTGTTTCATGGGGCCACTGTCGCGCAATCAGCCAAATGTTCGACAGGTGCTGTCAGCCCACGACTTGGTCATAGTTTTTGGAGCCGATCCTCTGCGCATGTCCGTGCATCACGAGATTGAACCACTTCCCCCCGGCATGCCCATTGTGCAAGTAGGCTTGGTTGACTGGGATATTGGTAAAAATTTTGCCGCCGAGATTGCGATTAAAGCCGACGTCCGAGAGACGTTTTTGGCGCTCACCCCTCTGCTGCGATCACTAGGCGGCGACTCTCTCCAATCATTAGCCTCCCAACGCATAGAAGCTATTTCGCGTGACAACTGGAGCACGCGACGCAGCGCTCTGATCAAGACCATTTCGCTCAAAGCCAACCAGTCACCGATTGACCCTGACTGGTTGCTTTTGCAAATCATCGATGTACTTCCCAAAAATGCCATCTTTGTAGAAGAGTCACTCACTGCCGCTCGCCATGTTCCAGCGCTTCTTCCCTACCGTGATCGCTTTGGTTTCTATGGACTCGCATCAGGAGGCATTGGATGGGGCCTTCCAGGTGCTGTAGGGGCTAGTATTGCCAATCCCGATCGCCCTGTTGTCTGCTTTACTGGCGATGGCAGTGCGATGTATTCGATCCAGGCTCTTTGGACAGCGGCCCATCATCAGCTTCCGCTGACGGTGGTGTTGATCAACAACGGCGGCTATCGCATCATTAAGCAGCGACTCCTGTCCTTTCACAACAGTCGTCAATTCGTGGGGATGGATTTCGCTGATCCTTCGATCGATTTCAGCGCACTCGCCAAGTCAATGGGCGTGGAATCTGTCCGCGTCACTGACGGCAAATTGCTGCGTGAAACCCTTCAGTCGGCTTTTGCAAGACCCGGCACAAAACTGATCGAGGTGATGGTTGAGGGCTCGGTATGACGCAAGTCCGTCCCGTCGTTATCATCCCTGACGATATCAACGGCGCTTATGCAGCAGCAGCGTCGCTGTCGCGCTTGAGGGATTTGGCCGAGGTGAACATCCACCCGACTCGTCCGATCGATGAAGCCGAACTGACAAACAGAGTCCGTGAAGCCGATGTCATCCTCTCCTTTCGCCCCGCATTCACCCGTTTTCCGTCAGCACTCATCAATGCCTGCCCTCGTCTCAAGCTCATCTGTATTTCTGGCACAGGCGTCGAGGACGTTGATGTCGCGCAGGCAAGCTCAAAAGGCATCGCAGTTGCTAATGTGGTGGGCTCTGCCAACCAATCGGTCGCTGAGCTTTGTGTCGCCTTCATGTTCTCGCTTGCCCGTCGGTTGTCCGAGCAGGATGCCTCCGTACGCACGGGGACATGGCATGGCAGCTCCGGATTTGAGCTGAGCGGAAAGACACTTGGCGTTTTGGGTTTGGGGGGCATCTCAAGAGAACTGATACGCATGGCTCGGGGGTTAGGCATGAACGTGATTTCATGGTCACGCAACAACGACTCTGCCCGTGCTCATGAGGCAGGCACTGAGGCGGTCTCACTCGAGAATCTGCTGCAGCGCTCCGATATCGTGTCGCTTCATCTCCGCCTGAATGCTGAGACGCACAGTTTTCTGAATGCGTCTCGCATTGCGCATATGAAACCAGGCGCACTGCTCATTAACACTGCCCGAGGTGGACTGGTTGACGAGTCAGCACTTGTAGCCGCATTGCAGTCGGGGCACTTGAGTGGGGCGGGTCTCGATGTATTTGCTGTCGAGCCCCTCCCCACTGACAGCCCTCTCAATACATTCACCAATGTCGTCATGACTCCGGTGTCAGGTTGGAATACGCGCGAATCATCGCAGCGCATGATCGATATCAGCATAGATAACGTTGTGGGGTTTTTAACCAAAAATCCGCAAAACATCGTCAACAAGGAAGCGCTATGAGACTCGTCAGATATTGGGATCCGGCCGCTGCCGCTGCTCGCTGGGGCGTCCATGAAGGCGACCGAATTCGTGAGATTGTGGGAACACCCTACAACGGGGTAACAACTACAAAAAATACGCATGCGCCTGCAGCAGTCAAATTGTTACCGCCTTGCGAGCCAACCAAAATCATTGCTGGTGGCGCCAACTACTACGGGCACCTCAAGGAAGTTGGCCTTGCAGTACCCGATGTCCCCGTATTTTTTCATAAGCCCATCAGTTCTTTGATTGGTCCAAATGATGCTGTGGTCTACCCGCCCCAGACCAAGAAGCTTGAATACGAAGGAGAACTGGCGGTGGTCGTGGCGAAACCGATGCACAACACGCCGCCCGAGGAAGTGCTGCAAAACCTGCTGGGCTATACCTGTGTCAACGACGTCACGGCACGCGACATCCAGGTGATCGGCGGTAATCTTCTGCATCTGAGCCACTCCAAGTCATTCGATACGTTCTGCCCCACCGGGCCTTGGGTGGAGACAGAGCTTGACGCACATAACTTGGACATTGAACTGCGCATTAACGGTCAGGTTCGTCAGAAGAAAACCAATACCAACGACATGATCTTCCCAGTAGAAAAAATGGTGAGCTACTTCAGTCATGTCATGACCCTTATGCCCGGCGACCTCATCCTGATGGGTGCGCCTCCGGGCATCGGTGGCATGGAGCCCGGTGACCAGGTCGAAGTGATCATCCAAGGCATCGGCACCTTGCATCACACGGTGGTTCTTCCCGCATGAATGTTTTTGCCCAGTTCTTAGTCAACGGCATCGTCGCAGGCAGCGTCTATGCGCTGATTGCGCTTGGTTTCGCGCTGATCTTTACAGCAAGTCGCGTTTTTCACTTTGCCCATGGCGCCGTGTACACGCTGTCAGCCTTTGTCGGCTACTCAGCGTTGGTCATTTTCAACTTAGGGACAATAGCATCCTTTGCTTCAGCGATCATCATCGCTGTAGCTTTGGGCACGCTCATCAACGAAGCGTTGTACGAGCCCATGCGAGAGTTGGGGGTTTCCTCGTTCGTGATGATGATCTGCTCTTTCGGCCTATTGATCATCATCACACATCTCACCGCCATTTTCTGGGGCACCAACCCTGTCGTTCTATGGCGCGGCGGGCAAGAAACAGTGCACGAGTTTTGGTCGATTCGCATTACCGAGCGCCAACTCGGTATTGTCGGCCTCACCGCTCTCTTAGGTGTGGGACTCTGGGTCTTCTTCAAATTCTTCCGCTTAGGCATTGCGATCCGTGCTCTGGGCAATGACAGTGAGCTGGCGCTCATCTATGGCATGCCAGCTCGAAAGCTCCGCAATATCAGCTTTGCTGTTGGCTCCGCATTGGCAGGTGTAAGTTCGCTGATGATCGGATTCAACGTTGGCATCATCGACTTCAACATGGGTTTTGACGTGATTCTTATGGCCACTGTGGCCATGATCATTGGTGGATTGGGCAATGTCAGTGCGGCAGCCGGCGGTGGCTTCATCCTCGGGGTGATTCAGAACGTTGCACTATGGAAGATCGACTCAAAATGGCAGATGGCGCTTTCCTTCTCGATTCTTATCCTGGTTCTGCTGTTTCGCCCGAGTGGATTTTTCGGTGAAAAGCAATCCGCCGTCGGACTCTAAGATGGAATACGCAATCTACCTCTGCACGCTCATAGCGATCTACACGACACTGGCTTTGTCGTTGAATCTTTTGGTCGGCTATACCGGGTTGATCTCGGTCACCCAAGCTGGCGTTTATGGCATCGGTGCATATGTCACGGCCTTACTTGCCCTCAACGTCACTCACGATCTGTTGCTGACGATGCTTCTGTCTGCATCGGCCGGTGTTGCAATATCACTTCTTGTTGCCTTACCGGCCTTACGTTTGAAAAATGAATATTTTTTAATAGCGACGATCGGTTTTCAAAGCATCATCTTCGCGATGTTCATGAACCTCGACATCACCGGGGGGCCCAATGGGCTCTACGACATCCCTGACCCAACACTGTTTGGTCTTGTCATCAAGGGAAGCGCAAGCAAGCTGGCTATTGCGGTCGCCCTTGCGCTGCTTTGCTACTTTGTGTCGTTGCGGGTCACGAACTCTCCATTTGGTCGTTTATTGCGTGCGGTTCGAGAAGACCAAACTGCCGTAGCCTCAATAGGCAAGAGCGTCTTTCGCATCAAGGTCTCGGTGTTCGTCTTCTCTGCAATCTTTGCAGCTGCGGCGGGAACCATCTATGTCTTCTGCCTCAAGGCGATCGATCCAGTTGCTTTCACGATTGACGAATCTATCTTCATCATCACACTCGTGATTGTCGGAGGTACAGGAAGCCTCAACGGCTCGGTGCTTGCGGCCATTTTGCTGATTTTGCTACCTGAATGCTTCAAGTTTTTACCAATTCCAGATGCAGTCGCACCACAGTTGCGTCAGGTGTTCTACGGATTGTTGCTGGTCCTTTTCACACGCTTTCGCCGTGAAGGACTGGTGGGCAAATACCAGGATGTTCTCAAATGAGTGCCATCCTTGAGCTCGACCAAATCTCTCGGCGCTTCGGCGGAATCGCTGCGGTACAAGATCTCAGTTTCGGGGTACAACCCGGACGCATTACCAGCCTGATTGGGGGCAACGGAGCTGGTAAAACGACGGTTTTCAACCTGATTACAGGTTATCTTGCACCAGATGCGGGCAGCATACGATTTCGAGGCGAGCGTATCGATGGTCAGCCACCACACAAAATAGCTCGCACAGGCATTTCACGCAGTTTCCAAGAGTTGAGGCTTTTCAACCGATTGACCTCACTAGACAACGTTCAGGCAGCCGTTCCCCATCAAAAAGGAGAGAGCATCCTTCGAGCCATTTGGGGTGGTCAGACGCTGCGCGATGAGGCGCAAGTCACTCAAGCTCGGGCTCACCAGATTCTGGATGACCTAGTGATATTGCACCAGGTCGACACCCTCGCCGAACAGCTCTCCTACGGACAGCAAAAGCTACTGACACTGGGTCGACTGGTAGCTGCTAAAGGTGATTTGTTGCTACTCGATGAACCAACATCGGGGTTGAGTCCAGCAATGGTTGACGATTTTTGCGCCCGGATGAAGGCACTTGTCGCATTGGGCTGCACCATTCTTCTGATTGAGCACAACGTCGAAATCGTGATGCGGTTGTCGGACTGGGTGATCGTGCTGCATCAAGGAACTAAGATCGCTGAAGGCACACCCGACGAGGTGCGTCGCAACGAATCGGTGATGCACACCTATCTGGGTCTGAGCGCATAAGGTCGTCATGCTAAACATCCAAAAACTTGATGCTTTTTACGGCAAGAAACAGGTACTCTTTAATATCGACCTCACATTAGAGGATCGGACGCTAGGCGCTGTGATCGGGCCAAACGGAGCTGGCAAGTCCAGCGTTTTACGTGCCGTGTTCGGGATGATCCCCGTGCGGCATGGGCTGATTAAATTTAACGACCATGATATTTCTCAGGGAACGCCGCTGAACTGCATCAAAGCGGGTATAGCTTTTGTTCCTCAGGGCGCGCGCGTGTTTCGTGACCTCACAGTTGGTGAGAATCTTCGCATGGGCGGCTTTACCCTCGCAAATAGAGAACTGGCCTTGCGTTCTGAAGAGGTGATTGAGGCCTTTCCAATTCTGGCCCAACGCAAAGCCCAGCGAGCGGGTGCTCTGTCTGGCGGAGAGCGGCAAATGCTGGCGTTCGGAATGGCGCTCATGCTGCGTCCTAAGTTGCTCTTGATCGACGAACCTTCGATCGGTCTAGCGCCCATGATGGTGTCTCAGGTATTCGATACGATCGTATCAATACGCAACAAACTTGGCACCTCTGTACTCATTGTTGAGCAACAGGCTCAGCAGGTGCTGCGCATCGTGGACTCGGTCTTTGTCATCCGAGCAGGGCGCTTGATCAGCCACGGGCCGGTCGAGCGCTATCGTGATTCCGATGTGCTGCGGCACGTCTATTTGAGTGAACCCGAACAGGAACCAACAACACAGGAGGAGAGCAAATGAAACGTCTTACTTTAACCAGGCTTGGCGCGATATTCGCGACCACATTAGCGATAGGAGTTCCACTTACCGCCAGCGCCCAGCCAGCAGTCGGGGCCCCCTACAAGATCGGCATCATCTTGCCGATGACTGGACCCACGGCCGACTACGGCGCCGACTTTAATCGCGGTGCGGTGCTCGCTGAAGAAGAGATCAATGCCTCTGGCGGTATCAATGGCCGTCCGATCAAGCTGGTGATGGGCGACAGCAAAAATCAGCCCAAGGATGGCGTTGCTGAATTCAGGAAGTTAGTAGAAATCGATAAAGTGCCAGCGATGATCTCTACAATGACGGGGGTCATTTTGCCGCAGTTTGCACTGTCTCGTGAGACAAAGGTGCCAATGATCGCGGTAGGCGCCATCACACCCGAGATCCGAAAGGGTGGACCAACGGTTTTTTCCAATTACCCTCTGGCCGATGATGAAGAACGAGAGATCGCCGAGTACGCAATCAAAACACTGGGTCTCAAAACAGCCGCAGTCGTCTATGAAAACAGTTCTTATGGCAAGACGCTCAGCGCGATCTTTATTGAAGAATTCAAGAAAGCCGGTGGCACCATCGTGGCTGAAGAGGTCATCGAAAAAGGCGGTCGCGATTTTCGTTCTCAAATCACGCGTATTGGCGCCACAAAAGCTCCGTTGGTGGTCGCGTATGCTTATTACGCCGAGGCGGGCTTACTCGTGCGACAGGCATCTGAACTGGGTGTGAAAGCTCAATTCATGAGCCATGGTTCGGTTCAGAACAAAGCCTTTGGCGATATAGCGGGACCTGCAGCCAATGGATTCATCAGCGGTTCGCCACGCTGGGATGATTCGAGTCCGAGCGTGCAAGCATTCATTGAACGGTATCGCAAACGCTTCAACAAGGAACCTGATCTCTATGGTCCCTATTTTTACGATGCAGTCAAGATGTACGCGGCCGCAATCGCTAAAGGCGGAGATTCGCCTGATGGAATTCGTCAAGCCTTAAAGAGTCTTAAAGATTATCCAGGGATCAACGGCGTCATGAACTTCGGTCCAGACAATGTGGTACTGCTGCCTCTCAGGTTTATGAAGTTTGAAAATGGTAATTGGTTACCTATAAAACGTTAAACCACGCATATCGCAGACCTGAATTTTTTGTAAAACGCTTGCGTTCAAATCCGAGCGTAAGTGGTTAAAAATTTTTATAGCACTCTAGCTTATTGAGCCTATGCTCAGCAATGCCCGTCCCTTCTTAACACCCGCATGAGCAAATAATTGTTTGATTGAGCTAGCCATTGCCATTGACAATCTAATTCTGTTTTTAGAAAAAAGGATGACCATGAGAGACGCTTATATTTGCGAGCCCTTAAGAACTCCAATTGGTCGATATGGTGGGATGTTCCGTGATGTCCCAGCCGCGGAATTGGCATCGACGGTAATCTTGGAGTTGGTTAAAAGATGCAAATTAAGATCAGAAGACATTGACGATGTTATTTTCGGGCAGTGCTATCCGAACGGTGAAGCACCTGCCATTGGAAGAGTCGCTTCGCTTGATGCAGGCCTCGCCGTATCGGTACCTGGACTGCAAATTGACAGGCGCTGTGGTTCGGGCCTTCAGGCTGTCATCGACGCGGCCATGCGCATTCAAACAGGTGTTGCTGATCTGGTTGTAGCTGGTGGTGCAGAAAGCATGAGTCAAGCCGAGCATTACGCCTTGGGATTGCGATGGGGCGTAAAAGGTGAGGGTACGCCCCTATCAGACCGAATAGCCAGAGGACGCATTACCGCCGGTGGTATGCATTTCCCAGTGGCTGGTGGAATGGTAGAGACTGCAGAAAACCTCCGCCGTGAATACTCAATCAGTCGACAAGACCAAGACCACTTGGCCTTTAACTCGCACATGCGGGCAGTGGCAGCGCAAAATTCTGGCGTGTTCAATGAAGAGATTGTTCCTGTTGGTGTGAAAGGCCGTGGATCTGTCGTAAACGTGCTGTGTAAGGATGAACACCCTCGCGAGGACACTACGATAGAGTCGCTTTCAAAACTTCATCCCATCCGTCTAACTATTGATCCTCACGCAACTGTGACAGCTGGAAATGCAAGTAGCCAAAATGATGCGGCCGCAGCGTGTATTGTTACTTCGCGGGAAAAGGCCGAGGCATTAGGACTTCGCCCGTTAGCAAAATTAGCAAGTTGGGCAGCGGCCGGCGTAGAACCCAACAGGATGGGCATTGGCCCAGTACCTGCCACAGAAAAAGCCTTGCAGCGTGCCAAATTAAATTTGAACCAGATTGACCTCATTGAACTCAATGAGGCCTTTGCGTCTCAAGTACTCGCAGTAACCAAATGTTGGGGGCTAGGGAAATCTGATTTCGATCGAGTCAACGTTAACGGTTCTGGCATATCGCTTGGACACCCTGTAGGGGCTTCAGGAGTCCGTATCCTCGCGACCTTACTGCGCGAGATGGATCGAAGAAGCGTTCGTTACGGGCTTGAAACCATGTGCATCGGCGGCGGCCAAGGTTTAGCCGCTATCTTCGAGCGAGTGTCAGTGTGATCCTGAAATTGTTAATTGCAAGAATCCATGCTTGCACATTGAGAATTAGAAAAAACACAGGCTATAAAAGTAGCGTTTAACTGGGGTCACTTCCGAGCACCAAGGTTGCCTGGCTTGAAAGAACGCCCCCGTTACCATGAGCAACGGCCAATTTGCATTGATCCACTTGCCGAGCCCCACAGTCTCCCCTGAGTTGACGCACGGCCTCCACCATTAAGAGCAATCCATACATCCCAGGATGGCAATAAGACAATCCGTAAGCTCCCCCATCAGGTAGACAATTCAAAACTAGAGATTCCTGTTTTAAATGTCCTCGGCATGAACTCCATGGGAGTTTTATTACCGAGGGAGTCATGGGGTCTGAACTCGTTGTAATCCATCACCCAAGCCTCAGCGGCCTCTTGAGCCTCAGCAATTGAGTTGAATAAATTGGCATCAAGAACTTCATCCCTGAAGCTTCTGTTGAACCGCTCAACAAATGCATTCTGATTGGGTTTGCCAGGCTGAATAAACAGCAGCGCAATTCCCTTTTCCTTCGCCCATTCTATGAACGTCTCGGACGTCATTTCGGGGCCATTGTCCATTCGAATCGCCTCAGGCGCACCGTAGACCTCAATCATCTGATTCATGGCCCTCACCAGCCGAGCTGATGGAATAGATGTCCCGCACTCGATACGCAATGCCTCTCGGTTGCCTTCGTCAATCACATTGAGTGTTCGAAATGGCCGACCGTCATAGAGCGTGTCGCGCATGAAGTCTAGCGCCCACACTTGATTCAACTGCGTTGAGCCCCCAAGCGGCTGACGCTCACGTGTAATAAACCGCTTTTTAGTTCGCCGTTTCATGTTGAGCCTCATATCGCAATACACCCTGTACACGCGCTTGTGGTTCCAAGGAAGGCCATCTTTACGCATCCGCGTGAAGCACTTCCAAAACCCCCAGCGCGCACGCACGGCAACAATCGCATTCAATGCCTCAACAACTGGCGCATCTTTGGCAGCCCAGTCTGTCTTGGGTTTGTACAACGCCGACCGCGATAAACCCACTAATTTGCAAGCCTTGCTTCGGGAGAGTTGATGGTCCACAACCATCGAATCAATCACAGCACGCTTGGCTGTCGGCGTTAGAACTTTCGGGACAAAACATCTTTGATGGCAGTGTTCTCTAGCGCCAGTTCTGCATACATGCGCTTGAGCTTACTGTTCTCAGCTTCAAGGTCCTTGATACGTTTGAGTTCACTGGCAGAAACACCTGAATACTTGCTCTTCCACTGGTAATAGGTCGCGTTGCTGATACCGTGCTTGCGGCAAACCTCAGCGACGGGTAAACCAGATTCACCCTCGCCCAAGATCCCAAGAATTTGGCTTTCCGTAAATTTCGACTTCCTCATCTCTCATCTCCAAAGAAATGGATGTCTCTATTTTCAACTTGTTCACCGATTGGGGGAGCTTACGCGGCTACCGAATCTAGATCCGAACTTTCCCCGAAATTAGTTCGAGCCCTATTTTGGTAGCAGAACCCTGCTCAAAACAAACGTAGCGATTTTTTCAAGCTGAGTAAATTTTTAGCCTCAACGGCTCGAAGGCTAGACTAAAAATGCTAACGTCTTTTAGAAGTCCAATATTGAAGAATGTTGGAGATAGATTTGTTTTGATTTTGGTATCAAAAATCTATGAAAAGACATTGAAAAATCTATGACAAGTAGTATAGAAGGACCATACTACTTTTGACATAAGAAAAAGCACCTAGAGTTTCCTCTAAGTGCTTGATTTCATTAGGTATTTTTGGTGGGCAGTACAAGTTTCGAACTTGTGACCCCTGCAGTGTGAATGCAGTGCTCTACCCCTGAGCTAACCGCCCTTTTCCATCTCTGGAAAGACCCGTATTATGCCACAGAATTTTCTGCTTTTCGCCACACGGTTTGCCCGCCACTGGACTTGTCGAGTTGGGTCAGCACGTCTTGGTGTTGCGACAGTTCTTGTTCAGACGCCACGATCACGGGCAACACCAAAGCACTGAGGTCCACATATTCTGTGGTGCGCGTTTGGTCATCCGAAGTCTCGGCTTCCATCAACAGTGCATCTTGGCCACGCGTCATGTTGATGTAAACGTCGGCCAGCAATTCGGCGTCCAGCAAAGCCCCGTGCAGGGTGCGCCCAGAATTGTCGACCTCCAGACGGTCGCACAAAGCATCCAACGAATTGCGTTTGCCGGGAAACATTTCCTTGGCCATCACCAAGGTGTCGGCGATGCTGTTGACGTAGGCGCCAAAGGGCTTGTGCCCCACTTGGCTCAACTCTTTGTTGAGGAAGCTCACATCGAAAGGGGCGTTGTGAATCAGAATGTCGGCGCCTTGGAGATAGTCCACCAATTGCTGCGCCACCTCAGCGAATTTGGGTTTGTCACGCAAAAACTCGTTGCTGATGCCGTGCACTTTGAGCGCGTCCTCATGGCTGTCGCGCTCTGGGTTCAGGTAGAAGTGCAGGTTGTTGCCCGTGAGCTTGCGGTTGAACAACTCGACACACCCAATCTCGATGATGCGGTCGCCTGCATCGGCCGACAAACCCGTGGTTTCGGTGTCTAGAAAAATTTGACGCATGGTCAGTGGTTTTCTTTGGCGTGGTTGATGGTGTATTTTGGAATTTCCACCACCAAGTTTTGTTGCGCCACGATGGCTTGACAGCTCAATCGTGAATTGGGCTCTAAGCCCCAAGCGCGATCGAGCAAGTCCTCTTCGGTCTCTTCCAATTCGTTGAGCGAGTTGAATCCTTCACGCACCACCACATGGCAGGTGGTGCAAGCGCAGCTCATGTCGCAGGCATGCTCGATGTGGATGTGGTTCTCCAACAAGGCTTCGCAGATGGTGCTGCCCGAAGCAACTTGCAGTTCTGCACCTTGTGGACACAGTTCGGCATGGGGCAAGATTTTGATGACAGGCATTACAGGGTCTCGATATTTTGACCAGCCAAGGCGTGCTGGATTCCACGGTTCATGCGCTGAGCGGCAAAGGCTTCTGTGCCTTTGGCCAGCGCTTCGGTAGCGGCTTCAATCGCAGCGGCATCACTCAACGGTTTGGCCGCCAAGGTGGCCGCCATCAGTGCGTCGATGTGGGTTCGCGATTCGGGCGAGAGCAAGTCACCATCGGCTTGCAAGGCGCTTTGGGTGGCCAGCCACATGCGGTCGGCATCGACCCGGGCCTCCACCAAGGCACGCGCATGAATGTCTTGTTCTGCGGTTTTGAAACTGTCTTGCAGCATGTGGGCAATTTGATCGTCCGACAAACCGTAGCTCGGCTTGACGGTGATGCTGGCCTCCACGCCGCTCATTTGCTCGCGCGCTGCGACGCTGAGCAAACCGTCGGCGTCGACCGTAAAGGTCACACGGATGCGTGCAGCACCTGCGGCCATGGGCGGGATACCGCGCAACTCAAAACGCGCCAAGCCGCGGCAATCGGCCACCAAGTCACGCTCGCCCTGCACCACATGCAAGGCCAAGGCGGTTTGGCCGTCTTGGTAGGTGGTGAAATCTTGCGCCATGGCGGTTGGAATGGTTTGGTTGCGTGGCACGATGCGCTCGACCAAGCCGCCCATGGTCTCAATGCCTAGGGACAGCGGAATCACATCCAGCAGCAACAGCTCGCCATCGGGGTTGTTGCCAGCCAATTGGTTGGCTTGAATGGCCGCGCCCAAGGCCACCACCTCATCTGGGTTGAGGTTGTTGAGTGGTGCGCGACCCAGCAAGGCCTCGACCGCCGATTGAATTTGCGGCATGCGGGTGGAGCCCCCCACCATGACCACACCCTGCACATCTTCTTTGCTGAGCTGGGCATCGCGCAAGGCTTTGCGCACGGCAGCCAAGGTGCGTTGGGTGAGTGCGACCGTGGCCGCCTCAAACGCTGCACGCGACACCGTGTGGGTCAATTCACCGCTGGTGAGCGACACGGCAAACGTGGCGCTCATGCTGGACGACAAGGCTTCTTTGCACGCACGTGCAGCCACCAGCACACGGGCTTTGTCGGCTGGTGTGTCAATGCGACACGCGGTGGCAGCTTGCACATGCTCGACCAATGCACGGTCGTAATCGTCTCCGCCCAAGGCCGAGTCCCCGCCCGTGGAGAGGACTTCAAACACGCCGCGCGTGAGGCGCAAGATGGAGATATCAAAGGTGCCGCCCCCCAAGTCGTACACGGCGTACACGCCCTCGCTGGCTTGGTCCAAACCGTAGGCGATGGCAGCAGCAGTGGGCTCGTTGATCAAGCGCAGCACGTTCAAGCCGGCCAATTGGGCTGCGTCTTTGGTGGCTTGGCGTTGCGCATCGTCAAAGTACGCAGGCACGGTGATCACAGCACCATACAGGTCGTCGTTGAAGCTGTCTTCGGCGCGAAAACGCAAAGTCGCCAAAATCTCGGCGCTCACCTCCACCGGCGACTTGTCGCCTGCGCGGGTGTGAATGGCCAACATGCCGGGTTTGTCGATGAATTGGTAAGGCAGTTGGTCGCGGTTGGCAATGTCGGACACGCCGCGGCCCATGAAACGTTTGACCGACACCAAGGTGTTTTGTGGATCGTCGGCCTGCGCCAGCAGAGCGGCGCGGCCAATCTGACGGCCGTCGCCTTCCAAATAGCGCACCGCAGAAGGCAAGATGACGTCGCCATCGCCGTCGGGCAAACACTCGGCCACGCCGTGGCGCACACTGGCCACCAAAGAGTGGGTGGTGCCCAGGTCGATGCCTACCGCGATGCGACGTTGGTGCGGATCGGGGGCTTGACCGGGTTCTGAAATCTGTAACAAAGCCATGTGTGTATTGTCGCTTCAGGGCAAGGTGTGTCTTAGTTTGGATCGAGCGCGTCAAGGCGCTGTTCGATGTCGCGGGCGAAGCGCTCGATGAACATCAAGGCCCTCACCTCTTGGGCGGCCTGAGATAAATCGTTCGCTTCATCAATGCAATGTTCACAGCGCTGCAAGCCTTCGCGGTGGGCTTGGGTCACGGTGTCGTGCAAGGCCTCTAGGGCGGACAAATCTTTGGCGTCGTCCAAGTCTTCGCGCCAGCTCATTTGCTGCATCAAAAAGGTGGAGGGCATAGCCGTGTTGTTTTCGGCCTGGATGGGTGCGCCACCCAACTCACACAGGTAAGCCGCGCGGCGCAAGGGATCTTTGAGGCGTTGGTAGGCCTCGTTGATGCGCACCGACCATTGCATGGCCACGCGTTGCGCTGCGGTGCCTTGAGAAGCAAATTTGTCGGGGTGCGCTTCGCGCTGCAGGTCTTTCCAACGGGCATCGAGCTCTGCCCGGTTCTGGGCAAAACGCTGAGGAAGTTCAAACAGCGCAAAGTCGCTGACTGCCAGCTGGGCCGACAGCGGCTGGTCTGACGCGCTCACGTCAGATCCGGAACGATTCACCGCAGCCGCAGCGGTCGCGTTCGTTCGGATTGAGGAACTTGAAGCCTTCGTTCAAACCTTCGCGCACAAAGTCCAACTGCGTGCCATCGATGTAGGCCAAGCTTTTGGGATCGACCAACACCTTGACGCCATGGTCTTCAAAAATGACGTCCTCAGGCGAGGACTCGTCGACGTATTCGAGCTTGTAAGCCAAGCCAGAACACCCCGTGGTTTTGACCCCCAAACGAACGCCCACACCTTTGCCACGTTTGGCCAAGTAGCGGGTCACATGCCGTGCAGCGGCTTCTGTCAAAGTGACGGACATCTTGTACTCAGTGAATCAGTGGGCGTGTTTCTTTTTGTAATCATCCACGGCGGCCTTGATGGCGTCTTCGGCCAAGATGGAGCAGTGAATTTTGACGGGCGGCAAGGCCAGCTCTTCAGCGATTTCGCTGTTTTTGAGGGCCGCGGCTTGGTCCAGGGTTTTGCCCTTGACCCACTCGGTCACCAGGGAGCTTGAAGCAATGGCAGAGCCACACCCGTAGGTTTTGAAACGTGCGTCTTCGATCACGCCCGTGACAGGGTTGACTTTGATCTGCAACTTCATCACGTCACCACAGGCCGGTGCACCGACCATGCCAGTGCCTACAGACTCGTCGCCTTTGTCAAACGAGCCCACATTGCGGGGGTTTTCATAGTGGTCAATGACCTTTTCGCTGTATGCCATGGTGTAACTTCCGTCTCTTGTTTAATGCGCAGCCCATTGGATGGTGCTGATGTCGATGCCGTCTTTGTACATGTCCCACAGGGGGCTGAGGTCACGCAGCTTGGCCACGTTCTCGCGAATGGTGGCCACGGCGTAATCGATTTCTTCTTCGGTGCTGAAGCGGCCAATCGTCATGCGCAAACTGCTGTGCGCCAACTCATCGCTGCGGCCCAAGGCGCGCAGCACATAGCTGGGCTCTAAGCTGGCCGAGGTGCAGGCAGAGCCAGACGACACAGCCAAGCCTTTGATGCCCATGATCAGCGACTCACCTTCCACATAGTTGAAGCTGATGTTGAGGTTGTGCGGAACACGGTGCTCGAGGTTGCCGTTGACAAACACCTGCTCCATGTCGGACAAGCCGTCAAGCAAGCGCTTTTGCAAAGCGCGGGCTTTGGCCACGTCTTGCGCCATCTCCAATTTGGCCAACCGGAAGGCCTCCCCCATACCGACGCATTGGTGTGTAGGCAAGGTGCCACTGCGCATGCCGCGCTCGTGGCCTCCGCCGTGAATTTGTGCCTCCAAACGCACGCGAGGTTTACGGCGCACGTAGAGTGCGCCAATGCCCTTGGGGCCATAGGTTTTGTGTGAGGCCAGGCTCATCAAGTCCACAGGCAGTGTTTGCATGTCGATCTCGACCTTGCCAGTCGATTGCGCCGCATCGACGTGAAAGATGATGCCTTTGTCGCGGCAGAGTTGCCCAATGGCGGTGATGTCTTGGATCACGCCAATTTCGTTGTTCACGTGCATCACGCTGATCAAAATGGTGTCGGGGCGAATGGCGGCTTTGAGCACGTCCATGCTCAGCATGCCGTCTTCTTGCACGTCGAGGTAGCTCACTTCAAAGCCTTGACGCTCCAACTCACGCATGGTGTCGAGCACAGCCTTGTGCTCAGTTTTGACGGTGATCAGGTGCTTGCCTTTGGACTTGTAAAAGTGCGCAGCACCTTTCAAGGCCAGGTTGTTGGACTCCGTGGCACCCGATGTCCAGACAATTTCGCGCGGATCGGCGCCAATCAAGGCACCCACATCGGCACGGGCTTTTTCAACCGCTTCTTCGGCCGCCCAGCCCCAAGCGTGGCTGCGGGATGCGGGGTTGCCAAAGTTCTCACGCAACCAAGGAATCATGGCATCGACCACGCGTGGGTCAACGGGGTTGGTTGCAGCGTAGTCGAGATAAATCGGGAAATGAGGCGTCATGTGGATACGAGCTCTGGAAAAAAGGGGTTAGCTTTTGGCGAAGGCATTGCCCAAGGCAAACACCGAATTGGGGGCGTTGACGCGGATGGGTTTGACCACCGGCATGCTGGAGATGGCGCGACGAATGGCGGGCTTGTTTTCGATTTCCACACCTTTGGCGAGTTGCTCATCGACCAACTTTTGCAAGGTGACCGAATCCAAGAACTCGACCATGCGCTGGTTCAAAGACGACCACAACTCGTGGGTCATGCAGCGGCCGGTTTCACCCAAACAGTTCTCTTTGCCACCGCAGTGGGTGGCATCGATGGGTTCGTCGACCGACACAATGATGTCAGCCACCGTGATGTCAGCCGCCTTGCGACCCAGAGAGTAACCGCCGCCAGGACCGCGGGTGGACTCGACCAAATCATTGCGGCGCAGCTTGCCAAACAGTTGTTCTAGGTAAGACAGAGAAATTTGTTGGCGCTGGCTGATGGCCGCCAAGGTGACGGGCCCGTTGTTTTGGCGCAAGGCCAAATCAATCATGGCGGTCACAGCAAAACGACCTTTGGTGGTGAGACGCAT
The DNA here is from genome assembly GCF_046052825.1 of Limnohabitans sp. Taxonomy (GTDB): domain Bacteria; phylum Pseudomonadota; class Gammaproteobacteria; order Burkholderiales; family Burkholderiaceae_C; genus Limnohabitans. The sequence continues at coordinate 88,368 of NZ_JAVLFP010000054.1, forward strand.
GGCAAGCTCCTTTCAGGGGTGAGGCATTTGTCGACTAATTGAGTCAACTATACCATAAACCCCATCGATTTGCTCGGGTACTGGCTCATTTGGGCAATTTGTCCAGGACAAAACAGCGCCTGTCTGGGCTCTCACGCGTCAGGCTTGTTGCGCCAACACCACCACGTTGTCGTGCCCAGCGCCACCAAATGCCTGCTCACGCAGCGAGGCCAATTGGTCGCGCACTCGGGCCGCGTTCTCGAACTCCAGATTGCGCGCATGCTCCATCATGAGTTTTTCCAAACGCTTGATCTCCTTGGCCACGTCTCGCTCGCTCATGTCTTCAAACTTGGCCTTTTGGATTTCTCGGGCCTGTGCTTCTTTGCCCGCCTTCTCGCTGTAAACCCCATCGATCAAATCGCGCACCTGCTTGAAGACACCACGTGGCGTGATGCCATGGGATTCGTTGTGGGCCACCTGCTTGGCGCGACGTCGCTCGGTCTCGCCAATGGCTTTCTTCATCGACTCGGTCATGCGGTCGGCATAGAGAATGGCTTTGCCGCTGAGGTTACGGGCGGCCCGACCAATGGTTTGAATCAGGCTGCGCTCGGAGCGCAGAAAGCCTTCTTTGTCAGCGTCCAGAATGGCCACCAAGGACACCTCGGGCAAATCGATGCCCTCGCGCAACAGGTTGATGCCCACCAGCACGTCAAAGGTGCCCAGGCGCAAGTCGCGCAAGATCTCGACCCGCTCCACCGTGTCGATGTCGCTGTGCAAGTAGCGCACCTTGACGCCGTTGTCGGTCAAATAGTCCGTCAGTTGTTCGGCCATGCGCTTGGTCAAGGTGGTGATCAAGACCCGCTCTTTGAGGTCCACGCGGATGCGAATTTCTTGCAGCACATCGTCCACTTGGTGGGTCGCGGGGCGCACTTCAACCAAGGGATCGACCAAGCCCGTTGGCCGCACCAGCTGCTCCACCACGCGCCCAGAGTGAGTCTTTTCGTAGTCCGCAGGAGTGGCGGAGACAAACACCACCTGGCGCATGCGTTTTTCAAACTCTTCCAGCTTCAGTGGCCGGTTGTCCAAGGCGCTGGGCAAGCGAAAGCCGTACTCCACCAAGGTGGTTTTGCGTGCACGGTCGCCGTTGTACATGCCGCCGAGTTGGCCCATCATCACGTGGCTTTCGTCCAAAAACATCACGGCGTCTTTGGGCATGTAATCGGTCAAGGTGCTGGGTGGCTCACCGGGTGCCGCGCCCGACAGATGGCGGGTGTAGTTCTCAATGCCTTTGCAGTGGCCAATTTCAGACAGCATTTCCAAGTCAAAGCGGGTGCGCTGCTCCAAGCGTTGCGCTTCCACCAATTTGTTCATGCCCACCAGTTCCTTCAAGCGCTGCGCCAATTCCACTTTGATGGTTTCTACAGCAGCCAGGACCCGGTCACGGGGCGTCACGTAGTGGCTGGAGGGGTAGATGGTGAAGCGTGGGATTTTTTGTCGAATGCGCCCGGTGAGGGGATCGAACAGCTGCAAGCTTTCGATCTCGTCGTCAAACAACTCGATGCGGATGGCCAGCTCCGAGTGCTCGGCAGGGAACACGTCAATGGTGTCGCCCCGCACACGGAACTTGCCACGTGTGAAGTCATGGTCGTTGCGCTCGTACTGCATGCGCACAAGCTGTGCAATCGCGTCACGCTGCCCGACCTTGTCCCCCGCGCGAACCGTCATCACCATTTGGTGGTAGCTCTCGGGCTCGCCAATGCCGTAAATGGCCGAGACAGTGGCCACCACAATCACATCACGCCGCTCCAAGATGCTTTTGGTACAGCTCAAACGCATTTGCTCGATGTGCTCGTTGATGGCACTGTCTTTTTCGATGAACAAATCACGCTGCGGCACATAGGCCTCGGGCTGGTAGTAGTCGTAGTAACTGACGAAATACTCCACCGCGTTGTTGGGGAAAAACTCACGAAACTCGCTGTAGAGCTGTGCCGCCAAAGTTTTGTTGGGCGCAAAAATAATGGCAGGCCGCCCCAATTGGGCAATCACATTGGCCATGGTGAAGGTCTTGCCCGAACCTGTGACACCCAGCAAGGTTTGGAACACCTCACCATCGTTGATGCCGTCGATCAACTCGGTGATCGCCGTGGGTTGGTCTCCTGCAGGGGGGTAAGGTTGGAAAAGCTCAAACGGAGAGCCGGGATAGCGAACCATTTGCCCGGTGGCCGGGGCGACGGTGGCGTCTGAAACAACTTCAAAGGGTGTGGACATAACTTGGCAAAAAGACAATCTCGCAGGCCCTTAAAATTCAGGCTGAGCGCACTAGCCTACCGCAGACTGCGCCTTCTGCCCTAAACCCCTTTTATTTATCTGTGATCAAGGACTGACGATGTCAATGTTTACCGCTGTCGAAATGGCACCCCGCGACCCTATCTTGGGTTTGAATGAGCAATTTGCCGCCGACACCAACCCCAACAAAGTCAACCTTGGTGTGGGCGTGTACTTCGACGACAACGGCAAACTGCCCCTGCTGGAATGCGTGCAAAAGGCGGAAAAAACCATGATGGACAAGCCCACCGCCCGCGGCTATTTGCCCATCGACGGCATTGCCGCCTATGACAGCGCCGTCAAGGGCTTGGTGTTTGGCGCAGACTCTGAGCCCGTCACCTCTGGCCGCGTGGCCACGGTGCAAGGCATTGGTGGCACCGGTGGTCTGAAAATTGGTGCTGACTTCTTGAAGCACCTCAGCCCCAACGCCATCGTGTTGATTTCCGACCCCAGCTGGGAAAACCACCGTGCTTTGTTCACCAACGCAGGTTTCAAGGTCGAGACCTATGCCTACTACGACGCCGCCAAGCGTGGCGTCAACTTCGACGGCATGCTGGCCTCGCTCAACGCAGCTGCGGCAGGCACCATCGTGGTCTTGCATGCCTGCTGCCACAACCCCACCGGCTACGACATCACCCCTGCGCAGTGGGACCAAGTGGTGAGCGTGGTCAAAGCCAAAAACCTGACCGCTTTCTTGGACATGGCGTACCAAGGTTTTGGCCATGGCATCCACGAAGACGGCGCTGTGATCAACAAGTTTGTAGCAGCCGGTTTGTGCTTTTTTGTCTCCACCTCGTTCTCCAAGAGCTTCAGCTTGTACGGCGAACGCGTGGGCGCTTTGAGCGTGCTGTGTGCCGACAAAGAAGAAGCTGGCCGCGTGCTGAGCCAACTCAAGATCGTCATTCGCACCAACTACTCCAACCCGCCCATCCATGGCGGTGCCGTGGTGGCCGCGGTGTTGGGCAACCCCGAGTTGCGCGCCTTGTGGGAAAAAGAATTGGGTGAGATGCGCGTGCGCATCAAGGCCATGCGCCAAAAGCTGGTCGAGGGCCTCAAAGCGGCGGGCGTACAGCGCGATATGGGCTTTATCACCAGCCAAATCGGCATGTTCAGCTACTCTGGCCTGAGCAAAGACCAAATGGTGCGCCTGCGCAACGAGTTTGGTGTTTACGGCACCGACACCGGGCGCATGTGCGTAGCGGCGCTGAACAGCAAAAATCTGGCCTACGTTTGCGAGTCCATCGCCAAGGTGGTGTAAACCGCCCTTTGCGCTGCCAAAACCGTCGCATGGTTTACACAATGTAAGGCTTTGTCAGCGCGATTGCTGTTATATTGCACTGCAACATTTCTAAAGGACAGTCGCATGCTTTACGAGCTTTACGAGACCCAGCGCGCATTGATGGAGCCTTTTTCCGATTTGGCCAATTTCGCGGCCAAATCGCTCTCCAACCCGGTCTCGCCCCTGGCCCAAAGCCCGTTTTCCCAGCGCATGGCCGCCAGCTACGAGCTGATGCACCGTTTGGCCAAGGACTACGAAAAGCCCGAATTTGGTCTGCGCTCGGTCGAGGTCAACGGCGTCGAAGTGGCCATCCACGAGCGCACCGAGTGGAGCCGGCCTTTTTGCAATTTGCTGCGCTTTAAGCGCCTGACGGACGACACCGACACGCTGGTAGCGATCAAGGATCAGCCGGTCGTGCTGATCGTCGCCCCCCTGTCGGGCCACTACGCTACGCTGCTGCGCGATACCGTCAAAACCATGCTCAAAGACCACAAGGTCTACATCA